>CAZMMX010000004.1:20726-110736 GCA_964567485.1 uncultured Prolixibacteraceae bacterium | reverse complement strand
GACTAATCGTGTAAGTACTGACTAATCATGTAAGTATTGACTAATCATGTAAGTATTGACTAATCATGTAAGTACTGACTAATCGTGTAAGTACTGACTAATCATGTAAGTATTGACTAATCATGTAAGTACTGACTAATCATGTAAGTACTGACCACTCATGAAAAACTGATTATTCGCGGAATGGGGACCCGGACGGGAAGGGGCGCTGTTATTTGGGATTGCTCACCAGCAGTTTCACGGTCTTTGCCGTATTCCCCGAATTGCTGACCCTGAGAAGGTAAACACCGTCGGGGATGTTGTCAGTGGTGATTTCGAAGCGCTGTACGGGCACCGGAAATTTCTTGAGATAGACTTGTGACCCGGCGATGTTGGTGATCCGGATCTCCCTGATCAGGGCATTTCCGGTTTCCACGGTAAAACGGCGGTTATGGACGGGATTGGGGAAGACCTTCACTTCGGGCTGTGCAGCCTGCACTTCCGTACCCCTAGAAAAGGCGGAAGATACCCCCGGTGCGCTTTCCTGCCCTTGCAGGAGACCCACCGCGAACAGCAGCATTACCGAAATAATAAATCTTTTCATGCGAATATATGGTCTATTTTAACGGCCACATGTAATAGCCATGATTGGTTTATTCATTCCTTTTGGGGATGTATTGATCATGGCTATTTCATCCCTGATTGCCGGTTTTTTTCTTTCTAAACCTATACAAATATAATGCCTTTTTTATAAAAACCGAAATTTTCAGAATAGTTTCAGGGCTTCTTCCAAATCGGCAGGGGTGTCAATGCCATAGCTGGTGAAACGGGTGGGAGCTACCCTGATGCGGTATCCGTTTTCGAGCCACCGCAACTGTTCCAGTGATTCTGCGGATTCCAGGAGTCCCGGAGTGAGTTGGGTGATTTCCTGGAGCACTTCCCGGCGGTAGCCATACATGCCCACATGGGCCCAGTAGGTATGAGCGATGAGCCATTCGCCCTTTTCCCTTCCGCGGAAATAGGGAATCACCGACCTGGAAAAATAGAGGGCATCACCCTTCCTGTCCAGGACCACCTTGGGCTTGTTGGGGTTTTCCAGTTCCGCCAGTTCTGTGATGGGGCGTGCCAGGGTGGCAATCTGTACCCCGGGGACAAAGCATGCTGCCAGCTCCCTGATCTGTTCAGGCCTGATAAAGGGCTCATCACCCTGGACGTTGATGACCACCTCGAAAGAGGTGGTCTCCGCAATGATACGGGCTGCTTCTGCGCACCTGTCAGTACCGCTGGCATGGTCGGGAGAGGTCATGATGACTCTTCCCCCGGAAGCCCTGACCGCGGCGGCAATCTCCCCGTGGTCGGTGGCTACCCACACCTCTTCCAGGGCGGCCTGTACCTGCTCCACCACCCGGCAAATCATCGGCTGCCCGTGAATCATCGCCAGTGGCTTCCCCGGGAAACGCGTCGACTGGTAACGGGCAGGTATGATAGCAATGCACTTCATAGGGTCAATTATTAATTGTGACAATTTTTCGGTTCCCTCAGGCGTTGTGGAAGTGAACCCTTGCAGCAACTCCCCGACCACACCTGAAGGCAAAGATAGTGCAACCCTTCAAATAAAGCCAAATATCGTATAAGGGGATTTTTTTCGGCTTAAAAATTGTAAATTTGCACACTTTCAACAGAACCCATGGATGTACAGGCAATAAAGCAACGGTTCGGGATCATCGGCAACTCGCCTGATCTGAACAGGGCCATTGAGGTGGCGGTGCAGGTGGCACCCACCGACCTGTCGGTACTGATTACAGGAGAGAGCGGGACCGGTAAGGAGATATTCCCGCAGATTATTCATTATCATTCAGCACGTAAACACGGGAAATATATTGCCGTGAACTGCGGTGCCATTCCCGAGGGTACCATCGATTCGGAACTTTTCGGGCATGAAAAGGGAGCCTTCACGGGGGCGTTGGCCGACAGAAAAGGGTATTTCGAGGAGGCCGATGGCGGAACGATTTTTCTGGATGAGATCGGGGAGCTTCCCCTCTCGACCCAGGTGAGGCTCCTGAGGGTTCTCGAAACCGGGGAATTCATTAAAGTGGGATCTTCCAAGGTCCTCAAAACCAATGTCAGGGTGATTGCCGCGACTAACCTCAATCTCACCCTCGCCATCGAAAACGGGAGGTTTCGTGAAGACCTTTACTACCGGCTGAATACCGTACCCATTATCGTGCATCCACTGCGGCACCGCAGTGATGATATTCACCTGTTGTTCCGGAAATTCGCCGCCGATTTCGCCGAAAAATACAGAATGCCCCCGATTCGCCTGGAAGAGGACGCCCGCATCCTGCTGTCCAGTTATTCCTGGCCGGGAAATGTGCGCCAACTGAAGAATATCACCGAACAGATCTCCGTTATTGAACATAACCGTGACATCACGGGACAGGTCATCATGAGATACCTGCCATCAGAGACCAAAACCAACCTTCCGGCTCTGGTATCCACTTCCCAGGAAAGGAGTTTTTCGAGCGAACGGGAGATCCTCTACCAGGTCCTCTTCGATATGAAAAAGGATATGAACGACCTGAAAAAGCTGGTGAACAGCATTCTTCATGACCGGGGCCATGAGGAGGTGGCCGAAGACTATGCCCCTATTATCCGCAAGCTCTATCACAATGATGTGGAAGTGGTGTCGGGAGTGAAGAGCCCGTCTCCTATCAAGGTCGATACCTTCGAAAAGGAGAATATCATGGATACCGAGGAGTTCGTGGAAGAGTCTCTGTCGCTCGAGGAGAAGGAGATTGAACTGATCAGAAAAGCGCTCGAGAAACATGGCGGAAAGCGGAAATTCGCCGCCCAGGAGCTGGGAATCTCGGAACGTACCCTATACCGGAAAATCAAAGAATACCAAATTTCAGCCTGACCATGAATAGAAGAAGATTCCCGGTATTTTTGGCCCTGCTGGTGGTGGCCGTTGTGGGGGGAGTGAGCTCGTGCAAGTTTTCCTATAGCTTCACAGGAGCCAACCTTTCGGCCGACGTCAAGACTTTTTCGGTCTACTATTTTCCCAACCGTGCCAGGCTGGTCAACCCGGTCTTGAGCAACGATTTCACCGAAGAACTCAAGGAGAAACTACAGAAGCAGACCTCCCTGAAGGAGGAAGCCGAGAATGGCGACCTGATCTTTGAGGGGCAGATCACCGACTATTCGGTACGGCCGATGGCCATCCAGAAGGAGGATATGGCTGCCCAAAACCGGCTGACCATCACCGTCAGGCTCAAATACACCAACAACAGGGACCATACCCAGGACTTTGACCGTACCTTTTCAGCCTTTGAGGATTTTTCGAGTTCTATGAGCCTGAATGATGTGGAAAGCAGTATGGTTCCTGAGATTCTGGAAAAACTGCTCGATGATATTTTTAATGCCACGATAGCTAACTGGTAAATGAACACGCAGGAATTTCTGAAATATTACAAGAATCCCGCTTTGACCGGGGAAGCCCAGATCCCCTTCTGGGAAGAGCTTCTCAGGGAGTATCCCTGGTTTCAGGAGGGATGGATGCTTTACCTGCGGAGTTTGCGGAATGCCGGGGATCCCCGGTTTGGGGAGATGCTGCCCGGGGTGGCCCTTCGTGTTAGGGACCGCCAGTTCCTGCGCAGGATCGTGGAAGGAGAAACGACAACGGCTCCCGTATCCCCGTCCGATTATCTCGGCCGTGAGGAGTCTCCTGCCTGGGAGACCCAGGAGGAACCCCTGGTCACTGGCAATTCAGGACAGGCTCTCGTTGAGCGGTTTCTGGCGGGTGGGGCAGCCTTCGGAACCCTCCAAACGACGGAACCGGGGAGTGCAAAAGTCGACCTGGCGGAAAAAGCCGCCGAGATCTCAGGAGAGATCATCTCCGAAACTTTCGCCAACCTTCTGGTTCAACAGAAAAAATATAGCGAAGCCATAGATGCTTTTGAAAAATTAAGTTTGAGATTTCCCGGAAAAAGTATTTACTTTGCAGCCCGCATTGAGGAAGTTAAAAGAAAAATGAACTATTAACAGCGAATGAAATGTATACACTAATTATTGTCCTGATATTCATTGTCTGTATTTTGCTGGTGCTTATTGTCCTTGTGCAGAATTCCAAAGGCGGAGGCCTTGCCAGTAATTTTCAGGCATCCACACAGATTGCGGGAGTCAGGAAGACTGCCGATTTTCTGGAAAAGACCACCTGGGCCCTGGCAGCTGCCCTTTTAGTGCTCGCCATCGCCGGATCGGCCTTTCTTCCCCGTAACGAAGCTGTTGAAGGTGGATCCATGGTGCAGGAGCAGATCCAGAACGTGGCCATTCCCAATCAGGTTCCCACCTTCCCGACCACAGCCCCTGAGAATGAGGCTACCCCTGGAGATTCAGCCAGGTAAGCTTTTGTGACTCTCTGGCAGAAAAGGCTGTCCTGTTTTTCAGGGCAGCCTTTTCTTTGTTAGGATTTGCCCCCGCGATGAGGAACCTGACCGGTATCGCCGACGTTGGTCGTCTACCCTCAGGAGAGGGGTATGTCAGAGTGTCATATTTGCTGACATTATTATAATAATCAAAATATCAAACATATACGTAGTTTTGGTCTCCTGGAGGAGGTGCAGAAGGGTGAAAAAGTGACAAACCTGGCTTCCCGGAAACGGGGTAGGAACGGTTGGCACAGATTGTGTTTAATCGGGAGTATCCAATCAAAAATATTATTGTTTAACTATAAAATTATTTAGCAATGGCAGATTTAAAAGGTAAAGTTCTTGCAGGAAAAATCCTGGTATTACCGCAGGAAGCCGAGACCAAGACGGCGAGTGGGATCATTATTCCAGATTCGGCAAAGGAGAAACCCCAGGCAGGGAATGTTGTTCTCACCGGTGCAGCTAAAAAGGACGAACCCATGGAACTCAAGGTGGGTGATACCGTGTATTACGGGAAGTATTCGGGCACCAGCCTGACCATCGACGGAACCGACTATTTACTTATGTCACAAAGCGATGTGCTTTATATTCAGTAAAAAAACAAATTTAAAAGAATAGTATTATGGCAAAAGAGATTAAAAACAATATTGAGGCAAGGGATCTGCTGAAGAAAGGTGTAGACAAACTGGCTGATGCCGTGAAGGTAACCCTGGGGCCGAAGGGTCGCAATGTGGTGATTGAGAAGAAGTTTGGTGCTCCGCAGATTACCAAGGACGGTGTTACCGTGGCCAAGGAGATTGAACTGGCCGATCCTTATGAGAACCTGGGTGCTCAGATGGTGAAGGAAGTGGCCTCCAAAACCAACGATGATGCCGGTGATGGAACCACGACAGCTACCGTTCTGGCGCAGTCCATCGTGTCGGTGGGTCTGAAGAACGTGGCCGCAGGTGCCAATCCGATGGACCTGAAGCGCGGTATTGACAAAGCTGTGACCAGGGTTGTGGAAAGCCTGAAGTCACAGGCACAGAATGTGGGCGACGACTATGCCAAGATCGAGTCGGTAGCCAAGGTCTCTGCCAACAACGACGAAACCATCGGTAAACTGATTGCCGAGGCTATGGAAAAGGTCCACAAGGAAGGGGTTATCACCATCGAAGAGTCAAAAGGTACCGATACTTATGTCGATGTGGTAGAAGGAATGCAGTTCGACCGGGGCTATATTTCTCCCTATTTCGTGACCGACGCTGAAAAAATGGCAGCTGATCTCGAGAATCCCTATATTCTGATCCACGACAAAAAGATCAGCACCATGAAGGATTTGCTTCCTGTTCTGGAGCAGACCGCCCAGAGCGGACGTCCGTTGCTGATTATTGCCGAGGATGTGGATGGGGAAGCCCTGGCTACCCTTGTGGTGAACAGGCTGCGTGGTGCCCTCAGGGTTGCCGCCGTTAAGGCTCCCGGTTTCGGTGACCGCCGCAAGGAGATGCTTGAGGACATTGCCGTGCTCACCGGTGGAAACGTGATCACCGAAGAGAAGGGCATGAAACTGGAGCAGACCACCCTTGACATGCTGGGGCATGCCGAAAGGGTGACCATCGACAAGGAAAACACGACCATCGTTGGCGGACATGGCGATAGCAAGGCCATCAATGCCAGGGTGGGAATGATCAAGAAACAGATCGAACTGACCACCTCCGATTACGACCGTGAAAAACTGCAGGAACGCCTGGCCAAACTGGCAGGAGGTGTGGCGGTAATTTATGTGGGTGCGGCCTCCGAAATGGAAATGAAAGAGAAGAAAGACCGCGTACACGATGCCCTCAGCGCCACCCGTGCCGCTGTGGAAGAAGGAATCGTCCCCGGAGGTGGTGTCGCCTATATCCGCGCCATCGAATCCCTTGAAGGGATTAAAGTTGAAAACGAAGACGAGCAGACCGGAATCGAAATCGTCCGTAGGGCCATTGAAGAGCCTTTGCGTCAGATTGTCAACAATGCCGGTAAAGAAGGTGCCGTTATCGTTCAGAAGGTCCGTGAAGGTAAAGGGGACTTCGGTTATAACGTCCGCACTGGTGAATACCAGAACCTCTTTGATGCCGGAGTGATCGACCCCGCCAAGGTCACCAGGGTAGCTCTTGAGAATGCCGCATCCATTGCCGGCATGCTCCTCACTACCGAGGCCGTCATCACCGAAATCAAAGAAGACAAACCTGCCATGCCAAATCCCGGTATGGGTGGCGGTATGGGCGGTATGATGTAATCATCCTCCCGAAGGATATTTCCAGAGAGGTTCTCCTGAAAACGGAGAGCCTCTTTTTTTATATTTCTCTGAGGTGAAGACGGCATCCCGGGAAGTTTACCATGTGACCTCCTGTCTTCTTCCCCGCAATTCCTGATTTTTGTCAGATCATGTTTCTTAACATCTTTTTATTATAATTAAAGTGCAGATAATCAGTGAGATAATTTTTTGTTTTTTCCATTTTCTGGCTGGGTTATCCGCAACATCTTGGTTACATTTGTTCCATTAATTCAAATTTTTATATATGAAAGCTGAGATTAATGAATTCATGGAGAGCCTGAAAATGAGGACTCCCGGTGAGAAGGAGTTTCATCAGGCGGTTCAGGAAGTGACTGAATCCGTTTGGGACTTTTATGAAAAAAACCCGAAATACCAGAAGAACAAAATTCTGGAAAGAATGTGTGAGCCTGAGCGAACGATTATGTTTCGGGTTCCCTGGGTCGACGACCGCGGGGAGGTGCAGATCAACCGTGGCTACCGTGTCGAGTTTAACTCTGCCATAGGCCCTTACAAGGGGGGGATCCGTTTTCACTCCACTGTGACGCTGAGTATCCTGAAATTCCTGGGATTTGAGCAGACCTTCAAAAACAGTCTGACGACCCTCCCGATGGGGGGCGGTAAAGGGGGTTCTGATTTCAGTCCGAAAGGCAAATCGGATGCCGAGATTATGCGTTTCTGCCAGTCGTTTATGAGTGAGCTTTTCCGTCATATCGGGCCCGATACCGATGTGCCTGCGGGTGACATCGGTGTGGGAGGACGGGAAGTCGGATATATGTTCGGCCAATATAAGAGGCTGCGCAACGAGTTCACCGGGGTGTTTACCGGCAAGGGTGTTGGTTGGGGTGGAAGTCTGATCCGTCCCGAGGCTACTGGGTTTGGGGCCGTCTATTTCGTGGCTCATATGCTGAAGCGGTTAGGCAAAGAGATTGCCGGCCATACTTTTGCCGTTTCCGGCTTCGGAAATGTGGCCTGGGGGGCGGTATGCAAAATCAATGAATTGGGGGGCAAGGTGGTCACCATCTCGGGTCCCGATGGATATGTCTACGATCCTGACGGAATTACGGGTGAGAAGGTCGATTATATGCTGGAACTCAGATCAAGTAATCAGGATATCGTGGAGCCCTATGCCAGGGAGTTCGGGGTGAAATTCGTCGCCGGTAAAAAACCCTGGGTGGAGAAGGTGGATATTGCCTTGCCCTGTGCCACACAGAACGAACTTAACAGGGAAGATGCCGAAGAGGTGGTGAAGAACGGCTGTTTCCTGGTGGCAGAGGTTTCCAATATGGGATGTACCGCTGAGGCCATGGAATACCTCAAGGAACATATCGACTTTGCTCCCGGTAAGGCCGTCAATGCCGGCGGGGTGGCTGTATCAGGACTGGAAATGACCCAGAACAGCATGCGCCTGAACTGGTCGCGCGAAGAGGTCGACCAGAAACTCCAGGTCATTATGCAGGACATTCACGAAACCTGCGTCAAATATGGTCAGAACGGAGCTAAGGTGGATTATGTCAAGGGAGCCAATTTAGGTGGTTTTGTCAAGGTCGCCGAGGCTATGTTGGCCCAGGGAATCGTATAATGACCTCCGTTAGCAAAATAACTTCAAAAGCCTGCATTTCGCAGGCTTTTGAAGTTTCATGAGCGCTAATCTCATCATCCCTGCCGCGGGGAGCTTCAATTCGATGGATGCCTTCCCCGTCGTTCCTGCCGCGGGGAGCTTCAAATGTTAAGTGGGACCCTCCCCTTGGCTTATCTTCACTTTCAGTTATCTTTGCCTGCAGAATTCCGGAAAATGCTGATCGATACACATGCCCATCTTTATGCCGAAGATTTCGACGATGACCGTGATGAGGTCATGACCAGGGCGCTTACCGAAGGGGTGGAGAAGATCATTCTTCCTAACATCGACCAAACCTCGGCAGGGCCCATGCTGGAAATGGTGCACCGTTATCCTGAGAGATGCATTCCCCTGATGGGGCTGCATCCCTCTTCGGTGGACGAGGGGTACATTAAGGCTTTGGATTCCGTGGAGCGGTGGTTCCAGGATGAGAAATTCTTCGGAGTGGGGGAGATCGGTATAGATCTTTACTGGGATACTACGCGGCAAAGGGAGCAGGAGGAAGCCTTCAGGCAGCAGTTGCGTCTGGCGCGTGCCCGGCAATTGCCGGTGGTGATTCATGTCCGCAACTCTTTTGATGCGGTGTGGGCGATCCTTGAAAAAGAACACCAGGGAGTGCTGAAGGGGGTTTTCCACTGTTTTTCAGGAACAGAGGCCCAGGCACTCCAGGTCATCGGCGCCGGTTTTTTCCTGGGCATAGGGGGGGTGGTCACTTTCAAGAACAATACCCTGGCCCAGGTGGTGCAGAAGGTGGGAGCCGGTTCCCTGGTTCTGGAAACCGACGCTCCCTGGCTGAGTCCCGTGCCCTTCAGGGGTCGCAGAAACGAGAGCGCCTTCCTGGTTCACGTGGCCGGTAAGGTAGCCTCCCTGACGGGAATGTCAGGCGATGAAGTGGGTGAGATAACCTCGGCCAATGCCAGGAAACTCTTCGGCATCTGAATCCATAGAATTCCGCAGCTTTTATTTCCGTTTGTTTGTCATAAGGTCACTATCTTTACGCACAAAACCAGATTCCGGGCGACCGGAGAAGACTAAACACAACGATATGAATCCACCCAGCAGTCAGGAGCCGTCAGTACTGATCATTTATACCGGGGGGACCATCGGCATGGCCCAGCACCCGGTCACAGGAACCCTGGCCCCTGTCAGGTTCGACCAGATTCAGGATGAGGTACCTGAACTCAGAAAGTTCGGATACCGGATACGCTCGGTCGCTTTCAATCCCCCGATCGACTCTTCAAATGTCACCCCCGCGATTTGGGAGAAGATTGCCCTGACCATACAACGCAATTACAGCCAGTATGACGGATTTGTGATTCTCCATGGGACCGACACCATGGCCTATACCGCCTCGGCTCTCAGTTACATGTTCATCAACCTCGACAAGCCCATCATATTGACGGGGTCTCAACTGCCCATCGGGACCATCCGCACCGACGGCAAGGAAAACCTGATTACCGCCGTGGAAATTGCCGCCGCCCGGAAGAATGGAAAGGCCATGGTCCCGGAAGTATGCATCTACTTTGACTTTAACCTCTTCCGGGGTAACCGTGCCGTGAAACGCGATTCCGAGAACTTCAGTGCCTTTTTCTCTGAAAACTATCCACCTCTGGCCACCGCCGGGGTTGACATCCGCTATAACAACGAATTCATCCGTGTTCCTGAGAATACGGTGCCCCTGAAGGTGCTGAGGGGTTTCGACGACCATGTTTTTATCCTGAAGATGTTTCCCGGAATCAGCCGCAACGTGGTGGAATCGGTGCTGGGCATGGAGGGTCTGAAGGGGGTGGTGCTGGAGTCCTACGGCTCGGGGAATGTTCCCACGTCAAAGTGGCTGATCAATGCCATCCGCAAGGCCATTCGCCGTAACATCATCATCCTGAATGTCTCCCAGTGCCAGGGGGGCAGTGTTCAGATGGGACAATACGAAACCAGTCTGGAATTGCTCAGAGCCGGGGTGGTCAGCGGAAACGACATGACCACCGAGGCCGCGGTGACCAAACTCATGTTCCTGCTGGGACAGGGCTTCAAACAAGATGCGGTGAAAAGCACCCTCCAAAAAAGTCTGAGCGGGGAAATTCGCGAGGTGCTGTTTTAATTAGAAATTATTTCGTATTTTTCGCCCCTCAAACCGGAAGGCTTGATATTGGAGAGGTGCAAGAGTGGTTTATTTGGCACGCCTGGAAAGCGTGTGTTCCTCTAAAGGGAACCGGGGGTTCGAATCCCCCCTTCTCCGCAAAGTGTTCTTTGCGCAAAGTTTTTTATCCTAAACCAGACGATCTTCTTTTTAAGCGGTGGTTTTCCCAGTTTATGTTACACGCTTGCTGAAACCAAAACCTCTGTTTTTGTCTCAGGTCAGGAAAATTCAGGATGGAAACGTTGCTCTGCTGACAGGGTAGAGGGCACTGCGTTCCTTTCAAATCGGAAATTTCTCGGCGGAAATCAGAAAAAAATGGCTCCTGCTTTTGATTAATGTTAATGATATTATAAATTTGGGACAAAAATTATAACAACAAAAATCAAGGAGATTATTAATTAAATTCAAAACAATTATGAAAAAACTATTTGCGTTGATTGCAGTATTTGGGATGCTTCTTTTTGTGGCATCAAACTCTGTTGTTGCCCAGGATGAGCCGGCAGCCACTACAACGGCGGTAGACAGTACAGCCGCTGCAGCTCCTGCTGAGGCTGTAACAGCCGATCCCATCGAAGAGGCTGCGGCCGAGGCTGAGGCAGGTCAATCCCTTCACAGTGCCCTGAAACAGAAATACATCGAAGGTGGCCCTGGCTTTATGACCTCCATTCTTCTCTGTCTCATTTTAGGCCTTGCTTTTGCCATTGAAAGGGTGATCTACCTCAATATGGCGACCTCCAATACCAAGAAACTGCTTGCCAAGGTGGAAGACGCCCTCAGCAACGGTGGTATCGAAGCTGCCAAGGAAGTGTGCCGCAACACCAAAGGCCCGGTGGCCAGTATTTTCTACCAGGGTCTCGACAGGGCCGATGAAGGTATCGACGTGGTCGAAAAATCTGTGGTTTCCTATGGCGGCGTGCAGTCTGGCCTCCTCGAAAGGGGATTGACCTGGATCGCCCTTTTCATTGCTCTGGCTCCTATGCTTGGGTTTATGGGAACTGTTATCGGGATGATCGGTGCTTTCGACGCCATCGAGCAGGCTGGTGACATCAGCCCCACGTTGGTGGCCGCCGGTATTAAAGTGGCTCTGATCACCACCGTATTTGGTCTGATCGTGGCTATTATCCTCCAGATTTTCTATAACTATCTGGCCAACAAAATTGAAACTATCGTCGGTGACATGGAAGACTCCTCCATCTCCCTGATCGATATGGTCGTTAAGCACAACCTCAAAAAGTAAGAGGCTATGAATAAACTCGGTCGTTTACCATTTATCGCTTTGCTGGCCATTGTCGCAGTGACTGTGATTTTGCTCATCTCACTGATGACCAATATCAGTCCTGTGGACAGTGACCCCAAAATGAACATGTGGGTTGATTATAACCTATACTGGACCTATGCCCTGTTGATCCTGGGAGTTGGCATCATTCTGGTCTATGGTCTGTTCCAGCTGATCTCCGACTTCAAATCTGCCAAAGGCATGCTTGTTGGCGTGGGCTTTATCGCGGCAGTCGTTCTGATTGCTTACGTGCTCTCATCAGGAGAGATTCCCCAATTCCCCGGTGTGCAGAAATTCGTGGATAACCATACCCTGACTCCCTCCGTTTCCAAATGGGTGGATACCGGGCTGATCACCACTTATCTCCTTCTGGGATTTGCCATTCTTTCTGTGGCGTATGCTTCCGTTTCCAAGCTTTTCAGCAAGTAACGGGCTGACATTTTAACCAGCAATAAATATAAATTATGCCAAAGAAAACACCAGATATACCATCCGCATCTCTCGCGGATATTGCCTTCCTTCTGTTGATCTTCTTCATGGTGACCACCACCATGGACGTGGACAGCGGGTTGGAAAGAAGGTTACCTCCTTTGGCCCCAGACGTGGAAAATAAGGATACCCCGCCCATCAAGGAAAGGAATGTCTTTATTGTCCTGGTGAACAAGGACAACAACATTTTGGTGGAGGGTGAATGGATGCAACTGGGGGAAATCAGGGATAAAGCCAAAGAATTCATGGCTAATCCTGATAACCTGGACAACCTGCCCGAAAAGGAGATCAAGGAAGTGGCCTTCTTCGGGCCGGTGGAAATTTCTAAGGGAGTGATTTCCCTGCAGAATGACCTGGGAACCCAGTATGGAACCTACCTTGCCGTCCAGAATGAACTCGTCGGCGCCATCAATGATCTGAGGAACGAAGCGGCCCTGGCCAAATTCAACAAACGGTATGAACAGCTTACCAAAGAAGAACAGGAAGCCGTACGTGAAATCTATCCTCAGCGTATTTCAGAAGCTGAACCCAAAAAAGTAGGAGAAAATTAGTATGAAGAAATTTGGTAAACAGGGAAAAAAGGAGACACCTCCCATTTCCACAGCTTCACTGCCCGATATTGTGTTTATGCTTCTCTTCTTCTTCATGGTGACGACCACCATGCGTGAAGTCACCCTGAAAGTCAGGCAGACCCTTCCGCATGCCACGGAGTTAACCAAGCTGGAGAAAAAGTCTCTGGTGAGTTACATCTATGTGGGGGTGCCCCATGCCCAGTACCAGCGTGTGTACGGAAACGAACCGCGCGTCCAGCTGAACGACCAGTTTGCCGAAGTCAGCGATATCGTTGACTACATTGTGGTCGAACGCCAGGCCAGGGATGAGGCTGAAGTCCCCATGATGGTGACCTCCCTCAAGATTGATGAGTATACCAAAATGCAGATCGTACAGGATATCAAACAGGAACTGCGCAGGGCTTCCGCCCTCCATATCAACTACTCCGCAAGGAAAAGAGTCGAAAATCTGTAATCGCGATTAAGCATATAGTAAAAAGCCGCCTCAGCAATGAGACGGCTTTTTTTTTGGATGTGCCTTGCAGGTGGTTGTCCTTTTGGGTCAATCCAGGGTGGATATCTGCATCAGGCCGCGGGATTTATTTCTTTTCTTCCAGCCTGATGACCAGGTTAAGTTCCCTGAGCTGTTCTTCGGCAATGGGGGCGGGGGAGTCGTTCATCACATCGCGCCCCGAATTGTTCTTTGGAAAGGCAATGACATCCCGTATGGAATCCAATCCGGCAAACATGGAGACTAACCGGTCGAAGCCAAAGGCGATGCCCGCATGTGGGGGAGCGCCATACTTAAAGGCATTCATGAGGAACCCAAACTGGGCTTCTGCCTGTTCCGGGGTGAAACCCAACACCTTGAACATTTTCGCCTGAAGGGCGGAATCAAAGATTCTCACCGACCCACCGCCGATTTCCACACCGTTGATCACCAGGTCGTAGGCATTGGCTCTCACTTTGCCAGGATCGCTGTCGAGCAGGGGAATGTCTTCGGGTTTGGGAGAGGTGAAGGGGTGGTGCATGGCCGACCATCGTGCATTCTCCTCGTTCCACTCCAGCAGGGGAAAATCCACCACCCACAGAGGTTGGAATGAGCCTTTGGGGCGGAGCCCCAGGCGATTCGCCATTTCCAGGCGCAGGTTGCCCAATGCCGTCAGGGTTTTCTCCCTTTCCCCGGGAATGATCAGGATGAGATCACCCGCTTTGGCCCTGAAATGAAAGGCCAGCTCCTTCAGCTCCTCGGGGTTGAAATACTTATCTATGGAGGAACGGATGGTCCCGTCGGCGTTCATTCTGACGGTGATGAGGCCCTTGGCGCCGATCTGGGGCCTTTTGACCCATTCGGTGAGTTCGTCGGTCTGCTTGCGGGAATACTCGGCGCACCCTTCGGCGCAAATCCCACCGATGTATTCGGCCCCGTCAAAAACGGGAAATCCCTTTCCTTTCACCCTGGCCGTCAAATCGACCAATTTCATGCCGAAACGGATATCGGGTTTGTCGGATCCGTAGCTGCTCATGGCTTCGCTATAGGGCATGCGGGGAAATTGCTCTGTTTCGACGCCCAGGGTTTCGCGGAGCAGGTGGCTGGTTAGCCCTTCGAAGGTGTGTAGCACGTCTTCCTGTTCCACGAACGACATTTCGCAGTCAATCTGGGTGAATTCCGGCTGCCGGTCGGCACGCAGGTCTTCATCGCGGAAACATTTGACGATCTGGAAATACTTGTCGAAGCCGGCGACCATCAGCAGCTGTTTGAAAATCTGGGGGGACTGGGGCAGGGCATAAAACTCCCCGGGGTTCATGCGTGAGGGGACCACGAAGTCACGGGCTCCTTCCGGCGTTGATTTGATCATCACCGGTGTTTCCACTTCAATGAATCCCTTTTCCGACAGGTAGTTGCGTGTTGCCTGCGCCATGCGAGAGCGCAGGAACAGATTTTGCTGCACCATGGGACGCCGCAAATCGAGGTAACGGTATTTCATGCGCAGGTCATCACCGCCGTCGGTGTCGTTTTGGATGGTGAAGGGCGGAATGGCAGAAGCACTCAGCACCCTTACCGCCGTCAGTTCCACCTCGACGTCGCCGGTGACGATGTTTTTGTTTTTGCTGCTTCTTTCCCTGACGATTCCCGTGGCCTGGATGACGAATTCCCTGCCCAGCAGGGCGATCTGGTCGCGCACCTCCCGGGTGCTTCTTTCGTCACTGACCAACTGGGTGACGCCGTAGCGGTCACGCAGGTCAATGAAAGTCATGGCTCCCAGGTCACGCACCCGTTGTACCCAGCCTGCCAGGGTCACTTCTGTGCCGCAGTTCTCCACTCTCAGCTCTCCGCAAGTATGTGTTCTGTACATCTCTTCAATATTTTAGACAGGTTGCGAAAATAGCCAATTTTTAGCAATTTTAACCCGGCGGGAGAATAAGGTTACTCCCCGGGATTCAGAATGGCCCCACTCCATACAGGTGTCCAGAAAATGGGCTTCAATACGGGTTTCCCGAAGGGGCGTTATCGCCGGACTGCCGGGGGATTTTTTTAATATAGAGCAGAAAATCATGGAGAAAATGACAGACTTACAGCAAGATGAATATTTCATGAGGAAGGCGCTTCTGGAAGCCCGCGAGGCTTTTGACCGGGGTGAGGTTCCCATTGGGGCGGTGGTGGAGTCGGCAGGAAAAACCATTGCCAGGGCCCACAACCTGACCGAGCTGCTCAATGATGTGACGGCCCATGCCGAGATGCAGGCCATTACGGCAGCCTCCAATCTGATCGGGGGTAAATACCTCGACCAGTGTACGGTGTATGTCACCGTGGAGCCATGTGTCATGTGCGCCGGGGCATTGGGGTGGGCTCAGACAGGGCGTTTGGTTTTCGGGGCCCGTGATGAAAAAAGGGGCTATCAAAAGTACGCCCCCCATGCTCTCCATCCAAAAACGGAAGTCACAGGGGGCGTGCTGGAAACCGAGTGCTCGGCACTCATGAAACAGTTCTTTTCAGAACGGAGATAAGCCTCTCCCCTTTTTCCAATCTCTTATTTTTATCATCTGCATGTGCTTCGAAGCTCTCTTGCCCTCTTCCCCTGAAATCTGTGTCGCCTGACGGGAGGCGCGGGGGATTGCTCCTACCTGTTTGATCCCCCGGCTTACTCCGCTTTGACCACGATCATTCTGCTGCTCTTTCCGGCAGCATCAAAGGCTTTCAACCGCACCTCACCGCTGACCTGCACCGGTTCAGTATAGAGGGGGGATTGGGCCACGGGTTCACTTCCATCGGTGGTGTACCTGATTTTCAGGCCGGGATATTCCACATTGGCCTTGAGCATTCCCTCTTCAAAGATGGCTCCCGGAGGGGGAATCCGGTAGTTGAAGCCCCCGAAGAGACCACTGAGGCGGGGCAGCTCCCGCTTGCCCAGAACATTGGCAAACTGGTTCCATCCTTCATCCATCATCTGTTTCCGCCGCGCTGGGTTGGCTTCGCTTTCCCAGGGACGGGCCTTTCCCCAGGCTGTTTCGGCAAAACCAATCATCTTGGGCAGAGCTAAGTATTCCAGCATTTTGGGGCCCCTGATGGTCTCAGCCCACAACTGGGCCTGCAATCCCATGATATTTTTACGGGCCTCCGGTTTCAGCCGTTCCAGACCGGCATATTCCGTTTCGGGAACGATCTCCCTGCCCATGCTGCTTTTCAGGTTGGTGACAAAAGAGTTATAAGGAGCGAATTGCCAGGCACTACGGACATCGCTGAACCCTCCCCAGTAGAGGCCGGGCTCCTTCGGGTCCTTGCTGTAGGCAAAGTCAAAGTAAAAATTGGAAACATCGCACATCACCACGGGATACCCGGCATTGGCCAGGCGGTAGGAGAGGTTGGCCCAGGGTCCCAGGTTGTTCCACGCCCAGGGAATCACGTCACCACCGGCAAATGCGGGATTCGGAACATACTGGCCTTCGGCATTCTTCAGCAGGGCGACTTCTTCCCATCCCCCTGTCTTTAAATTTCTGGCGGTCAGGATTTCCCTGGCGCGTTTCAGAAAATAGCTCTGCAGGTTCTTGGGGTCCCCAATCTCAGGCATGGTCTCCAACAGTTGATCGCACATGGGCGAGGCTGTCCATACCCCTTCGGGAACTTCATCGCCCCCGGTGTGAAAAATCTCCAGGGGAACCCCGGCTTCGGCATACATCTCAACGATATCGTCGACCACGGTGGCGTAAAACTTGTACACCGATTCCCGGGCCACGCACACGACATTGTCGTCATAATTCTGCGCTGAGTTGTACTTCGACTGGTCTTCAGGATCTATCAACCTGAATTCTTCGGCTTTTTCCCCGTTTCCTTCCTTCATGAATTTCTGGTAGCGGGCTTCCATGGCACGGATGGCCCCCCTGGAATGGCCGGGGAAGTTAATGGTCGGGAGAATGCGGATATGGTGCTGGTGGGCATATTGAAGGATTTCCTTGAATTCTTCGCGGGTATAAAAACCGCTGCCTGTGGAACCTTCGGCATCGGGGAAAGGCCCTGATCCATAAGAGGGATGAAGCATATCCACCCCATCTTTGGTGGTATGTCCCCGGCGTGAGGCAACCTCCGTCAGCTCCGGGAGCTCCTCGATGGCAATTCTCCATCCCTCGTCTTCCGCAAGATAGAGCTGCATGGTATTCAGCTTGTAAAAAGCCATGATGTCGATCATTTTTTTGAGGGTTTCCTTGCTCTGGAAATTCCGCGACACATCGATATGAAGGCTGCGCAGGGGCATACGGGGGGCATCTTCGATGATCCCCGCGGGAAGTCCCGATTCTGCGCCGCCCATCCCTCCGGGAACCAGGGCCATCAGGCTCATCATTCCGTAGTAGACTCCGGCAGGATCACTCCCCGTGATGACCACCGAAGGATCCTCCCTGATTTCCAACCTGTAGGCTTCACTGGAGATGCCGTTGACCGTCATCGGTTTCAGCCCGAGGAAGATGGCGTTGGCCCTGGGTTCTTCGGCTTCTTTGGGTGCTACAGCACTGCCGGCCAGTTTTCCCACCATGGCCGCAATGAAAGCGGCTTCCTGCTCTAGTCCCTTTGTGTAAAGGACTTCGGGAACAGTACTAAATACCGCCATTTTTCCTGATAACTTCGCGGAAACAGGAGTGGGGATCAGGGCAGGCAGCGACCCGGCAGGCAGGTCGGTGAGCTGCAGATTTTTACGGTAGGTGACTTCCGGAGTGGGAATGGGCTCGGCATCGTTGCGGTGACGGTTGATCTGTTCCGGTGTCGTAAAAGGCTCAATGGTGTAGTCAGAGGCGGCAACAATGGCTCTTTCCCCGCCGTCCTTTCCGTAGAAGACAAAATAGGGACCCAAAGGGGCATCCGACTCCTTGATCAACCAGGTCTCAGATTCTACGACGATTTCGGTTTTATCGCCCGGCTTGAGGATAAACCCTTCGGTGGGGGACATCCTGTACCAATCGCCACTGAGGCGGGTTATCTGTGCGTTCCCTTCCGTACCTATGACCTCACGGGGGGTCTGGTTATAGAAAAGAGCCCAGTTCGAACCATTGAGGGTGAAGGAACTGTTGTTTTGGAGCGTGAAAACACTCCTCACCGCCGGTTGATCGGCAAGTTCGTTACTGATCACTTTCCAGCTGACCGCCAGCTGATCTCCTGAAGGATAGTGGTCATTGGTGCATCTTGTCAGAAGCATGAAAAAAGTACCCAAAAAAAGCACTGCACTTATTTTTTTCATAACGGAAAAATATTTAGATTGGCTAAGTAATTTTCACAAAGATAATTGAACCGGACTAATTGTCGTGGTTAATAAAACCGGATTTATGAAACAAAATGAGAGGCTGATTTCGCTGGATGCGTTTCGCGGATTTACCATTGCTGCAATGATCATGGTGAACAATCCCGGAAGCTGGAAGCATGTGTATGCTCCCCTGTTGCACAAACCCTGGAACGGGTTGACCCCCACCGACCTGATTTATCCCTTTTTCATCTTTATTGTCGGGGTTTCCATAGCCCTGGCTTATACCAAAAGGGTGGCGGCCGGTTTGCCCAAGAGAGAGATGTACCGTAAGATTCTTTGGCGGTCGGTGAAGATTTTTGCCGTGGGCATATTTCTTACCCTGTATCCCCGTTTCAATTTCGGGGAGTTGCGTGTGGTCGGGGTCTTGCAACGTATCGCCATTGTTTTTGGGGTGTGTGCTGTGCTTTTCCTGAATCTGCGCTGGAAAAAACAGGCCATCGTGGCTGCGGTGTTCCTGGTGGGATACTGGCTGGCGATGATGTTCATTCCTACTCCCGGACAAGGGCGTGTCGTGCTGGAACCGGGGGTTAACCTGGCTGCCTGGATCGACACCTATCTGACTCCCGGAAGGCTCTACCGCAAAACCTGGGATCCCGAGGGTTTCTTCAGCACCTTTCCGGCCATTGCCTCAGGAATTACCGGCATGCTGGCCGGAACCCTGATCGTCAGCAAAAAAACCATGGAGCAGAAAATCATCTGGCTCTTCACCGCAGGCTTCCTGGCAGCTACCCTGGGAGTGGTATGGAGCTGGCATTTCCCGCTCAACAAGTCACTGTGGACCAGCTCCTTCGTTATGGTCACCTCGGGACTGGCCTCCATGACCCTGGCGGCCAGCCTTTTCCTGATCGACCACCTCGGATATAAAAAGTATGCCCGTCCGTGGGTGATCTTCGGCTCCAATGCCATTTCCGTTTATGTGCTGGCCGGGGTGATCGGATACTTCTTCTCGGGGATACAAGTGGGCGGGAGCTCCCTTAAGGGGCACTTCATGGATTTTCTGACGGCCTTAGGGTCGGCCCCCAAGTTCGCCAGCCTAATATATGCCCTGCTCTATATTGGGCTTTTCTTTATCCCTGCCTTCCTCCTTTACCGCAAGAAGATATTCATAAAACTCTGACCTGGGAAGGGAAGGGAGCCGCGGCTTCAGGCCACGGTGAAGCCCACCGAGGCGAGGTCGTCCCAGAAGCCGGGATAGGATTTGGTGACTACCTCCGGGTTCCTGATGATCACCGGCGTACCCGTCAGCGCCATGGGGGCAAAGGCCATGGCCATGCGGTGGTCGTTATAGGTCTCGATGACAGGCTCCTCTTCAGACCCCGGGAAATTCTTTTTCCCATCCCATTTCAGTTCCCCCGGCCGGGGTTCGGTAAGGGTAGCTCCGAATTTCAGCAATTCGTGCTGCAGGGCGGCAATGCGGTCGGTCTCCTTGATGCGCAGGGTCTCTAGTCCCGTGAAGTGGAAGGGAATTTCCAGGGCTACACACAGGGCGGCCATGGTTTGGCCTACGTCGGGGTTTTCATGGAAGCTGAGGAAAAGCCGGGAGGGACGAAGCTCCTGCCTCCGCGAAATGACCACCCCTTTTTCCGTGCTTCTGGTCACTATGCCGAAGGCCTCAAACCAGTGGGCAATGGATTCATCACCCTGCAATCCCGACCGGCGAAGGTTCGTCAGCTCCAGTTCCCCGGAACCTGACAAGGCCAGAATTTCATACCAGTAGGAAGCTGCCGACCAGTCCGATTCCACCATGTATTCTGAGGGCAGGAAGGGCTGTTCGGGGATCCTGATTTCGTTGTTTTTCATCAGGGAACGGATGCCCGCCTGTTCCAGTAATTTCAGGGTCAGTTCAATATAGCTCCGTGAGGTGATTTTGTTTTTTAGGCGGAGCGTTAACCCTCCTTCCAGGGTGGGAGCGATCATTAACAGGGCTGAGATGTACTGGCTGGAAACGCTGCCGTCCATTTCGAGGAGACCACCCCTGAGGTGAGATCCAGAGATTTTCAGAGGGGGAAAACCCTCTTTCCCGGGATAGTCGATCAGGGCCCCCAGTTTCCGCAAGGCATCAACGAGAATGGCGATGGGACGTTGCTGCATTCTGTCAGATCCCGTGAGTTCCCAGATTCCGGCGGTCCGGGCCAGGAAAGCCGTAAGAAACCGCATGGCGGTTCCGGCATGCCCCACATCAAAACGGGTGTCGTTGGACTGCAGGATGGAGGCCAGGACCCTGGTGTCGTCGCTGTCACTCAGGTTGTTGATTTTAAAGGGGCTGAATGCCAGGGCATTGATGATCAGCATGCGGTTGCTGATGCTTTTGGAGGAGGGAAGGGCGATGCTCCCCGTAATTTCTGCGGGGGGCGCTCCGATCCGGAAAAGGCTGTTTCCTGTGGTCATGGCTTTTTTTTCAGAAGGTGCTCAGATAGGCCAGGGCATCCCAGATCTCCTCCCTGCCGCAGTATTTGTCGATTTCTATCCGTCCGGGAGCCGATACCAGGGTGAAGTTGATCCCTCCGGCTTCGTTTTTCTTATCGTGGCCCATCAGGGTGATGAGTTGTTCGAAGTGACCGGGCGATAGGGGGAATTTCCCGAAGAGGTGGCTGATCCATTGGGAGATGCGGTGGGTTTCCTTTTCCGGAAATCCGCAGACCCGGGTCGACAGAAAGAGTTCGGCGATCATTCCCCAGGCCACGCAAAAGCCATGGAGGAGCGGCTTGCCCTGCTCGATCGCCAGGCTCTCAATGGCATGACCGGTGGTATGCCCAAAGTTGAGGGCCTTACGGATTCCTTTTTCCCGGGGATCCCTGACCACAAAACTGTTTTTTATTTCCACCGACTGACGGATGATGGGCAGAAGACGCCCGGGATCCACCTTTTGTGTGTCGTAAGCCTCCAGGTCCTGCAAATGCCCGGGATGGGCAATCAAGCCGTGTTTGATCATCTCGGCATACCCCGAAAGAAAATTCTCCCTGTCGAGGGTGCCCAGGAATCGGGGATCGATCAATACCGCCCGGGGCTCTGTGAAAGTGCCGATTTCATTTTTCAGTCCCCGTAAATTGAAGCCGGTCTTTCCCCCGACGGAAGCGTCGACCTGGGAGAGCAGGGTTGTGGGGATATTGATGAAGGCGATGCCTCTCTTGAACGTGGAGGCGGAAAAGCCGGCAAGGTCAGTGAGCATCCCGCCTCCGATGTTGACCAGCAGCGATTTGCGGTCGGCTCCGCTCTCCGAAAGAAAGTTCCAGATGGCGGTTACCGCGGTCAACTGTTTATGCTCTTCTCCTGCGGGGATGACCACCCCGGGGTAACTCCTGAAAAAGGGATGGTCGTGCAGCCAGAGTCTTTTCACGTTGCTCTCGGTGGCCAGAAAGATCCTGTTGGCGGGGTATCCGGTAAACAGATGTCCCAACTCCTCCTCAAACCGGCTGGTAAAAATTATTTCTGTGGTGGTGCTTGAATTTTCCATTCCTCCGTCGTAAATTGCGCTAAAGTTACAAACTTTACAAAACCCCGGCATCACCTCCGGAGATAATCAGAAAATGGTTACAGAGAATTCAGGAAGAATAAAAAGGATCAATCGACTCTTTTACGCTGGTGCAGGTTTTCTGGCCCTGGGGTCGTTTTTGTTTTTCCTCACGGGAAGGGATGTGGCCGGTTTTGTGGCCGCCGCCGCCGTCGTCGTGTGGTTTGTGGTTTTCCAGGCCATTGACGTGCAGTATGTCAGTTTGGCGACCGATGGCGGAAAACTGACCCTGCGTTACTATTCCGTGGCCCGGTTTGGCAAAAGGGAATACCACTCCATCGAATTCCCCCTGGCTACTTTCTACGACTATCGTTTTGAGAAGTCGCTCTTCGGGTTGGTGCAAGACCTGATTCTGGTGGTCAGGACCAAACGGGGAATTGCCGAGTACGACCCTGTCAGTCTGGCGGCAGTAACCCGTGAAGAGCGGCAGCAGATAGAATCGGAGCTGAAGATGGCGCTGAAGCGCTGAATATAAACAAACCCCCGCCAATGAGTGAAGACGCTTTACTCTATAAGGTAGCCTTGTCGATGGTCCCCGGCATCGGAGGCGTCCTGGCCCGCACCCTCATCACCTATGTCGGCAGCGTGGAAGGGATTTTTCGGGAGTCAGAGCATGCGCTGATGAAGATTCCGGGAATCGGGGAGGTCCATGCCCGCAGTATCAGGGAGAGCAACACCCTCGGAAGGGCAGCCGAAGAGCTCGTTTTCGTGGACAAAAATGAGGTCAGGGTCTCTTTTTACCTTGACGAGGGCTATCCCCGGCGGTTCCTCCAGTGTGCTGACGCTCCCATATTATTCTACTTCAGGGGAAACGGCAATCTTGATGCCGTGAAAATCATCAGCATCGTAGGAACCCGTCGTGCCACGAGTTACGGCCGGCAAATGTGCGAGGAACTGATCAGGGACCTGGCAGGCAGGGGATACGACCTGCTGGTCGTGAGCGGACTGGCCTACGGCATCGATATCCAGGCCCACAGCTCCTCCCTGAAATACGGGGTTCCCACTGTGGGTGTTCTGGCCCATGGCCTCGACATGCTCTATCCTTCGGAACATGCCCGCACCGCCGAAAAAATGAGGGAAACAGGAGGCCTGCTTACCGATTTCCCGAGCAAGACCAGGCTCGATCCTCCCAATTTCATCCGTCGTAACCGGCTGATCGCCGGTCTGAGCGACGCTACCGTGGTCGTGGAGTCGGGTGAGAAAGGGGGCGCTCTGATTACCGCCGATATCGCCGACTCTTACCACCACGACGTGTGCGCGTTCCCCGGCAGGGCCAACGACTCCCATTCAAAAGGGTGCAATGCCCTGATAAAGAGAAATCTGGCCGTAATGATCGAAAATGCCGAAGATCTGGAATATGCCCTGATGTGGGATCCCCCCGTGAAAAAACAGGAACCCTTGCAGCCACTGCTTTTTGCGGAACTCACCAGCGAGGAGGAAAGCGTCACCGCCTACCTCAGCAGGGAGGAGAAAACCTCTGTGGACAGCCTGGCAAACACCCTGGAAATGCCCATCAGCAAGATCTCTGCTTTGTTGCTGGACCTCGAGTGCAAGGGTGTGGTCCTTTCCCTGCCCGGCAACCGTTACCGGCTCAGGTAATGTTGAATTCCGGTGAGCGCATTGACTGCATCCTTTATCCGTATCAGTTAAGCATGAAGGCCTGTTCTCTGCTTATGGCTGCTCCTGTGCTGAAACCCGTCGAACTCATCCCGGTTTACCGCGATTCGTTTCCCCGCCGGCTCTGCCGCAGGGTTAGCGAATAAGACCCTAAAGAATGCCTTGACGGCATCGGATTCCCCGTCGGTTCTCCCACGAGGAGCTTCAAGAGTACTCTGATTGAAGGAAATGGGGGGAGCCAGTTAAGGATATTGTCTTGAATGGTCTATCTTTGCGGCATGGGAAAGAGTTTTGAAGAGCTGAAAGTAGGCCGTTCGTTGCTGAAAGCTTTAGAGGAGATAGGTTTCACGGAGCCTACTCCTGTGCAGGAGCTGGCCATTCCGGTGATCAACTCGGGCTTTAACGTGGTGGGGGTGGCCCAAACGGGTACCGGGAAGACGGCGGCCTACCTGTTACCGTTGCTTACACGGCTGGTGAAGGCCGAAGGAACGGAACCCCGCTGCATCGTGCTGGTGCCCACCCGGGAATTGTCGGTTCAGGTGGGGGATGATATTGCCGAACTGACCACTTATTCAGATCTCCGGCATGTTTCGGTTTACGGAGGGGTGGGGTGGACCCGCCATGCGGCCCTTCTGGAACCAGGTACCGATATTCTGGTGGCCACTCCGGGAAGGTTGTGGGATTTGTACCGGGCCAACGCGGTCTCCTTCAGAAAGGTGAAATTTCTGGTGATCGATGAGGCCGACCGGATGCTCGACATGGGGTTTATGCCCCAACTGGAGCAGCTCTTTGAAATCATCCCCCCGCGCCGGCAGAACCTCCTTTTCAGCGCTACCTTTCCCGAAAAGGTGGAGAAGATGGCAGAGGAGTTTCTTGACCATTTTGAAAGAGTGGAGGTCGCTCCTTCCGCGACTCCTGTCGAACTGGTGAAACAGATGGTTTACAGGGTCCCTAACTTCGAGACCAAACTGATCCTGATTCGTCATTTACTGGAAGATGGGGCCGACTTCAATCGGGTGATTTTGTTTGTCAAGACCAAATCCTCAGCCGATGCGGTTTATAAGGTCATCAGAAGGAAGACGGAAGGGGAGAAGCGGATCATGCACAGTGACAAGGGGCAGTCCACGCGGTTGAACGCCATCAGGGCGTTCAAGGAGGGGGAGGTGCGTATTCTGATCACCACCGACCTGTCGGCCCGCGGTCTCGATGCCACCCTGGTTTCCCATGTCATTAATTTTGACATTCCCCCCCACTATGAGGATTATATTCACCGGATAGGAAGAACGGCGAGAGCCGGCCACCGGGGCACCGCCATTACGCTGGTGACTCCCGACGAGGTATGGCACCTGAAACATATCGAAAAGATGATCCGCATGGAAATCCCCGTGGCGCAAATTCCGGAGGGGGTCACTGTGACGGAGACTGCTTTTGAAGAGCGTCAGGTGCAAAAAAGGGAAGTAGACCGGCAGAGGAAAGTCGATGATCCCACTTTCCAGGGGGCTTTTCACGTGAAGAAGAAGCGTCCCGGCATGAATTCCAAAAATTCCTCCAACTCCCCGAAATCTACCAAGTCTCCGAAATCCAAACCGGCAGGGCGAGGCAGGAAAGGATAGTCATAGCTCTTCCGGAGGAAGCTCTAAGGATTGGACACCTTCTGAATGATTTCGTTTTTACGGGCATGGAAGGAGGCGTATAGGTCGGGGTGGTGCCGTTTTATGCGCAGCCAGCGCCATCGGCCTGCAGTTTTCAATGCCCTGATGGTCCATGCAAAGGCTATCTTCCCCGCCAGGGGCAGTGACGCCAGGAAGAGGAGCCTCAGGGGCCATGAGGGCAGGAAGGGGGAAACCAGCAGCAATTCCAGAAGGTAAAAGAGGGGAAAGATCACGATGCCCAAACCAAACGTGAAGGTGCTGATCCAAATGGGGTCGCTTGCCTTTTTTCTGACTAAGGCTCCTAGTCCGGCAAAGGGGATGATATTGAACACCCCCCCGTAGAGAAACAGGGGCAGGGTAATGAGAAGTCCCAGGGTATGGAGCAGTGCGGTCGTTGCATTTTCCTCTCTGGTATCGACCAGCCAGCTTCTGAGTTTCCGGGACTTCAGGTCGCCGGTCAGGGAGAGGGCCTTTGTGGCCAGCAGTGAGGCTTCTTCGGGATTTCTCATTTCCAGGGTGCCGAGATGGGCCACCACCGCACGCTCAGCCGCCACTAATCCCGGCAGGTTGACGGGAAGTCCCTTTTTGTGGGCGACGCTGGGGGCAGCAATTCTCCTGACCGCCTCAAAGCCCTGGAAGTGACCAGTCGTGTCATAATTGAGGGTCAGGGGCACGATCGCCTGGTAAAGATCTTCGCGGAGCCTGAGGGTGGCCTGATGGGGATTCTGGCGGTAAAGAGGGTAGTAGTCTGTGGCGGCCAGGGGTTTCCCGAAGCTGACCAACAGGCGGCGTCCGAAATTCTGAAGATTGTCGTAATAGAGTCCCACCGGCACGATCTGGATATCGAGGGTGTCGTGGGTCATGTCACCGGCCAGGAAGACAATCCGGGGAATCCCCTTTTTATGGGGGATCATTTGCCGGTCAAGGGAGTGAGCGGCCTCGGGGTAAAGTCCCAGGGCTCGGTTATGCTGTAGAATATTCACGGCAATGGCAAAGGACTTCTCGTTTCCCTTCAGGGAATCCATGCCATCACGGATCCGGAATACCGGGACGATCTTCAGAAATCTCAGAAACGGCCTGGCCCATGCCGATTTGAAAAGGCTGGCGCGCCCCAGCCACACGGTCTGGTGGGGGATGGCAATGGAAACACTGAGGTCGTCGTTGAGGGCATTGGGATGGTTGGGGGCATAAATGACGGGTTTGCCGGCCGGGATATTCTCTTTTCCCGTGATGACGATCTCACGGTGAAAAATCCAGTATCCCAGCTTCACATACAGTCTGAGCAGCTCATACCCCAACGACCATTTTTCGAGCATCAGCGGCTATTTGAGCAGGAGTTTCTTCATTTTTTTGTGGACGTCGGTATTGTCCATGATTCCCATGAATTCAGCGGCTCCGGGGCCCCAGGCAAAAACGGGTACCATGACTGGCGTGTGGTCGCCAGAGGTAAACCCCCCCTGCACCATGCCGGTGTACATGTTTCCGTCGGTAATGCTCATTCCTCCGGTTTCATGGTCGGCGGTGACAATCACGAGGGTCTCACGGTCGCGGGCGGCAAACTCCAGGGCTTCGCCGATGGCACGGTCAAAGTCGAGCATCTCTTCGACCACATAAACCGTGTTGCCGGCATGGCCGCCCCAGTCGATCATTGACCCTTCCACCATGAGGAAAAAGCCTTTTTTGTTGTTGGAGAGGATGTTAACGGCTGTCCTGACTGCCTGGGGAAGCATATTAGTGCCTCTTTCCGCCAGGCGCCCGTTGTGCTCGGGAGCCGTCAATCCTGCCAGTTTGCCGCTTTTGACCTGAACGATGGCGTTCATATCCTGCAGCACCTGGTATCCGTTCTTTTTGAGCTCTTCTATCAGGTTACGGCCGTCTTCCCGGTCTGAAAAATGCTTGTATCCCCCGCCGATAAAAACGTCGATATCGGTTTTCAGGAAATCGGCAGCGATGGCCTCATAACTCGACCTGGCACCTTGGTGGGCGATGAAAGAGCCCGGGGTGGCATGGGTGATCGCCGAGGTCGACACCAGTCCGGTGGCCAGTTTCTGGTCTTCGGCATCTTCCAGGATGGTCTTCAGGGGTTTGCGGTTTATGTCGACGGAAATCGCCCCGTTGTAGGTGCGTACCCCTGTGGCCAGGGCGGTGCCCCCGGCAGCCGAGTCGGTGATATATTTATCGGCCGACTGGGTCCTTGAATAGCCCAGATGCCGGAAATTTTCAAGAAACAGCTTTCCCCCATTGGCGGTCATTCCTGCAAACACATGGTCGACACCCATGCCGTCACCAATCATCAGGATGATGTTTTTCGGCCTTTTCCCTTTTACCTTTTCGGGATAAATCTTTGTGGGGTAGAAATTTTCTGCCTGATAGGCAGCATTGCCGATTTTGGGTTTTACTTCCTTGTAAGTCTCCTGTCCGTACAAAGGCGAGAATGCCATCAGGAGCAGCGCGGCCAGGAGGGAGCTGAAATATTTCATAAAAACAGAGTTTAAAAATTCAGGTGTAAAATAAGCCATTTTTTATCATACAACAGCGATTGGGGCCGTTAGTTCACCCCGTAAAAAATGTTAAGTTGCCGTTTTGGGTTGTTTTTTTCCGAAAGCAGGGTCGATTTTTAGCAGGGAGGTGGCGATCAGGGGAATGATGCTGCATAACATCACCCAGAGGAAGAAGTGGCGATATCCCAGTTGTTCCTGGAGCCATCCGGCGAACATCCCCGGAATCATCATTCCCAGGGCCATAAAGGCGGTGCAGATGGCGTAGTGCGACGTTTTGAACTCTCCTTCGGCGTAATGGATCATGTAAAGCATGTAGGCTGTAAATCCGAAGCCGTAGCCGAATTGTTCCAGTCCGACGCACAGGTTGATGATGAGCAGGTTGTGGGGCAGGGCATAGGCCATGTAAAGGAAGGTGATACAGGTGAGGATCATGCTCAGGGCCATAGGCCAGAGCCATTTTTTCAGGCCTCCCCGGGCAGCCGCGACGCCGCCGATGATTCCCCCGAGGGTGAGACTCAGAATGCCCACAGTACCGTAGACGAGTCCCACTTCGCCGGTGGTAAGGCCCAGACCACCCACCTCTCCGGGGTCGAGGAGAAAGGGAGTGACCAGTTTGAGCAGCTGGGCTTCGGCGAAACGGAAGGTGAGCATGAAAAAGATGCCGGCAGCCACCTGTTTTTTCCGGAAAAAGGTGGAGAAGGCAGTGAGAAACTCCCTGACGATATTTTTGGCTGTGGCCTCAGCCGAGGGTTTGTCGGAGGCCGGAAAGGGAAGGGCAAAGCGGTGATACAGGAAGAAGGCGATGAACAATCCGGCCATGATAAAGAAGGTGATGGACCAGGCCAGGGGGATATTTCCGGAGGTCCCCCTGAGGGTGATATTGCTCTCCCTGTCGAGTTTCGGGTCGGTCTGGATCACCACCCAGGCGGGTTTGTCCCAGTTTTCCTGGGTGAACACCAGGCGGTCATCGCCAGCCAGGGCGATGCTTTTATCCCCCTTTTCAGGGTGAAGCACCAGAATGTGGGACTCCCCGGGGTCAGGCTGCCGGTTGAGGCGTATCTCTACCAAAGCGGCATTTCCGGCGGTGGCCCCTTCGGCGATGACTTCCCTCTTTTCCCCGAAATGACGGCGAATCCAGGAGCCCAAAGGGCCCGAAATGTGGGCTGTCCACCAGGATCCCTTTTCATTTTCCTTATTCTGGGCTCTGCTTTCGTCCACTGTGACAAAGCCATTCTGCCGGTTTTGTTCGCGGGCAAAGGCCTTGATGCGTGCTGCGCTGTCGCCGGGGATCGTCGCGGTATTCATCTGCACCGTTTGGGGCCAGGCCATGAAATAGGGGTCTCCGGTGGCGGGACTGTCGGTGGGGGTCTCCCTGACCGTGGCCACCATGGCGGCTTTCCCCGGTCCGGCCTCCACCTCGAGCTTCAACGGTTCCAATCCGGTGTGGGATTCCAGGAAACCAGCGACAATAATCAGCACCCCCTGTCCCATGATGGAGGCGATGCGGTAAAACGTACTGCGGATGCCCACGTACATGGCCTGGTGATGAGAATCGAGGGCCAGCATGTAAAAGCCGTCGGCGGCAATGTCATGGGTGGCAGAGCTGAAGGCTACCAGCCAGAAAACAGCCAGTGTGGCCCTGAAGAAAAACGGCGCCGGAATGAAAAAAGCCACTCCTGCCAGTCCGGCCCCTATGAACAACTGCATCACCAGGATCCACCACCGTTTGGTTTTCAGAATATCCACAAAGGGGCTCCAGAAGGGTTTGATGACCCAGGGCAGATAGAGCCAGCTGGTGTACAGGGCAATGTCGGCATTCGAAATCCCCAGTCGCTTGTACATGATTACCGAAATCGTCATCACGGCGATGTAGGGTATTCCTTCGGCAAAATAGAGGGTGGGGATCCACGCCCAGGGGTTCCTGCTGGTGACTTTCTTCATCGGTGTTAATTATTACGTTATCATGGCTCACTCCCGGGAGCGTATTACTCTTTATAAAGGTTGGTCAACTGGGTGTCCCGGAAATAGTGTCGGAGGATCTGCCGGTAGGAATATCCATTTTCGCCCATGACGGCAGCCCCAATTTGGCACAGACCCACGCCATGGCCCCATCCGGCGCCCCGCAGGATCACCTTCTCCGGGATTTCTCCTTCCTGGCCTTCATATTCCACGACAAAGGCCGAGCTGTAGAGGTGGCTGGGGGAGAGCCATTTGCGGATCTCCAGTTCTTTGCCGACGGTCATGGTTTTGCGGGTCCCGGTAATCTTCAGCCTGATAATACGGCCCGAGAATCCCCGTTCCAGAGGCTCAAGGCGGAGAATCTCCCCGAAGTCCATCCCTGATTTTTCCCTGACCAGGGCCGAAAGCTCATCACGCGAATATTCCACCTTCCATCTGAAAAAATCTTTGGTTTTCTGGTCGTAATCGGGAAGCACCTGAGCGAGCACTTTTTTATCGGAGGTATGGCAAAAGGCTTCTGGGGAACCCAGGATCCAGGCGGTGGCCTCTTCCTCATTGCGGAGATCGCTGACCGGGCCTTTTCCCAGGGGAGCTCTGTCGCTTACGGCGGTCAGGTAACTCTTGGCTTCCGGTTCCCATACATATTCGAAACTTTCGGAGATTCCCCCGCAGCACTTGGAAAAGCGGGTGTCGCAGACCTCCCCGCCGGTGGTGAGCACCTCTCCTGTGGTCGCCTCGACAGCCGTCAGGGCTTCCCCGGTAATAATCCTGGTGATGCCCTGGTAACGCTGGCAGTGGTCGTCGGCACACACGTCGAAGGTGGTATGGTCTTCGCGGTCATACCACCTGACGATCTCCTCCCCGGTCACCTGGTTTTTGTCATATTCCCTGCCCGAAGCCGAGAGTTTCTGTTTCTTCTCCATCTGCGCCAGCAGCCAGCTTCGGGAAATCACAGCATGGGCCTTCAGTAACTCAGGGGAGCTGGTGGCACTCATCTCGCTGGAAATCACGCTTTTGAGGTAGTCTTCGAGATGAACGGTATTGATCACCCTGATCTTATCTCCTTCAGGAACAAAACGGAGGCCTCCCGTGAACCGCTGGTCCTCCTTCTTCTCCCAATGAAACCGGATTCCGATGGTCACCCCTTTCAGCAAAAAGGAGTTGGTCCTGAAAACCGGAAGAAGCACTATCTGTTCCTCGGAGATGACCATGACGTCGTTTCCCTGAAAAATCATCTTTCCTCCCTTCAGTTCTATGGTATACTCTCCCTGTTCGAGAAGGGTGCGTTTGAGGTGATAGCTGGTTTCCAGGATGAAAGTGACACGGCTTTCAGCCATGATCCCGACATTCAGGACTGGTTGTTTCTTCATTTCATATGTTTAAATTATTACGTTGTAATGGTTCATTCCGTGAAACACATGTAATGACCATGTGGTTAATCATCATGGTTGGTGCGTAATCGTGCATGGTCATTTCAGCAGAGGTTATTTACTGGTTATGGCTGCTAAGGTAGTGAAAAAGCGGTCAGCTTAGCTGTCCAGTTTCTGAACTCTTCCGGGGAAAGTGACACCTGGGAGAATACCGACACAAGGTCGGCCGCCGTGACTTTGTGAAAGTCCTCTTCCCGGGGGAGGACCACCACGCCGCCGAGTTCCACGGCCGCGGGGCTGACCACGATTTTTTCGCCTTCTTCCGCGAAATATTGCCAGGGACGCTGGAGGGCCCTTGGGAAAACCAGAAGATTCCACTCCCCCTGCTGAAACCAGGCCAACAGGTTCATCATGGGCTCCTGTGCTCCGTTGCCGGGAAGGAGGGCGATGGCCCGGGAGAGCATCTCTTCCAAAAGTTTTTCATCGCCGGAACGCAGCAGGAGAAACTGCCGGAGGTACCCCTCCACAGCAGCCATCAGCAGAGTTCCGTCATTCCTGAGAATGGCGGCGTGATGCTGCAGAAGTACGGCGAGTTCTTCCTCCACGGGAAGGGTGTCGCGTATTCCTGCCTGAAAGTGAAAATGGTCGGGGGCAGAAGCCCCGCATTGGGGCCCGTTGTAAAAAAGGGTGAACTCCTGCAGGTCGCGCGTGAGGCCCAGCAAATCACCGATCCTTCCCTCCAGTAACTGGGGCGTGTGGCTCAGGGAAGGTATAGTGAGGTGGACATTGAAGATGGGAAAGGGATTGGCAAGGATCACAAAGTCCCCGGGATAGGGAATTCCCTTTTGTTCTTCCGGGAGGTTGGCGGAACAGAGAAAACAGGGGCGGGCATCAATGGCGGCCGTCGAGGTATTGGCGGCCGAAGAGCGTATCCTTCCGGGATTGAACTGGAGAAGAATCCTGAAATGACCGAAACTGACCTCCCTGGTCTGCACCTTCTTCAACGAGCGGTAATGGTCGCCGGCACTCTTCCAGGTGGCTTTCTGCTGGTTGACCAATGCCCGGGCACGTGCCGACAGCGACCACGTGGTCCCGTATTTCTTCAGCTCTTCTTCGGTGATGAACTTGCTTTCGCTCATGATGGCAAAATTGTCAGGTATAGAATGGAAATCACAACCTGATCCTGACGGGACCAGCGGTAATACTTTCGTTGTTGGTGCGGTCGAGGGTAGAGACCCTGACCTCAAAAGCCCGTTTTCTTTTGCCCTGGCGATGCATCTGGGCATGGGTATCGCCGGTATAGGCGGCGATGGTGGACCTCTGTTGATCGAAAGGTACTCCGGGAGGCGTCACGTAAACGATATAACGGGGGGGGAGTGACACCTCTGAGGTGCTCCCGGGAGCCTCCCATTTGACCTTGCGCCCCGAGGTCTTCAGCTTTTGGGGAGGGTTGGGTTTGAGCAGTTTCATCCAGTTCAGGGGGGGCGTCAGTGAGGGATAGCGGTAAAAGTGGCGCTTCAGGCTGTCCTGGAATCCGAAGAGGTTACGTTTGAACTGCCGGCTGCTGAAGTAAACGCTTCCCGAAATGTTGGGGTATTTCCGGAGCATCCTGAGCTGTGCAGGCAACTGGTGGTTACTCCGCCAGGCGCTCTCCCGGGCTCCCTTGTCGAGTTTATAGGGGGCCAGACCTATATATAGCTGCCGACCGAAAACATTGTCATTCCACCATTGGCAAAGGGTCTCAAAGTCGGCCAGTTTATGGCCGATCTCCCAGTAAATCTGTGGGGTCACATAGTCTATCCACCCCTGTTGCAGCCATTTCCTGATATCGGCATACAGATGGTCATAGTTGGTCACCCCCGCCTGGGTGGCTGACCCGGCCGGGTCATCCCTTTTGTTGCGCCAGACCCCAAAGGGGCTGATGCCGAATTTGACCCACGGTTTGATGGCCTTGATGGTGTCACTGAGGGTCTTGATCAGAATGTCGACATTTTCTCTTCTCCAGGCCTCTTTTTCGGAAAGGGGAAAGGCCCTGTTGTAGAGGGCGAAGGAGCGGTCATCGGGGAAGGGATCACGCGTCGGATAAGGATAAAAATAGTCGTCCATATGGATGCCGTCGACATCGTAGCGGCGAACGATGTCACAGACTACGCTGGTGACGTAATCGCGGGTGCCGGGGATGCCGGGGTCCATAATCAGTTTGTTGTCGTAACGGAGAACCCACTCGGGATGCTCAAACACCCTGTGGTTTCCTGCCAGAAGTTCTTCGGCATTCTGGGCCAGCCGATAAGGGTTCAGCCAGGCATGCAGCTCCATGTTCCGGCGGTGAGCCTCCTCGATCCAGAATTGCAGAGGATCCCAGTAGGGAAAGGGATACCTCCCGGGAGTGCCCGTCAGATAGCGCGACCAGGGTTCTATCTCAGAAGGGTAAAAAGAATCGGCACACGGCCTCGCCTGGAAAATCACGGCATTCATGCCCAGACTTTTCTGGAGGTCGAGCAACTCAATCACCTCCTTTTTCTGCTGCTCGGTTGTCAGTCCGGGCCGCGAAGGCCAGTCAATGTTGTTGACCGTGGCTACCCACACCCCCCTGAACTCAAATTTCGGGGAGAGGACCTGGCCTGCGGAAGGAACCCACAAGCACATCAGGCTCAAGAACCATAAACAAACTCCCGGGGTGAGAACTCTTTTCTTAGTCATGATATCTATCGTCAGTAGGTTGTAAAAATAGGATAAATGAGGGAAATTTCGGGCAGGCAGGTCAAATCAGAATTAGTTTGAGTATTTTTCGGCCCTAAAATTTTGCTATGAAAGATTTCAAGCCCGCAAATATCAAGGTCATCGGGTTTGATGCCGATGATACGCTGTGGGTGAATGAACCGTTTTACCGGGAGACTGAGGCAAAATTCTGTGAATTGCTCAGTCGTTATGGGAGTGCTGACGAGATCAACGGGATACTTTACCGGGTAGAAACCGGAAATCTTGAGTTGTATGGCTATGGGAACAAGGCATTTGTCCTTTCGCTGATAGAGACGGCGGTCATGGTGTCGCAGGGGGAGGTGACCGCGGCTGAGATCTCGCGGATCATAGCTCTGGGCAAGGAGCAGATCTCTATCAGGAATCCTCTTCTTCCCGGGGTTCCCGAGGTGCTGGAGGCGATTTCGGGGCATTACCGGCTTATCGTGGCCACCAAAGGCGACCTGCTGGACCAGGAGCGCAAGCTGCGGAATTCGGGGATTGCGGGATATTTCCACCATGTGGAGATTATGAGCGATAAGAAAGAGGAGAACTACCGGAGGCTCCTCGATCACCTCGACGTTCCTCCCGGCGGGTTTCTCATGGTGGGAAACTCTCTGCGGTCCGACGTCCTGCCTGTTCTCTCCCTGGGAGGCTATGCCGTCCATGTCCCTTACCAGATTACCTGGCAGCATGAAGAGGTACACCCCGGAGAGATTCCCGAGGGCCATTTTTTTACTGTTGACCACCTCAGCAAGATCCTTCCCCTACTGACAGACGGGAAGTGAGCGTGAGAAAAGCTATGTTTTTACAGCATGAACGGAAACCACATTGATGAGACAATTTGATTTTGATACGATAGTGATTGGCAGTGGACTGGCGGGGCTTGCTGCAGCCTGGCACGCTTCCCGTTTCGGGAATGTGGCCATTGTCACCAAGTCGGAACTGGATACCAGCAACTCGTGGTTTGCCCAGGGAGGTATTGCTGCCGTTACTGCTGATGACGACTCTCCCGCGATCCACCTGGAAGATACCCTGGTGGCGGGGCGCGGATTGTGTGATTATGACGCCGTGGAAGTTCTGGTCACCGAGGGGCGTGAAAGGGTCAGAGAATTGATAAAAATGGGAATGCCCTTTGACTTGAACGAAAAGGGAGAGATCCTTCTGGGTCTTGAGGGAGGTCACAGCCGCCGCAGGATCCTCCATGCCGGGGGAGATGCCACCGGCAGGGGACTTACCCGTTTTCTCCTCCAAAAGGTGGTGGAAAACAAGAAAATTCACCCCTTTGAATTTACGGCGGCGGTCAGGTTGCTGGGAAGCGAAGCGTGTATTTACGGCGTCCAGGGACTTGATTTTTTTACGGGAGAGAATATCCTTTTCCGGGGGAAGGCGGTCATCATGGCGTCGGGGGGATTGTCACGCATTTACAGCCGCTCCACCAATCCGCATACGGCCACCGGTGATGGCATCGCCCTGGCCTGGGATGCCGGGGCGCGTATTGCCGACTTGGAGTTCATCCAGTTTCACCCCTCTGCCCTTTTCCTGCCCGGAAAGGAGGCTTTTCTGGTAAGCGAGGCGGTCAGGGGAGAAGGGGCATGGCTGCTTAATAAGCAGGGGGAGCGCTTTATGAAGGGAATTCATCCCCTGGCGGAACTGGCCCCCCGCGATGTTGTCGCTTTTGCCATTTTTAATGAAATGATGAAAAACGGTGACGATCACGTCTTTCTCTCCCTGAGCCACCTGAATGCTGAGAAGATCCACCACAGGTTTGCCACGATCAGCAAAACCCTGGCCGACTATGGCATTGATATGGCCCGCGACCTGATTCCCGTGGCTCCGGCAGCCCACTATATGGTGGGAGGCATCAGATGTGACCTCCATGGCGAGACCAACCTCAGAGGACTTTTTGTATGCGGGGAAGCTGCCTCCACCGGGGTGATGGGTGCGAACAGGCTGGCCAGCAACTCGCTGCTCGAATGCCTGGTCTTCGGAAAAAGAGCAAGCGAAAGAGCGGCTTCTCTTAAACCGGTGAAATGCCAGCCCGTGGAAATCACCCCCTTTACCCTCTCTCCCGATCATGAGCAGACCTTCCTCGACCTTAAAAACGATATGGCGGGAATCATGACTTCTTGCCTGGGAATCGTCAGAAACAAGGAGAAGATGGAAAAAGCCCGTGGCCTGCTTGAGGAGATTGCCGCCAGGTATAGACACCATGGCAGTGATTACAACCTGCTGAAAATCAGGCATACCGTTGATTTGTGTCTTCTGGTGTGCCGTGCAGCCCTTTTGAGGGAAGAGAGCCGGGGCGGGCATGTCAGGGAGGATTTCCCTTCCGAGGAACCCCGGTTCAGGAAGCATCTGTTACAGCAAAAGGGAGCCGATCCCCTCTGGCTTGCCGTCACTGATCAACTGCACGTTCCTAAAGCAGGGTAAATAAGTGAGTGAATGATTTAACCGGAAACAGTAAATACGGAAAACTATGGTTATGAATCAGAAGGAACTGGAATCGGCAGGGGTTCTTGTGGACCTGGCCCTTCAGGAAGATGTAGGCCCCGGTGATGTGACGACCGGTCATCTGATCCCTGCGGGGATCATCAGGAGGGGGTTTATGGTCGCCAAAGCCGATGGTGTAGTTGCCGGACTGGAAGTGGCGGAGCTGGTCTTTCGCAGGTTTGACCCGGCGTTTGAGTGGTCACCGCTGCTCGCTGATGGCGACCCGGTCAGGCGTGGAGAAGTCATTGTGGAATTCCGGGGTGACTACAGGGCAATATTGACGGGAGAACGCACAGCCCTCAATTTTTTACAGCGGATGTCGGGGATTGCCACAGAGGCCAGCCATTATGCCGCCCTGGTCATGGGAACGGAGACCAAAATCCTGGATACCCGCAAGACCCTTCCGGGGTTCCGGTTGCTCGACAAATATGCCGTCAGAGCCGGTGGCGCTGTCAACCACAGAATGGGCCTGTATGACATGGTGATGATCAAGGATAACCATATCAGGGTAGCCGGCGGTATCACGCAGGCTGTGGCAGCCCTTCGCTCCTCCGTTGTTCCGGGAATGGCCATAGAAGTGGAAACCACCACTCTCGGCGAAGTCGCGGAGGCCCTCACGGCTGGCGCCGATATCATCATGCTCGATAATATGGATAACGATACCATGCGGCAGGCCGTGGAAATGATTGCCGGAAGGGCAAAAACGGAAGCCTCAGGAAACATGTCGCCCGAACGGCTCGCCGGGGTGGCCAAAACCGGGGTGGACTATATTTCGGTGGGAGCCCTTACCCATTCTGTCAGGGCACTTGACATCAGTCAGAAGATCAGGGGAGAAGAATAAGACGTTTTTTTTAAGTTTTTTTATACAAAATTGGGCTTCGGACCCCCCGAGGCGGGGATAATGGTTTTGATGTCAACTTAAAAAATTATTTCTTTGCAGGAAGAATAGTTGTTGATAACAACTTTAATGAACATTGGAATTGATCAGGATGCAGGAATTCAAACGTGTGCTTTTGTTGACCGGAATGTTGTTGTTCCCGGCCATGCTTTTTGCACAATTCAACAATAATACCACTTCTCCCTTTTCCCGGTTTGGGCTTGGTGATTTGCACCATTTGAGTCACGGCAGGGGAGCGGCCATGGGAGGGGCTTCCCTGGGAAGCCGTAATTCCCAGCAGATCAACATCGCCAATCCGGCCTCTTATACCGCAGTCGACAGCCTTGCCTTTCTCTTTGAATTCGGGTTAACCGGAAAATTCTCAGGCTACAAGAGCGCGTTGGGGAAGTTTTCAACCAACGACGTCAACTTCCGTTATTTCGCCATGAACTTCCCGATCACCTCACGCATCGCCGCCAGCATGGGCCTCACCCCTTATTCCGATGTCGGGTATGACCTCTATGTCAGAGATAGCATCCCCTTGTCGGGGAACGTCGACTATATGTATTACGGCGAGGGTTCCCTTTCGCGGGCTTTCCTTGGACTGGCCGTGGAACCCTTCAAAAATGTCTCGGTAGGCGCCAACCTCTACTATTTCTTCGGAACCCTGTCGAGGAGCAGCACCGTGGGTTTTCCCAACAATTCCGAGATGTATTCCATCAGGAAAAACGACGTGATCAGGCTCCGTGATTTCGGGATGAACCTCGGAATTCAGGCCACACTGCCCTTGAAGAACGAGCAGTCGCTCACCTTTGGGGCTACCCTTGAAAATAAACCATCATTCACCGCCTTTAGTTCCGATATTAATATCAAGCAGGTGTCGGTGACCGTTTATCAGAGTGGATCTCCGCAGACCTACAGCGATTCCGATACCCTCTCTTTCAAAAGCGAAGTAAAAGACAAGATAACCCTTCCCCTGTCGGCAGGGGCAGGCCTTTCCTATGTTAAAAAGAATAAACTGGAGATCAACGCAGACTACTATTACCAGGGATGGTCAAAGGCTGTTTTCCCTTTTGGTCTGACCAATGAACTGCTCAAAGACCGCTCCGTCATTTCCCTCGGAGGGGAGGTTATCCCCGACAAGTTCTCCATCCGTTCCTTTTTCTCCCGGGTCGCCTACCGGGGAGGATTACGCTTTGAGAATTCCTATATCGCCATTAATAATCAGCAGATTAAAGATTTTGGCATGAGTTTTGGAGTAGGATTACCCGTATATCGTTCTAACTCTACTGTCAACATTTCTGCAGAAATAGGAAAGCGGGGAAGCACTAAGAATAACCTGATCCGTGAGAATTACGCCAGGTTAAACGTAAACGTAAATTTGTATGATCTTTGGTTTATAAAGAGAAGATTTGATTAATATTGAGAAAAACTACACAACAATGAAAACACTTGTCTTGAAATCTGTTCTTGTTACTTTTTTGGTGGCTGGGTTTGTTTTCAGCGGTATCGCCCAGCGGGTGATCAAGGGAACAGTATATCGTGAGGGGAAACCTGCCGCCGGAGTCACGGTGGAGGCCCATCGCGGTACCAACACTGCATTCACTGATTTTGACGGGAAATATGAGGTCACTACCGACGATAAGGCCAAATGGCTCCGGTTTACGTTTATCGATGATTCCAAACGGTTGGATATTTCTCCCGAATCGGGCAACGAGATCGATTTCAGCTTCGACGGTGTCATTCCCGCTAAGGAAGACGCTGACCTGGTCGGAGTCAACCTCAAGGGGATTCAGGAACTGGTGGCAGCCGACGATGTGGACTTCAAGAATAACCTGTCGATGTATGGGGAGTTCTACAAACAGAAAGATTATAAATCGGCCATGGATGCCTGGCGGGTGTTGTACATGAGATATCCCAAGTCAACTTTGAATATCTACATTCATGGTGCCAACATGTTCGAACACTATATTGAGACAGCTCCCAGCAAGGTGGTGAAGGACCAGTTCGTCGACTCTCTGATGAAACTCTACGACCGCAGGATCCGTTTCTTCGATCAGAAGGGCTATGTTCTCGGCCGCAAAGGGACCTCCTGGCTGAAGTACAATCTGCCCCCGGCAGAAGATATGACCAATGATGAGTTGACCACCATCTACAAAAAGGGTTATGACTGGCTCAACGAATCGGTAACCCTTCAGGGCAACGAGTCTGAGATTCCTGTGCTGGTGCTGTTAATGCAGACTTCCAAGTCGTTGCTGGGCCTTGGCCAGGTATCGAAGGAAGACGTGGTGCTCAACTATGACAAGGTGGCTGGTATCCTGAACCATATTGAAAAGAACAAACCTGAAACTGAAGGGATCGCCGATGCCAAAAATGCCGTGGAGATGATCTTCGGAACTTCCGGAGCTGCCGACTGTGAGTCGCTGCTGAGGATTTACACTCCCCAGTTTTCCGAAAAATCGGAAGACCTGGATTTCATCAAATCGATGCTGCGCAGGCTTGCCCGTGCTGGTTGCGATGATTCTCCCCTCTTCTTCCAGGCTTCCGAAAAGATGTACCATCTCAATCCTTCGGCTGAAGCTGCCTATAACATGGCCCGCATGTTTGTGAAACAAGACGACACCCAGAAGGCTGATGATTACTATAAAAGGGCCATGGAACAGGAGACTGACCAGACGCTGCTTGAAGGATACTACTATGAATACGCCCTCTTTATCTACGCCAAGGAGAACAACTATAGCGAAGCACGCAACTTCGCCCGCAAAGCCCTGGCCATCAATCCCAACAACTGTAAAGCCCTGATGCTTATCGGCGACATCTACGCCGCTTCGGCACGGAACTTCAGCAGCGATGATTTCGAAAGAAGCACTGTCTTCTGGGTGGCCGTGGACTATTTCACCAGGGCGAGAGCCGGCGAAGACTGCGTGGCCGACGCGACCAAAAAAGCCAATGCTTACCGCGGATACTTCCCCAACAAGGAGACGGCCTTCTTTCAGGGGATAAAAGAAGGAGATTCTTACAGAGTCGGAGGTTGGATCAATGAACAAACCAGAGTGCGGTTCTGATCACGGGAACCACCACTTCAGATATTACTCCATTGCAGCCCTATTTTTTGGGGCTGCAATACTTTTTTATGGCTGTGTCAACGATATCGAGAAAATCAAGGCCTTCAACCCCACTGAAATCCTTCCGGTACTCCATGCTGAAAACTTCGAAACCACGTATTCCGATTCAGGAATGGTAAGGTTTTTCCTGAAAACCCCCGAACTCAAGCGCTTTGAAAATGAGGGCGCCACTTTTGTGGAGTTTCCCCAGGGGATCCTCCTGGTCAAATACAATGCGCAAATGGAGATGATCTCCAGTATTTCGGCCCGGTATGCCAAACAGTTTGAAAAGGAAAAGCGCTGGGAAGCCAGAAACGACGTGGTGGCCATCAACAGCTTAGGGGACACCCTAAAGACCGAACACCTGATTTGGGATGAACAGCAAAAACGGATTTATAATGAAGAGTTCGTGCAGATCATCCGTCCCGACCAGAACATTACAGGGGTTGGTTTTGAATCGGACGCCTCGCTCCAGAACTGGCGGATCAAGAGTCCCCGGGGACCTATTTACGTCAGACTCAACAGGAAAGGTGCCGTTCCTGGCGATTCCCTGGCCCCGGCACCCATGCCCGTGCGCCAACGTGTAAATATCGGAAATCCCTGATGGCCATGGATATGCATATGATGACCGGAATCTCTCTCCTTCTTCTCTTCTTTTTTTCGGGGTTAGCCACGGCATTCAAGCTGGCCGACAGACTGCGCTTGGAACTCAACAGAAAAAGCCACCCCTTGCGGTATGGCCTGGTCCATCTGATTACCCGTGACCGGGGACTATTCAACAGTACCGTGGTCACAGGATTTACCATATCGCTGGCCACCCTCGGAATTTCTGTTACCCTCTTCGCCAGGGAGTCCATGGCTTCCCAGAACATGCCCGCATGGATAACACTCATCCTATGGATTGCCGGGACTTTCCTGCTGGCATTCCTCTTCGGGGAATTGTTACCTAAAAGGGTATTCACCCTCTCCCCCAATGGGCTGCTGACCTTCCTGGCCTATCCGCTTTCGCTGATCTTCGTGCTCCTCTATCCTCTGACAGGCCTTCTGGTGATGATGGTCAGAAGTTTCACCCCGAGAAAGAAACATACCCCGGGAGAGGACGATGTAAGCAGTTTTTTTTCGAGGAGCGACCTGGACCACTTAGTGGCTGAGGAGATCTCAGGACAGGCCGAACAAAACGGCAGTATCGATAAGGAGGTTATCCTATTCCGGAATGCCCTCGATTTTTCAAAAGTCAAACTCCGTGAGATCATGGTCCCCCGGAATGAAATCTCGGTGCTCGATATCAATTCCGGAGTGGAGACCCTACGGCAGAAATTCGTGGAGACCGGGTTTTCGCGCATTCTCTTTTATGAAGGCAACAAAGATAATATCGTAGGATATGTCCATACCTCGGCGATTTTCCAGAAAGCCAGGGAAATTAAGCCCTTTCTGAAGAACGTGCTGATCGTGCCGGAGACCATGGCCGCCAACCGTTTGCTGAGCCGCTTTATCCATGAACACAGGAGCATCGCCCTGGTGGTCGATGAGTTTGGCGGGACTGCCGGACTGGTCACCAGTGAGGATATCTTGGAGGAGATTTTCGGGGAGATAGAAGACGAACACGATACCAACGACTTTTCAGGCCGCAGGATCAACGACAGAAGTTTCATCCTTCCCGGCCGCCAGGAAATTGATGACCTTAATGAGGAGTATAAACTGAACATTCCCGATTCTGACCAGTATGAAACACTGGCGGGATTTATTCTCTACCACCATGAGAGCATTCCCCGGGTCAACAGCGTGGTGACCATTGGCAACATGACCTTCAAAATCCTGAAGGCTACCCTGACCAGAATCGAGATGGTGCACCTCACCATTAACGACAATTAATAATCAGGAGGTTATAGTTGCCCCTCCCCGAATTTCAAGCGATGCAGCAAGGACAGCAGAACATCCCTGAGGGCTTAAAAAAATGTAATTATAGGTGTATGAACCTGAAAATTATTATCTTCGTGCCTTAATTTTAAAAACCATCATTATAGTTAATTATTGTTAATCAATGGCAACGTTACAAAAGATCAGAACCCAGGGCGGGGTACTTGTGGCCATCATTATAGGCCTTGCGCTATTAGCATTTATTCTGGGCGATTTATTCCAGTCGGGATCCTCTATCCTCCAAAGGAATCAGATGGAAGTGGGATCTATCGACGGGGAGTCGGTCCAGTATCCCGATTTTCAGAAAAGGGTGGAGGAACTGGGAGAGATTTATCGCTCCAATACCGGCCAGTCGCAGCTTGACGAAGCGACCTGGGCACAGGTAAGGGAACAGACCTGGCAAGATATGATTCGCGAGAAAGTGATGGGAGAGACCTATGAAGACCTCGGGATCGGTGTTTCACCAGAAGAGATGTTTGACCTGATCCAGGGGAATAACCCTCATGCCATCATTCAGCAGATCTTTACCAATCCCGAAACGGGACAGTTTGACAGGAACGCGGTGGTGAACTTTCTGAAAAACCTCGACACCGGAGTCTCTCCTGAACAGAGAAGTTACTGGCTCTACCTGGAAAAACAGATTCAGAATGAACGGCTGTCGGCCAAGTACAATAACCTGATTAACAAAGCCCTTTTCGTCACCGGCCATGAGGCCCAGGAGAGCCTTATGGCGGCCAACAGGAGTGTAAATTTGGAACTGGTAGGACTGCGTCACTCCCTTATTGCCGATAGTGTCGTTAAGGTCACTGAAAAGGAGCTCGCCGACTATTACCAGAAAAATAAGGAACAATATAAGGACGAGAAAACCCGAACCATCGAATTCATCACCTTTCCGGTGACCCCTTCGCCGGCCGACTTTACGAATGCCGAGAGGTGGATCAACGAAATCAAGGGTGATTTTTCCATTGCCACTGACAATGTTCAGTTCGTGAATTCCAATTCTGATGTGAGTTTCAATGATACCTGGATGAAGGCTTCCGGGCTTAATGATTCTCTCTCGGCGTGGATTTTCAGCCGTGGGGCGGTCGTTGGGGACCTTTATGGGCCTTATTTTGAGAACAACTCCTATAAGCTGGCCCGGTTGCATGCTTCGGAGATGGTGCCCGATTCGGTTCAGGCCCGTCATATTCTCCTGCGCGTCAATTCTGCGGAAGAGGTGTCTGCCGTGCAGGCGCTGGCCGACAGCCTGAAGGGAGTGGTTGACAGGGGAGGTGATTTTGCTGCCCTGGCCCGCCTTTATTCTACCGATACGGGAAGTGCCATTAACGGCGGGGACCTGGGATGGTTTGGCCGTGGCATGATGGTAAAAGAGTTTGAAGATGCGGCCTTCAGCAATAAGGTCAACGAAGTGAAAATTGTGGGGTCACAGTTTGGTATTCATATTATCCAAACCACCAAACTGGGTGTTCCCACACGGCAGGTCAAGGTCGCAGTGCTGGAACGCAGTGTTACTCCAAGTACCCAAACCTATCAGGCTACCTACGCTCTTGCCGGGAAGTTCGCCAGCGAAAACAACAGTAAGGCTGAATTTGACGCTGCCGCAGAAAAGGAGAAGCTCACGAAGCGGACGGCCGTTCTTCACGAAACCGACATCACCGTTATGGGCCTTGAAAATCCACGTCCCCTCGTACGGGCTGCCTTCGAAGCCAAACCCGGGAGTATCCTTAAAAATGCCGATGATTCCCCCATTTTTGAATTTGGCGACAATTTCGTCATTGGCACGCTGGTAAAGGCCACCGAAGAGGGTATCGCCCCCCTCGAAAATGTGAAACAGAGGGTGGAACTGGCTGTTCTGAAGGAGAAAAAGAGTGCCCTGCTGACCGACAGACTGAAGAAAGCAGCAGAGGGTAAAAGCGACCTTTTTGCCGTGGCTTCGGCCCTTGGTAGTCAGGTGACCCTCGCCTCAGGAGTCAATTTCAATACCGTCACCCTTCCTGATTATGGCATGGAACCTGCCGTCATCGGCACCGCCATATCTCTGGAACCTAACGTGATCTCGGCCCCTGTTACGGGAAACTCTGCTATTTTTCTGGTCAAGGTTACCTCAGCAGAAGAGAGTGCAGACACCAATGTGGAGGCTGAAAAACAGCGGCTGATGCAGGGAATGGCTTTCCGTGCCAATATGCAATCATTTGATATCCATAAAAAGGTGATCGAAATCGAAGATAGAAGGGCGAAATTCTATTAGAATTCCTCAGAAAACAAGATACCATATAACACAGAAAGAGGCGGTCTTAAAGGATCGCCTCTTTCTGTGTTAGGCACTTACCGCAGGGGATATCAGGAGAGTAGGGATTTTACCTTGTCGGCGATTTCCTTGCCGTCGGCTTTCCCGGCCAGTTCTTTGGTGGCCAACCCGATGATGCGGCCCATCTCTTTCAGGGAGGTGGCCCCGGAACGGGAGATCAGGGCGGTGATATACGCTGTGAGCTCCTGGTCTCCCATCATTTGCGGCAGGAAAGCTTCCATGATTTTGACCTGTCCCAGCTCCTGGTCCCTGAGATCGTGACGATTCTGCTGGTCATAGATCTCTGCCGAGTCTTTTCCCTGCTTGACCAGTTTGCGGATGACTTTGAGAGATTCCTCGTCGGTCAGGCTGGCGCCGGCCCCTTTCACGGAACGGGCTTCCAACAATGATTTCTTGAGGTTGCGCAGCGCTTCCAACCTCTCCTTTTCCCGGGCTTTCATGGCTTCTATGATGCCCTGGCTGATTTGATCAAAGATGGTCATGGTTTTCTTTTTTATTAATCTGGATTGTTATGCAGGTAAAGGTTATTGCCGCTGATCGATATATTCTTGTCGGCGGAAGGCTTCACCATGGTATGGCCATATTCCTTGGGGCGGAGGCCTGCGGCATTGGCCGCTTTTATCTGCTTTCTGATATAGGCAGGGATGTTCTCCAGACTATCGATGTCATCATCGGTGAGTCTCGAATAATCGATATTCTGTCTCTGTTCGCGCGGAGACTCTTCTTTTGAATTTTCGGGGTAGAGAACATCAATATCTGATTTCCGGGGTTGGTGAGAGGAGATGTCGAATTCGAAAGCGGGCTGTTTCACGCTGGCGGGAGCCGTTTTCTCCCTGGCAGGAGTGTGGTCGCTGCCTCTTGGAGGTGTGACCACGGGGGCCCTGGCACCTCCTTTTTCTGTGAGAAGATGCACCTCCTTGACAGGTTTTTGGTTGGTCAGCAGTTCAGGGATACTGGAAGTACTGAATCCCGTGGCAATTACCGTCACCGATATCTGATCTCCCAGTTCCGCATCTATGCCTGTACCCCAGATCAGGTCGGCATCGTATCCTGCTTTGCTCTGGACATAGTCGGTAATTTCCCCGATTTCATCCATGGTGACCTCTTTCCCGCTTCCTGAAGTGATGTTCAGCAGGATATTTTTGGCTCCTTTGATATCACTGTTGTTGAGCAGCGGGGAAACCAGGGCTTTTTCCACGGCCTCCAGGCCGCGTCCTTCGCCCTGGGAGGTGCCCGTACCCATGACGGCTACACCGCTCTGCCGCATCACGGTTTCGACATCGGCAAAGTCAACATTGATATATTCATGGACGGTGATAATTTCTGCGATGCCCCGGGCGGCGATGGCCAATACATCATCGGCTTTGGCAAATGCCTTGGATATGGCGAAATCACCGTACATTTCCCTGATGCGTTCGTTGTTGATAATCAGTAGGGAATCGACGTGCTGCTCCATTTCACGGATTCCCTCAATAGCCTGGTGGATGCGCCGTTTTCCCTCATTGCGAAATGGAATGGTGACGATGCCAATGGTGAGGTAACCCAGTTCCCTGCACAAACCGGCGATGACGGGAGCTCCCCCGGTACCGGTGCCTCCTCCCATCCCTGCCGTGATAAAGACCATCTTGGTGGGGGTCAGCAGGGCATTGCGCACATCGTCGATGTTTTCAATGGCGGCGTCTTTCCCCACTTCCGGTTTGTTACCGGCACCCCTGCCTTCGGTCAGGGAAGCCCCCAACTGTATCTTCACCGGGACCGGACTGTCGGCCAGTACCTGCCTGTCGGTGTTGCATATCACGAAATCAACATCGTGAATCCCCGACCTGAACATGTGGTTCACCGCATTGCATCCGCCACCGCCGACACCAACTACCTTGATGATCGATCCTTCCTTCTTCTCAAAACTGAAATTTACCTTTTCTTCAGTCATACGTCTTTTTATAATAGTCAATTCTTTAACGCTTCAATTCTCAAAAGTCACCACATAAAACGTTCTTTGTTTTTCGTAATGCCGGCAGGAGCTTATTATGCCATCCGGCCTAATTTACAGCTTGGTCGTCGTCGTCGAAGAGTCCTCCGAATTTGCGGTAGAACCAGTTGTCGAGGTCGACTCCTGCTCCCTTATGGTCTTTGTGCTCTTTTTTCTTTGGGGGAGGTGGCGTTTTTCTGGGTTGGGGTTTTTCCTCTCTTTGTCTCTCCCCGGGCCAAATGGTGAGGTCCTTGTCGGTTGGTGTTTCCTCCTCCTCCAGGTCGAGGGTAAACCTTTTACGTTCCTCTTCGGGATGATCTTCTTTTTGTGAAGGTCTTGTTTCTTCTTTCCGGGGTTCTTCGTCTACCTCCAGGGGAATATTTTTGGCTGTTTTCCTTTCTCCGTGCGTTTCCACGGTCGGGGCATTCCTGAATCCGGTGCAGAGGATGGTGACGCTGATATTTTCCCCGATGGTGTCGTCATAACCATTTCCCCAAATGATGTCGGCTTCCTGTCCGGCGGCATTCTGCAGGTACTCGATGATTTGGCCGATCTCCCCGATGGTAATTTCCTGGGTTCCCGAGATGATGTTGAGGAGGATATTTTTGGTGCCGTAGATGTCGTTGTTGTCGAGCAGGGGAGACTGCAGGGCCATTTCGACGGCTTTCATGGCGCGTCCTTCGCCCGAGGCGTATCCTGTGCCCATGATGAAGACCTTGCTGTTGTGCATCACGGTAAAGACGTCGGCAAAGTCAATGTTGATATTTCCATGGAGGGTGATGATTTCGGCCACTCCCTTGACGGCGGTGGTCACAATATCGTCGGCCAGTTTGAACGCCTGGCGTGCCGGGAGGTCCCCATAGATAGAGTGAAGCTTCTGGTTACTGACAATCAGCATGCTGTCGGTGAACTCACTCAGCCTCATGATGCCTTCGATGGCTTGGTTATACCTCTTCTTGCCTTCGGCAGGAGAGGGAATGGTGACCACGGCAATGGTGAGGATTCCCATTTCACTGGCCAGTCGGGCAATCACCGGGGCTCCTCCGGTGCCGGTGCCTCCTCCCATTCCTGCCGTGATAAAGAGCATTTTGGTATTATCCTCCAGCACCTTTCTGATATCTTCGTCGTTCTCAATGGCGGCTTTTTCGCCCATCTCGGGTTTGTTGCCGGCTCCTCTTCCTTCGGTCAGGGAAACCCCCAATTGGATCTTCACGGGAACCGGACTGTTGGAGAGTGCCTGGGCATCGGTATTACAAACAATAAAGTCGACATCCTTGATTCCCGCCTCAAACATGTTGTTGACGGCATTACAGCCACCACCGCCGATCCCTGCCACTTTTATGATCGAGGAGGTGTTCACCGGAAAATGGAATTTTACTAAATCTTCACTCATGGGAATTCAGTTGATGGTTACATATTGGCATCGTTATCCTCAAAGATGAGGCTGATTTGCTGTGATACTTTTTTCCCTAAATTAGTTAAAAAACCATTTCCCGTCTTTTTGTCGGGGTTCTTTTCTTTCAGGGGGGTGCCCGGGGTCTTTGATCTCAGGGGTGCCGGATACTGGTGGCGCAGGGAACGCTGGAGGAGTCCCAATGCCGTCAGGTAAGAGGTTTTGTCGAGGTCGTTGTTTCCCTCCAGCCTGACCTGGGAAAATCCCAGCCGTGCGTCCATGCCAGTGCGGAATTTCACCAGTTGCAGGATGTTGACCATGCGGGAGGTGCCCCCTGTGAGGACGATGCCCTGTGCCGGCTGCTGGAGGAACCCTGATTTTTCGATATGAAAATAAAGGCTGTCGATGATCTCTTCGAGGCGGGCCTGGATGATAAAGGCCAGGCTTTTGAAGGAGATTTCCTTGGGTTCCCAGCCGTTATGGCCGGGGATGGTCACCACCTTCTCCTCATCGGCGAAATCGCCCATGGCTTGCCCATACTGGGTTTTAAGTTGTTCCGCCCACTTCAGGAGGATGGAACACCCCTCTTTGATATCACGGGTAATCACTTCTCCGGCAAAGGGAATAACAGCCATGTGGGTGAGTACCCCTTCCGACCAGGTCGTCAGTTTGGTGGACCCCCCGCCAATATCTACTACGGCAACGCCCACTTCCTTTTCTTCATTGCTGATCACTGCCGAGGCCGTGGCCAGAGGGGAGAGCACGAATTCCCCCAGTTGCACGCCGATGCGGTCCAAAGCCCTCTCGACGCTCTCCTGATAAGAGGAGGGGCCAGTGACCAGGGTATACCGGGCGGTCATTTTCCGCCCTTCGTGTCCCACGGGTATGGTCACGCTGGAATCATCGCCGATCTCATAGTTCCTGGGGAAAATGTGATATACGCGGTACCCCGGCTCCAGGGGCATGTTGAAGGCCTCCTTTTCGAGGTAATCGACATCGTTCTGGCTCACCAGTCCCGACTCTATATAGCGGAAACCTTCATAGGTGGTGGTGCGGATTCCCTGGCCAGCCATGGAGACGTCAACAATTCTGATTTTTCCCCCGACCTGCGATTCCAGCTGGCTGATCAGGGACTGCACGGCCAGGGCAAACTCCCCGGGATTGAGGACAACCCCCCTGCGGATACCCCGTGATGGCACCATGGCTTTGCCCAACAGGTCAATCTTTCTGTTGTCACTCATTTCGCCCGCCAACGCCGTGATTTTTGTCGTCCCTATATCGACGACTACCGTAAAGTCCTGTTTTGAAGCCATATTATCTGTTTTTTTTCGCAATTACCTGATTCTTGAATTTAACCGATATTCTTTTGTATTTGTGCCAGTTATTGTCGGAAAGCACCTGGTCATAAAATGCCCGGAGGTTACGGAATTTCTCTTCCATGTTTTCCGCTTTTCCGAATTCAATCAGCTGATCGCCGACCAGGGTGGAGAAAAGGATCTCCCCATGTCCGTTGACATGGATTTGTCTAACCTGGGCTTTCCAGAATTTGTGTTTGTTGATGAAACCGACCAGGGGAAGGAGTTCATTTCTGGCCGTTTCCAGGGAGATGTTTCCTGTAGCCACGGGGACATCGGCGGCATAGTTGACCGAAGGAGGAATGCGGTTTCCCTGGGCATCCATATAATAATTGCCATTGGTGGAGATGATCCGCAGAACCGGCGCCCTGTGTTTTACCTTGAGGGTGACCATTCCTTTCCATCCTGTGGAGTCCCTGATCACGGTTTTGTATGCTTCGGCCTTAAGGATGGCTTTGTGTTTGGTCAATTCCGCCTCAATGGCTTCGGTATCTATTTCGTTGAGTTTTTTGCCGATGATATGTTGGTCGGCACCACGGGCAAGGCGCACCAGCGATCGGGTGTCGAGGCGAATGTCGGAATTTCCGGCATATCTCACGGAAATGCCGGCACATTCGATTCCTTCCATTTCGAGGGTCGAAAAGGCCAGGGGGACCACCAGAAGGGCTACCAGTACCAACCATCCGGCTATGCGCACTATTTTTCTAACCATCCGTTTCATTGCCGTGAGGGGTTAAGGGTATGCCGTTCACTGCCTCTTCAAGAAATGCCATGATCGGGTCAGCCAGGAGTTCAATGTCTCCGGCTCCCATGGTCAGCAGGAGTTCGGGGTTCTGTTTTCTGAGGCAGGGGATGATCTCCTCTTTTTCTGCCATCCGTTTGTCGGCCAGGGTCATTTGACTGAGGATGAGTTCCGCAGAGACTCCGGGGATGGGGAGTTCTCTGGCGGGGTATATGGGGAGGATGACCGCTGTGTCGAGCAAGTCGAGGCTCTGTGCGAATTCCGTGGAGAAATCACGGGTGCGCGAGTACAGATGAGGCTGGAATATACCGGTGATTTTCTTTTCAGGCCACATCTGTCTCACCGAGGTGATGAAGGTTTTGAGTTCCTTGGGGTGGTGGGCGTAATCGTCGATATAGATGCATTTTCCGCTTCTGTGGCGGATGTCGAACCGGCGGCTGACGCCCGTATATTCTGCTAATCCGCGGGCGATGTCCTGCAGACGTGCGCCTGCCAGGAAGGATGCTGCGGCTGCGGCGATGGCATTTTCCACATTGTGAAGCCCCGGGTAGCCCATGGTGATCAACGGGGTTTCCCCCCCGGGAGTGCGTATCCGGAAGCTGTAGTTTCTGGTAGTGGCGTCGAGGGTGAGATCGCTGGTGACAAAGGAAGCTTCTCCTTCGAGGGCATAGGTGTAAACCTCTTTTCCCGCAAGGGTGGGAAAATGGCCGGCCAGTTCGCGGCGTACCACCAGGCTGCCCCCGCTCTTTATCCCACTGGCAAAGTCAAGGAAGGAGGTGACCACTTCGTCGTAATTTTCGTAGATGTCGAGGTGGTCGGCATCCATATAGGTAATGACGGCGACCTCGGGCGTGAGCTGCAGGAAGGAACGGTCATACTCATCGGCTTCTGTGACCAGCCATTCTTCAGGAGAGCCCGGCAGCAACAGGTTGGTGCCGAAATTCTTGGAGATACCTCCCAGGATGGCACCGCATCCGCGGGGACTCATTTTCAGGATGGTGGCCGCCATGGTAGATACGGTGGTCTTACCATGTGTGCCCGCTACGGCGATGCTGTGGGCGGGGTTGCAGATCATCCCCAGGACTTTTGACCTTTTGAGGATGGTATATCCGTTGTTTTTCAACCAGTTCCATTCGCCATGATCAGAAGGCAGGGCCGGGGTGACTACCACCAGGGTGTCGTTGTGGTGGCCGGTAAACTCCCTGATCTCTTCTCCCAGGTCGGAATAATGGACCCGTATGCCCTCCTTTTCCAGGGTGGCGGTGAGCAGTGAAGGGGTGCGGTCATATCCGGCTACCGAAAGCCCCGAATGCCTGAACCACCGGGCCAGGGCACTCATCCCGATTCCTCCGATGCCGAGGAAGTAGACATGGGCGATATTTTCCATTCCGGTCATCGGCTTACCAGTTTAAGGGCTTCATCAACGATATGGGCTGTGGCTCCCGGAAGGGCCAGTTTTTGGATATTTGCGGAGAGGGAAGCCATTTTTCCGGGGTCCTGCAAAAGAGAGGAGATCGTGGGAAAGAGTTTTTCCCTGATGTCGGCATCGCGGACCATTATGGCGGCTTCTTTTTGGACCAGGGCCATGGCGTTACGGGTCTGGTGGTCTTCGGCCACATTGGGGGAGGGCACCAGAACCACGGGTTTGGCGGCGATGCACAATTCGCTGATGGTACCGGCGCCGGCGCGTGAGATGACGATGTCGGCAGAAAGGTAGGCCAGCTCCATGTGGTCAAGGAATTGGTGGATGTGTAAGTTTGCAGGAGGGTTGGCGGCGGTTTTCACCTTCATTTCCCGGAAATAGAGGGATCCGGTTTGCCAGATAACGGCAAAGGGGGCCTTTCTGATCTCTTCGAGGGCGGCGATGACGGCATCGTTGAGGGAGCGGGCACCCAGGCTGCCCCCGGTGATAAGGACCACCTGCTGTTCCCCGGAAAGAGCAAAACGGGAGAGGGCCTCCTGCCGGGTGCCGGCGGGTGCCAACAGGTTTTCCCTGATGGGATTGCCGGTAAGTACGATCTTGTCAGGGGGAAAGAAACGTTCCATACCACTGTAGGCCACACAGACTTTGCCCACTTTCTTGCCCAGAAGCTTGTTGGTGACTCCCGCATAGGAGTTCTGTTCCTGGATAAGGGCGGGGATACGATGGGCAATGGCTGCCCTGAGCAGAGGGCCGCTGGCAAAACCCCCGACGCCGATGGCCAGGTCGGGACGGAACTCCCTGACAATCCTGCGTGAGGCGATCATGCTGCGCAGTAATTTAATAAAAAAGGTCACCATGGCCCATCCCGGTTTCCGGGGAAATCCCATCACGGGGAGTCCGATGATGCGGTATCCGGCGGCGGGGACCTTCTCCATTTCCATGCGTCCCTGGGCCCCCACAAAGAGGATGTCGCAGCCGGGAAACCTCTTCTTCAGTTCCCCGGCGATGGAAAGCGCCGGAAAAATATGTCCTCCGGTACCTCCCCCGCTGATGATCACCTTTAAATCCTTCATTATTCTATCTCCTGGTCTTCTTCGGGGACGACCACCTGCACTGCCGCATCGGCGGGCATCCGGCTATCCTTCTGATTTTGATAACTGACACTGAGAATACACCCGAAGGCCATGGAAGTGAAGAGCAGGGAGGTTCCCCCCATGCTGACCCAGGGCAGGGGCTGTCCCGTGACGGGAAAGACGCCCGATGAGACTCCCATGTTGACCATGGCCTGATAAACGAGCATGACCGTGAGGCCCATCACCAGGAAGGCCGGAAAGGTACGTGTGGTTTTCCTGACGATGATGATGCCTCTGAAAAAGAGGATCATGTAAAGCATCATCAGGGTGATGCCTCCTATGAAACCATATTCTTCAATGATAATGGCGTAGATGAAGTCGTTGTAGGCGGCAGCCATGTAGTTGGCCACGTCGGAGTTCCCGGGGCCTTTGCCCACGAAACCCCCCTCATAAATGGCCAGCTTGGCATAGTCGGCCTGGGTGATTCCTTTTTCTGCCGCCGGGTCGCCATGGATGAAGCGCTCGATTCTTCCCCTGACTGTTCCGAAACGGGAAGGCAGATGGTCGATCTTGTCGGCCATGAAATAGATGGCCACCACCATGAGAATGGCGGCGGCAAAGATCATCAGCAGGTAGCGGATGGGAATTCTGCCCACGAACATCATGCTGATGACGGTTCCGAAGAGAAGCGCCGCCGTCGAGAAATTGGAAAGCGAAATCAGGGCGCAGATGATCCCTGCCACGATGATGATCTTCCAGAAGGCATTTTTGAGTCCCTCTGCGGAATTTTGTTCGATGCCCAGGATTTTGGCGGTGTAGATGACCAGGGAGAGTTTGGCGAGTTCCGCGGGCTGGAAGGAGAGGAATCCCAGGTTCAGGGTTCTGCCCGTGGAGTCGCCGGCCATGCCTGCGAATTTCAGCCCCAGTGCCAGCATCAGCAACCCGATGCTGACGATGACCAACACCCGGGAGATCATCGAGTAAAGCCGCACCGGCACAATGTTGACCATGCCCACGATGATGACGAATCCCAAGCTCAGGAAGACGATCTGGCGCACCAGAAAATGAAAGGTGTTCCCGCCGGCCTGTCTGAAGGCCAGAGCCCCGGTGGCGCTGTAGACAATGAGCAGCGACAGCAGCGATAGTAACAAAAGGACAATCCAAATGATCTTGTCTCCTCTGATGAGATTCCTGGTGTTGATTTTCATGGCTCTCCCCTTTAGAGGTTCCTCACTTCCTGTTTGAACTGGAGCCCGCGGTCTTCGTAATTTTCGAAGAGGTCGAAACTGGCGCATGCCGGTGAAAGCAGCACCGTGTCGCCGTTGCGGGCCAGGTAATAGGCCGATTTGACCGCTTCAGCCATGCTGGTGGTGTCGACGATGTTTTGGACCATTCCGTCGAAGGCCTTGTGGATCTTGGCATTGTCGACTCCCAGGCAAACGATGGCCTTGACTTTGTCGCGCACCAGATCATTGAGCATGGAGTAGTCATTGCCCTTGTCCACACCGCCGACAATCCACACCACCTGGTGGTTCATGCTTTCAAGGGCATACCAGGTCGAGTTGACGTTGGTCGCCTTGGAGTCATTGACGAACTCTATACCATGTACTTTCAGGAATCTCTCAAGGCGGTGTTCCACCCCCTGAAAATCGGTCAGGCTCTCCCTGATCCTGTCGTTCCTGATGCCCACAACCATTCCTGAGATCGCGGCTGCCATCGAATTGCAGGCGTTGTGTTTTCCTTGTAATGCTAAATCCAGTATAGACATGCTGAACCGGTTTTTATGAAAATTAATATCTAATGTTTCTTTGGTAATGCCAGCCCCATCGCCGGTGACGGGGTGCAGCGAGAAGGGAAGGCAGGTGGCTGCCAGCTGGCGGCGGGCCATTTCCCTGGTAATCACCTCATCGTCGGCGAAATAGATGAAGTAGTCACTGGCGCTCTGGTTTCTGATAATGCGGAATTTGGAGTCCACATAATTCTGCATCTGGTAGTCATATCTGTCGAGGTGGTCGGGCGTGATGTTCATGAGCACCGCCACGTCAGCCCTGAAATCGGTCATGTCGTCGAGCTGGAAACTGCTCAGCTCAATGACATAGACGGGGTGATCCTCCTCGGCCACCTGCAGGGCGAAGCTCTTTCCCACATTTCCCGCCAGTGCGGCGTCGATGCCTGCCTTTTGCAGCATATGGTGAATCAGCAGGGTGGTGGTGGTCTTGCCATTGCTTCCGGTGATACATATCTTTTTCGCCGTGGTATAGCGGGCAGCCAGTTCGATTTCCGAAATCACGGGAATATTCCGCTCTCTGATGGCCTTCATCACCGGTGCTTTTTCGGGAATCCCCGGACTCTTCACCACCAGGGAGGCTTCCAGGATCTTATCCATGGTGTGGCCTCCTTCTTCGAAACTGATTTCGTGACTGACGAGCAGGGCCTTGTATTTCTCCTTTATTTTTCCGTTATCGGAAACGAAAACATCATACCCCTTCTTCCGGGCCAGAATGGCTGCCCCGGTACCGCTTTCACCGGCTCCCAGTATGACTGTTTTTCCACTCATAACTATCTGATTTTCAGGGTAACAATGGATATGATGGCCAGGATGATTCCGATGATCCAGAAACGGGTGACGATTTTGGGTTCCGGGATTCCCATTTTCTGGAAGTGGTGGTGAATGGGGCTCATCAGGAATATACGGCGTCCTTCTCCATATTTTCTTTTGGTATATTTAAACCAGGCGACCTGCATGACCACGCTCAGGTTTTCAATCAGGAAGATGCCACAGAGCAGGGGAATGAGGATCTCCTTGCGGATGATCACCGAGAAGACGGCCAGGATGCCTCCCAGGGCGAGGCTTCCCGTGTCGCCCATGAAGATCTGGGCGGGGTAGGAGTTATACCAGAGAAATCCCACGGTAGCCCCGATGAAAGCTCCGATGAAGACCGTCAGCTCTCCCAGGTTGGGGATGTACATGATGTTGAGGTAGTTGGAATATATGACGTTACCGCTCACGTAAGCCAGAATTCCCAGGGCGGCTCCCGAGATGGCTGACGTCCCTGTGGCCAGTCCGTCGATGCCGTCGGTGAGGTTGGCGGCATTGGATACGGCCACGATGATCAGGATGATGGCTACGGCATAGACCACCCAGCGGAGCCATCCGGCATCTTCCCCGGCCCATGACACCAGCCAGGCATAGTCAAATTCATTCTTCTTGACAAAGGGAATGGTCGTCTTGGTCGATTTAACCTCGTGGGTGGCTACCTGAACGTGCTGTTCCCCTGATTCGGGATCGACCACCAGTTCTTTCATCTCCTCGCCGGTTCCCGATTTCACGGGCTCCCTGATCACGACCTCGGAACTCAGCAGCAGGGTGGCGACCACCATCAGCCCCAGGCTGATCTGTCCCAGGATTTTGAACTTGCCGGCCAGCCCCTGTTTATTTTTCCTGAACACCTTAATGTAGTCGTCGGCAAACCCAATGAGGCCCAGCCATATGGTGGTCACCAGCATCAGGATGATATATACGTTGCCGATTCTGGCAAACAGGAGCGTGGGAATGATGATCCCTGCCAGGATGATGAGTCCTCCCATGGTGGGAGTTCCCTTTTTCTGCATTTGTCCGTCGAGCCCCAGGTCGCGGATATCCTCACCGATCTGTTTTTTCCGGAGGTACCTGATCAGCTTTTTGCCGTAAGCGGTGGTGATGATCAGCGACAGGATGATGGCCCCTGCCGTGCGGAAGGAGATATATTGCGCCATCCCGATTCCCGGGATGCGGTATTCATTCAGCCATTCATAGAGATAGTACAGCATAGTGCTCTTTTTTTATGGGTCAATGCCGAAAATTTCTCTGATGATCTCTTTATCATCAAAGTGATGTTTCACACCATGGATTTCCTGGTAGTTTTCGTGGCCTTTTCCAGCGACGAGGATGATATCTCCTGGGGAGGCCATCATACAGGCGGTTTTTATGGCTTCCCTGCGGTTCACAATGGAGAGGCATTTCTGGCGGTTGTGGTCGTCAATGCCGGCTTCCATCTCTTTAATGATCGTTTCGGGATCTTCGGTGCGCGGGTTGTCGGAGGTGAGGATGACCCTGTCGCTGCCCAGGAGGGCTTCCCGGGCCATTTCGGGCCGTTTTGTGCGGTCACGGTCGCCGCCGGCACCCACCACGGTGATGACCTTCACGGAGGAGGGGCGTATTTCGGCGATGGCCGCCAGGACATTTTTCAGGGCATCGGGGGTGTGGGCATAGTCGACGATGGCCATGACTCCCCCGGGGGAGCGCAGGGTGTCGAAACGGCCCTGAACGGGAGTGAGTTCGCTGATAACGGCCAGCACTTCCTCCCTGTTCTGCCCGGCCAATATGGCGGTACCATAAACGGCCAGGAGATTCGAGGCATTGAATTTTCCCACGAAGTGGGTCCATACCTCTCTGTCGTCGATGGTCAGCAGCATCCCTTCAAAGTGGTTTTCCAGCACCTTGCAGCGGAAGTCTGCCATGGCCCGGGTTGAAAAGGTATGTATCGCCGCCTGGCAGTTCTGGACCATGACAGGGCCGTTTTTATCGTCGAGGTTGGTCAGGGCGAAAGCCGTGGTGGGCAGCCCATCGAAGAAGCCCTTTTTGGCTTTCAGGTATTCTGCGAAACTCTTGTGATAGTCGAGGTGGTCGTGGGTGAGGTTGGTGAAGATCCCTCCGGTAAAGCGGATGCCGGCGATGCGTTTCTGGACCACGGCATGGGAACTCACCTCCATGAAGCAGAATTCGCAGCCATAGGACACCATGGCGGCCAGTATTTCCTGGAGGCGCAAGGCGTCGGGAGTGGTATGGGTGGCGGTTTCGGCAGATTCGCCGATAACGACCGATATGGTGGAAATCAGCCCCGAAGGATACCCCAGACGGGTGAAAAGATGGTGGGAGAGGGTGGCGATGCTTGTTTTTCCGTTGGTGCCGGTTACCCCGATCACTTTCAGCTTTTCCGAGGGGTGGTCATACCATGCTGCGGCGATCTCGCCCAGGGCTTCCCCGGCATCTTCCACCCTGACAAAGAGAAGCTGCGGGGGCAGCGTCGCGGGGAATTCCTCACAGACCACGGCAGCGGCACCCTTTTCCACGGCTAATCCGATAAAGTGGTGCCCGTCGGAATGGGTGCCCCGCTGCGCCACAAAGAGAAATCCCGGTTCCACCTTCCTGGAATCAAAGGCGATTCCGGAGATGCGTGTTTCCTCATTTCCCGCCTCCTCCGCGATTCCCCGTGAAGGCCTGATCTCTTTCCAGCTTTTGATGACTCCCTCTGTTTGCTTCATGTTGTTCTTTCTTATTTTATCCCATGGTCAGGGTGATGGTCTGGCCCTTTTTATATTTGTACCCCGGAAGCAGGGATTGGTTTTTCACCTTGCCGATTCCGCTGATCCTGACCTGAAGTCCCGATTTTTCGAGGAGGTAAACGGCATCCCGGGCTCCCATACCCCTGACATCGGGAACCTGGCCGTCGGTGACCGGGTTTTCCACAAGCTGGAGGCCCTCATCGTTCCTGACGATCTTCGTCAGGGAGGTTCTGGGTTTCCTCCCCTTGTAGCTGATGTCGAGAGCCCGCATGGCGGTGACCACATCGCGGGTGATGCCGCTTTTCACATCGGGGAGCGATTCCCCGGGTTCTTCATCCGACTCCTCTGCGGCTTCCTCCTCTGTATATTTGAATTTCTGGTGTACGGCATATACTTTTTCGGCCACTTCGCGGAAGACGGGACCGGCCACGGCGCCGCCGTAATAGGCCCCCTGGGGTTTGTTGACGGTGACCATCATGGAGTAGGCAGGATCGTCGGCAGGAAAGTAACCCACAAAGGAAGCCAGGTAAAGGCCTTTTCCATAGCCTCTTCCCGAAGAGATCTGGGCGGTTCCTGTTTTTCCGGCGATTCTGACGATGTCGCTCTGAATGGATTTTCCCGTGCCTGATTCACAGACTCCTTCCAGCATTTTCTGGGCTTTTCTGATCGTCGAGCGGGAGGCTATGGAGTTTTTCAGCGTTTCGGGACCCATACGCTCCACCACGTCGCCTTTGTCCTGGATTTCCCTGACCAGCCAGGGTTTCATCATTTTACCGTCATTGGCCACGGCATTGTAAAAGGTGAGCATCTGCAGGGGAGTCATCTTGCTTTCGTACCCGTATGACATCCAGGCCAGGGTGGTTCCCCACCAGTCTTTATCACCGGGGTATTTGAAGAAAGGGGTGCCCTCTCCGGTAAGTTCTGTATCGATAGGTTGGGTGACCCCCATGTCATGGATGGCGTCGACGAATTTCCGGGGGTCTTTTTCGTAGCAGTGGGTGATGATTTTGGCGACGCCGACGTTCGATGATTTCTCGAAGATCTGTTTGACCGACATGGGGCCGTGGGTGCCGCGGCCGAAGTCGCTGTCGTAAATGGTGCGGTCGTGGTATTTCCATGATCCGTTGCCGGTATCGAAGACCTGGCTGGTGTCGATGAGTCCGTGTTCGAGGGCGACCATCAACGAGACCAGCTTAAAGGTGGACCCGGGTTCATAACATCCGGCATCTCCCAGGGCATAATTGTAGATTTCGTCATAATGGCCGGGGGCTACCCTTCCCAGGTTGGCGATGGCCTTGATTTTTCCTGTTTTCACCTCCATGAGGATGGCGGTGCCCCATTCGGCATTGCTGGCCCTGAGCTGACGTTCGAGGGCGCTTTCGGTGATGTCCTGATACCTGACATTGATATTGGTCATGATATCCATGCCATCGCGGGGTTCTATTTCGATACGGTTAACCCATCTGCCCGAGAGATTCTGGCGATATCCCACGCCGGTTTCTCCCTTGAGGTATTTTTCGAAAGCCTCTTCAAGTCCGGTATTCCCGGCGATGACAGAGCCTTCTCCGGCAGCTCCCTTGTTCAGGGTGCCCACGGTGCGGGAGGCCAGCTTCCCCAGGGGAAGGACCCTTTTGTTTTCCTGAACGATGATGCGGCCCCCCCCGAAAGCCCCCTTGCGGAGGATGGGGAACTTTTTGACCACCTGAAGTTCGTTGAAGTCTATTTTTCGGGGGGTGAGCTGGTAGCCCCTGTCTTTTTGTTTATAGGCCGCGTTGAGGCGGCGTTTGATTTCCTTGGCGGGAAGATGCCTGAAAAACGAGGAGAGCATCAGGGCCAGGGAGTCGCTCTTGGCGGCATAGATCTTCTTCACCCCGGGAGCCGCCAGGTCAATTCTGATATAATATCCGGGAACCGAGGTGGCGAGGACATTCCCGTCGTCGGCACAAATGTTTCCCCTGTTGGGTTCCAGGGCTACCGTATTGTTGGTGAGGTTGTCGGCAATCTGCTCCCACCGGTCAGTTTTGATGTTCTGGACGGCAAGAAGCTTCACCAGCACGGTCACCCCCAGAAGCAGCATCAGCAGGTAAATCAGGGCAAACCTGGTCACTATGATATTCCGCAGATTCATTTCTTCCTCCTTTTGCTGACCACGATTTTCCCGGGGGCCCGAACCTGTTCATGCAGGCCGAGTCCCGCCTCTTCCACTTTGCGGACCACCTCCGAAGGCTTGCTCATATTCATCAGCTTGGCAGAATTGGTGATCGACTGAGACCGCAAATCATCAATGGAGTCCTGCAAAACCTCAATCTCCCTGATGACCTTTTCAGACCGGTACCCGTTGGTAATGTTGACCAGTGCGAGAAAGACCAAAAAAAGGAGAAAGTGAAACTGACGGGTCACCTTGTCATTGGTCAGTATGGTGCCGCGCAGGAATGAACTTACCCCCGGGCGCCCTTTACCGTTGGTTTTAGTTTTCTCTGCCATCACTTCCTTTTTTTTCGGCGATTCTCAGTTTTGCGCTTCTTGAACGGGGATTGGCCCTGACTTCCTCCTCACCGGGGATGATCACCCGGCGGTTGACCAGGGAAAAGGGCGTCAGGAAATTCCCATAGAAATCCTTTTCTTCGCGGCCTTCCAGGTTTCCCGACCTGAGGAAGAGTTTGACCATTCTGTCTTCGAGGCTGTGGTAGGTGATCACGACGATTCTTCCCCCGGGTTTGAGGGCTTCCAGAGAGGCCTCCAGGAATTCTCCGAGGACGGTCATTTCGTCGTTGACTTCGATTCTCAGAGCCTGGAAGACCTGGGCCAGGTATTTTTTCTCCATGGCTTTGGGGATCACCTTGTCGATAGCCCTGATCAGTTGTCCGGTGGTTGCGATCTCTTCCTGGCTGCGTGCTGCCGCAATGGAAGTTACCAGTTTCCAGCTGTTGGGGATTTCCCCGTAGTTTCTGAAGAGGGAGATCAGTTGTTCCTCGCTGTAGGTGTTGACCACCCGGGCGGCAGTGAGTACTCCGCTGCGGTTCATGCGCATGTCGAGAGGGGTGTCGAAGCGAAAGGAGAACCCCCGGTCAGCTTCGTCAAAGTCGTGGGAGGAAACCCCCAGGTCGGCAAGAATACCATCCACCTGGCCCAATCCGTGGTAACGGAGGAAGTTCTTGAGATAGCGGAAGTTGTGCTGCACAAAGATCAGCCGCGGATCTTCGGGGAGATTGGCCAGGGCAGCCTCATCCTGGTCAAAAGCCACCAGAAATCCCCCTTCCATGCGGGAGAGAATCTCCCGGGAATGGCCTCCCCCCCCAAAGGTGGCATCCACATAGGTGCCGCCGGGATGAATGTTCAGACCGTCAACACTCTGGGTCAGCAAGACCGGTGTGTGAAACTCCTTCATGACTGTGGACTGTCGGGTAAATTGGCCAGGCGATCCCTGAAGTTCTCACGGAAAGGCTTTCGCGATTCCTTCATTTCGTGGTACTTCTTCTCATTCCACAAGGTGACCGAGGTCCCCTTCCCGGCAAATATCACCTCCTTCTCTATCGCGGCATGCTCCATGAAGTCCGAAGGAATATTGATCCTGCCATTGGGAGCCATCGTTACCGTGGCAAAATTCTCATACAGGTCGGCAAGCAGGTCATCATCCTGCTCATCAAAGAGATTGAGCTTTTCCTCAATGCTGCGAAGCCTCTCCTCATAAAACTTCTGGGGAAAAATGTTCAGACAAGGCTTGTAAATATCCTTTTCTATCACCAGAGGCTCCTCCGCCAGGGGACCCATGGCCTTCTTGAACGGCGAAGGAAGGACAACCCTTCCCTTGTCATCAATCAAGGCACTGTATCTGGCGGAAAATCGTATCATCTGATCCTGCATCTTTAGATGAAGTAAAAATAGAAATATTATTCCACATTATTACATTCCTTTACATTTTATTCCACGAAGAAGATTTCCGAATATGTTGATAATTTGTTCATAAGATGTTGGGAACAGGGTTCAGCAACAAGGGAGAGGGTATGGAAAAAATTGTCACTCAATTTTTTGGGGGGATGGGGGGCGTGGATAACTTTTAGGTTGATAATTCTGAAATTCGGGGAGTTATTTCTGGTTTGGAAAAAAATGGTTTATTTAGTGTGGTCATAGCCGCCGGAGTGAGGGTATGCGGTCAACAACAGATGAAATAGTGATGGAGTGCATATGCACCAACCGCGATGATTAACACATGGGCATGGCCTGTGTTTCGCATGATTAACCAGAATAGCGGAATAATTAACCAGATGAAAGTGCGATATGGGGGGAATGGAGCAGGGAAACGGTCAGCCGGTGTCATTTAAGCCGATAGACATCAAGGCGTTATTCCGGGAGAAAAATCCGGCATTGTCGAGGTTTATTCCCGGGTTTGTTTTTCGTCTGATTCACAGGATCATGCGACTTGATTTCATGAACAGTTTTGTCGTGAAGTACGGTCATTTGTCGGGGATGGATTTTGTGACGGCATCGCTGAAGGATTTTGAGATTACCGAGGTGGTACATGGGGCGGAGAATATTCCTGCATCGGGGAGTTACATCTTTGCGGGCAATCATCCGTTGGGGGGATTTGATTCTTTATTGTTGATGGAGAATGTGCATAAGAGGCTGGGCTCTTTCCGGTTTTTGGTGAATGATGTGCTGATGCTGATTCCTCCGCTGAGGCCTTTATTTGTGCCGGTGAACCATCATGGGAGCAACACCCGTGAGGCGGCGCTGATTTTGCAGGAGACTTATCGTTCGGGGCAGCAGATTCTGATTTTTCCTTCGGGACTGGCATCGCGAAGGAGCGGGGGAAAGGTGGCTGACCTGGAGTGGCAGAAGCATTTTATCACCAAGGCGGTGGAATTCCGGCGTGATGTGATTCCCGTGTTTATCAGCGGAAAGAATTCGAACCGTTTTTATTGGGTGGCGAAATGGCGTAAGAAATTGGGGATCAGTTGGAACCTGGAGATGTTTCTTTTGCCTGACGAAACATACCGGCATCGCCGCAAGCGGATAGAGCTCTGGTTTGGCAAGCCCATTCCGTGGGAAACCTTTGACCGCAGCCGCAGCCACAAGGAGTGGGCGGCCTGGGTCAGAGAGCTGGTTTACACCCTTCCTGAGGGGACGAAAATGGAAAAATAGCTCTGCACTATACATCAGGGATTGTTTTTTTATATTTTTGAGGCTTATTTTGAATTTCTGGACTCATGAAAGATATCGTTGCGCCTGCACCCCCAGAACAGATCATGGCAGAGCTTACGCCTGATAAGTTGATGCGCAGGACCAACAAAGGGGGTAATGAGATATACATCATTACGCACCATGATTCTCCGGTCATCATGCAGGAGATTGGTCGGTTGCGGGAGCTCACGTTTCGTGATGCCGGAGGGGGTACTGGTGAAGAGGTGGACCTTGATCCTTATGATCTGGCGGAAGTCCCTTATAAGCAGCTGATTGTTTGGGATCCTGACGCAAAGGAAATCCTGGGAGGATACCGTTATATGATCTGTTCCGAAGCTCCCTGCGATGAGAATGGCCGCATCCGGCTGGCCACTACCGAGTTGTTCCATTTTTCCGAGAGTTTCTGCCGCGATTATATTCCCTATACTCTGGAATTGGGACGATCATTCGTCACTCCTGCCTACCAGTCGAGCAAGGCCGGAGCCAAAGCCCTTTATGCCCTTGACAATTTGTGGGACGGCCTGGGGGCCTTGACCGTCGACCATCCCGGTATCCGCTTCTTTTTCGGAAAGGTCACCATGTATGACCATTTCCATACCGAAGCCCGCAATCTCATCCAATATTTCTTCCTCAAGTATTTCCGCGACCGTGAAAACCTGGTCTCTCCCATCAAACCTTTCAAATTCGATATTGATTTTCCCAAAATGGATGCCCTTTTCACGGGGGATGACTACAAGGAGGATTACAAAATTCTGGTGCAGGCAGTCAGGCAGTTTGGCGAGAATATACCGCCTCTTTTCAATGCCTATATGAACCTCTCTCCTTCCATGAAGACCTTCGGCACCGTCAGGCATGAAGGTTTCGGAAACGTCCTGGAGACAGGGATTATCCTGACGGTCTCTGACATTTATACGGTGAAAATGGACCGCCACATCGAGACCTATATCAGGGGCAAGGAGACAGAAAACTGGTTTCTGCCGGAATGAAATAGTCTTGAGTCTTAAGCCCGGAATCTGGATTGTGGGAGTCCCAGGGAAAGATCAGAAGCTCAGAATAAGGCATCAGTAGCTGCGGCCTTTTCTGTTTTCGATGAAGTTGATGAAGGAGGCGTTGACTACGCGGTTTCCTCCCGGGGTTGGGTAGTTACCGGTAAAATACCAGTCGCCTGTGTCGTTGGGACAGGCCTTGTGCAGGTTTTCCACACTCTGGTAAACGATTTTCACCTCAGCGCGGCATCCTTCGGGGGAGACCATTTGGGCGATCTTGCCTGAAATTTCCTCTTCGGTAAAGGGTTTATAAATTTCCGTGACGTAATTGACGATCTCTTCGCGGGGAAGGTTTTCCTGTTCCTTACATTTCCTGTAGACATTGGTGATGGTCTCTTCCATTCCCTTTTCTCTGAGGAGGGAGATTGCGGCGTTGAAGGCGATGAAGCTGTCGAGGCGGGTCATGTCGATGCCGTAACAGTCGGGGTATCTGATTTGGGGGGCTGAGGAGACCACGATGATTCTGAGGGGGTGAAGGCGGTCGAGGATTTTGATGATGCTGTCGCGCAGGGTGGTTCCCCTGACGATGGAGTCATCGATAATCACCAGGGTATCGCGGTTTTCCCTGATCACCCCGTAGGTGACGTCGTAGACGTGGGCCACCAGGTCATGGCGGCTTCCCTCGTCGGCGATGAAGGTGCGGAGTTTCACGTCCTTGACGGCAATTTTCTCGATGCGTGGTTCCGCAGAGAGGATCTCCTTGATCTGATCGTCGGTGAGAGAGCCGTTTCTTTGGCGGATCTCCTTGATTTTCCATTCATTCAGGTCATCCCTGATGCCCTGAGTCATTCCGAAGAATGCCGTTTCGGAGGTATTGGGGATATAGGAGAATACGCAATTTTCGAAGTCATGGCCGATCACCCCGAGGATGGCGGGGGCGAGCAGACGGCCCAGTTCTTTTCTTTCCCTGTAGATGGTGCTGTCGCTGCCCCGTGAGAAGTATATTCTCTCGAAGGAACAGGAAGCCCGTTTTTTGGGGATGCGGATCATCTCTTCAGAGACGCGCCCGTCTTTGCGGATCATCAGGGCGTTTCCCGGGGTGATTTCCCTGACCAGCTCCCCGGGGATGTTCATGACCGTTTGAATGACGGGTCTTTCCGAGGCGGCGACCACGATTTCGTCGTTGTGATAGTAATAGGCAGGCCTGATACCCCAGGGATCGCGCATCACAAAGGCATCCCCGTGCCCAATCAGTCCGGCAATGGCATACCCCCCGTCCCAATCCTTTGACGACCGTTCCAGCAGGTTGCGTAAATCGAGGTTTTGTTCGATAAGCGGCGATATTTGCCGGTTGGTGAACCCTTCGTTTTTATATTGCCTGAAGAGAAGCTGGTTCTCCTCATCGAGAAAGTGGCCTACTTTTTCGAGGATGGTCACGGTATCGGTGTAGGCTATGGGATGTTGCCCCAGGTCGAGGAGTTTGCGGAACAGCTCGTCGGTGTTGGTAAGGTTGAAATTGCCGGCCAGCACGAGGTTGCGTGATTTCCAGTTATTTTGTCGCATCACGGGATGCACGAACTCGATACTGTTACGGCCGAAAGTCCCATAGCGGAGATGGCCCAGGAAAAGCTCCCCACTGAAGGGAAGGTGATCGTAGATCCACTGGGGGGTGATTTCTTCCGGGGCTTCTTTCATCGCTTTCCGGCTGGCTTTTTCGGCCTTGTCGAAAATTTCTACGATGGGGTTCTGCCCGTTGGAACGAAACCGGGTGATGTACTCCTGTCCGGGTTGCAGCCTGATCTTGATGTTTACCATCCCAGCCCCGTCCTGACCACGGTTGTGCTGTTTTTCCATCAGCAGGTACAACTTGTCCATGCCGTAGTGCCAGGAACCGTATTTTTCCTGATAATAGGAGATAGGGCGGAGCAGCCTGATCAGCGCTATTCCGCATTCGTGTTTAATGGATTCGCTCATCAGGGATTCTCCTGTTAATAATTTTTGGGAATTTCGATCAAGTCGGGGACCACAAAGGCTTTCGGAAAGCGCCCCTGGATCTCCTTCATCAGTTTCAGGGCCTCGTTACGGGTGCGGAAATCGCCGACCCTCACCTTGAAATCGGGGGAGACATAGGTGATGTAAACATTGGTTTCGGGATAGGAGGAGAGGAATTCTCCTTTGATCTTCTGGGCGCGCTGGCGGGCATTCAGGTCGGAGGAAAAGAATATCTCCACCCTGTAGCCCTGGCTCTTTCCCCCCTGCTGGTTTCTGCGGATGTGGAGCCTCACCAGTGATTCGAGCCGGGGATCCTGGTCGTGCCCCAGCCTGGTGAAAATATCGTGGCTGCTGCGCGAAACAGAGGCATTCCCCTGCGTGCCGCTTTGCCCTGATGACAACAGGGTTACCAACAGCAGGGGTAAGATGATAAGGATCCTTTTCATTTAACTCTTGACGATCTTTAAGTCACAAATATAAAGAGAATATCCATATCAGCAGATCATAAGTAAAATTCGGCAGGTCAGGATTTATAATTTCATAATACCTCCCTGCAAAACGGACTCTCAGTGCTTGTTGGCGGTTTCACGTGGCCGGGTGAATTCCGGCGAGCGCATTCCCCGTCGGCTTTGCCGCGGGGTAAGCGAGCGACGAAATAAGGAAGTCCTTGACGGAATCGGATTCCTCGCAGGCTCTGCCGCGAGGAGCTTCAATGGCCCCGGAATAAAAGATTATTTGGGGTGAAATTAAATTTCCTCTACTTTTGTCCTATGGAAAAGAAAGGAAAGCTTTTTATCGAGACCTACGGGTGCCAGATGAATGTTGCGGACAGTGAGGTGGTGGCCGCGGTGTTAGGTGAGGAGGGGTACACCCTGGCGGCTTCGGCAGCCGAAGCCGATGCCATCCTGATCAATACCTGTTCGGTGCGTGAAAATGCCGAACAGAGGATCTGGGGGAGGCTTGATCTTTTCGGCAGTTACAAAAGGAAGAAAGAAGGTCTGATCGTTGGGGTGATTGGCTGCATGGCCGAGCGCCTGGGTGACGATTTTCTGCGTCATAAGGCGGTGGACCTGGTGGCCGGCCCTGATGCCTACCGTGACCTTCCCTTTCTTTTTGAGAAAGCCCGGCGCGGTGAAAAGGCCATCAATACGGAACTGTCGGAGATCGAGACTTATGACAGCATCACCCCGGTCAGGATCGGGGATGCGGCCATTTCGGGGTTCGTGAGCATCACCAGGGGGTGTAATAACTTTTGCACTTACTGCATCGTCCCCTATACCCGTGGCAGGGAAAGAAGCCGTGATCCGCGTGATATCCTTCATGAAGTCACGGATCTCTCCTCCCGGGGCTTCCGGGAGGTGACCCTTCTGGGGCAGAATGTCAACTCCTACAAATGGCATCCCGAAGGGGAGCGCAAGCCGGTGCGTTTCCATGATCTGCTAGAGATGACCGCACAGGCGGTTCCCAACATGCGTATCAGGTTCACCACCTCCCATCCCAAAGATATGGGTGATGCCATTCTCAGGGTCATCGCGGCCCATCCCCATATTTGCAAGCACGTTCATCTTCCTGTGCAGTCGGGAAGCTCCCGGATCCTGAAGCTGATGAACCGCAAGTACGACAGGGAGTGGTATCTCGACCGCATCAGGGCCATCCGCGAGATCATCCCCGGCTGTGGCATCTCAACCGACATCTTCTGTGGTTTCAGTGGCGAGACGGAGGAGGACCATCAGGAGAGCCTCCGGTTGATGGAGGAGGTCAGGTTTGATATGGCTTTTATGTTCCGTTATTCGGAACGGCCGGGCACCTATGCTCATGCCCACCTCCCCGACGATGTTCCCGACGGGGTCAAGGCCCGCAGGCTCGATGAGATCATCAGGCTGCAGAACCACATTTCCCATCAGCTCAACAGGGAGGACGTGGGAAAGACTTTCGAGGTCCTCGCCGAGGGGGTTTCCAAGAAATCACAAGAGATGCTCTTTGGCCGTTCCTCGCAGAACAAGGTGGTGGTATTTCCGCGTGGAACCCATAAAAAGGGGGACCTGGTGAGAGTGACCATCACCGGATGCACCCAGACCACCCTGATCGGGGAGGTGGTGCCTGATCCCATATAACGGACCCGGTGCTGGCTGACAGGTCTGGTGCTGATCAATAGGTTTGCTACAGATTAACAGGTCGGGTATAAAACCACAGCTCTGGCTTTGAGAAATGTTCCTGTAATAAAAAATGAACGATGGGAAAACTGGTTGAAGAATTCAACAACTACCGGCTCAGGATGAACGAGAAGATCCTGGCTGCCGACAACAAGGTGATGAAGCGGATCTATAGTATAGATACGCTGACATACCAGGACGGGGCTTTGAGTGCCCGCACCAAGGAGATGCTGGGACTGGCCACATCGATGGTGCTGCGTTGTGACGACTGTGTGAAATACCACCTGGGAAAATGCCATGAGCTGGGGGTGACCACCGCCGAAGTATTCGAGATCTTCTCGGTGGCCAACCTGGTGGGGGGGACCATTGTGATCCCCCATACCCGCAGGGCCGTCGAATACTGGGAAGAGCTCATCAGTGACGTCTGACAGGACGTTGGGAGCGCCCCGCTTCACAGTGTCCAATAGTGCAGTCCTGGTGTCCTAATAGCGCAGAGCCAGAGCTGTGACAGCGCTGTGGGGAGGAAAAACACCGCTCCTTTGTGCCGGGTTCCCCGGGTGATGTCATCAGAGAAACATTAAAGAATTGCGAAATATGATCACGGTAAGAGAAGCAGGTGTGGGGGATGCTCCACAGATCGCCGCCTTCCAGCTGTCTATGGCCCTGGAAACCGAGCAGCTGATGTTGGATCCTGAGGTAGTGGACCAGGGGGTCGCTGCGGTGTTTGAAAACCCCGGTTTGGGGAAGTATTATGTGGCCGAAAGGGAAGGGGAGGTCATTGCCTCCCTGATGACGACCTATGAATGGAGTGACTGGCGCAACGGTACGGTGCTCTGGATCCAGTCGGTGTTTGTCCTGCCGCAATACCGCCGTATGGGGGCTTACCGAAAGATGTATTCCTATCTCCGTGCCATGGTGAGTGCCGACCCCCGGCTTAGGGGGTTACGGCTGTATGCCGACAAATCGAACTTCACGGCCCATCAGGCATACCATCGGATGGGGATGACCAGCGAGCACTATCTGACCTTTGAATGGATGAAATAGGAAGCGATGGCAGAACCTGGGAATAGGGTGACGAAGCTGGAGTTGCTGGCGCCGGCGCGCGATGAGGCGATGGGCAAGATGGCCATTGACTGTGGTGCCGATGCCGTCTATGTGGGGGCTCCCCGGTTCAGTGCCCGGGCCGCTGCCGGCGCCACGCTGAAAGGCATCGAAAGTTTGGCACGCTATGCCCATCGTTACCATGCCCGTGTGTATGCCGCTTTCAACACCATTCTCTTCGACAGAGAACTGGAAGAGGCCCGCACCCTGATCACCGCCCTCTGCCATGCCGGCATTGACGCTCTGATCATCCAGGATATGGGCATCCTGGAGATGGACCTTCCTCCGGTACCTTTGCATGCCAGCACCCAGGTCCACAATGCCACTCCTGCACGGGTGAAACTCCTCGAAAGGGTGGGTTTCAGCAGGGTGATCCTGGCCAGGGAGCTCTCCCTGGAGCAGATCAGGGAGATCAGAAAGGAGACCACCGTGGAGCTGGAGGCTTTTGTCCACGGGGCTCTGTGTGTCAGCATGAGCGGCCGTTGCGCCATGAGCCAGGCCCAGGGTGAAAGGAGCGGAAACAGGGGGGTGTGCGCCCAGCCCTGCCGGAAATCCTATGACCTTCTGAATGCCCGCGATGAGGTGATCGTCGCCGGCAAACACCTCCTTTCGCTGCGTGATCTCGACCTGTCGGATCACCTCCCTGCCCTCGCCGCAGCAGGCATCACCTCCTTCAAGATAGAGGGGCGGCTGAAAGACGAGAACTACCTGCGCAACATCACCGCGTGGTACCGTCAGAAACTGGATGCTTTCCTCGGGGAAACGCCGGCTTTCGTGAAAAGCTCGGCGGGAAAGGTCACCCCCGGTTTTGAACCCGATCCGGCAAAGACATTCTCGCGCGGCACCAGCAACTATTTCTTACAGGGACGCCACCCGGGGATCACCAGTTTCGACACCCCCAAGTCGGCAGGCGAGAGGGTCGCCGTGATCCTGAGCAGTGACGGCCGGCATGCCCGGGTCGATGCTGCCACGGAACTCCGCAACAACGACGGAATCACCTTTTACAACAGCAGCGGCATCCTCAGCGGGGCCAAAATCAACAGGGCCGAGGGAAATATGATCACCTGGGCCGAACCGGTCAGGTTATCGCCGGGGACCGTACTTTACCGGAATTATGACCATCAATTCTCGGAAATTCTCCGTAACAGCAGGCCTGTGCGTAAGATTGACCTGAAGATCACCCTCCGGGAAACCGCTGAGGGTCTCCTGATGGAAGGTGCCGATGAGCAGGGGATCTCCCTGTCCCGCCATTTCCGGTTGGACAAGATGGTGGCCCGTGATCCCGTAAAAGCCGCTCTTCTTTTCAGGGAACAGATGGCCAAGGCAGGAGATACCCCCTTTGAAGTCACGGCCGTGGAGATTCCGGGGGAGTTTTCCCTTTTCCTGCCGGTGGGGCAGGTCAACGCCCTGCGCCGCGACTTTCTGGAGGCTTTTCTTCTGGAACGGGTGCGGTTGCACCCCGTGGAAGTACGCCGCAAGGGAGAGACAGGACTCTCCCTATTTCCCGGTAAGATCCCCTGGGAGGAGAACGTGGCCAATGCCCTGGCGGAACAGTTTTACAAAAAACACGGGGCTGACGCGGTGGAACCGGCTCTGGAGATTTCCCGTGATTACCGGGGACGCCGCCTGATGACCATGAAGCACTGCCTGAAATACCAGCTGGGCCACTGTTTGCGCGAAGGAGCCCCCGTTGATCCGCAGTGGACAGAACCCCTCTTTCTCTCCGACGGCGTCAGGAAATTCCGCCTTGAATTTGACTGCAGGGAGTGCGTCATGAACCTTTACCACTTATAATTGGTTACACCTGTTTATTTGCACATGACACGATGAGCACGACGCTTATGCAGATGATCGGGGAGGGGGAGCACCAGCATCAGGACTTCAAGTTCTGCATCAGTGATTCCCGGAAGATTGCCCGTTCGCTGGTGGCCTTTGCCAACAGTGAGGGGGGGAGTTTGCTGATCGGGGTCAAGGACAATGGTCATATCGTGGGGGTGCAGTCCGATGAGGAGTATTACATGGTGGAGTCGGCGGCGCGGATTTACAGCAGGCCTCCGGTGGCTTTCACCACACGGCAGTGGCATGCCGGCGGGAAAACGGTATTGCAGGTCGTGGTGCTCCCCAGTTCTGAGAAACCCCATTTTGCCAAAGATGAAAACGGGAAATGGATAGCCTGGGTGCGGCACCGTGACGAAAACCGCCTGGCCCCCAGGGTCCTGATCGACGTGTGGCACCGTGAAAGGCAACCTTCGGGGGTGCTGGTGCGCCTCGACGAATCCCAGAAATTCCTCCTTGATTATCTCCGGAAATATGACTTCATCACCGTTTCAGCCCTGGCTCGTAAAGGGTGCCTTCCCTTCCGCAAGGCGGAACAGCTGCTGGCCGACTTCATCGTGATTGGCATTCTGGAGCCTTTTTTCGGGGAGATTAACATCCTGTACAAACTGAATCCCCGGTTTGACCTGGAAGCCTGGTCCACCGGCCGGGGCAATCCCCGTTCCGTTTCCCCGGAGAGAAAACCATCGCGGGGGAGACTCCCCAAAGGCTGAAGGATTCACGGCTGAAAACATTTTTTATCTTTGCACCTTATTTGCAGCCATTTTTTTGGAAGCTCCCGCTTTTCTGAAGTTATTCGAAGGGCACCAGGCGCTGGTCACTCTGGCCGAAGTTGCCGATGCTCCCCCGGGTGAAAAGATTCACCTGGAGGGTATCTATGGCTCTGCGCTCTCCATTCTGGTGGCGCAGCTCTTCAGGGAAACGGGGAAATCCTTCCTGATCATCCTTCCCGAACGGGAAGATGCGGCCTATTTCTACGATGACCTGGTAAGTCTGGGACTGGAAACCCCGGCTCTCTTTTTTCCCTCCTCCTACAAGCGTTCGGTGCAGTTTGGCCAGCCCGAACAGGAGAATATCATGCTCCGTACCGAAGCCTTGAGCCGGATCGCTGCGGGGTCTCCCCACCTGATGGTCACCTCCCCTGAGGGGGTGGTGGAGAAGGTCCCTTCGCATGAGATCCTGAAGGGCAATACCATGGTGATTTCGAAGGGGGAGCGCATCCCCATTGAGTTTATCAACGACTTCCTCTACGAATATGGCTTTGAGCGGGTTGATTTTGTGTCGGAACCCGGGCAGTTTTCGGTCAGGGGAAGCATCGTGGACATCTTTTCGTTTGCTTCGGAAGATCCCTGCCGTCTTGATTTCTTCGGCAATGAGGTAGAATCGCTCCGCAGTTTTGATGTGGCCACCCAGGTGTCGAAGGAGACCCTTGACAGGGTGACGCTGATTCCCGACCTGTTGCGGAGTCAGGGCACGGGAGCGCGCATTTCCCTTCCGGAATTTATGCCAGCAGGAACGGTGGTGTTGCTGATCAACGGTGGTCTGGTCACCGGGCAACTCGACCAGATGGTCGCCCACACCCGGGAGGGGGCTGAAGGGGAGCCTGCCGTAGATCACCGGGATCTCTTACCGGGAAATCTCCTGAAAGAGGCACTTCGCCCTTTCACCTGTCTGGAGACCGGGGGCGGGGAGCTCTTTGCCCCATCGCGCCACCTGGAATTCAGTATCTCCAAACAGCCGGTGTTCAGCCGCAATTTCAACCTGTTGGGGGAAAACCTCCTGGAATTCACCGACAAGGGATACCGGATTCTTTTGCTCACGTCACAGGAGAAACAGGCCGAAAGGCTCAGGGATATCTTCCGGGAGAGCCGTCAGAAGGTGGTCTTCGAACCCGTGAAGTTTGTCCTTCATGAGGGTTTTATTGACCATGACCTCAGGATATGCTGTTACACCGACCATCAGGTTTTTGAGAGGTACCACCGTTACCGGCTGAGGAGCACCCGGCCGCAGCGCGAGGCCATCACCCTCAAGGAGCTCAACAAGCTCTACCCCGGCGACTATGTGGTGCATGTCGACCATGGGGTCGGCAAGTTCGCAGGTTTGGTGAAGACCGAGGTCAACGGCAAGGTGCAGGAGGCCATCAGGCTTGTTTATAAGGATAACGACTCCCTGCTGGTGAGCATCCATTCACTGCACAGGATATCACGGTATAAGGGGAAGGAGGGAACACCCCCCACCCTCAACAAGCTGGGGAGTGCTGCCTGGCAGAATCTGAAGAACAAGACCAAGTCAAAGGTCAAGGACATCGCCCGTGAGCTGATCGCCCTGTATGCCCGGAGGAGGGAGGAGAAGGGATTTGCCTTTTCCCCCGATTCCTATATGCAGAGTGAGCTGGAAGCGTCATTTCTGTATGAGGATACCCCGGACCAGGAAAAGGCGACCCTGGCGGTGAAGGAAGATATGGAAAAGCAGATGCCCATGGACCGTCTGGTATGCGGGGATGTGGGGTTTGGCAAGACGGAGGTGGCGGTCAGGGCGGCCTTCAAGGCGGTGGCCGACAACAAGCAGGTGGCCGTGTTGGTGCCCACCACCATCCTGGCGTTTCAGCATTTCAAGACTTTTTCCGACCGGCTCTCCGATTTCCCCGCACGGGTCGAATATATCAGCAGGATGCGCCCTTCGGGGGAGATCAGGGAGATCCTCAAGCAGCTGAAAGAGGGAAAAGTCGACATATTGATCGGCACCCACCGGCTGGTGAGTAATGACGTGAAATTCAAGGATCTGGGATTGCTCATTGTCGATGAGGAACAGAAGTTCGGAGTGTCGGTCAAGGAGAAGCTCAAGCAGATGAAGGTCAACCTCGACACGCTGAGTCTGACGGCGACGCCGATACCGCGGACCCTTCAGTTTTCGCTGATGGGGGCCCGTGACCTGAGCATCATCCAAACGCCTCCCCCCAACCGTTATCCCATCCTCACCGAGGTCCACGGCTTCAATGAAGAGCTGATCCGTGATGCCATCCTCTACGAGGTAGGGCGCAATGGCCAGGTCTTTTTTATCCATAACAGGGTACAGAACATCCTCGAAGTCGAAGACGCGGTCAGACGAATCGTCCCGGAAGTCAAAACCGTGGTGGCCCACGGTCAGATGGAGGGTCCCCATCTCGAAAAGGTGATGCTCGATTTTATCAGCAAGCGGTTTGATGTGCTGATCGCCACCACCATCATCGAATCGGGGCTTGATATTCCCAATGCCAACACGATGATCATCAACCAGGCCCAGAATTTCGGGCTCAGTGATCTTCACCAGCTACGTGGCAGGGTGGGGCGCTCCAATAAGAAGGCTTTCTGTTATCTGATCACCCCACCGCTGGCATCGCTGACCCCCGAATCACGGCGCCGTCTCAAGGCCATCGAGGAGTTCTCGGACCTGGGCAGCGGCTTTAACCTCTCCATGCAGGACCTCGATATCAGAGGCGCCGGAAATCTCCTGGGGGGTGAACAAAGCGGCTTTATCGCCGATATCGGTTTCGAAACCTACCACCGCATCCTCAACGAAGCCGTTTCAGAACTGAAAGCCGAAGAGTTCAGCGACCTCTTCCGAGGGGATGAGAGTGGCGGAGGCCAATCGCCACGTTCTTATGTGAGCGATTGCCAGATCGATACCGACCTGGAACTGTTGTTCCATGAAAGCTATATTCCCGGGACCGCGGAAAGGATGCTTCTTTACCGTGAACTCGATAATCTGGAGAATGAGCGGCAGCTGCAACGTTTTGAAAACAGCCTTCGCGACCGCTTTGGAAAGATCCCCCCAGAAAGTACCGGCCTTCTCGATATCGTCAGGTTACGGTGGAACGCCCTCCGCCTGGGCATGGAAAGGATAGTCCTGAAGGGGGAGAAGATGATTTGCTATTTTCCTGTCAGCCAGGACTCTTCCTATTACCAGTCAGACGTCTTTGGGAAAATACTCAGGTATGTTCAGGCGAACCCCCGTAAGTGCAGGATGAAGGAAGAGGGCAAGCTCACCCTGACTTTTTCCGGGGTGCTCTCGACCGGGGAGGCCGTAGCCCTGCTTCTGGAGATCGGCTGATTTTAAAACCTTCCTTTTTGTGTGCTGTCGAAATTTGCGTATTTTCATCGCCAGATATCTTCAATAAGAAACGATTCATCCATGGAAACAAATAACAAGAGGGGAGTGACTGTTTCCCGCAGGTCATTTATAGCCTCCACGGCAGCAGCGGCTGCGGGGTTTACGATACTTCCGTCGCATGTGGTGGCGGGGTTGGGGCATACCCCTCCGGGGTCAAAGCTGAACATTGCGGCCATCGGGGTAGGGGGTATGGGCTACCGGAACCTGAAGAACATGGAGACCGAGAATATCGTGGCTTTGTGTGATGTGGACTGGGACTATGCCGGGAGGAGTTCTTTCAAGGCGTGGAGCCGGGCCAAACAATACAGGGATTACCGGGTGATGTATGACCAGCAGAAGGATATCGATGCCGTGGTGATCGCCACTCCTGACCATTCGCATGCCCTGCCGGCGATCATGGCGATGCGGCAGGGGTACCATGTGTACCTTCAGAAGCCCCTGGCCCATACCGTATTTGAAAGCAGGGTGCTTGCCGAGACTGCCCGCACCTATCGGGTGGCCACCCAGATGGGCAACCAGGGAAATTCCGATGAGGGCATCCGTAAGATATGTGAGTGGATATGGGCGGGGAGCATCGGGGAGGTGACCCATGCCGATGCCTGGACGAACCGGCCGATATGGCCCCAGGGGCTTGAAAGGCCCTCCCGGGAACAGCGGCCTCCGCGAAATCTCGACTGGGACCTTTTCATCGGTACGGCCCCTTACCGTCCCTACAACGAAATTTATACCCCCTGGAACTGGCGGGGGTGGTGGGATTTCGGCACCGGTGCCTTGGGAGACATGGCCTGCCATATCCTCGACCCCGTCTTCATGGCCCTGAAGCTGGAGTATCCCTCGGCGGTACAGGGCTCTTCGACATCTGTCAACACCGAATCACCTCCCAACGCCCAGTTTGTGCAATATGAATTTCCCCGGCGTGACAACCTCCCCAAGGTGGCCATGCCGGAGGTGACCATTCACTGGTATGACGGCGGACTGTTGCCTCCCCGTCCCGATGAACTCCTTCCCGGCGAGATGATGGGAGATGAGGACGGCGGTTGTATCTTCCACGGAACCCGCGGCAAGATCATGTGCGGGGCTTATGGCCGCAATCCCATGCTGCTGCCCACCCGGGAGATGGAGCATTTCAACCAGCCAGAGCCCTCGCTGCGCAGAATCCCGGGAGCTATGACCGGCGGCCATGAACAGGACTGGATCAGGGCCTGTAAGGAGAGCCGCGAAACCCGCCTCGAAGCTTCCTCGCACTTCGGCTATGCCGGGCCCTTTAATGAAACGGTGGTCATGGGCGTCCTTGCCGTGCGCCTTCAAAGCCTCCGGAAAAAGCTGCTCTGGGACGGGAAAAACATGCGGTTTACCAATATCGGCCTTGACGAAAATATTAAAGTGCTCACCCGTGACCGCTTTGAAGTCGTGAACGGAGATCCCAAATTCGACCGCACCTATGCCACCCTGCCGGCCGCCGAACGCGCCGGGGAGTGGATACGCCACACCTACCGCGACGGCTGGGAACAGATCTGATCCTGAGAACTCTTCCCTGCCTTTTCCTACAGTGAAAGTTCATCTGTTACGCCGGGGAAGGCCTGGCTGTTTCATCGTTTGAAAGTCACACAACGGGAGTCTCCTGCCGGCTGATCTCCAGTTCCCGGCAACACTCTTCGAGGGAGGTCTTTACGTAATAACGGGGATGAGAGAAGTTGAGAAAGCGCAGGATCCTGAAAGCATTGAAGAGATGGTAGAACCGTTCCTGGAAAATTTCGGGGCGGCTGCAGTTGTCAGACAGCCGGAGAAACTCACCGATGAGGTTCTCGTGGCGTAAAAACGCGCCCACGGGTTCCGGAAGGAGGGAAACCAGCTGTTCCGCCTCTTCCCGGCCGATGTCGTAAAAGCGGTGGCTTAGGGAGAAAAACCTGCGGAGATCCCTGAAAGCCTCCATACTGAAAGCATAAAGGAGTTCGTCGGAGCCCTCCATCCATTTTTTCATCACCGGACCGGTTCCAAAGGGAACCCTGAGGGAGACCCGTGGCGAGGGGTGCAGGGTAGTGGTCTCAATTTCTCCCACCTTACCCACCTGGGTAAGCGTTTGCAGGAAGTAGAAATCTTCGCCGGCCTTACGCCGCGTCATGCCCCCCCTTTTCATGTAAGCCTCTGCGGTAACGGCAAAGGCCGATCCGACGGTGTAGAGGGCATGGGGATAGCCGCTCCAGGTCATGGCATTCTTATAGTAAACCATATACTGTTCATAGAGGTGAATGCCCTGTACCTGTCTTTCAGAGAAGCCTTCGGTGAGGTGGAGGAAGCGGATGGTCGCGCCCACGTGGGTGGGGTTTTCGCGGAAATGGGATTCCACGGAGGTGAGATAGTTGGGCTCTACCAGGGTGTCGGCATCGAGGGAGAGAATGATTCCCCGGGGGTTTCCGGCGTGGTGAAAACGCCAGAGGGCTTCATCCATTCCTGCTTTTCGTGCCAGCCCCACGCCAGCCCATTTCCTGGGCAGGGATACCGGGCCCACGGGAAAGAAAGTGGCAGGGCCCCGGGAATGGGCGGCCACCCAGGATTGCAGGGAGGCCATGGTGGTGCGGTTATACGCCGATATTCCGGCAGGCGAATCCTCGGGTTCGTTGACCAGGATGATCACCTCGGCGTGGCCATGGGGAGTGTCACACCGGTAGAGGGATTCCAGGGTTTGCAGGATGTCTGGCTCCCTGAAACAGGGAATCACCACAATCAGGGAAGTGGCGGAGTCGTGAGGCTCCCCGATACGCGGGGTAAACCCGGCAGATTTCTCGAAATATTTCCGGGCAAACATCCTGGGGTAATTATGAAAAATCCGGGGGGTGCCCGGATTTTCCTATCATCTTGTTCTTATGTTTTCTCCCTTATTTTTTGGGGACCGCAGGCTGGTACCTGGCGTTCATTTGTTGCAATACATCGTTGGTGATGTTGCAGGCATCAGGACCTATCAGCACGTCGGAGCCGTTAAAGATGTAGTCGTACTTTTTATCGGCGTTGTAGAGCTTCAGGTAATGGATCAGACTGTCGATCAGTTGCTGATTGTTGGCTTGCTGTAATTCGGCCAGTTTTGTCGACAACTCCTGGTCGAGGCGGGCAATCTCCTGTTCCTTGTTGACCAGGCGGTCACGTTCCTGGATAGCCCTCTGCTCGGTAAGAAAACCTCCACGCTGCAACTTCTGCTGAAACTCTGTGGCTTCCCTCTCAAAGGCACTCCTTTTTGACCCGAATTCGCTGGTGAAGGCTTCCTGCTTCTTGGTGAATTCGTCATGCAGGAACTGCGAGAGGTCATAATTCAAAATCAGGCTGTCAGCCTTGATATAGGCAATTCTCAAGGCCTGCTGGTCAGCACTCTCTTTCCCTTCTCCATTCTCTTCACTTCCGGCGCCTTTTCCCGTAAAATGAAGAAGATACAAAACAGCAATAGCTAAGAACAAAAAAATGGTTACTGCCAATGAAGTTCCTTTCATCATCTCTTTCTCGAATTTTAAAGGCACAAAGATAATTTTTTCGGTTTAATGCCGCATATTCCGGCTGCATTTTTTTAATATGTTGAACGTTAATATTTTATAAAAAAGTATGCAGAAAATCATGTAATAGGGTTGATAAACATCATTGAAATGGGGTTCAGGGTACGCTATTTTTATCGTGCACAATATTTTTTTTGATAATCAAGGACCAATTAACCGAATAAGTGATGTTTAATAAGTTTATTGCCAGTATTTTACCTTATTTTCCTGCACGTCTGATCTGGATTTTCAGTTGCAGGTATATTGCGGGGAAGACCATTGAGGATGGTATCAGGGTATCGAAAGAGCTGAACAGTGCAGGCGCTGAAGTGACTTCTGACCTTTTAGGGGAATTTATCAAGAGTATGGAAGAGGCCGTGGCCAACCGTGACGAGTATCTGACGATCATCGACAGGTTTACGGCGGAAGGGGTGAAGGGAAATTTCTCTGTGAAGCCGACCATGTTCGGGTTGCTCATCGACAAGGAGGCGTGTTACCGTCACATCCGCGATGTTGTGAAGAGGGCGGCAGAGAGGAACAGCTTTGTCAGGATCGACATGGAAGATTCGCAGTGTGTCGATATGGAGATCGATCTTTACCGCAGGTTGAAGGCTGAATTTCCGCACAGCGTGGGACTGGTGATCCAGGCCTATATGAGAAGGAGTATAGCTGACCTTGAAGCCATGATGGATGTGCACACTCCGGAATCCCCCCTGAATTTCAGGCTTTGCAAAGGGATCTATATCGAACCGGAAGCCATTGCTTACAAAGGGTACCAGGAAGTCAGAGACAACTACCTGCTGTTGCTGGATTTTATGCTGAAAAACAAGATTTACGTGGGGATTGCCACGCATGATAAATACCTGATTGATCATGCCCTTGAGCTTATTGAGAAGCATAAGGCCGATAAAAGGAGATATGAATTCCAGATGCTTTACGGGGTTACTCCCGAGCTTCGGGGTTCTGTGATCCAGAAGGGGCACCTGATGAGGATCTATGTTCCTTTCGGGGAGAAGTGGTTTGGGTATTCCACGCGACGGCTCAAGGAGAATCCCAAGATGGCTTCCCATATCATCAAGGCCTTGTTCATCAGGGGATAGCCATGATTTGGTGCTTTGTGCCCCGTGTCAGGGGAAACAGCCCCGATGGATTCTGTCATCGGGGCTGTTTCCTGTTCATTTGATTTTCCAGATCAGGTCTCCGGTTTTTCTTTTGGGGACGTGGTGGATGCCCTCTCTGTCGCGCCAGTAGCGGATATCGTCACCTTCCAGGTCGTGGAGGATGACGGTTTCCGCGGGTTTCCCCAGGGCGATGATCCACAGGATCTCCAGGTGCGGGGGGAGTTCCAGCAACCGGGCCACTTCCCGGCGGTTCACCGAACCGATGATGCATCCGCCATAACCCTCTTCTACCGCACCCAGAAGGATGCTTTGCATGGCGATGCCATCATCGCAGTAATAGTTGTTGCTGAGTGACGTGTCGTGGAGTACAGCAATATAGGCCGCCGGTCGTTCCCCTTCCACGGGGCCCTTCCATTCTGCCAGATAGCCCGCCCACGCCAGATGGGGAAAGAGTGCCCCGTTAAGTTCCCGGTCCAGGGAAACGGCGTACTTGAGGGGCTGCATGTTCCGGCCCGATGCCGAAAAACGGGCCAGCTCCAACCACCGGATGACCTGTTCGGCGGTGATTCTCTCCGATTCCCGGAACCGCCGGTAACTCCTGTTTTTTTCTACTAAAGCCCTGATCTCCATTTTTTCTGAAAGAGTAATTGTTATAAATGCAATAAGCAAGTAAAAATAAAAGAAAAATCGATTACTTTTGAAACTTGCAGGAGTGTAGGCTCCCTGGAAATTGCTAAATCTTTTGAAAAACTATGTATTTACTGGGTTTTGATGTTGGCAGTTCGTCTGTCAAGGCCTCCCTTGTGCGAGGCGATACCGGGGAACTGGCAGCCTCGGCGTATTATCCGAAAGAGGAGATGAGGATCAATGCTCCGCGTCCCGGGTGGGCGGAACAGGATCCTGCCTTATGGTGGGAAAATCTTAAGCTGGCCCTGGCCGACGTTTTGGCGGTATCAGGGGTATCGGCTTCTGCCATTGGGGCCATAGGGATATCCTACCAGATGCACGGGCTGGTCATGGTCGACCGGCAGGGAGAGGTCATCAGGCCTTCGATCATTTGGTGTGACAGCAGAGCCGCGGCCACTGGGGAGGCGGCATTGGCCGCCCTGGGAGAACGGCGTTGTCTGTCGCAGCTTCTCAATTCTCCGGGGAATTTTACAGCCTCGAAGCTGAAATGGGTAAAGGATAACGAACCGTTGGCTTATCAGAGACTATATAAGATCATGCTTCCGGGCGATTATATCGCCATGAAGATGACCGGGGAGATCTGTACCACTGTGGGAGGGCTCTCAGAGGGGATTCTCTGGGATTTCAGCACCAACAGTGTGGCTGCGCTTCTGATGGAGGAGTATGGTTTTGATGCCTCGGTGATTCCTGCCCTGGTGCCCACCTTTGGGGAGCAGGGGAGAGTGTCGGCCGCTGCCGCCGAAGAACTGGGGTTGGCCGCCGGAACCCCGGTGAGCTACCGTGCCGGTGACCAGCCCAACAATGCTCTGTCGCTGAATGTGCTGGAACCAGGCGAGGTCGCCACCACCGCCGGCACCTCGGGAGTGGTCTATGGCGTCAGCGAAGAGATACGCTTCGACCCGCAATCACGGGTCAACACCTTTGCCCATGTCAACCATACCGGCGCAAAACCCCGGCTGGGAGTGCTCCTGTGCATTAACGGCACCGGGATTCTCAATTCCTGGCTCAAAAAGATATTGGGGAACACCCTCTCGTATGAGGAGATGAACCGGCTGGCGGAGCAGGTACCTGCGGGGTCGGAAGGGGTGACCTTCCTGCCCTTCGGCAACGGTGCCGAGAGGGTCCTGGGCAACCGCGAAACGGGAGCTCTTCTCAGTGGCGTCAATTTCAACGTTCACCATACCGGTCATGTGCTGAGGGCCGCCCAGGAGGGGATCGTTTTCTCCTTCAAATACGGCATGGATATCATGCGTGAGACGGGAATCGAACCTTCGGTGATTCGTGCCGGGAAAGCCAACATGTTCCTGAGCCCCCTGTTTCGCGAAACCCTGGCTGGTATCACCGGGGCCACCATTGAGCTTTACAACACCGACGGAGCAGCCGGTGCCGCCAGAGGGGCAGGTATCGGCACCGGTTACTATGGCTCGCCAGCCGAAGCCTTCCGTGGTCTGAAGAAACTGGAGAACGTGGAACCTGACCCCTCGCGCCGGGCCCAGTGGGAAGAAGCCTACGGACGCTGGCTGTCGGTGCTCAGGAGAAATCAAGAGTGATTATTTACAAATCAATAAAATTCAATTAATTATTAACCAAAACAGCATCACATTATGAACTATTTTGTAGGAAACAGAGAGTTCTTTCCGGGAATCGGGAAGATAAAATTCGAAGGTCCGGATTCCAGGAATCCCATGGCGTTTAAATGGTACGATGAGAATAGGGTGATTGCCGGGAAAACCATGAAAGAGCACATGCGTTTTGCCGTAGCCTATTGGCATACCTTCTGTGGCACCGGTGACGATCCCTTCGGTCCGGGCACCCAGATTTTCCCCTGGAATGATCCTTCAGACCTGATGGATCGCAACAAGGCCAGGATGGATGCCGCCTTTGAATTCATCACCAAACTGGGCGTTCCCTACTATTGTTTTCACGATACCGATGTGGTGGGTGACGGTTCTGTTTTCGAGATTGAGAAGAGGCTTGTCAAAATGGTGGAACTGGCCAAAGAACGTCAGGAAGCCACGGGAGTGCAGCTTTTATGGGGCACCGCCAATGTCTTTGGGAATCCCCGTTATATGAACGGCGCCTCCACCAATCCCGACTTTAATGTGTTGACCAATGCCGCGGTACAGGTGAAGAACGCCATTGAGGCCACGATCGCCCTTGGGGGCACCGGTTATGTTTTCTGGGGTGGCCGCGAAGGGTATATGAGTCTTCACAATACCGATATGAAGAGGGAACTGGAGCACATGGGCCTTTTCCTTTCGGCAGCCCGTGATTACGGACGCAAGCAGGGATTTACGGGCACCTTCCTGGTAGAGCCCAAACCCATGGAACCCACCAAGCACCAGTATGATTTTGACGTGGCCACGGTGATTGGCTTCCTGCGGAAAAACGGCCTTGATAAAGACTTCAAACTCAACGTGGAAGTGAACCACGCCACCCTGGCGGGTCACACTTTTGCCCATGAGCTGAGGGTGGCTGCTGATGCTGGATTATTGGGATCGATCGATGCTAACAAGGGAGATTACCAGAATGGATGGGATACCGATGAATTCCCGTCCAACATTTATGAGATCACGGAAGCCATGCTCGAGATTGTGCAGGCCGGTGGTTTCACCCAGGGGGGTATCAACTTCGATGCCAAGACCCGCCGCAACTCCACTGACCTGGAGGATATCTTCATTGCCCATGTGTCGGGAATGGATGTCTTCGCACGCGGACTGGTGGTAGCCGATAAGATCCTGACCCAGTCAGATTACCTCCAGCGCAGGAAGGCCCGTTACAGCTCTTACGATTCGGGCAAGGGTGCTGAATTCGAAAGCGGAAAACTGGCTATGGAAGATCTTTACAAGATCGCCAAAGAGGTGGGAGAACCCCGCCAGCTCAGTGGCAAACAGGAGTTGCTGGAGCAGTTGGTTGGTAGTTTTATATAAGTCTCAAAGGATGAAGGAACGCAATACGCTCTACATCACCGCGATCACCCTGGTGGCCACACTGGGGGGATTGTTGTTTGGTTATGACACCGCGGTGATCTCAGGAGCTGAAAAGTCGGTGCAGAGTTTCCTGATCACTCCCCTGGGACTGGGATCCCTGGCTCATGGGGCGACGATCTCCAGTGCTCTGATCGGCTGTATCATCGGGGGCATCATTTCCGGATGGCTGGCTTCACGCCTGGGCCGGAAGAAATCGCTGATGGTGGCTGCCCTGCTTTTCTTTCTGTCGGCATTGGGATCGGGATTTCCTGAGTTTCTCTTTTTCCAGAAGGGGGAACCCTCCATGGGTTTGCTGATGATGTTTAATTTTTACCGTGTCATCGGCGGTATTGGCGTGGGACTGGCCTCGGCCGTGTGTCCGATGTATATCGGGGAGATTGCCCCGGCCGACATTCGCGGCCGGTTGGTCTCCATCAACCAGTTCGCCATTATCTTCGGGATGCTGGTGGTCTACTTCGTCAACTATGGCATTGCCCGCGGACAATCGCTGGAGTATATCAATGAAACGGGATGGCGGATGATGTTCCTTTCGGAATCTATTCCTGCCGGACTGTTCGGGATTCTGCTCTTTTTCGTTCCGGAAACGCCGCGATACCTGGCGTTGACCAACCGTAACGACAAAGCCCTCCATATCCTGACGCGTATCAACGGAGCCACCCAGGCCCGGGTGATCTTCAACGATATCAGGCATTCGGTGGAGGCCGCATCCGAAAAACTCTTCTCCTACGGGAAACTGGTGATTGTCATCGGTATTCTGCTCTCGGTATTCCAGCAGTTTGTGGGCATTAACGTGGCTCTGTACTATGCTCCGCGGATTTTCGAGAGCATGGGGGCGGCCAAGGATGCTTCCATGCTGCAGACGGTAGTCATGGGATTGGTCAACGTGATTTTTACGGTAATTGCTATCGTCACGGTGGATAAGTACGGGCGTAAGATCCTGTTGATGATCGGTTCCATCGGGATGGCCGTGGGGATGTTTGCCATCGGGGGATTGGCGTTCTTCAAGGTGATTGGCATCAGTACCCTGGTGTTCATCATCATCTACACCGCTTCCTTCATGATGTCATGGGGCCCCATCACCTGGGTGCTTATTTCCGAGATCTTCCCCAATAAGATCAGAGGCAGGGCGATCGCCATTGCCGTAGCTGCCCAATGGGCCGCCAACTACTTTATCTCTTCGACCTATCCGGCCATGATGGAATTCAGCGGTGGGATGACCTATAGTTTCTATGGTCTGATGAGCCTTCTGTCGTTCATTTTTGTGTGGAAGATGGTGCCTGAAACCAAGGGTAAAACCCTGGAAGAGATGGAATCGCTCTGGAAGAAGGAGAAGTAATGCCAGGAATTGACTAGCCTGATCCCCTGCGGCCCTGCTGCTGAGAGGATCAAAACAAAAAAAGCCGTCGCACCATTGCGACGGCTTTTTAATTTCCCCGGGAAGGGCCTTCCTGGGGAAGTTCCTTACTTAGCAGGCTCCCAGTAGCACATTTTAGGCGATGAAATTTTGCCTTCGGCTTTCAGGGTTTTCATGGCCTTGTCGACGTCCTTTTTGTCGAGACCCGCAGCTTCCGCTATCTCGCCGGTTTTCAGGGCTTTACCCGCGGTTTTTAATACTTCCAGTACTTTTTCTGCACTCATCATTGGTAAAGATTAATGGAACAAATTCTAATGGATAAAAGATGTGAAATGTCTGATTTTCTGGATTTGTGTTCCTGTGCTTTGGTTGGTGACACCCCGGATTCAGGAGCCGAAGCGCCTGGAGATCACCTTCCAGTCGACCACTTTCCAGAAATCCTCGACATACTTGGGACGGAGGTTCTGCTTATCGATGTAATAGGCATGTTCCCACACGTCACAGGTCAGCAGGGGTTTATGGCCATCGCGGAGCGGGCATCCTGCATTGGAGGTTTGTACGATGGCCAGACTGCCCTGCGGGGTAACCACCAGCCAGGCCCACCCCGACCCGAAGAGGGTAGCGGCAGCCTTGTTGAACTGGGCAAGAAACTCATCAACGGAACCGAAATCCCTTTCTATGGCTTCCTTCAGGGCTCCCTGGGGTTCACGGCATCCTTCGGGTGAGAACTGTTCAAAATAGAAGGTGTGGTTGAACACCTGGGCCCCGTTATTGAAAATGCCGCCTTCTGACTTGAGGATGATCTCTTCCAGGGAGGCTTTTTCAAAAGGGGTGCCCTGAATCAGGTTATTGACGTTGTTGACGTAGGCCTGATGGTGCTTTCCGTGGTGAAATTCCAGGGTGCGCGCGCTGATGTAGGGTTCCAGAGCATCGTACAAATACGGTAGTTTTGGTAATGTAAATGACATGGTCACGCTAATTTAAGGTTAATAGAAATCCGGTCTTTAATCAGAGTAAATTTACCTTTTATATTCCGAAATTCCACCACCGGGCCGTATCTTTTTGACCAGTCCCTACCCCCATTAGTGCCGGCTAACCTTTAAACTTTCTGGCGACTTCATCCCAGTTGATCAGGGACCAAAATGCTTCCACATAGTCGGGACGGCGGTTCTGGTAATGGAGGTAATAGGCGTGTTCCCACACGTCAATGCCCAGGATGGGCAATCCCTTCACTTCAGCAACATCCATCAGTGGATTATCCTGGTTGGGAGTCGATGAAACCACCAGTTTGTTGTTGTTAAGAAGAAGCCAGGCCCAACCGGAACCAAAACGTGTGACTGCTGCTTTGCTGAAAGCTTCCTTCAGTGCCGGCAGCGATCCGAAAGAATCCCTGATGGCATCGAGCAGTACTCCTTCGGGTTGCGTGGCTCCCCCGGGAGCCAGTATTTCCCAATAAAGATTGTGGTTATAGTAACCACCGCCGTTATTTCTAACCGCAGCCGGTAATTGTCCGGCCGATGCCAGTAACTCTTCTAACTTTTTCCCTTCCAGTTCGCTTCCTGCGATGGCATTGTTCAGGTTGGCCGTATAACCTCCATGGTGTTTGGTGTGGTGGATTTCCATGGTACGTGCGTCGATGTAAGGCTCCAGGGCCGTGTACGCATAATTCAGCTTGGGTAATTCAAAGGACATAACGTGGTATTTTAAAATAAATAAATAAACATCTTTTAGTCTGAAAACAAGAAAACCCCGGAAATGTTTATCCATTCCATCTGATTTTTCCCCTAATTTATAATAATTCTTATTTTACAAATTTTAACTTATTTATTCCACTACTTTGACTATCTTTGTCTTGTTGTTTCTAAATAGTAATTATTCTAATTGATTTTGATGGAAGGTACAAATATCCGGCAGGTTCTTCCCAAATACGGGCTGAAGATTACGCCTCAAAGGGTAGCTGTTTACGAGGCTATCGTGCAGATGAAAAATCATCCCACGGCCGAGAACATCATCGAATTTGTCAGGAACAGGTATCCCAACATTGCAGTGGGAACGGTTTACAATACATTGGAGACTTTTGTGGAAAAGGGGATTATCAACAAGGTAAAAACCGATGGTGATATTATGCGCTATGATGCTTTCACTGAAAAGCATCATCATCTTTACAGTCTCGATTCCCGGCGGATTGAAGATTACTATGATGAAGAGCTGAATCGTTGGATTGAGGAGTATTTCAGCAGGAAGGAGATACCGGGGTTCAGGATTGAGGATATACGGATCCAGATCGTGGGTGAGTTCAGGGATCGCAATGCGGTTTGAGCTGTCCTGACTGCGCCGGCTTAGGTTGCTTTACCGTTTTTGACCACTTAAATGTTAGATAACCAGCACAATTCTAAATTATAATTAATTATAAATCGTTAAATATTAAAGACCATGGAAAATCAGGTAGTTTCAATGCCGCGTATCGGAGAAAAAGCTCCGGAATTCAAAGCCGTCACCACCCAGGGTGACATCAATTTCCCCGCCGATTATGAAGGCAAGTGGGTGATTTTATTCAGCCATCCTGCCGACTTCACGCCGGTGTGTACTTCGGAATTCATGACCTTTGCCTACATGGAGGAGGAATTCAAGGCTCTTAACTGCCAGCTCGTCGGGCTTTCGGTCGATGGTTTGTACAGCCATATTGCCTGGTTGCGCACCATCAAGGAGAAGATTGAGTATAAGGGAATGAAGGATATCGAGGTGAAGTTTCCGCTGATCGAAGACATCACCATGGAAGTGGCCAAAAAGTACGGGATGATGATGCCGGGTGAAAGCAACACCAAGGCTGTGCGTGCCGTATTCTTCATCGATCCCAAGGGGTTCATCCGCACCATCATTTATTATCCCTTGAGCCTTGGTCGCAATTTTGATGAGCTGAAGCGCGTGTTGATGGGACTGCAGGCCGCCGATGCTTTTGGCGTTGCCCTTCCTGCCGACTGGCGTCCGGGTGACGATGTGATCGTTCCCACTGCCGGAAGCTGTGGAACTGCCAAAGATCGCATGGACGGAAAAGAGGAAGGAGTAGAGTGTAAGGATTGGTTCTTCTGCCTGAAGAAACTTCCGAAGGAAAAAGTGATGGATAAGATCCTGAAGAAATAATTCTGAAGAGAATGATCACAAGAGGCTGTCTCAAAAGGGCAGCCTTTTTTTAGTTTTCAGGGGCCTTCTCCAGCGAAGGATTGGGTGGTGTTAGGCGCAGGGGAGCCGTGGTTTTCACGGCATATGGCGGTTACTCACCGCGGGCAGTGAGGAAAACCGCTTTTTTGTGCCGCAGGGTGCTGCCGTCGGGGTGAAAGAGTTGCACCACCACCACGTAAGGGCCGGCGGGTAAGAGGGACCCCGTCTCGTCGCGGCCGTTCCAGGTGATGATTTCCTGGCTTCCCAGCAGGAGGTTGTTGGTCAGCTGGTGGGTGAGCATGCCATGGAGGTCATAGATCAGGCAGTTGGCCAGCCATCCGGGCTGGTTGGTGCGGCAGCTGATGAGCAGTTCATCATTAAAGCCGTCGTAGTTTGGGGAAAAGGCGGTTTGAGCAAAGGTCACCTCCACTTTTTTGTGTAATGATTCCTGGGTCCCCGTGGAGTTAGGATGACCGGGAGTGGCAAAGCCGCCATTTTCGGCCGCAGAGTGCCAGTTGTCGCGTGATGCCGCCGGCCGCCGTGGATCCCTGCGTTCCAGGGAGACCCCTTCCACCGAGGCCAGCAGGGGATGGTGCATCTGTTCGTCATACACTACTTCATCCAGGACCACCATGGAATCGTTGAGCAGGACCACACATCCGTGGTCGTTGGCCATGGGGGGAAGTGAGGAGACTTCCCGCACACGGCTCCGGGAGGCCAGGGGGTAAAAGGGAAAAATCCCTCCGGTATCGGCGGTGACGGCCAGGATTTCCCCGGGGGCCATGACCGTGGCTGCCTCACTGAGAGAAACCACCTTTTTCAGCTCGCCTCCTTCATCCCGGGCGGCCAGGACCAGGAGGTTTCCCGCGATCTTTTTCTCCGAGAGATTGAGGAGTTCTACGAAGTCGTTGCCTCCGCCAAAGGGGTTAAAGAGAATTTCGTTGATGATGACATCACCGGGGGTGGCCACTACCCATACGATTTCAACAAGATCGCCGGCCGGGGGATTTCCGCATTCGTCGGCTAACCCGGAGAGGTGGAGGGTGAAGGGGTGGTTCTGGGGCAGGGGATGGCTCCAGGAAATGCTGACCCTGAGGCCTTCGTCAAGTGTAGAAATCGACGTAGCGCCCCACTGTTCCGGGAAGTGATAGTTGGCGGGGTCCTTCAGGCGGAGGGTATCCATGGTCTCAGAGAAGGTGATTTCTGCCGACAGGGGAGTGAGGGTGAGGGCCGAAGTGATGACCGGAGGGGTATTGTCGGCATTGGGGGCTTTCACGGAGTTAGGTCTCCCGGGAGTACCTCCTGCGGGGTCCCTGCTGGCACACCAGTTGTTTTTTTGTCCGCACTCCCGTAATGGGTCTATTCTTTCGAGGCTCCAGCCTCCGGTTTTCTTTTTCGAATCGCCATACCAGGTGTCGGAGTAGTCGATTTTGTCACTTATGGTTCCATCGGGCCAGCTCAGGGTGATCCTGTTTCCGCTGTTGCGCAAGGCCGGAAAGGAGGGGAGGATGATCACCCCGGAGTGGAGGGCCAGGGCGGGGGCGGCGGCCAGGGAACAGATCACCCGCTGTTCCCCGGGGTGCAGCAACGAGTCGGGGAGTGTTCTCCGGAAAGTGCCGGCCGTCACTTCCCATCCTTTCAGGGAGACCGTTGCCGTTCCGGCATTGAAGAGTTCGATCCATTCAGCGTCGGGAAGTCCCACCATGGGGGTGGGGTCGGCCATGATTTCGTTGATGATCACCCCGGAGGGCATGGTCGTTCTTGTGGTGGCCGGGATCATTGCGTGGCATTCTCCGCCGTGTCCGGGGAGCAGTGTCGGGAGCAGTGCCGCGAAGAGGGCAGGGAGCAGTGTCGGGAGCAGTGTCGCGAAGAGGGCAGGGAGCGGTGCCTGGAGCA
>CAZMMX010000004.1:12601-20626 GCA_964567485.1 uncultured Prolixibacteraceae bacterium | reverse complement strand
GGGAGCAGTGTCGGGAGCAGTGTCGCGAAGAGGGCAGGGAGCGGTGCCTGGAGCAATACCACAGGCAGGAGCCCGGCCAATGTTAAGAAATGGGATTTCACCCCATTGAACCACAGGGGTAAATTCATAATGTTGTATTTTTGTTCTGGTTGGTTTGTAAACGATACAATTTACTGATTTTTTCGATAAAAAGCAAAGGATATGAAAGTAGCCATTGTCGGTGTTAGTGGTGCCGTGGGACAGGCGTTTCTGCAGGTGCTGGAAGAGAGGAATTTCCCGGTTGACGAGTTGGTCTTGTTTGGCTCATCGCGGAGTGCTGGTAAGGAGTATGAGTTCCGTGGGAAAAAATTGACAGTAAAGGAGTTGCAGCACAATGACGATTTCCGTGATATTGATATCGCCCTCACTTCGGCCGGAGCCTCCACGTCGAAGGAGTTTGCCGCGACGATCACTAAATTCGGGACCATCATGATCGACAATTCGAGTGCATTCAGGTATGATGACGATGTGCCGCTGGTGGTCCCTGAGGTCAACGCTGCCGATGCCAGGGTTCGTCCACGCAATATCATCGCCAATCCCAACTGTTCGACCATTCAGATGGTCGTAGCCCTGAAGCCTGTCAACGATCTTTCCCCCATCACCCGGGTGCATGTGGCCACTTACCAGGCGGCCAGCGGAGCCGGGGCGCAGGGCATTGCTGAGCTGGAGCAGCAGATCAGACAGGTGGCAGGGGGTGATGAGCCCACGGTGGCGAAATTCCCTTATCAGCTGGCCATGAATATCATCCCCCATATCGATGTTTTCCTCGATAACGATTACACCAAGGAGGAGATGAAGATGAGCTGGGAAACGAAGAAGATCATGCACACCACTGCGGAAGTGAGCGCCACCTGTGTCAGAATTCCTGTGGCCAGGGCCCATTCCGAGGCCATTTGGGTGGAGACTGCCACTCCTCTGACGGTGGAGCAGGTCCGCGAAGCCTTTGAAAATGCCGAAGGACTGACCCTTCTCGATTCCCCTGCCGAAAAGAAATACCCGATGCCGCTCTTTGTCTCCGGGAAAGACGATGTTTACGTGGGGCGTCTCAGAAAAGATATCACCAGTGCCAACGGGATCACCTTTTGGTGCGTGGGGGACCAGATAAAAAAGGGTGCCGCCCTCAATGCGGTGCAGATTGCCGAATACCTGATCAGGGAAGGGGAAGTATAAGCCGGAATTTCAGGCCATAGAAAAGGCGCGATCTCAGGGTCTCAGGAGAGTTCTTACTCTTCTGGCTCTTCGGGAAGGTCATAGAGGAAGTCGTTGTAGGGGAACCGTTGGATGTGTATTTTCCTGACTTCTTCATAGAGCAGTGATTTGAATTCATTGGCGTGGGTTTTATACCGTGCTGAAATGAAGAGCGAAGGGGTATTATTCATGGCCATCCAGGAGCGTTGCCAGTCGGCCAGGCTCATGTTTTCGCGGGTTTCCGGGGTGAGGTCGTCCTCTTCTTTTTCCACGTACGAGAAGGCGTCAATTTTGTTGAAGAGGTAGATTTTATTCTTTTCGGCGGCGCCGATTTCTTTGAGGGTGCGATCGACCACTTCAATCTGTTCTTCGAATCCGGGGTGGGAGATATCGACTACATGGACCAGGATGTCGGATTCCCTGACTTCGTCGAGGGTGGATTTGAAGGATTCCACCAAATCGTGGGGGAGTTTTCTGATGAATCCCACGGTGTCGGCCAGAAGGAAGGGGAGGTTGCCGATGACCACTTTTCTGACGGTGGTGTCGAGGGTGGCGAAGAGCTTATTTTCCGCAAAAACTTCCGATTTACTGATCATGTTCATGATGGTGGATTTTCCCACGTTGGTATAACCCACGAGGGCGACCCGGACTGTTTTACCGCGGTTTTTGCGTTGGGTAGATTTCTGGAGGTCGATTTTCTTGAGTTGTTCCTTGAGCCGGGCGATTTTTTCGAGGATGATACGCCGGTCGGTTTCGATCTGGGTTTCCCCGGGGCCTCGCAATCCGATGCCACCTCTTTGTCGTTCGAGATGGGTCCACATGCGGGTGAGCCGGGGAAGGAGGTACTGGTATTGGGCCAGTTCCACCTGGGTCTTGGCGTGGGCGGTTTGGGCGCGCCGGGCGAAGATGTCGAGAATCAGGTTGGTGCGGTCCAGGACCTTGCATTCCAGGGCTTTCTCGATATTGCGGAGTTGTGTGGGGGTGAGTTCGTCGTCGAAGATGACGGTATCGGCTTCCATCATCTTCACATATTCGGCTATTTCCGTGAGTTTTCCCTGTCCGACGAAGGTCACCGGGTGGGGTTGATCCAGCCGCTGCATGAACTGTTTCAGGACGACAGCCCCTGCCGTATCGGCAAGAAAAGCCAGCTCCTCGAGGTAATCCCGGGCCTGCCGCTCATCCTGCTGCTGGCTGATGAGTCCGACCAATACGGCCCTCTCTGTCAGTGGTCTGGTTTCAATCATATACTATGCGTGGTATTGATAAAAAAACTCCTGTTCCGTTGCCGGAACAGGAGTGCAAAGATATAGTCTTATACGTTTACTGCAACACAAAGCTGATGGGCACGGTATAGGATACCCTCACCGGTTTTCCGCGTTGTTTTCCCGGTTTCCATTTCGGGAGGGTGTTGACCACGCGGAGAGCTTCCTTGTCGAGGGAGGGGTCTACGCCACGGGCGATTTTGGCTTCTGAGACGCCGCCATCCTTGTCAACGACGAAGGTCACGTACACTTTTCCCTGGATGCCGTTTTCCTGGGCAATCACGGGATAGTTGATGGATTTGGCGATAAAGGAGCGCAGAGCAGCTTCCCCTCCGGGGAATTCCGGCATTTCCTCAACGATGAAGAACACCTGTGCTTCCTCTTCTTCTTCCTTTTCTTCCTTGGCAGCGACGATAGGCGCCACATCTACGAAGGTTTCGTTATCGGCTTCGGAGTCGAAGATACTCAGGTCATCATTTACCTGGGCGTTGTTATCGACGATATTGAGAACTTCCACAACCGTCTGAGGCGGCGGCGGGGGAGGAGTCTTCATCTCCTCCTGCCGGGTGATGGGAATCACCTCTTCCTCAACAGCCGAAGCATCCAAAGTCCCCAGGGATGCTAACTCTGTAGGCTTGGTAGTCCACTCGAAGGCCAAAAGGGTAACCCCCAGAGCAACGACTAGTCCGATCAGGAGGAAAACGTTTTTTTTGTTTTCCAGGTCGGCTTTTTCTGATTTTTTGAGTTCCATACTATTTATAATTTGATTGTTTCAAATAGCAATACGCAACTTTTTCAAGGCTCTAAAGATAGAAATAAAATAATTCCCCAATACATAGCGTATTACAAATAATGCCACAAATTTTCATGGCTTGCGGAAATCATCCGCTTCGGACGCCCGTGGGCGGTGGTTCAGAACGCCGGCCGTTTTGCAACGGCCCATCACTGGAAAATGCAACAAAAACTTTACCAAAGTATAATGGATCGCCCTATAATTTTAACTTAAAAATTGTGTGGTGGCCTAAGGGCTCACGGAAAAGCCGGAATGAAGCGTGGTGCTTCGTTCCGGCTTTTCTGAGGTGAGGTGGTTACCTGCGTGATCCTGAGCTTCTGCCTCCACCTCCACCTCCACCTCCGCTGCTGCGTGAGGGGGCACTGCCGCTTCCCCGCGAAGAAGAGGAGTGGCTGCTGTTGACCCTTCCGGAGCTTCCTGCGCCTGACCTTCCGGAGCCCGAAGAAGAGCGGGAGACCGAAGCGGCTGACCTTCCGGAAGAAGAAGAGGAGCGGCTGGAGACGGAGGCTGATTTTTTCGATCCTGAGGAAGAGCTCCTCGAGACCGATGCTGCCTGACGGCCCGAGGAGCCCACATTTCCGGAAGGGGTGCGCGTGGTGGTTCTGTTTCCCGAGGGTGAAACTGCGGTTCCCCTTTGGGTTGTGGTCCTCTGCTGTGTCGCTGCAGGTCGTGCATTCCTCTGCTGCGTGGCAGCAGGCGTGCGGGCTGCCTTGGTATTTCCCTCAACGGCAGCATTCCTGCGCGCCGCGCTGTTGTTGTCCCTGGTTGTTCCGGAACCTACGGCTGTCCGGGAGTTGCTGCGTGCCGAAGTGGGGCGTTCGCTCCTGTTTCCCGTAACAGCGGTGCTTCTTTCCCTGGTCGCTGACCTGGTTCCCTGGGTAAGGCCGTTGGCCTGGCGGCTGCCGCGTTCGCCTGCCTGAAGGCGGGCAGCCTGGGCTTCACCCCTTTGTCTCAGCTCGGGGCGTGAATAGGTGGAGCGATAGCGTCCTTCGCTGATGTATGTTCTCACACGTGGGGAGTTGACCCTGATATTGTTATGGTAATGTTTGTGGTAATGGACGATCCTGGGCTGGTGCCAGAGCCTGTAATGGCTGTAATAGTGAGGATACCAGCGGGAGTGGTACCCGCTATAGTAGTGCCAGTAGAAAGGGCTCCAGGCATGCCAGTAAGCAGGCCAGTATCCCCAATGCCATACTGAGCGCCAGGCAAAGTAGCCGGGAGTATAAATGAACCTGATCACCGGCCAGGCGGCAACTTCGATGTAATTGGTACGCACCACCGTCACCCTTTCTCTTCCCACGACCCTGCCGGTATAGCCGGGATTCGGGGTCTCCCCGTAGGAATCATCGTAGTTGGGTTCGATGATGTAATTCCTGCCGTAGAGGTCTTCATCGCCGATGAGCTGAATGGCTACAGAGCCGTCGTTGTAACGTTCCACGGTGAAAACGGCCACATCCTGGTTTTCGCGCTGGTCGAGGGGCACACGCAAAACGATGGTATGGGCATTCCCGTCGGGATAATCGGTTACCGTGATGTAATCGACCATACGGTCCCCGTTCAGGTCGAGGTTGTTGATCCTGGAGTTTTCACTGTTGAGGTCTCTCTCGAACTGTTCCAGGGTTTCAGATTCCTGGAAGAGATTCATGACCGCATAAAGATTGAGGTTATCTCCTGGCAACCCCAGGTATTCGGGCTGCCTCTCCTGCGCTCCGGCGGTGATTCCTGCTGCTGTGAGCAGCGCCAGAATCATGGTTATGATTGAATTTTTCATCTCCTAAAGTTTTGGTGTTACATACCTTCACTCAAGAGAAGCAAAATTTGTACCACTTTTTCAGGGAGGTATCGGTGAGGTTCCCGGTACCGATGATGAAAGATCAGCCGGGGGGTCAGATCTTTATGTCGACATGGAGGGAGAGCCTGGAAACAGAGGGTTTTCCTGGTAGTGCCGGATCCCAGAGCTGGAAATTGGGGGACATGGCCACTCCCCTGACCGGGATAAGTTCTAGTCCGGCCATGAAAAACCGGCCGTCTTTAGCGATGTTCCAGGGCTGAGATTTACCGCTTTTGGATACCGATTCGAGATGGTCAAAGCGGGCGATCAGGGAGAATTTCTCCTTCAGGAACAGGGTGCCGTTGAAGGTATATCCGTTGTAGTTGGCGCCTTTGGCCAGGGCGTGGTCCTTTTGTAAGTTATAGGATGCCGAGAGTTTGAAGCTTTTATTTTCGTAAACGGCCAGCAGTTCCGAAGTTTGCTGGTTGGCGTCATCGCGTTTCATGGTGTCGAAATAGCCCCTGATAAGGAGGTTTTTCACAGGATGAATGCTGAGGCCTGCTCCGGCTTTGAAGGTGGAGTCCCCTTCGGCGGTTTTAAAGCCTTCGCCGTTGACCAGGAACAGGTCGGCGCTTAGCCAGGGAGCGAACTGGTATTCGGCGCCGATACCCATATCGGCAGGAGTGCCGAAGCCATACTCATAGTGAAAGGGACTCAGGATATAGCGGTAACCCCACTTGGCATCGGTCACAAAATACTGGTAAAGGGGAATCATCCCTCCCACCAGGCTGAATTTCTCCTTCTTGTACTGCAGATAGGCGAATTTCAGGAAGCCGGTGTAGTGGCTTTTCGGGGCCCCGATGTTTCCCACATCATAGGTGATCCTGCCCCTGAAATTCCGGGAGAAATCGTAAATGTACCCCAGGTAGGCCCGGGTAACATCAAACTTGTTGAAGTTATGGCCATCGGAAAACGAGGAGGTGAAATGGGTGAAGATGCGCACTTCGGGTTTCCCTGAGGGTTTGAAGCTTTCTTCCTGCTGTGCCCTGACCGCGGTGAAACTCGTAAGGAGTGCCAGGGTGAGGAGAATAAACGTTCTTTGCATAAAAAGCAGCTATAATTATGCTTATTAGAAATCAGGTGAAATTCAGGTCGAAAATAGAAAATCATCGTCATATGGATGCCATTATGGTTTTTAACCGGCTTTAAATAACATTTTATACTTATTGAATGATCAATTAGAGATTATGGCTGCAGAAAATGGGACTTCTGCCCGTAAGTTCTGGAACATTGGTGAGCATTGAGTGTCGGTAGTATTGGGAATTGGGATGGTTGTCTTAGTGATTGCCGTGGGTTACCCGGTGGAATGGGCCGATGACCTTATTTCCGGGGCATCTTGCCGATTTGATTCGGATCGCCGTGACGAACCTGTTTATTTTGTAACTTGTATTGCAAATCAGGATTGTCGCTGTGGTCATGAAAAAGAGAACCATCATTCTAATTCATCTTCTTTACTGGTTTTACATCGTCGGACAGTTTCTTTTTCCGGTGTATGCCGGCCAGCACAAAGATCCCGGCATGTGGGAAGCTCAATATCTGAGGGAAGTGATGATCGGTCTTTTCCTGAATGTGCTGACCTTTTATACGGTGTATTTCACATTCACACGGATCATTGCCTTTCGAAACAAGCTTTTTATCACCGCAGTAATGCTTCTTCTGCTGGTTGGTGTTACCGCAATCAGGTTGCCCATCGACTGGTATTTCCGGAGATTTACTGGGGAGATGCCTGAAAACGTAATGGTCTTTGAATGGATATGGGTATGGAACCACTTGCGGCTTGCCGTGATCACGATGATTTATGCCGTCCTGATCCGTTACCTGATCGATGCTTTTGAAGCCCAGAAGCTGAAAGCGGAACTGGTGAACCAAAAGCAGGCGGGAGAACTGGCTTTGCTCCGTTCTCAGGTCAATCCTCACTTCCTTTTTAACACCCTGAACAACATCTATTCCCTGGTTTACCAGAAATCAGAAGAAGCTCCCGGGGCTGTAATGAAATTCTCTTCCATCATGCGATATGTCCTGTATGAAGCGGAAGCGGAACTGGTTCCGCTGGAAAAGGAGATCGAATACCTGAAAAGCTATATAGAACTCCAGCAATTGCGTTTCCGGCAGTCCGGACTGGTATCCATGACTGTGGAAGGGGATACCGGAGGGATTGCCATAGCCCCCATGCTCTTCATGCCCTTTGTGGAAAACGCTTTCAAGCATGGCCCCAAAAATCATCAGCCGGCCATGGAAATCCACATTCATGCCGCAGCCAAGTCTGTGGACTTTTCAATATCCAATTATACCAGAACAGGAATTCATGTAAGTGAGCCATCTTCACCAGGAGTCGGAATTGCCAATATCCGCCGGCGGCTGGAACTGCTCTACCCGGGAAGGTTTACTCTGGCCACCGGCGAAGAAGAGGGCATGTTCAGGGTTAACCTTCACCTAGAATACTCCCGAAAAACCAGGTGATAATTATGAAGATCAATTGCATAGCCATCGATGATGAACCTCTGGCACTCGATATTATCAGCGCCTATTGTTCGAAAATTCCGTTCTTGAACCTACTGGCAGCTTTCGACAATGCCCTTGATACGTTGGAATATCTCCGTAACAATCCTGTGGACCTGATTTTTTTGGATATTCAAATGGAGGGGTTGACCGGGATACAACTTCTCAAAGCTCTGAAAAGTAAACCAGAGGTGATCATTACCACCGCCTATGACCGTTATGCCGTTGAGGGCTTTGACCTCGATGTTACGGACTATCTGCTGAAACCGATCTCTTTTGAAAGGTTTATCAGGGGAGTGAATAAGGTCTATGAAAGAATGCAAAAGGGAAAAGGAGAGGTTTTTACCCTTCAGCCTCAGCTTCAGTCGCAGCCTCAGCTTCAGTCGCAGCCGCAGCCGCAGCCTCAGTCGCAG
>CAZMMX010000004.1:0-12501 GCA_964567485.1 uncultured Prolixibacteraceae bacterium | reverse complement strand
CTCAACTTCAGTCTCATCATCAACCTCAGTCTCACTTTGAATCTGAGCCGGAATATTTCTTTGTCAAAACAGAAACCCGGATCGAGAAGGTTATGGCATCAGAGATTCTCTATGTGCAGGGGATGGGGGATTATTGGCGAATCGTGACGCTAAAAAAGCGAATTATGACCCTGATGAATGCCCGGGGAATTGAGGAAATGCTTAGGGAACCCCGTTTTTGCCGGGTTCACAAATCGTGGTTTGTGGCGCTTGACAAGATTGATTTTGTCGAGAGAAGGCATATCAGGATTGGAAGCGAGCATATTCCGGTTAGCGAAAGCTTCCAGAAGCATTTTTTTGAGTTGATCGACAGGAACAAAATGAAGTAATCAGGCAAGCACCCTGTTTTCTTCTGTCAAATGGCCTTTAGCCCGGCTAAATCAGTCGCCGGTTCTTTTTCCGGTTACACCGAACAGATTTGCATCCTCCTTTTCTGCGGGGTAACTTTCATTCATCAAAGCAATAAACAATGTTTAATTATCAGGAGGATGAAGCCATGAAAAAAATTCTTGCAGTTTTTGCAGTCGTCATGCTGGCTTTTGTTGCCAGAAGCTATGGCGAGATGAACTATGTGATCATTGATGGGAAAACCTATTTCAGCGAGGAGGTAAAAGTCGGTGTCAGCCATGTCAAGATGGTCACGGATGATGGATTTACGCTAAAAGCACCCCTCAGGAAAGTAGATGCCTATATGGTAAATGGAAAGATTTTTGAAAGGGTGCCTTTGATCTGTTGCAACGGGAAGATGAAATGTACGGCGTTACTTGAACTGGTGGCACATCGGAATGGTCTCCGGCTTTACAAGTGTCATACCAGCGATACAACGCTGGGGTGTCCCTTCCTGGATAAGAACAGTGAAGAATCTGTTTTTCTGGTATACAAAGAGGGAAATCTCCATTTGCGGATTGATAACGAAAATGCAGAGACGGTACTGGCCTTCTTCCACGTACCTTTTCAGTCTGCCGCGTGAGTTCGCTAGTCCCAAAAGCACTTCCGCATTTTTCCGGAGACAGCCGGGGTGATCTTGAAAGCTGTTTTGCCGGTAAATAGGGAAAACTAAGAAGGCGCAATGACCCGGTGATGTACGGACAGAAATCCAGTATTATCCCGTTGATCAATGTGCCTTCTTTGTGACATGGGGGTTCAGGAGCGGTAATCTCACCCTGAATTCACTTCCTTTACCCACTTCACTCTCCACCTCCATTTTTCCCCCGTGTTTTTCCACAAATTCCCTGCTGAGGATTAATCCCAGTCCGGTCCCCGGTTCTCCCTCCGTTCCCTTGGTTTTGTGCGAGGTGCCAATGTTGAAGATACTGGAAAGTCTTTCCTTTTCGATGCCAGTTCCGTTGTCTCTGACGCGCACAATGCATTCGTTCTCTTCCAGAGTCAGTTGAATTCGTATCTCCCCAAATTGCCGGGTGAATTTGATGGCATTGGTAACCAGGTTTCGCAGGATTGTCCTGACCATGTTCTTATCAGCTTCAATGATCACCTGGTCGTCGGAGTGGGTATCAATGGTGATGTTTTTATTGGATGCCTGGGTTTTCAGCAGGGTAACGCACTCTTTGACCAGCATCTTCATATCGGCCGGTTCGGGTCTGAAGGTGAGTGAACCGGTTTGAGACCGTGCCCACAGCAAAAGGTTCTCCAGCAGTTCGTAGGCCTGACAGGAAGAATCCCTGACGATTTCCAGCGATTTCTTCAGTTCTTCCGGGTTGATTTCCTTCAATTTCATGAGTAGCAGTTCCGTATATCCAATGATGGAGTTGAATGGATTCCGCAAGTCATGGCCGATAATGGAGAAAAACTTATCTTTCGAAGTGTTCAAGGCCTTTAGTTCATCGTTTTTCTGTAGGATTTCACATTTTTGTTCTTCTATCAGGCGGGTGCGTTCTCTGACTTTTTCTTCCAGAATAGTTCTTTCCCTGAGGTGAAGTTGTTCACGGCTTCGGAAGAACCACAATGCCAGCAATGCAGAAAGAAGGAGATATGCTGCCACCACAAAGCGGTTACGCCACCACGGAGGCTGGATGATCATGTTCAGCCGGATGCCGTTTTCGTTCCATACGCCGTCGTTGTTCGAGCCTTTGACATTCAACACATATTCACCTGGAGAGAGGTTTGAGAAGGCGACAAAATTGCGGTTGCCGATCTCAATCCATTGATCACCTCCGCCTTCCAGCAGGTACATATACCTGTTTTTCTCAGGATGGGTAAATTCCAGGGCGGCAAATTCCACCGTGAAGGAATAGTCTCTGTAATTGAGCAGAATGGTATGGTCATTTTTCCATTCAGGGGATTCCATGACGCCTTTGCTGATCTTCCGTACGCGGGTAAAAGCGAGTGGTGGTACGTAGGGATTATCGCGGAGTGAATCGGGATAGAAAGCGTTGAACCCGTTCATGCCTCCGAAAAAGAGTTCGCCGTCACTGGCCCGGAAATAGGCTCCCAGGTTAAATTCAGGGCTCTGTAATCCTTCTTCGACGCTGTAGGTGCGGAAAGAAGCGCTCCCGGGGTCGTAGCTGCAAAGTCCGTTTCCCGTTGCGATCCACAACCGATCCTTCCAGTCCCTGAGAATTCCGTAAATCAGGTTGCCGGGAATTCCCTGTTCTTTTCCGTAGTAAGTGAAGGAGTTTTCTTTTTTTGAAAATTTGTTCACATAGGAGCTTGTTCCGATCCAGATATCGCCCAGGTGATCTTCACACAAGGAAGTGACGAAATCATCGGCAAGAGCATTTGACGTACTTTCACTTTTTTTAAAGTGTTTCATTGTTCCGGTAGCGGGATTCAGCACATCGAGGCCTTCGGTGGTGCCTATCCAGACCAGGCCGTCGTTATCTTCCATCACGCTGTAGACCAGGTTGCTGCTGATCTGGTAATGGGGTTCTGCATCTGCGGAATAGCGTTCTATCGTTGTTTTCCCTGATTTTTTGCGGAAGAGGCCATCTTGGGTGGCGATCCAGAAATCGCCGTTTCTGCTTTGGATCATGTGGAAAATCCGGAGGCCCCGGAAGGAAGGTAGTCCGGGATTCCGGCTGAAATTTTCAGGCCTTGCAAAACGGCGGTTCTCTTTCAGAAACACGAGCAATCCGTCGCGGGTGCCGATCCAGAGGTTTTTTGCAGAATCTTCAAAGATGGTGTGTACGAAATCATTGGGTAGGGCATATTGTCCCTCATATTGGGAGGCATAGTGTTCCACACGTCCGCTTCCCGGGTCATAAATATTGAGGCCTTGTCCCCAGGTGCCAATCCACAACTCTCCTTTTTCATCCTTAAAGAGGGATGCGATCACATTTCCCGACAGGTTCACAGAGGAAGGGGTGTTACTTTTGCGGTATATTTTAAATTTCTGGCTTTTAAGGTCGGTTTTATTGACGCCTGAAAGGGTGCCGATCCACAAGTTTTCCGAATGGTCGATGGCCAGGGAAAGGAGAATGTCGTGAAACAGTCCGCTGTTTCCGGTGGTGAAAGTTTCGGATTCCAGGGTTCTGCCAGTGCCGGGGTCTATTCGTCGGAGGCCCCCACCTTCCGTGGCGATCCACAGAGCGCCGCCGGCATCGCAGGCGATGGCACGCACAAAATCGTTTCCGGGGGAAGGTATCATTGACTGTGTCGCCAGAGGAGCGCTAAAGCTTCTTCCGTCATCGTTCATCCGGTTAAGTCCCCGGGAAGTGCCGACCCAGAGGATCCCTGATTTGTCCTGGCAGAGTGCGGTAATGTTGTTGTCGGAGAGAGCTCCCGGCATTTCCGGGGGTGCTGAAAAAACGCGAAAGCTGTCTGCCAAAGGGAGATAACAGGCCAATCCGCGTGTTGATCCCATCCAGACCGTTCCATCGGGGGTTTCCAGAAGGGGGATTTTATAGTCTTTGACGCTTCCGTCGTAACCAAGGGGTGATATGTGGTGGGAAAACGCCATGTTTTCCGGATTGCAAATGGACAGTACCGGGGATGTATTGATGAGAATTTTTCCCTTGCTGTCGCACAAAACGTCATAAACGTTTCCGGTGATGTCAGTGGGGTAAGGGGTGGAGTAATGAATGCGGGTGAAGTGTTTCTCTTTTGCGGAATAGCGGTTGAGGCCGCCTTTGGTGCCGATCCAGAGGTCGCCGGAGGGATCTTCGGTGATTCCGTAAATCCAGTTGTTGGAAATGGAGGTAGAATCATCGGGTAGGTAGGTATGTACGGTAAAATGGTATCCGTCGAAGCAGTTGAGGCCGTTTTGGGTGCCCAGCCATATGAAACCCCGGGAATCCTGGAAGATGCAAGTGACCACTGATTGGGAAAGACCATCGGAGATGGTGTATCCCTGGAAGATAAATTGCCGGGCATTTCCAGGCAAATGGGCCAGGAGCAGCAATAGTATGAATACTCCCCGAATCATAGGTACAATGTACTGTAAATAATGGAGAATATCAAGGTTTTCAGGAAATTACCAACCTCCGCCGCCTCCTCCGCCGCCGCCGCCCCCGGCGCTGCCTCCGCCTCCGCTGCCCGAGGAGCTTCCGGGAGGTGTCGATGCCGAAGAGATGGCCGAGGAGAAGCTTTTTCCCATTTCGGAGGTGAAGTTCCGGGGAGAGAAGGAGGCTATGCTTCCGGCTCCGGCATACCAGGCAGGATGGTAGGTGCGGCTCTCCGTCATCGATTGGGCCAGGGCATTTTCGAATTTCCTGCCCCACTGGTTTTCCACCCCCAGGGCAATGGCGTAGGGGAGCAGCTGTTCAAACCGTTCCACGGTGAGGTTGGGTTCATGGACTTTGTCGAGCTGTTCTTTTTCGGCCACGGAGAGGTACATCTTAAAGCCTTCGGCCTCATCCATCACTTCCCTTCCCCGGGATGTGGGGGCTTTCATCAGCCAGGCAAACAGCACGAGAAGGAAGATGACCAGGGTCAGCAGGAACATGGGGATTTCGGGTGTGGGGGCGAGGGCGAAAGTCGCCAGCACTCCGGCTGCCGAGCCCAGTACTCCGGGCAGGAGGTGCTTGCCGTTGACCTTGAAATAGGTGGGAATCATCTGTTCCTTGATGCTTTTTTCTGCGGCACTGCGGGCTTTCTGGAATGTTGCATGGTTTTTCTGGTCGAGGAGGATTTCGCTTTTGCCGTCAAAGAGGGCCGTGCCCAGGGCTTTTTCTTCGGGGGTGAGGTCGGCGTTGGCTTCCGGGAGGAGGTCCAACCGGTATTTTTCCCCGCTTTTGTCGATTTTCAGGTACCCCTTGATGGCCATATCGACGAGGGTCGCTGTGATGATCCTCTCGTTCATTCCCATTTTATGGAGGAAACCAGTGGTGGCGGCGCTGAACCCCTGCGGGGGGTCGAAGAGGGGGATGATGGTTCCTTTCCGGGGATCTTTGCCCACGGCTTTCCATTTCCGGAGGTAGAGTACCAGGGCCAGTGCCAGGGTGAGTAAGGCTGCCAGCACATGAAGGTTATCTTTCAGAAAGCGCCCCGACCGTTCTGTGGCCGATGGTTCGTGGACGAAACCTTTGGGCCAGGCCACGGCAATGGTCAGTTGTTCTCCGGGGAGCAGGGGCTGGGTGGTGACGGTGGTGACCACGTTGTTGTCCTCCACCTGGGTGCATTGGCAACCCGTGGTGCCGGCGCTGCCCGAATAGGCGGCTTTCTGTACCACCTTGGCCGCCTCAGGGATCTGGAGGGTCACACTGGCCGTTTCAATAGGAAAAACCCAATCGCCCCCGATGACGTTGAAATAGAGTTCGTCATACTCCTTGAAGAATCCTACCTGTCGGGAAGTGCGGTAGGTGAGGGTGTAGGTGTGGGTGCCCGGGGGTATTTCTGTGTTGCTGTCTCCGATGTAGACGACTACCCCGTTGTCCGCATTTTCGGTGAACCAGGGTTCAGGGTTGCCGTTGCGCAACACTTCCCTGACCTGGAAGTCCACCTTAAAACGGGTTCCCATGCGGTTGTTGTACCGGGTGGGGAAGGTGCGGTAAATGCCTCTTTCTATGGCGTTTCCTTCAGCCACCACGGTGATCACTTCGGTGACCAGCAGGTCGCCGCTCTTTTCCACTGTGATGCGGGTATCGTAGGAGAGGATTCTCTCCTGGCCGGTGGCTGAAAAAACCAGGAGAGAAGCCAAAAGCGTGAAGAAGCAGTTTCTTATGGACATTTTCTTGTGATTTCTGGATGTAGGCTTAATGGATAACGTATCTTTTTATGGACATTTTCTTGTGATTTCTGTATGTTGGCTTAGTGTGTTACGCATCGTTCCTGCTGTGGATTAAAAATTCAATTCCGGTGCAGCCCTTTCCGATTGGTTGTCGAGGTCGAAGTATTCGCGTTGTTGGTGGCTGGCCATACCGGCGACCAGGCTTGAAGGAAACTGTTCGATCAGGATGTTGTAGTTGCGCACGGTTCCGTTGTAATAACGGCGGGCCCTCTGGAGGTCATGTTCCACTTTGGAGATTTCCCGTTGCAATTCCAGGAAGTTCTGGTTGGCCTTCAGTTCGGGATAATTTTCGACCACCACGAACAGGTTGCCCAGGGCTTTGGAGAGGCCCACTTCCGCGGTTTCCGCATCCTTGAGGTTGCCGGCGGCCATGCCCCGTGAGCGCAGATCGGTGATGGCCTCCAGCAGGTTGCGCTCGTGGTCGGCATATCCCCTGACGGTTTTAAGGAGCAGGGGAATCAGTTCATGCCGTTTTTTCAGCTGCACGTCAATGCCGCTCCAGGCTTCTTTGGTGTAATTGAAAAGCCTGACCAGCCGGTTGTATACATAAAGCCCGTAACCTGCGGTGGCCACCAGTAAAAAAAGAAGGAGGAAGGTGATCATAGAGAATTCAGTTTTCACCGGAATCTGTTCCGGATGACCAAATATAGGGAAAAGTTATGAATTCCGGTGAGCGCATTCCCCGCCGGCTCTGCTGCGGGGAGTTTCCATCCGGGCAAGCATGTTCTCTCGCGCCAAAGGTAAAATGAGGAGTGCTGATTCATGGGCACCCCTCCGGTTGCAACTCCCGTTCCTTTCTCAGGAGGCCGCGACGATTTCCAGAACGGCCACCTGTTTGCGATCAAGGGGTGCCTTGATCTTCAGGAGATTTCCGGAACTCTGCACCCTGGTTTCACTGTTTTTGATCACGTCGCGGACCTTATACCATCCCTCCTTCGAGACGGTGAGGTCAACGGTGACCTCTTCGTGTTTCTCACTGTGGTTCAGCACGAAAGCCAAAAGTCCGTTGCTGTTTTCCTGAAGGCGGACTTCCACCTGGTTGGAGGTGCGGCCGTCATGGGAGGAGGTGAAGGGCCTTTCAATGGCGGCCCATTGGAGGAGGTTGAGGAAGAAGGCGTCGTTGACGGGGTCCACGTCGGGGAAGTTGGCCATTCCCGGGTAGCTGCCCACGGTCATGGCTTTTCCTTTTCCGTAGGAAGTGGTGACCAGGGCAGGGTCGCCCTGTTCGGTAAGGGCCAGAATTTCCGAATTTTCAGGATTCAGGAGGGTCAGGGACTGCGAATAGAGCGATCCCCTGAGGGGCTGGTCTCTTTTTAGTCCTTTGAGAGCGGGATGATCGAGGTCCGTAAATGAGAGGGAAACCTTGTCCCTCATGCGGACTTCATTTTCGCGGATGCCAAAGACTTCGTGCAGTCCGAGGCCGGGGATGATGCCTGAGGCGTGGCCGAATTCGTCGTTCCAGGCCATGCGGGCTTCCGCCACCACATAACCGCCGTTACGGACGAATTCACGGAGGCCTTCGGCGGCTTTGGCGGTGAACATCACCTGGAAGGGGAGGATGATCAGCTTGTACTGCGCGAGTTCGCCTTTTTCGATATGTTCACGGTGAATGAAATCGACGGGGACGTTGTGGTTGGCAAACGACTGGTAATAGCCCAGCAGGGAGTTGGACAACGCTCCGGGGTAGTCGCGTCGTTGCATGCCGCCCACCATTTGGGTCATGGGGTTGTAGAGGATGGCGATTTCCGCCTTTACGGGACGGGAAGAGAGGAAGAGTTGCTGGTTCTGGTTAACTACAGCGGCCATTTCACCTGCTTTTTTCGCCCGGTCGGTGAGGGTTCCGTCGAGGTTGATCAGTCCGTACCCTCCTGCTTCATAGCCTGTAGACATGGGGTAGTAAGCATAGATGTTGACCCCTTTGGCGCCTTTGGAGATGGCCGACCAGGCCCATATGCGGTGGTCGTCGGCGGTCACCGGGTCGCTCACCAGCAGGGATATGGTTCCCTGTCCGGCCTGCAGTTCTCCCACAAACCAGCCGCCTTTTTCACGGTTGGCGCTGCGGGTGAAGTCGGTGGTGGCGCGCAGGGTGGTCAGCGACCAGGCCTTGTCGGGATGGTTATGCTTGGGATACATGGAAACCCCGTAATAGTCGAGAGGCCGTGCCATGAGGAAGTCATCGGTGGCGCCGGCGCCCACGTGGGGTGACTGAAAGAGGGAGGCTCCCACGGCATGAGCGGTGATCAGATGGGTGGGATCGCCGCGGCGGATGGCCTGGTAGCGGGCAGCCATGTCATCCATTAGTTTCTCGTAGATGAAACTTTTCCAGTCGATGAAGTCGGTGTAGCTTAAAATGGTGCTGAAGCGGGGCGGGTCGATCTGTTCCCAGGCTGTGAAATTGCGGTACCAGGCTTTGTTAAGGCCGGCCAGGGAGCCGTATTTCTTTTCGAGCCAGGTTCTGAATTTCGCCCTGGTTCCCGGGCAGAAGCAGAACTGGGCGTTGGTGATGAAGTCAAGGGAGGCCCAGTTGATGATGTGGGGTTCGCTCCAGAGGTCCCACCCGAAGAAGGCCGGAGAGGTGGAGGCCACCCGTGCTGTGGCGGTGTAAAAGCCCAGGACCGCCTCTGCGGCATCGCTATTGTCGGTACACACCCCGGGGGCCGCCTGGGGGTATACCTTGTCGCCACTATGGGCTTCAAAGAGGGCATGTGAAAAATCACGGGCTACCCAGTCGGGGGCAGAATCGACATAGATCTGGACGAACACCCTTAGTCCGGTCTCTTCGGCAAGCCAAAGCAGGAGTTTCAGGTTTTCGAAGTTGTATTTTCCCCGTTCCGGTTCACAGGCGGCCCATTCTACCCAAGTGCGTACAGTGTTGAATCCCAGATTTTTAATTTGTTGCAGGTCGCGGCGCCATTCCTGTTCCGACTGGGGCGTAATGGTGGAAAGCATAGGCGCCCGGGCTTTACCACCACTGTACCAAACCGAAAAAGGGAAAAAGTCAAACCTGGAGACCGCTGGATTTTCCTGTGCTCCGGAACCCAGTGTTATGGCCACCATAAGGATGAGCAAAGCCTGTTTAACCATGAGAATATGTTTTTTTTGCCTTAACGATCTCTTCTTTCACCTGTTTGTTCAATTCCTCGGAAGTCATCGTTCCGGGGTATATGGGGGGGAGAAACCGGATGCTTATTTTTTGCCCCCTGTTGATCTTTTTCGCTCCGTAGGACATGGCGGCGTAAGCTCCGTCAACGACTACGGGCACTACGGGTACATTCAGTTCGGTGCTCAGAATGGCATAAGTTTTTTTGAAATCGCCCAATTCTCCGTTCAGGGTACGTGTTCCTTCCGGGAAAATCAGAATTTTCTTTCCCTGTTTAACGACTTCCGCCATTTTCAGGATGGAATTTTTCAGCTCCTTGGTGAGGTCCATCACAATTACGTTGGCGTGTGCGGCCAGGTAACGCCTGATGCCGCTTTTGACATGTTCTTTTTTAGCGTAGGAAAAGGTATTTTTCAGGGTAGGCTGGTCGAGATAGGAAAGGACCAGGAAAGCGTCGAGTTTGCTCTCGTGATTGGGGGCGAAGAAACAGGGTCCTTCGGGGATATTTTCCATTCCTGATCCTTCAAACCGGAAAAACAAACGGAAGAAAGCCCTGATTGATTTCACCGCCGGGCCCAGCAGGAATGAGGATTTCGGGAGGATCACATCTGCATCCTCTTTCAGGTGGCCTGACCAGGTGGTGTCGGCATCTGACTTGTGGAACAGTTTATGGTTTCGGACATGGTCAGCCATCTTGCCCAGGGAGGGGAATTTCAGCAGTTGTTCTTCATCCAGTTTTACGCCGAAACTCTTCTCGATGAAATCGATCAGGCTTAACTTGCCCAGGGAATCCATGGATATATCAAAGACGAGGTGATGGCCGGGCAGGATATCCATATCGACCTGGCTCTCGAGGAATGTTTTAATGGCCAGAAATTCAGGGGATTGTGGTTCATCGGGGCTGGCCTGCTCTTCCTTCTTATGTTCGATCAAGTCGGCCAGTTTGAACCGCTGTAACTTGGAGAGCCGGGTGCGGGGCAATTCCGATTTGATGAGGGTAAACTGCATGATGCGTTTGTAGGAGCTGACCCCGGCATTAAACGGGGTAATCACCTGGTCGCGGAACCAGGCTTGCTGATCGTCTATGTTGTTCTCGGCCAGAAACCCGGCATTGGGAAAAATGATGGCGTGGAGCATTTCCTTGTAGAGGGTCACCCCGGCTTCCTTGATGGCTGGGGAGAATCCTTCCAGTTTGGATTCCAGTTCCACGGGATTGATGTTTTTCCCGTTCGGAAGAACGATGATTTCCTTTTTGCGCCCTGTAATGTAGAGGTAGCCGTCCTTGTCGAGGTATCCCAGGTCGCCGGTGTAGAGCCATCCGTCTTTCACCGTTTCGGCGGTTTCTTCGGGCCGGTTGTAATAGCCTTTCATGATTCCCGGACCTTTGGCTACGATCTCCCCATCTCTGATTTCGATGGTGAGTCCGGGCAGGGCCTGTCCGGTGGTGCCTATTTTAATTTTTCCGGGCCGGGGGAAGGTGATCATAGGTGAGGCTTCGGTCATACCGAATCCTTCCATGATATCAAAGCCTATTCCGTAGAAGAAGGTGCCCACTTCTTTGTTCAGGGCGGCTCCGCCGGCGATCATATACTGCAGATGACCTCCGAAGCTCTGGTGGACCTTGTTGAAGATTTTCCGGCCCAGACTGCGCCATCCTGTTTTCAGGACGAGCCAGAGGAGCGTTTTGGCCACAGGACTTTTGTCTATTTTTGCCTTGATGCCCCTGTACATCAGTTCATAGAGCCGGGGTACCCCCAGGAAAACCCCCACCTCATTGTCACTGAAGGTTTTCAGCAGGTCGGCCGATTGCATGGAGGGCGCCATGGCGATGGAGGCACCGACAAGAAGTGGCGTCATCAAGGAGCCTACCAGGGGAAAGACATGATGCAGTGGCAAGAAAATCATGACCTGCCTTTCAGGGATGTAAATCTTGCTGTCAATGACCGCCGATATATTTTCGAGGATATTGGTGAAGGAGAGCATCACACCCTTGGGACTTCCCGTGGTTCCTGAAGTGTAAATGATCACCGCCGTAGCTCCGTAATCTTCCGGTCCACACCATTCGCTTTCCTTAACGGATTCGTCGGGGAGGATCTCCTCAAAGACGACGACCTGGGGTTTGTGGGTGGTTTTTCGTTCGATTTCGGGCAGGTGCTCCTTCATGGCCGCACTGATGAAAAGCCACTCGGGTTGGCAATCATCGAGGATATAGGCCACATCTTCGGCCGAGGCCATGAAGTCGATGGGCACGGGTATCGCGTTGTTCTGAAGAGAGGCGTAAAACGTATAAATCCATTCAGGTCTGTTTTCGCTGAATAGGGCCACTTTCGCAGATTCTTTGCCGGCAATCAGCCGTGCAAACCGCTCAATATTTTGCAATAAGGTGCGGTAGGTGATATCCCCCGAGGTGGTCACCAGGGCTTTTTTATCAGGATAATTTCTGTTGATAAAGGGTATGGTCATGGCTGTGAATTATTAATCCCGGTTTATCGTACAAGGGAACACCAAAAATGTAATTTTTTTGCCCGGAAATATACAAATTTACAAAAAATGTCATGAATTACCCCTGCCACTCTTCTGCACCAACCGAATTGAAATGGCGGAGCTATTCTTTGCGGCCGCAGGAAGCGGCTCATCATCGCAGAAATAGCCTCAAGGGGATTACATCAGTGTCATCGGTTTAACCATCACCAATATAAAATTCGACACATGAAACGAGCATGGTGCTTCAAACACAAAAGGGCATGTAAATTTACTCCATGCGAGTTCCATGGGCGTGAAGAACCGATTAGGCATTACCTCGATATGTAATTGAAGTACAATACATTAAATAGCAAATATACGTATGAATGAACATTTTAAACATCAGTCACACAGCTCCAATGCTGTGTATGGGCTCGGTTTCATCGGGGCTGTCGTTTATTTCATTTCTCATGCCACCGGATTCTGGATGGGAGTTCTGGGATTCCTGAAGGCCATTGTTTGGCCTGCCATTCTCGTGTATGAGGCCTTTGGAAAACTGATAGGGTAAGGTTTCCGGTCTGTACTGGTGTCAGTCGCCCTTAACAAAAGGAAAGACGAGGAAGACCTCTGTGAAAGATAGAGTTCACGGGGGCAGGGATTTTCATTAATAAAATGTGTCCAGGAAGATGGGGGTGGTGTGGATCAACCGGTCATC
>CAZMMX010000003.1:146873-157579 GCA_964567485.1 uncultured Prolixibacteraceae bacterium | reverse complement strand
GGAATCTGTTGAGCGTGTGGAAATTCTGGAGGCCCATCCTTTTTTCAAGGAGTCTCTGCTGGTGTGGGTCAGGCAACCTGTCGACCATCACGATCAGTCCAAGGGAGTTTTCCTGCAAAGGGTCTTTGTTTCCCTGTTGGAGCAAAGCGCTCCCGTGGTATTGGTGACCGAAGGGTATGCCGCAGGTTATGCTAAGAACCCCCGGTATCTTAACGAGTTATGCCCCTTACTGGGAGCCAACCAGGTGGTGGCGGAACACCGCTATTTCGGGGAGTCGTGGCCTGAAGGGGGTGACTGGCAGTACCTGACCGTGGAAAATGCCGCCGCTGATCATCACCTGATTACCGGACTTCTGAAGCCCTGGTTCACCGGGAAATGGGTCAATACCGGAATCAGCAAAGGGGGACAGACGGCCCTGCTTCACCGGGTTTTCTATCCCGGCGACGTGGACCTGACCGTTTCTTATGTGGCGCCCATGAATTTCGCGGTGGAAGACGGGCGTCATGAGCCTTATATTGCCAGGGAGCCGGGTGACCGTGCCAGCCGAAAAAAAATCAGGGAGTTTCAAACCGAGGTGCTCCGCCGCCGTGATCGTCTGATGCCCCTTTTTGAGAAACTGGTGACGGAGAAGAAATATACCTTCCGGGCAGGTATGGCTGAGATTTATGACTATACCCTTCTGGAATACAGCTTCTCTTTCTGGCAGTGGGGAAAAGACCCGGCGGCGATACCTCCCCTGACCGCCACCGATGAGGAGATCTTCAGCCACTGGATGAGCGTGGCCTCCCCCGATTACTTCTCGCTGGAAGAGCTGGAACGCATGGGCTCCTTCTTTGTGCAGGCGGCCCGGCAACTGGGATATTACGGTTATGACACCCGGCCTTTCCGCAAATATCTCGAGATCCCCTCGGCCAGGGGTTATCTGGCCCGCCTCTTTTTACCAGAGGGTTACCGGCCCCCCTTTGACCGTTCTGCGGCCGACAAGTCGGCCCGTTTCCTCCGTTCCACTTCCCTGCCCCTGGTTTTTATCTACGGCGGTGATGATCCCTGGTCGGCCAGCGGGGTGGTGGTACCCCGGAAAAGCAATATCCTCAAGGTGGTACAAAAGGGGGGAAGCCATTCCGTCAGAATAGCCACCCTGGAGGAAAGCAACAGAAATAGTGTGCTGGCGAAGATCGTTGAGACCATTCCCGTGGCCGTTCCGGTAATGGCGGAATAAAAATAATGGACCAATTGTCAGAGAATTTTCGTTTTTGTGCAAATTTTAATTATCTTTGCACCGCAATTGAGTTCTGAAATTCTTTGAATGTAAAATATATTGCGGGGTGGAGCAGTTGGTAGCTCGTTGGGCTCATAACCCAGAGGCCGTACGTTCGAGTCGTACCCCCGCTACTCTGAAAGTCAGGTTTATCCCTGACTTTTTTTTTGTCCTCAATCTCCCTGCGCCGGCGCTATTCCGCAGTTCAATGCCGGAATTTTCTTCGCATACCCTCGAAAACACCCTATTCTGATCATATGAAGTGTGACATTTTTACCATAGTAAAGTAATTAATGTTAATTTTAAAGACGGAGTAATTATCGTTAAGTCTTATTATAAAACATTGATTATGAAGAAAATTCTACATCTATTACAACTTTCCCTGGTGGCTGTATGCCTGGTTTTCACCGTTCAGCGTGGAAATGCGCAGCCTCTGATGGTGGAAAATTTTGATTATGCTGCCGGTGCCCTTCTGACGGCATCGGGGTGGACTGCCCATAGCGGTGGCGGAACCCAGCCCATCGATGTGGCTGTTCCCGGACTGACTTTTGCCGGTTATCCCCTTTCCAATATCGGGGGGGCTGCACTATTTGATAACAACGGGGAGGATGTACACCGGAGATTTACGGTTCAAACCGCCGGAAAGGTCTATGCCGCCTTTATGATTCAGGTGAACGGCTCTGCCGATGGCTATTTCCTCCATTTTGGCGGAGATCCTGTGGGTACCACATACCGGCCTAAATTATTCCTTGTAGGGACTGCCGATCCTTTCAATTTCGGACTCTCAGTCGGGTCAAATACCGCCACACCGGTCACCGCGGGAGCTTTCGCTTTCGGAAAGACTTACCTGATGGTCATGAAATACGAAATCGTCGATGGAGAAAAGAACGATATCGTCAGTTTGTATATTATGGATGCGACCATCCCTGCCACCGAACCCGCTACACCCACCATTGGCCCGCTTACCGATTCGAGTCAGTCCGACATCAATCCCGGGAGCATCGCCTTACGTCAGTTCAGCGCTGGTCAGAATGTTCTTGTGGATGGCATCAGGGTGGCTACTTCCTGGGGAGATGCCGTTACTGCCGCTTTGGGTGGCGATACGTTTGCCCCGGTCTTTGCCGTTGGTTTCCCGGCACTCAGCGCGATCAGTGCCACCGGGGCGACCTTGGAGGTCAGCCTTGATGAACCCGGTAAGGCCTTCTACATGGTGGTGGCTAACGATGCCGTCGCCCCCACCGCCGACCAGGTCATTGCCGGTGCAGCTTATGGCGCTGTGACTCCCGTAGCATCGGGCTCCATGGAAGTGGCCGCTGCCGGAACCCCTTATACCGCGGCGCTGACAGGCCTGACCACTAAAACCGATTACGACATTTATGTGGTGGCCCAGGATGATGAGGCTACCCCTAATAAGCAGGCCGAGCCTGTCAAACTGGAGCTTTATACTGAAACACAGCCCGACATCCTCTATTCCACAGATTTTGAAACTTCGCTGGACCCTTTCACCCAGGTGAGCATCACCGGTGAACAGTTATGGAAAAAGGCCACTTACAGCAACAACAGCTATGCTTACATGAATGGTTATGCCAGCGGCAACAAGGAAAACGAAGACTGGCTCATCACCCCGGCCCTTAACCTCGACACCGCCGACAACATCATGGTCAGCTTCAGAACGGCTAAGAACTACACGGGGCCTGACATGAAGGTGATGATTTCCTCCAACTTTGCGGGAGACTATACCGCGTCGGGTATTGCTGCAGCCGCCTGGACCGATATCACCTCCCAGTTTGAGTTGTCAACGGGAGGGTACAACTGGAAAGCCTCGGGAGAATATGCCCTCTCCTCCTATTCCGGCAAGGTGTATATCGCTTTTGTCTACACCTCGACCACCGAGGGGGCTGCCGGATGGGAAGTCGATGATTTCCTGGTTTCCGGATATGTGAAGAGTACGGGCGTGGAACAGCCTGCCTTCTCAGAATTCCGCCTGTATCCTGTTCCGGCGCGCTCCGAGCTTTTCATCGACCATGCCGCCAGAGTGGAACGTGCCGATCTCTTCGACCTCTCGGGCCGTCTTCACCTCTCGGTGGTCAACACCGGAACCCCGAAGATGCGTCTGAACGTGGGGAACCTCACCCCGGGAATCTACCTCGTGAGATGTATCACCCCGGAAGGACCCATGGTCAGCAAATTTGTCAAGGAATAAATAACATCTGCTTCTGCCGCCATTTTTAAATGGCCGGTGGTAAATACTTATTTCAGCACAAAGGGGATGTTCCTGTCTCCTTTGTGCTTATTTTTGTCCCTTCATTCATTGGCCCATATCTTGAACAAACGATTTCTTAGTGATCTGTCTCTCCGGAATGGAATTTTCCCGGAATTTTTTCTCCTTGCCCTGGTGATGGGGATGGTGTTCGCTGTTTCTTCCTGCCGGAAGGACCCCCTGCCCCCATCTCCTGAAGACCCCGAAGTTTTTGGGGCCTGCGTGACTCCCGGCAGTCCGGCAGGCCTTGATATCGTTACCTTTAACGCAGAGGGGTTTCCCAAAAACGGCTCAGTGAGCGTGATGGCTCTGGCCTCTTTCATCAAAGCCATGGATGCCGACGTGGTGGCCCTTCAGGAGGTGGCCTCAAAAGCCGATTTTGACAGGATGATCGCCCAGATGCCCGGGTGGAGCGGGGAATTCTACGAAATCGACAACGACCAGTGGAACCTGGCCTATGTTTTTAAAAATTCGGAAATCACCCTCTCCCCCAATTCTGCGAAGCTCCTCTTTACCGGCGAGTTCAGGGCTTTCCCGCGTCCTCCCTTTGAGATTTTTGTCAGGCATAAACCCACAAACCTCGAAGTCTGCCTGATCAACCTCCACCTGAAATGCTGCGGTGGCGACGACAACGAAAAACGACGGCAAGAAGCTTCCGTAATGCTGAAGGAGTATCTCGACCAAGCGCGATTCGACGAAAATGTGGTGGTCCTGGGCGATTTCAACGATGAAATAGCCTCTGACAGCCCCAGCCAGAATCCCTTCCTCAATTTTATCACCGATGCGGCAGAATATCACTTCGCCGACATGGAGATTGCCAGGGGAAGCGCCCTCTGGTGGTCCTATCCTTCCTATCCCAGCCATATCGACCATATTCTGGTGTCCAATGAGCTGGTTCCCGTGATCGACACGACCTATGTGGTCAAGGTCAGTCCCTGTTATCCTGAGTACAACAACAACCTTTCCGACCACCGGCCGGTATTCCTGCGGATCAAAAAATGAAAGCCCATACCGCAGGTGGGGGCTGACCGGGAGTTTCTATTTTTTCACGATTACGATATAGACCGGGAAGTGGTCGCTATAGCCTCCCTGCCAAACGGTTCCCGAGAATGACCTCAGGGGGTAGCCTTTGTATTGCCCGTCCTTCTGCATCAGAAAGGAGCTGTTGAATACCCGGGCCTTCAGGAATTTCCATGATGAGGAGTCTTTGCCTGTCAGTGCCGGGGATATCACAATCTGGTCGAACAGGTTAAGGCCGTCGCGGTAGTTGAGCGATCCGATTCCTTTTTTGTAGAGGGGGTACATGGTGTTGAAAAGCTCACCCTCCTTCATTTTTTTGATCGATGGGGCGGCTTTGAGGATTTTGCGGAGGCTTTCATCGGAGGGGTCGTCATTGAGGTCGCCCATGATTACGATTTTCGCACCGCTATCGGCGGTCAGCAGGCTGTCGGTGATGTGGCGTGCCAGGGCAGCCGCGGCATTGCGTCGTGGCCGGCTGGTGAGTTCGCCACCACTGCGCGAGGGCCAGTGACCCACGATGAAATGCAGGGGTTCTCCGTCGTACTCCCCGGAAACCAAAAGCTGGTCACGGGTGTAGATCCTCTTGCCTTCGTCATTGTAAAGGGGCAGCTCATAACTGGAGGCAGCCGTGACCCTGAAAAACCGGGGCCGGTACAACAGACCCACATCAACACCCCTCAAATCAGGGGAATCGAAATGAATGATCTGATAATTAGAGGCTTTCAGGATAGGATGGGCTACCAAATCCTCCAGCACCGACCGGTTCTCGATCTCAGATACTCCCAGCACCGCCGGCCCACCGCTCCAGCCTTCATCCTCGCCAATCCGTGAAATGGCTAAGGCCATATGGTCCAGTTTTTCCAAATACCGGCTGCCGGTCCACTTGTTGGGGCCTTCCGGGGTGAACTCCTCATCCCGGACATCGGGTGTGTTGATGGTGTCGAAAAGATTTTCCAGGTTGTAAAAGGCGATCAACCCGGCCTTTACCGGCGCCTGTCCGGCGACTCCCCAAGCCATCCACAAAAACATGATCAGAAAGGCTATCTTGCGCATATCCATTTTTTAAGGATTGTAAAATTAGTACTTTTCAAATCATTTCTCAATTGAGTCAAAAACCCTATCTTTCGAAACTATCTTGAACAGTGAGAAATGAAATATCAAAAAGTAATTAATGTCCTGTTATTTTGGCTTATAAGTACAGGATTCATCTATGCGCAACAGGGAAATGTGCGGGGGACAATCGTGGACAGGAGCAATGGTTCACCATTGGAGAGCGCTGTGATTTCCTCATCGTCGGGTAGGGAATTGGCCCGTTCCGATGCCGGCGGTACGTTTAGCGTGGCCCTGGACCCGGGAAGACAGATGTTGTTTATCAACTTTCCCGACTATGAACAATCGATCATCAGCGTGCTGGTCATGACCGGCGAGACCACCGATGCCGGAAAGATAGAGATGAGCATGGCTAACGACTTCATGGCTGACCAGGGAACCGTCAACATCTCCGAAGGGATTTCCGACGATGGTTTTGAAAACCAGTCCATCCAGGGGGTCCTCAGCTCTTCTTCCGACATCTTTCTGAGCACTGCCGCTTATACCTTCGGGTCCCTCATGTACCGGGTCAGGGGGTATGACAACAGCACCCAGAATGTCAGCCTCAACGGATTTGTGGTCAATGACGTGGAGTCGGGATCGCCCTATTTTTCCAATTGGGGGGGTCTCAACGATGTGATGCGCAGTTCCATGGTGACTTCCGGTCCCGAGCCCATCGGATTTCTTTTTGAACCTGTGGGCGGGGCCACCCGCATCAACACCCGGGCTTCCAATTACCGGTCGGGCCTCAGGGCTGTCTATTCCCTCTCGAACAGGACTTACCGCAACAGGGCTATGGTCACCTACTCGACCGGATTGATGAACAACAACTGGGCGGTTACAGGAAGCATCTCGCGTCGCTGGAGCGAAAGGGGCTACGAAGAGGGGACCTTTTACGATGCCAACTCTTTTTTCCTTTCCGTGGAGAAGAAATTCAACAGCCGCCACAGCCTCAACCTCACTCTCCTCGATGCCATCTACAACAGGGGAGTCGCCGGAGGTTCCACCCAGGAGGTGTATGACCTGGCCAATGACAATTTTTACAATCCCTACTGGGGCTATCAGAATGGTGAGGTGCGCAATGCACGGGTGAGAAGCAACAATAAACCGCTCATCACCCTGGCCCATTTCTGGAAACCCTCCGAAAAAGTGGACATCCAAACCACCACGGGTTACTGGTTCGGAAAAGGCGGCTACTCCGCCCTGAACTGGTACGACGTGCTGGATCCCCGTCCCGATTATTACCGGAAACTCCCCACCTATTTCACCAATGAAACCGACAAAAACCAGATCATCAGCGCCTGGAACAACGACCCGTCGGTCAGCCAGGTCGACTGGGACCATTTTTATTTTGCCAACCGGAAAAATATCTATACGGTTCAGAACGAAGGGGGTATCGCCGGGAATTCCCTCACCGGGAACCGCTCCAAGGTTATCGTGGAAGACCGCCGGAACGACATTTCGCAATTTCAGTTCAACAGCAGGATCTCCTGGGATCTCTCTGAACAGTTCAACCTCACCGGGGGCGTGCTGGCCGATATTTACCGGGGCCACAATTTTACGGTGATCGACGATCTTCTGGGCGGTGACTTCTGGCTCGATGTCGACCAGTTTGCCGAAAGGGATTTTCCCAACAACCCCGACAGTTACCAGAGTGACCTGAACCACCCCGACAATGCCGTGGTGGAAGGCGAGACATTTGCCAATAACCACTATGCCTATCAGCGCGGAGGCACCCTCTGGGGCACCGCGCGTTACGACAATAAGCGTTATTCGCTTTACCTGGGCGGAAATGGCCGCTATACCTCCATGTGGCGCGAAGGGCTGATGCGCAAGGGGCTCTTCCCTGACAACTCCCTGGGAGAATCGGAAAAACTCAATTTTTTCACCTGGGGGGTGAAGGCCGGAGGGGATTACCGCATCTCGGGGCGTCACCTGGTGGTGGCCAACGGCTATCTGGCCACGCAGCCTCCGCTGTTCCGCAACTCTTTCCTCTCCCCGCGTACCCGGAATTCCGTGACCCCCAACCTCAGCGAAGAGACCATCCTCTCGGGTGATATCAGCTATATCCTCCGTTCCCCGGTCATCACCGGAAGATTGACCGCCTATTACACGCGCTTCATGAACCAGAGCGAGGTGACCAGTTTTTACCACGATGAATACCGCACCCTGGTCAATTATGCCATGACCGGCATTGACAAGGAGAATTACGGCATTGAGGCCGGGGCCGAGGTGAACATCACCTCAGAACTCGTATTCAACGCCGTGGCCTCCCTGGGACAGTTCCTGTGGGTCAACAATCCCGATATCACCATCACCCGTGATAACAACAGCACGGTACTCAGTACCGAAGAGGTGTGGATCCAATATTTCAGACAGAGCGGTACACCCCAAACCGCTTTGGCCGCAGGCCTCGAATACAACTCCTCCCGGTTCTGGTGGGCAGGTATCACCGGCAGCTATTACGACGATATTTACCTTGACTTCAATCCGGTGAGCAGGACCCGCGACGAGGCCGGCTATTATCCCTACTGGGAGGCTCAGAAAAAGGCTGATCCCGGTTTTCTCCTCGACCTTTTCGTCGGAAAATCATGGAGAATCGACGACTTTTACCTCAACCTCAGTGCCAATCTGAGTAATCTTCTCAACAACCGGACCCTGATGACCGGTGGTTATGAGCAATACCGCTTTGACCCCGACAAGCCGGAACTCTTCCAGCCGAAGGTGTACTACAACAATGGCTTCAACTACTTTATTAATCTCAGCATCAGATATTAGCACGATGGTGACCAACATGATAACGAAGATGAGACAAATACTATCCCTTTCTGCCATTGCCGGAATGCTGTTGCTGGTTTCCGGATGTGCCGACAATAACGAAACGCCCCCCCCCGAAGTTCCTTTTGTGACGGGGGAAGTGGTCACCATAGACCAGGTCAAATCCCTCTATGCCGAAGAACTGGCCAAACCCTGGCAGCAGCGTTTGCCGGTCGAGATTTCCCAGGAATGGACCCTCAGAGGCGTGATCACCGCCAGCGATAAAAAAGACGGTAATCTTTACAAGGAGGCTTTTATACAGGATGGGACTACCGGCCTGCGCATGGTTTTCGATGCCACCAGCGGACTCTATATCGGCGATTCGGTGCTCGTGAATGTCAAAGGCCTCTGGCTCGGTGACTATGGAAATTTCGTCCAGTTGGGAAGTGAGCCCTACACCGATGACAGTGGAAACCTGCGGGTGGCGGGCTTCAACATGGATAAGCATATCCTCAAGATCTCGACGGGGAATGTCACCCTGCCTGTGACGGCCACCATTCCGCAGGTAAAATCGGCGGCCTGGCTGGGAAGGCTGGTAAAGCTCGAGAATGTACAGTTCGACGATGACCAGATGGGCAGAACCTGGGCCGATGCCCAGGCCGACCCACCGGCGGCCGCTAATCGCGACCTGGTCGACTGCTCCAAAAAAAGCATCATCGTCCGCACCAGCGGATATGCCTCCTTTGCCGGCGAGACCCTTCCCGCTGGAAACGGCACCATCACCGGCATCGTCACCGTCTTCAACGGCGACTACCAGTTGCTGGTCAGGGACTATTCCGAAGTGGTGATGGAGGGCAACCGCTGCGGCTATGTGCCCCAGCCTCAGGGAAATCCCGTGGAGTCGCTGAGCCAGGATTTCGAAACCTTTAAAGACAATGCCACCATTTACATCGCCGGGTGGCAAAACCTGGCCACCACCGGGGGAAGACTCTGGCTGGCCAAGCTCTTCAGCGGTAATGCCTATGCCCAGGCCACCGGTTATAACTCACAGCTCGCCAGCATGGTGACCTGGCTGGTGACCAATCCCGTCACCCTTACCTCACAGAAACTCCTCTCCTTTGAGACCGCCAAGGCTTACTGGGCCCATACCGACGACCACCAGCCTCTGGAAGTGCTCTTCTCCACTGACTTTAACGGGAATAACCTCACTACGGCCACCTGGACCCCCCTTACCGGAGGCCGTCTGGCTCAAAATGCAGATCCCGACCATACCTTCATCCCTTCGGGGGATATCCTCCTGCCGGTGATGCCGGGAAAATCGGGAACCGTAGCCTTCCGTTACACCGGAAGTAACAGCGAAAGCACCACCTCCCGAATCGATAATATTGTCATTAAACCTGCAAATTAACCGGCTATGAACCTGAAAATCAAGATATCCTTAACTTCCCTCTTGTTCCTCATCCTCTTTATCTCCTGTAACAAGGAGCCGGTACCTCCTCCGGAACCCGTCATCGCAAAGATAACGGTGGCCCAGTTGCGTGAGATGCACGAAGCGGGGGTCCTCTCGGTCGATACCAATGTCATGGTCAGCGGCATCATCACCCTGACCCCCGAACTGGGGAATCTCCCTGAATTTGTGGCCTATCTGCAGGATTCTACCGCCGGCATCTGTCTTACCGTGACCGGCGACAACACCTTTGCCCTCAACTCGCGCGTCAATGTGTTATGCCGGGGGGCTTCCTTTACCGAGTACAACGGCCTGCTTCAGTTCGGCGACATCTCCATTTCGGAGCAGGTCAAACTGGTCGAGCTCACCACAGAACCTCCGGCTCCGGTGAAGACCACCATCGCCGACCTGCTCGCCGGAAAACACCAGGCCGAATACGTGATGATTGAAAATGTGCAATTCCGTGATCCGGGAACTTTTTCCGGTACCAAAATCCTGACCGACTGTGACGATGAACTCGATGTCTATACCCGTTCCGGCGCCACCTTTTCAGGTGAAAAACTCCCCACAGGCAACGGAACCATCCGTGGTGTAGTGTCGCACTTCAACAAGGCGCAGCTCCTGCTCAGGGATTCTGAGGAACTGGAAATGACTGGTGACCGCTGCGGAGTGGCGGGCGTCGTTTACCTGCAGGAGGATTTCGCCACCCTGGCCAAATATGGCGACGTTTCCACGTTGCCGGGGTGGAAAACATATGCTCAGGCTGGGGGAAAGAGCTGGTATGGTAATGAGGTCAGCAGCCGGAAATGGGTACAGGCCACAGCCTACAACACGGCACAGGCCGAAGTGGTTACCTGGATGATCGCTCCCGTGGT
>CAZMMX010000003.1:58229-146773 GCA_964567485.1 uncultured Prolixibacteraceae bacterium | reverse complement strand
TATATATTGCCTGGGTCTACCGGGGTTCCGATCTCTCGGGCTCTTCCTCCGATAAAACCACCACATGGGAGGTCGATAATGTCCTGATAGGCGAAAAGTAGATCTGTGAAAAGGTGCGGTTCCCGAGGAGAAGGGTCCGGAACATTATGCCCGGAAGCCGAACCAAGGGCCCATTGCTGTTATTCACCATGGGAATCATGGAGCCACCAGGCCACCCTGTTTTGTGCCAGATCAATCATAATGAACAATAACCAGAACATAAAGAGACTCCTTCTTTTCCTGCTGCTGACCTGGGTGACCCCGGGGTTGACGCTTATGGCACAGCCCCCTTCTGACTATTACCTGAGTGCCGGGGAATTGACAGGAGAGGAGCTTCAGCAGGCGTTACACCATATTATCGACGAACATAAGGTTTTGACCTATAGCGAACTGTGGGATGCCTTTAAAACCACCGATGCCCGTGATGACGGGACGGTCTGGGACATCTATTCCGATATTCCCGGAAAGACGCCTCCTTATGTGTACCACTTTTCCGTTGACCAATGCGGGAATTATGCCCGCGAAGGGGACTGCTACAACCGGGAGCACTCCTTTCCCAAGAGCTGGTTCGGCGATGCAGAGCCCATGTACACCGACCTGTTTCACATATATGCCACCGATGGTTGGGTCAACAACAAGCGGGGAAACCTCCCTTACGGGGAGACGACGGCGCCCCGCTGGAGTTCCCTCAACGGCAGCCATTTGGGTCCCTCTTCCGTTCAGGGCTATAGCGGGGAGGTTTTTGAACCTGTCGATGAATACAAGGGGGACCTGGCGCGCACCTATTTTTATATGGCCACGCGCTATTTTGGGGAGGGTAGCGCCTGGCCGGGCAGCGACATGGTCATGGGCTCACAGTTGAAACCCTGGGCCCTGGCGATGCTCCTGAAATGGCATGAAAATGATCCCGTGAGCCTCAAAGAGATCAACCGGAACAATGCCATCTTCGCCCTGCAAAAAAACAGAAACCCCTTTATCGACCATCCCCGTTATGCCCTTTTGATCTGGGATCTGGCCAATGATTCCCCCCTTTCCGGGAACCCGGCAGCCCGATTAACCCTCTGGCCCAATCCTGCCACCAAATCCCTGAACATCAGAATTCCGGGCAACTCCTCGGGGCCACAAACGGTCGTCATCACTGACATGACTGGTTCGGAAGTCTTCAGGAGTCTCAGCCGCGAAGAACAGCTCAAAATCGACGTAGGGCACCTCTCGCCGGGAGTTTATGTGGTCAGGATCATCAGCACCGGAGAGAGCCTGTCCACCTCTTTTGTCAGGGTGCCGGCACAATAAACCCCGCTTACTGCGGCATGGCAGAAAGCGGGGTTACGGGTACCGGAACTCCTGTACCGTCTATTTTTCCTGATCTTTGGTCTCTTCCTGGGATTCTTCCTTGGTGGCTTTCTTGAATTCCTTCATCCCTTGGCCCAAACCCTTCATCAATTCGGGAATTTTTTTTCCTCCGAACAGTAACAAGGCAAGGGCGACGATCAGTACGATCTGCCAGGGCCCTACGACGCCGGCAATGACAAACATATTCATAGCGGTGAGTTTTTATTTAATGCAAAAATAGCTTTTTTTTCAGTGCTTTCCTGTGGTCAGCGGAAAAGTTTCAGGATATCGTTGGCATTGGCATAGAGAACCAGGGCCAGTAGCAGGAACATGCCGGTCATTTGGGCATATTCCATGAATTTCTCACTGGGTTTGCGCCGTGTGACCAGTTCAAACAACAGAAACATCACATGGCCTCCGTCGAGTGCCGGGATGGGCAGAAGGTTCATGATGGCCAGGATGATGGAGATGAAGGCCGTCATATTCCAGAAAGCATGCCAATCCCAGCTTCCCGGGAAAATGTTGCCGATGGTGATGAACCCTCCCAATGATTCGAAGGCTTTGGTTTCGGGCATGAAGAAGAGCTTAAACTGCTTCAGGTAGTTGGCAGTGGTCTCCACACCGCGGGCTATCCCTGCCGGAACCGACTCGAAAAAGCCATAGCGGATGGTTTTGAATTCAAAGAGGTCGCTGAAATTGACACTGTTGGAGATGCCAATCATGCCGTCTTCCCCCAGCTTAACGGGGATATCCATGGGCTGACCGTTACGGACGATGCCCACGGTGACCTGGTTCCCCTTGCTGGCGGCCAGTACCTTCTGGAACTCATCGTGCCACTGGAACTGCTGCCCGTTAATGGCGGCGATCACGTCCCCTTTCTGCAGTCCGGCACTCTTGCCGGGAGAATTCTTGGCAAAATCCCCAATGGTAAAACTGAAGGGATAGCGGAGCCCGAAAAGCCCCTTGCTTTTCAACAACAGGGCCAGGGATTCATTAGTGATGGGAATGTCGGTTTTCACGCCATCGCGCTCCACCTGCACGGAAGTGGCTTTGTCAAGCACGATGGTGGGCACGATTTTAGCAAAATTATCCACCGGATGGTGGTCGACAGAAAGGATTTTGTCGCCATTGCGAAAGCCCAGCTTTTCGCCGGTCTCATCGACGACGACACCGTATTTCACACTTGACGTGGGCAGATACTCTTCCCCCCAGGCATAAAGGACCCCCACATAGATGAGGAAGGCGGCAATGAAATTCATCATGACCCCTCCCACCATGATCAGCAGACGCTGCCATGCAGGCTTCGACCTGAATTCCCAGGGTTGTGCCGGCTGCTTCATCGCTTCCGTGTCCATCGACTCATCGATCATCCCGGCAATCTTCACATATCCTCCCAGGGGTAACCAGCCTACCCCGTATTCCGTATCTCCCCGTTTGGTCTTCCACAGGGAAAACCAGGGATCGAAAAAGAGATAGAACTTTTCAACCCGGGTCTTGAAGAGCTTGGCAAAGAGAAAATGCCCCAGCTCGTGGATGACCACCAGCAGCGAAAGACTGAGAATAAGTTGAGCGGCTTTTATAAGTACTGATTCCATATTCTGAATTAATGATGTGCAAATTTACCTGAATTTATTAACAATTCTGTTTGGGTTCTGGTTTCGCTGTTGGTATGGATAAGATCGTCGAGTGAGGGTTTTTTGACAAAGGTGGCATTTTCGAGGATCTGGGCGATGATCATGGAAATGGCGGGGAAGCTGATTTTCTGGCTGAGAAAGGCTTCTACGGCGATTTCATTGGCGGCATTGAGGACGCAGGGGGTATTTCCTCCCCTGGCGATGGCTTCAAAGGCCAGGGCCAAATTGCGGAAATTCTCCATGTCGGGTTTTTCGAAAGTCAGGGTGGCCAACCGGGAGAAGTCGAGGCGCGCAAAGTCATTAGCGATTCTTTCGGGCCATCCCAGGGCATAAAGGATGGGCATCCTCATGTCGGGGGGAGCGAGCTGGGCCTTGACGGAGCCATCGCGGAACTGGACCATGGAGTGGATGATGGACTGGGGATGGACGACCACTTCGATGTCGTGCGGGGCGAGTCCGAACAGCCAGCGGGCTTCGATCATCTCAAATCCCTTGTTCATTAGGGTGGCCGAGTCGATGGTGATCTTGGCTCCCATGTCCCAGTTGGGGTGGGCCAGGGCATCGGCAGGGGTGACATACGCCAGCTGGCCGCCGCTCTTTCCCCGGAAGGGGCCCCCGGAACAGGTGAGCAGGATCTTCTCGGCAGGATTCATCACCTCTCCGGCAAGACACTGAAAAATCGCCGAATGTTCTGAATCCACGGGAAGGAGGTCCACCCCTTTTTCCCGTGCCAGCCGGGTGATGATCTCCCCGGCGACCACCAGAGTCTCCTTGTTGGCCAGGGCGATGTCCTTGCCGGCTTCCACAGCCCTGACCGTCGGCAGCAATCCCGAAAATCCCACCATGGCCGTGACCACCATGTCGACACTCTCCATGGCTGCCACTTCGGCAATGGCCGCAGCCCCCGCAAATACCTTCACCGGCAGCTCTCCCAGGGCTTCCCGCACCAGGGGATATTTCTCCTCATTCCCGATGACGACCACGTTGGGCAGGAACTTACGCGCCTGGGCAATGAGAAGTTCCGTGTTGTTATATGCCGTCAACACTTCCACCTCAAAGCGGTCGGGATTTTTCTCCACCACCTCGAGGGTTTGCCGGCCGATGCTGCCCGTAGATCCCAGAAGAGCTATTCTTTTCTTCATGGTCGTCAGAATACGATGTATTTTTCAGGATCGACGGGCTTCCCGTTAAACCAGAGCTCAAAATGAAGATGAGGCCCGGTGCTCAGTTCTCCGGAATTGCCGATGATGGCAATGGCCTCGCCGGCTTTTACCGTCTCCCCGGTTCGCTTCAGCAATTCTGCGTTGTGCTTGTATGCCGAAGTGAGGTTATTCTCATGCTGGATGTAGATCACGTTGCCCGTTTCCAGGGTCCAGCCCGAAAAGAGCACCGTACCCCCGAGTACCGCAGAAATCCTCGAATTGGGCTGCCCCACCAGGTCAACCCCGTAATGCTCCTTGCGGGCATCGAATTTATCGGTAATCAACCCTTTCACGGGAAGGTAAAAATGGATCTTCTCGGGTGAATCTCCCGATTCACGGAGGTGGTTGGCCGATAGGTTCAACCGCTCCTCCAGGATCTTATCCTGAAATACCGAATCGGCATTCATGGGTTTATACTCTCTCCGCTCCGTTTTGCCGGCTGCCTCTGTGTCGCCTGCCGGTTCTTCCGTTGAACTCCTGTCGTCGGGCATCTCCCCGGAAACCACGGCCCTGAGATCACTGAAATATTTGTCCCTCAAAGCCAGCTCATTCTCCAGGGAATCGACCAGAAGAACATTTTTCAGTAACATCTCGCGGTATTCCTCGCGGGGATATCCGGGGATGTACTCGCGCAGTGGCGTGGAGGCCACCAGGAAAACCACCAGGAAAATCATGAAGGCCAGGGAGAGGCTTACGACTGTGAAAAGCTTTACCGGCGTCAGCTTAAAGGTCCACTCCGACTGAAGTGTTGTATCGTTGTAAAAGATCAGGCGGTACCTGTTGCGTAGTTTCGCCGACCATTTGTTTCTGTTTTTATTTTCTGTCATCTTGTTTTATGGAAGCCACAAAATTAACAAGATTTGAACAAAAGGGTCCTTAACCCCTTGAACGTGCGTCATAATTTCATAAAAATATTTGTTACAAGCCAAAACAACTGCTATTTTCGCAGTCCGGCCCCGGTTTTTTGGGACTGTAAATGGAATCGATTTTATAAATCACTAATTGTCAGATTACTACAAATGAGGAAATTTTTCATTCTTGGGGCACTGGTGGCTATGATGGCTGCACCGGTGAAAGCCGATGAAGGGATGTGGCTGCCGGCGCTGATCCACAAGCTGAATATCGGAGAGATGCAGAAGACGGGGTTGAAGCTCACTGCGGAAGATCTTTACAGCATTAACCAGAGCAGCCTGAAGGATGCCGTGGTTCATATCGGCGGGTGTACGGCAGAAATGATTTCACCCGAAGGGCTGATGCTGACCAACCATCATTGTGCATTCGGGGATATTCAGCACCACTCAACGGTGGAACATGACTATTTGCGTGATGGTTTCTGGGCCATGAGCCGCGAAGAGGAGCTCCCCAATCCCTCGAAGATTGCCCGTTTTCTTATCCGTGCCGAGGATGTCACCGACCAGGTGCTGGCCGGTGTTACCGAAGGGATGAGCTTTGCCGACCGTCAGAAGGCTGTTGCTGCCGCCATGGCCAAAGTAGAAGGCGAAGCCATTGCCAATACCCATTATCAGGCCCAGGTGACCAGTCTCTTCGAGTCGAATAAGTATTTCCTGTTTGTATATGAGACTTTCCGTGATGTGCGGCTGGTCGGGGCTCCCCCGCAGTCGCTCGGCAAATTCGGTGGCGACACCGACAACTGGATGTGGCCCCGCCATACAGCCGACTTCTCCATCTATCGCGTTTATTGTAGTCCCGACGGAAAACCAGCACCTTACTCCAAGGATAATGTGCCCCTGAAGCCCCGCCATTTCTTCCCGGTCTCCATAAAGGGAGTACGTGACGGCGACTATTCCATGGTTATGGGTTATCCCGGAAGGACCAACCGCTACCGCACCTCCACCGAAGTGCAGTCCACCATGGATATTACCAACATGATCCGTATCGATGTCAGGGAAAAGAAACTCGACATTATCAAGAATTACATGGAAACCAGCCAGAAGGCCAGGATCCAGTATGCCAGCAAATATGCCGGAAGCTCCAACTACTACAAGTACAGCATCGGCCAGAATGGCGGCCTGGAAAACCTTGACGTGATCGCCAGGAAAAAGGCCGAGGAAGAGGCATTCACCCGCTGGGTCAACCAGACTCCTGCCAGAAAGGCCAAATACGGGAAAGCCCTGGATATGATCAATGGTGCCTATGCCGAAACCACCGATGATGTGGCTCAGGGTTACCTGACCGAAGCCCTTCTCCAGGGGCCCGAACTCTTCCTGATGGCTTACCGCACGCGTGCCCTCTACTCCCTGCTGGAAAAACCTGCCGAAAACGGCGATAAGATCAGGCAGGCTGCCGGCAGCATGAAAGAAATGCTGGAAGGCTTCTTTAAGGACTATGACGCTGCTACCGACCAGAAGCTGGCCGCCACCATGCTCAAACTCTATGCCGACAGGGTAGACCCGAAGTACCATCCTGCCTTCTATTCGACAATCCGATCGAAATTCCGGAGCGATTATGCCAAATATGCAGCCAAAATGTTTGCCGGCACCATCTTCAGCGACCAGGCAAAAATGGAGGCTTTCCTCAGCAATCCCGTGAAAAAGGTGCTCGACAAGGATATGGCCTTTAAGGCTGCCGGCGAAATCTTTGACATGATGCGCACGATCGCCGGTGAAAATGAAAAATATGCCCTCCAGCTCGAAGAGGGACGTCACCTGCTGGTGGCCGGACTGATGGAGATGCAGCCTGACAAGGTTTTCTATCCCGATGCCAACTCCACCATGCGGCTTACTTACGGTACCGTGGGCAGCTACAAACCCCAGGATGGCGTTATCTACAAGGAGACCACCACCGTGAAGGGATACCTCGAAAAAGAAATCCCCGGAGATGACGAATTTGACGTCCCTGCCCGGATGAAACAGATGATCCTGGCCCGCGACTTCGGAAGGTATGCCAACGAAAAGGGAGAACTCGAAACCTGTTTTATCAGTAACAACGACATTACCGGCGGAAACTCGGGAAGTCCTGTTCTGAACGCTAACGGTGAACTCATTGGCATTGCCTTTGACGGCAACTGGGAAGCCATGAGCGGTGATATCGCCTTTGAACCGGAACTCCAGCGTACCATCAGCGTGGACATCCGCTTCGTCCTTTGGGTTGTCGACAAATTTGCCGGCGCATCCCATCTTATCGACGAAATGACCATTGTAGAGTAATTGAGTATTTTTATCCAGACGAGCAGGTGCAGGAGTTTTTATGCTCAGGTACCTGCTCTCTTTTTTTCCTGCAGCTATGGGCACCTGCCACCCGCGATGGCCCTGTTTGATGATGGGGCACCTGTTCTTTTTATATCTTTGCGAAAGCTCTTTTTTCCGGGGCTGCTAATTTTTCATCATGCCTGACATTACGATTTACACCGATGGTGCTTCCCGTGGCAATCCCGGACCGGGGGGCTATGGCGTGATTCTCCTTTCAGGAAACCACAGAAAGGAGCTGTCGGCGGGATATACCCTCACCACCAATAACAGAATGGAACTCCTGGCCGTTATCGTGGCCCTGGAAGCCCTGAAAATCGAAGGGTCAAGGGTGACCGTTTATACCGACTCACGTTATGTCGCCGATGCCGTCACCAAACGATGGCTCTTCGATTGGGTAAAAAAAGAATTCCGGGGAAAGAAAAACCGCGACCTGTGGCTTCGTTTCCTGCAGGTTTACAAAAAACATGATGTGAAGTTTGTATGGATAAAGGGGCATAACGACCATCCGCACAATGAGCGGTGTGACCAGCTGGCCGTCGAGGCTTCACAGCAGCCTCTCCTCCTTCCCGACAGTGGATATCAGCCGGAATAGCCGGTTTTTTTGTGTCGCCCGCCAAAGAAAATGGGATGCCGCAGGGTAACCTTTGCCCAAAGAGTGTTAATTTTAGGAACTTTCACCAGAAAAACAGAACAGATGAACAGGAAATTACGCATGGGAATGATTGGCGGGGGATTGAATGCTTTTATAGGGGCCATTCACCGTCTGGCGGCGATCATGGATGGAAAGGCAGAGCTGGTATGCGGATGTTTCAGCAGCCATCCCGAGGTCTCTTTTTCCACGGGAAAATCCCTGTTTCTTCCCCGGAACAGGGTATATATGACCTGGCAGGAGATGATTGAGAAGGAGGCGGCACTTCCGGAAGGAGAACGTATGGATTTTGTCTCCATCGTCACCCCCAACCATGTACACTTCGCGCCGGCCATGATGGCCCTGGAGCACGGCTTTCACGTGGTGATCGACAAGCCTTTTACCTTTACCCTCGGGGAAGCCCTGACTCTCAGGGCCAAGGTTCAGGAGACGGGATTAATGCTGGCGCTCACCCATACCTATGCCGGGTATCCCGCCGTAAAACAGGCCCGCCAGATGGTGGCCGGCGGCCTGCTGGGGATGATCAGAAAGGTATATGTGGAATATCCCCAGGGGTGGCTTTCCGAAAAAGTCGAAGAACGCGGCAATCTCCAGGCTTCCTGGCGTACCGACCCCAGCCGTTCCGGAAAAGCCGGATGCATGGGCGATATAGGCACCCATGCCCACCACCTGGCGGAATACATCACCGGGTTAAAAACCACGGAACTGTGCGCTGACCTGAAAACTTACGTCACCGGGCGACTGCTCGACGACGACGGAGCCGCCCTTCTCCGTTTCGACAATGGCGCCACCGGAGTCCTTATGGCCTCCCAAATCGCAGCAGGTGAGGAGAATGCTCTGAAAATCAGGATTTATGGAGAAAAGGGCGGACTGGAGTGGGCGCAGCAGGAACCCAACACGCTGATCCTGAAATGGCTCGACAAGCCCATGGAGATCTTCCGCACCGGCACAGGCTTCATGGACTCCCTGGCCGCCGCCAACAGCCGCACCCCCGGAGGTCACCCCGAAGGGTACCTCGAAGCTTTCGCCAATATATACCGCAATTTTACCCTTACCCTCATGGCCCGCATCGACGGCACAGATCCCCGGCCTGAATGGCTCGACTTCCCGGGGCCCGACGAAGGGGTCCGCGGAATGCAATTCATCGATTCCGTCGTCAGGGCCGGCACTTCAGAGGCCCCTAAATGGGTGAAATTCGGATAATACCTCCCTTTTTTCTGCAGATTTCGCCAATTTCTGCCAAATCCGAAGCTAAAAACCAGTATCCAATATCCAATATCCAATATCCAATAACTCTGAACTTAAAACTTAATTATATGTCACGACCAGTAACCCTTTATACCGGACAGTGGGCCGATCTTCCCATTGATGTGATGTGTGAAAAGGCCAGGGCTTTTGGCTATGACGGCCTGGAGCTCTGCACCTGGGGCGACCATATGGAAATCGACAAGGCCACTCAGGCCTATTGTGATGGCAGGCGTGCCCTCCTGAAAAAGCACGGACTGCAGCTTTTCACCATTTCTACCCACCTGGTGGGACAGTGTGTCTGCGACCCCATTGATGAGCGGCACAAAAATATCCTGCCGGCCTATATCTGGGGCGATGGGGATCCTGAAGGAGTCAGGCAGCGTGCCGCACAGGAACTGATCGAAACAGGAAGAGCGGCCCACCGCCTGGGTATTGACACCGTCGTGGGCTTCACCGGAAGTCCCATCTGGCACCTTCTGTACTCTTTCCCGGCAGTGCCCCCCGAAATGATACAGAGGGGTTATGATGAGTTTGCCCGCCGTTTTCTGCCCATTCTTGATGAGTACCAGAAACTGGGGGTGAAATTCGCCCTTGAGGTGCACCCTACCGAAATCGCCTTTGATATTCACACTGCCCACCTGGCCTTGAAGGCCGTGAATAACCACCCTGCTTTCGGATTCAATTATGACCCGAGCCACTTCGGGTATCAGGGGGTCGACTATGTGCGGTTCATCTATGAATTTCCCGACCGCATTTTCCATGTTCACATGAAGGACGTCTACTGGAGCGACATCCCCATGGCCGTGGGGGTTTTCGGGGGTCATATGGAATTCGGCGATAACCGCCGCTACTGGAACTTCCGTAGCCTGGGCCGCGGCAAAATCGATTTCGAGAACATCATACGTGCCCTGAACGACATCGGATATAAAGGTCCCCTTTCCGTGGAATGGGAGGATAGTGGTATGGACCGGGAAGCCGGCGCTGCCGAATCGTGTGAATTCGTCAGGTACTCCGACTTTGAACCTTCACAGGTGAAATTTGATGATGCTATGAAAAGTGAATAAGATGGTTGACCGAAGAAGTTTTATAAGGAGAAGTACCCTGGCCACTGCCGGATTGGGAATGGCAGCTACCCTGCCGGGGCGTGCCTGGTCCTCCGTGATGGGCGCCAATGACAAGCTGGTATGCGGACTGATTGGGGCCAAGGGAATGGGAATGGCCGACCTGAGGGCGTTCCTGGCTATTCCTGGTACGGAATGTGCAGCCATTTGCGATGTCGATGAAAACGTACTCCTTGAGCGCATTTCTGATGTCGAAAAACTTCAGGGGTATAAGCCCAAAGGATATAAGGACTTCAGAAAGTTGCTGGAAAACCGCGATATCGATGTGATCATCATCGGAACACCCGATCACTGGCATTGTCTGCCCTTTGTATATGCCGCCCAGGAGGGGAAAGCGGTTTATTGCGAGAAGCCGCTGGCCAACTCCATCGAAGAGATCAATATCATGGAACGGGCGGCGGCCAGGTATGGGGTGACCGTTCAGGTGGGTCAGTGGCAGCGCAGCGATCCCCACTGGCAAGATGCCGTGGCGTTTGTCCGGACCGGCCAGTTAGGGAAAATAAGAACAGTGCGCACCTGGTCCTATCAGGGTTGGATGTCGTCGGTGCCGGTAAAACCTGACAGACCAGTTCCCGCGGGTGTCGATTACGACTTCTGGCTGGGACCCGCCCCCTTGCGGCCCTTCAATCCCAACCGGTTTCACTTCAGCTTCCGGTGGTTCTGGGATTATGCCGGGGGCATGATGACCGACTGGGGCGTTCATATCATTGATTATGCCCTTTTCGGTATGGATGTCAAAGCTCCTAAATCGGTGATGGCCATGGGGGGCAAATTTGCCTACCCCGACGATGCCACCGAAACCCCCGATACCTTGCAGGCCCTCTATGAATTCGACGGGTTCACCCTCCTGTGGGACCATGGCATCGGCATCAATGGCGGCTATTACGGACGTACCCATGGTGTGGGTTTTGTCGGTAACAACGGCACCCTGGTGGTCGACCGCGATGGCTGGGAAGTCATCCCCGAAGTGCTGAACAACAAACCACAGATGGAAAAGGTGAAACTTCAACCTGCCAGCGGAAAAGGGCTGGAAATGCATCTTCAGAACTTCGTGGATTGCATCAAAGATAAGAGTCTGGTCCCCCGCACAAGCATGGCCATTGCGGCCAATACGGCCCGTGTTTGCCACCTGGGGAATATCGCCTACAAAACCGGGCGCCGGTTAACCTGGGACAATGCGACCAATCGCTTCCACAACGACCAGGAAGCCAACAACTACCTTACCCCTATCTACCGGAAACCTTGGGAACTGCCCCGGGTATAACCTGAAAACCGATAGACGCCACAGTAGTGTACCACTTGTTGAAAACAAAACAACCACCATTAAATCATTATTTTTATGTACGAAGCTTGCAGCAAGAGATATGACACCATGACTTATAACCGCTGCGGAACCTGGGGGCTGAAGCTTCCTGCGGTATCGCTGGGGTTATGGCACAATTTCGGAGGTGTCGATGTTTTAGAGAATGGCAGGGCCCTGCTCCACAGGGCCTTTGACCTGGGAATCACCCACTTCGACCTGGCCAACAATTATGGTCCCCCTCCCGGATCGGCCGAAGAGAATTTCGGCAAACTGTTTAAACAGGATTTTCTGCCCTACCGCGATGAACTGATCATCTCGACCAAGGCCGGCTATCTGATGTGGCCGGGTCCATACGGGGAGTGGGGCAGCCGCAAATACCTGGTGGCCAGTCTCGACCAGAGCCTGAAACGCATGGGCCTTGATTATGTCGACATTTTCTACTCCCACCGCCCCGATCCCGATACCCCACTCGAAGAAACCATGATGGCCCTCGACCAAATCGTCCGCTCCGGAAAAGCCCTGTATGTGGGACTTTCCAACTATCCGGCCGACATGACACGGGAAGCCGCCTCCATCCTGTGGGACCTGGGTACCCCGTGCCTCATCCATCAGCCTAAATATTCGATGTTTGAACGCTGGGTGGAAGCCGAATTGCTCGACGTACTCGATGAAGAGGGCATCGGCTGCATTCCCTTTTCCCCCCTGGCCCAGGGACTCCTCACCGATAAATACCTTATGGGCATCCCTGAGGGATCACGTGCCGCCAAATCATGGGGATTCCTGAAACCCGAACAGGTAGGCCCTGCCCTGGAAAAAATCAAAAAACTCAACTTTCTGGCCCGGGAACGGGGACAATCCCTGGCTCAGATGGCCCTGGCCTGGATCCTGAAAGATAAAAGGATCACCTCCGTCCTGATCGGCGCCAGCTCCGTGAAACAAATTGAGGATAACGTAGAATCACTGCGAAACCTGAGTTTTACGGACGAAGAGCTTAACGCTATTGAGTCCATACTGCAATAGAAGAAGGGTTCCCTCTCCCTTCCCCGGTATTATGTGTCTTCTGCCCAGTGGGGCATGCATGACCTATGTTTTGATGTTTTTTCCCTCATCAAAAAAATCTTCTGTGCACCAGACTTCACTTCGAAAAAAACAGTAATTTTAATATTGCCTTTGCTCAATATAGAGAGAGGCTGTTCCCTTCCTGTCTCCTCCTTGGGTTTTATATCATATAGAAAAATTCCTAAATGTTTATTTCATTAATACAATCGGTTTATGAAAACATTACTGAGGGTTTTAATACTGGTTTTCATTTTTAGTGTGGCTATCAATGCCAATGGCCAGATCAAGGTCGATCTGAAGAAGAAAGTTGAGAACCAGACCAACAACCGGGCAAACCAGAAAGCCAATCAGGCTGTAGACAAGGGGCTTGACAAAGTAGAAGAAGGCATCAAGGGTGTATTCAAAAAGAAAGATAAAAATCAATCTTCGGAGGAAGATCCCCAAGGGGCTGTTCCTAAGCAGGATCAGGGTCAGAATAAACCGGCAGGCCAGGACCAGGCCAAACAGTCTCAGAGTCAGCCCGGTTTGCAAAGTTTTTCCGCGTATGATTTTATCCCCGGGGATCAGGTTTTGTTATTCGAAGATTTCAGTCAGGATGCTGTGGGTGATTTCCCTGCCCTTTGGACGACCAATAAATCGGGAGAAATCAATACATTAAGCCTGGCCCCAGGTAACTGGCTAAATCTGAATGCCACCGAAGGTAATTGGTGGTTATTGAAACCAGTTGACTTTCCTAAAAATTTCATTCTTGAGTTCGATATAGTACCCAAAAAAGGAGCCCCCCGATATGCTGTAGGTGTGGCATTATATGGTGAGAATACGTTTAAGGAAATGAGTGATCCTTTTGCCTGCAAAACCGGATTGATCGTGAATGTGGCAAAAACAGGATGGGAAACTCAGGGGTTAAAAGCCGGAAATCCCAAAATAGCCGGAAATTCATCAGTAAATCCCGTTGAAGAAGAGAAAGTTAATCATGTAATTATGTGGGTTCAAAATAGGCGGGTTCGTATTTATCATAAAGGGGCAAAAGTGCTGGATATGCCCACCAACCTTTATGATGACAGCAAATTTACGCGGGTAGGATTTTTGCTTTACAGAGGGGCGTCCTCCAGCTCATATATCACCAATATTAAAATCACTACTGCATCTCCTGATACCCGCAACAAACTGCTTACCGAAGGCAAACTCGTCACCTATGGTATTTATTTCGATGTAAATAAGGATGTTGTGAAGCCCGAATCATACGGCACACTGAACGACATAGCCAGGGTATTGAATGAAGTGCCCGATGTAAAGGTGAAAATCATCGGACACACCGATGCCGATGGGCAGGATGCCTCCAACCTCGATTTGTCAAAACGGCGTGCTGCCTCGGTAAAAGCCGAATTGGTCAAATCGTTTGGCGTCAATGGTGACCGGTTGGTGACCGACGGTTTGGGCGAAGGGCAGCCCGTGGCTCCCAACGATATTCCGGCCAACAAAGCCTTGAACCGCAGGGTGGAGTTTATAAAGCTCTGACCGTCTGCCGGCACACCTCGTTGCCTCCGCCGCTCTTCATCGCTGCCGAATTCACGGGAGCGTTCCCGGCGTTTCCCGGATCGTGACCAGGGCTGGAATCCTGCGGATATGGCGGTTTTTGGGGAGTTTCCCAGGTTCGCTTTTTTCCGGCTGATAAGAGAGTTGAACGAGTGAGGTAATTCACTAACTTTACATAGTATTTCTATTAAAAAATTGAACCAATGAGAACTACTCTGATTTTAACCATTTTCTCGCTGATGCTCTTTTCCTGCAACCGTAAACCTGCTCCTCCCACCCAGGAGGGAGAAGCAGTCTCATCGGGTGACAAGGCTGCGTTGACAGGCAAGTATGAGCTGAAATCGGCCATTGTGGAGTATAAATCCGACATGATGGGCTTTGAGGCCAGCCAGATACTCTATTTTGACGATCACGGCCAGAAAGAAGCCACGGAAACTTCTATGGAGGTCATGGGGAACAAGACACGGAACGTGAGTGTGACCATAGATGGCCAGACCGTTAATTTTGATCCTGAGAACAAGACCGGGTTCAAGGCTCCTGCCATGCAGGGATCCAGCCAGCTCAACTTCCGCCAGCTGACCGACGAAGTCACCCGGCAGTGGAACCTGAAGGAAGAGGGCAGGGAGACCTTCCTGGGGAAGGAGTGTACCCGTTATTCCGTCGATAATAAGGAATACAACATGAAGGGTGAATACTGGGTATGGAAGGGAATTCCCCTGAAAATGGAACTGGAAATGGCCACCTCAAAAATGGTGATGGAAGCCGTTAGCGTGACTGAAAATGCCGACATTCCTGCCGACAGGTTTGAAATTCCCGGGGACATCGTTTTCAACTGATATTTCCACAGCCCACATTAACATTGCTGGTTGAATTTCTAAATATACCGAAATGAAGAAAACAGCTGTATTTATGACCCTTACCCTGTTTTTGATGGGGTCGGGCGCGACCTGTCATGCCCAGTTGGGAGGACTGATGAACAAGGTGAAAAGCAGGATTGTGGAAAAAGCCCTGGGTATAGAAGGGGAGGAGGACCAGGGATCTTCCGCTGCTGCAGGTAAAGAATCTTCCTGTGCCAGCGAATCTGACCAGGTGGTTTTTGAATTTGGCAAGAATATCAAACTGGCGGCCAATGAGGTCACGGTGCAGATCAACGACGGAAACATTCTTCTTTACGATAAACTTCAGGGGAAGTATTACATCAAAAAGAGTGGCAGCGGGGCCTCTGAAGGACCTTACCAAGGCGACCACCCTGCCGTGAAAAACTTTGGTGCCCTTCCCTCAGGCGGAGGATGGAGTGAAGATGAGTTGCTGGCACAGTTCCCTGAGGTCATCAGCCGAAAAGGCGACAAGTTCACCCTGACCTTCGGCGGAAAGAGCTACGGCCCTTTTGCAGGTATCCACAACTTTGTGATCAATGACTCCCGCACCGGGTTCGCTGCCATGGTAGTGAAGGATTCCTATAACGGAGATTCCGGAATGGAAGAGATCTCCAAAAAGTTGGAAAATGCCAAAACAGACCAGGAGAGGATGCAGATTGCCATGGCGCACCAGGCGGAAATAGCAAAGGAAGCCCAGGAAATTTCCAGCCTTGACATGATGCCCCGGCTGGTGACCAACATGGCAGGAGCCCGGGAAGAGATCCCCATCGGAGGGGAGCTCTCCTCAACGGTCAAGAGGGGGGAAATCGTATGGGTGACCCCCAATGCAGTGATCGATTTGGCAGGCCGAAAACTCTTCGAACTGGCCAACCTCACCAGCTTTTATGATATCTACAACTTCTGGATCTCTGATGACAATAAACAATATGCCTCATATGACAATGGTCGGCTCAAATTCGGTGACGGCAGAGAGTGCAGTGAGGTCTTTTCCCCTTTCAGGGATGTGGTGGACGGAAAGCCGGTGATCGGGTTTTTCTATTTTTCTTCTGCGAAAAATGCGATCATGAGCTCATCGCATCCTTTCTGACCTTTCATTCATGAAAGTCGGGAAACGGGTATTCTGGCCATTGGTTTTCCTTTTTCTGCCATGGTTTTGGCTGGTTGCCGGTCATGCCGGAAGTCAGGTTCCGGGAAAGGAGAGGGATTTCGCTGTTTATTACGGTAAAAGCTGGGAGAATGCCCGTTCCTTTGTGGCTGAGAACAGCAACTGGATGGCCTCGTTGGCCCGGGAAGCCGGTGTAGATCCCGCCCTGGCAGTGGCGGTCGTTTTCCCCGAACTGGTACGCTATGACGCCCTGCGTGACAGGATGGAGCTTACCCTGCTAAAGACCCTCTATGCCCATTATGGCCGGGAATATGCCGATTTTTCGGTGGGCCGGTTCCAGATGAAGCCCTCCTGTGCCGAAGATATCCTCAGGGAGCTTCGTTATGGGAGACCCCGGAAACTGGAACGTCAACTGCGCCATCTTCACCGGGGAACATCAGATCACACCTTAAGAACGGCCATCCTCCGCGATTTGGAGGATCCCCGCACCCAGTTTCTTTATGTTGTGGCGCTCATCACCATTATCGACCGGAGGTTTCCTCATTTAAGTCAACAGGAAAATGCCGTTAAAATTCCTTTTTATGCCACCGCTTATAACTGTGGATTCATGAATAGTGAGGATTATATCCTGAAGCAGATGGGAGAGAGGAACTTCCACACCAGACTGATGAGACCGGCACAGTGCACTTCCTATGCCGCCATCGCCGAAGCCTATGCCCGGGAGGCCGCAGGTTCAGGCCATTCTCGTAACCCGTAGGAATCGCTGGTAAGGGAAATGGTTATAATCTTTTCAGTTTGAAGAAGGGGAGGTAGGGGGAGCCTTTACTGACGTTGCCTCCGATTTGGCGGCTCGATTTGCCGTAACCTTCCTTCAGGGTATACACCACCCCAAAGGTGATCTTCCCGATTTGGGTGCGGGTGGTGAAAGGCTCCAGTTTTCCCCGGAGATCTTCTGTGCCGTAAGTCCACTCGTAATTGGGATCAAAGTCAGGGTTTTCCTCATTCCATTCCGGGTTATCTTTCCAGTCGAAATTGGGTTTTCCATCGAGGATATTGGAGTTGACCAGGCGGTAGGAGCCGTCGGCATAAAGGGCAATGCGGTCGGTCACCTGTAATTCAAAGCCTATACCGGCCCCCAGCACCAATGCCGCTTCCCGCCCCTTGGGAGATCCACTGGTTCCCCGGGAAAAGAGAACCATGGGGAAAGGAGGTGTTTCTTCCTCCAAAGTTCCAGGAACCTGGGGGGGGACTTTCAGGGAAAGTTCAGTGGCAATCAGCGACATCCCGCCACTGACCTTGATAAAGGGTCTGAACCGTCCGCCAGGAGCTGGGTATACCCGTAAGTTCCCGATAAAGTTGAGCATATTGGTGTTGTATCGCAATGGAGCCTGCGTCAACAGGTAGTTTATCACCGTCTGGTCCATATCTTCAACTTTCTCGAAAAGTTGCAACTGGTCCGTAAACTGAAAATTGTAAAGTCCCGGGGTATCATTGTCTCCCGAAAAATGGTCCTGTCCCACTTCAAACCCCACATATACCTTTTCGGAAAGCGACATCATCAGTTCCGCCTCAAACCCCAGCTCCCTCTTATGGGTGAATTGGGTGACGGTACTGGTTCCTCCTATAAGGAGATTGTCAATGTCGGGATGAGGGATCTCATCGCCCTGGGGTTCGTTCATAAACCGTGTGGAATTGCCGCTGATCCTCAGTTTCAGGGTATTCTGGCCTTGCATCATCAAGGGCAGGGCCAGCAGTAAAACCATCACGGTGCCGGTGGTCAGTATTCTTTTCATAATGGACTTTTTATGTCGCCTGAAGGCAGGCAGAAAGGTATGAAAATTTTAGGTATGAACGTTTGGCTCGGTCGATTTAGCATCTATGTACCTGAATAATTTATCATTTTTCCTGATTTTGGCGGGTACGGCCACCGAGACGTAACTGCCCCGGGGGGCCTGGGCGACCGGTTCCGTGGCCGTGCGGATGTCGTTGGCGGTAATTTCCACCACGCCGGTGGTGGGACCGGTTATCAGGATTTCATCGCCTTCGGTGAGGGGGCCTGTTTCGAGCCGGAACTCCGCCACCCCTATTTTGGGGAAGTAGTTGGTGGCCTTTCCCAGGTATAACTTCCTGCGGGTGGCCTGGCTTCCATAGTTATGGCTCCACTCTCCGAGTCTTTGGCCCAGGTAGTAACCATTCCAGAAACCCCTGTTGAAAACCGTGGCCAGGCGGGCATCCCAATGGCTGATTTTTTCATCGCTGAAGGTGCCGCTTTCCCAGGCTTCCACGGCTTCGCGGTAACACTCTGTGACGGTCTTCACATATTCAGGGGCCCGGGCGCGCCCTTCAATCTTCAGCACGGAAACCCCCGCATCCAGAATTTTATTGAGGAAGTGGATGGTCTTCAGGTCTTTGGGCGACATGATATATTCGTTTTCCACGGCCAGTTGGGCACCGGTCTCCATATCGGCCACCAGGTAACCCCTCCGGCAGGTCTGCAGGCAGTTCCCCCGGTTGGCTGAGGAGTTCATTTCATGGAGACTGAGGTAACATTTTCCACTCACGGCCATACAGAGGGCTCCGTGGACGAACATCTCGAGGCGCACCGGGCGGCCCGATGGCCCCGTTAAGCCCTGTTCCCTGATTTTGTCAGATATCTCATGAACCCTGCCCAGGTTGGTCTCCCGCGCCAACACCATAACATCGGCAAACTGGGCGTAAAACCTGACCGCCTCGAAGTTGGTGATGTTGACCTGGGTTGACATGTGTACCTCAAGGCCGACCTCCCTGGCGATCATAATCACGGCCATGTCGGCGGCAATGACTGCCGTGACGCCGGCTTCTTTGGCCGCAGTCAGGATTTGACGTACCATAACGGTCTCATTGTCAAATACCACGGTGTTCATGGTCAGATAACTCCTGGCCCCGTGGGCCGTGGCCGTGGAAGCGATACGGGCCATATCGGCAAGGGTGAAGTTGCTGGCGGAACGCGCCCTCATGTTCAGGTGTTCCACCCCGAAATATACCGAACCGGCCCCTCCCTGAAGGGCCGCCATCAGCGACTCATAAGACCCCACAGGAGCCATGATCTCAATATCTCTCTCCATTGACCTGCCCTAATGATGAGCCGCAAAGATAATCAATACCCGAAGGATTCTCCCTGATAGGGCGAAACCATGACCTTTTTGCAGCATCCAATTGCATTATTCTTTCTTATTTTGTACCAAAATTGACCAGCTATGAGATTCCTGTATGATTTCGCCCTCTTTTTTTACCATCTGGCCATAAGGGTGGTTTCCCCCTTTCATTCCAAAGCCCGGCTGATGATGCTGGGGAGGGCCAATTGGCAGGAGAGTCTCCGGAAAAAGAGGAGCCCCGGCGAAAAATATGTTTGGATACACTGTGCCTCATTGGGAGAGTTCGAACAGGGACGCCCCCTGATCGAAGCTCTCAGGAAAGAACATCCCGGGTTCAGGATCGCCCTGACCTTCTTTTCCCCTTCGGGATATGAAATCCGGAAAAATTACCCTCTGGCCGACATTGTGGCCTATCTCCCTTTTGACACCCGGCGGAATGCCCGCACTTTTATCTCCCTGTTGCAGCCCTCGGTCATCTTTTTCATCAAGTATGAGTTCTGGTACCACTATCTTCATACCCTGCGCCAGGAGAATCTCCCCGTTTACCTGGTTTCAGGGATCTTCCGGAAGAGCCAGCCTTTTTTTACCGATATGCCCTGGAGCCAGTGGTACCTGGGATTTCTGCAGAATTTCACCCATCTCTTTGTACAGGATGAACCTTCGGCTCTCCTGCTCAGAAATGCCGGCATCGACCAATGCACAGTTTCAGGAGATACCCGCTTCGACAGGGTGGCGGCCATCGCAAATAGTTCACAACCTCTGCCACTTGTTGAAAAGTTTTCGGCAGGTAAACAACTCCTGGTGGCTGGAAGTACATGGAAACCTGATGAAGAGCTGCTTGTGCCATTCATTGAGGCCTCGCGGGGGTGGAAGTTTATCATCGCCCCCCATGAGGTGACCCCCGCCAATGTTAACAGACTCTCACGAATGTTGAAAACCCCGCCTCTTCTTTACAGCCAGGCTACCGAAGAAAATGTGGCCAGCCATGAAGTCCTGATTATCGACTCGGTGGGGTTGCTCTCCTCGGTATACCGGTATGGAACCATTGCTTATATCGGTGGCGGTTTTGGCGTGGGCATCCACAACATTCTGGAAGCGGCGACTTTCGGACTCCCCCTCTTTTTCGGCCCCAATTATCACAAGTTCAGGGAAGCCGTTCAACTCGAGGAACTGCGGGCAGCATTTCCTGTCACCACCACGGAATCCTTCATGGGCTACCTTTCCCGGCTCACGTCCTCCCCCGAAATCATGGGCAAAACACGCGCAACAGCGTCGGATTATGTTCAGAATAACCGGGGGGCCACCATGAAAATCCTCCAAAAGGCCTTCGCCTGATCCTCCGTTTTCCCCCTTTCCCCGTGTTGAAAATTCGGGATATTTACCCCTGAAAAATCCTCGCCGGCACTTGCTCTTTTCAAATTTATTGTGTATGGTAAAATTCAATTTTTGTAAACTTTTTTACCGGTAAAAAACTATAATAAATTGAAAAACAGTCAACTAACATAACAAAGTTGATAACTTTCTGACTTTTTAAAATGAAAAGTATTCTAAAAATGAAACGCCGTTTCTATCTTGCATAACGAAACCTGAACCACTTGAAAGGGTCGTTTCATTAAGACATTGAGAACATTAAAAAATCATAACGCCATCGCATCACAAAAAAAAACTAAAAAACTTGCCATGTCAGTAAAGGAAGAGGTTGTTGAGGTCCCGGCGGCCACGAAGATTTTTTCACAAGAGGAAGCCATCCAGGCGTCGCTTCGTTATTTCAGGGGGGATGATCTGGCAGCCAGGGTCTGGGTCAACAAGTATGCTTTGAAAGACTCGTATGGCAACATTTACGAGTTAACGCCCGACGATATGCACTGGCGGCTGGCCAGAGAAATTGCCCGCATTGAGCAGAAATATCCCCGTCCGCTCTCGGCAAAGCAGATTTACCATACCCTGAAGGACTTTAAGTATATTGTTCCCCAGGGGGGACCCATGACGGGTATTGGCAACAATTTTCAGGTGGCCTCCTTATCGAACTGTTTTGTCGTCGGGAACCAGGGAAATTCCGATTCCTATGGAGGCATCATGAAAATTGACCAGGAGCAGGTGCAGTTGATGAAACGTCGTGGCGGGGTGGGGCATGATCTCTCCCACATTCGTCCCAAAGGTTCTCCGGTAAAAAATTCCGCGCTTACCTCTACGGGGATCGTTCCTTTCATGGAGCGTTATTCCAATTCGACCCGTGAGGTGGCCCAGGATGGGCGCCGCGGGGCTCTTATGTTGTCGGTTTCGGTGAAACACCCCGATGCGGAAAAGTTCATCGATGCCAAACTGGAACAGGGAAAGGTCACCGGAGCCAATGTTTCGGTGAAGTTGCACGATGACTTCATGGGTGCCGTGGAGAACGAAGAGAGGTATGTCCAGCATTACCCCATCAGCGGGGAGAACGTGCTCTATAGTCAGGAGATTAACGCTACCGACCTCTGGAAGAAAATCGTCCACAACGCCTGGAAGTCGGCAGAACCGGGCATTCTATTTTGGGATACCATCATCAGGGAGTCGATTCCCGACTGCTATGCCGATCTGGGATACCGCACCGTTTCCACCAATCCGTGCGGAGAAATCCCCCTGTGTCCTTATGACAGCTGCCGCCTGATCGCCATCAACCTCTACTCATATGTTGAAAAGCCTTTTACGGCAGACGCCCGTTTCGATTTCAACCTCTTCAGGGAACATGTTCATGTGGCCCAGCGGATCATGGACGACATCATTGACCTGGAACTTGAGAAGATCGATGCCATACTCGAAAAGATCGATAATGATCCCGAGGGTGATGAAATCAAGCTGGTGGAACGCAATCTCTGGTTTAACATCAGGAAAAAGGCGGAAGAGGGAAGGCGAACAGGTATTGGCATTACTGCGGAAGGAGATATGCTGGCTGCCCTGGGATTGAAGTACGGCACTGAAGATGCCACCGACTTCTCGGAAGAGGTGCACAAGACTGTGACCCTGGAAGCTTACCGCTCTTCGGTACATCTGGCCGCCGAAAGGGGAGCCTTTGCCATATACAATACCGACAGGGAAAAGAACAACCCACTGATTCGCCGGCTGAAACTGGCCGACCCGGAATTGTATGAGGAGATGTCACGGCATGGCCGCCGCAACATCGCCCTGCTGACCATTGCCCCTACGGGAACCACCAGCCTGATGACGCAGACCACCTCGGGAATTGAACCGGTATTCATGCCTGTTTACCGCCGCCGCCGCAAGGTTAACCCCAACGATAAGGATGTCAGGGTTGACTTTGTCGACGAAGTGGGTGACCACTGGGAAGAATATACCGTCTTCCATCACAAGTTCAAAACCTGGATGGAAGTCAACGGTTTCGACGTCCATAAAAAATATTCCCAGGAAGAACTCGAAGAGATGGTGAAAAGCTCCCCTTATTATCAGGCGACCTCCAACGATGTCGACTGGGTCGCCAAAGTGCACATGCAGGGGCGGATCCAGAAATGGGTCGACCACTCCATCAGCGTCACCATCAACCTGCCCTCCCACGTGTCGGAAGAACTGGTCGGAAAACTCTTCTTCGAAGCCTGGAAAAGCGGATGCAAGGGAGTTACCGTGTACCGCGACGGTTCCCGGTCAGGGGTGCTTATCTCCGATAAAAAGGAGGAAAAAAAGAGATCTTTGGGATTCCCCACCAAAAGGCCGGAAATCCTGGAAGCCGACGTGGTCAGGTTCCGCAATAACAAGGAGAACTGGGTGGCCTTTATCGGTCTGATCGGGAATATGCCCTATGAGATCTTTACCGGTCTGAGCGATGACGAAGACGGCATTCTTCTGCCCCGCTCCGTCACCAAGGGGTATATCATCAAGAACTGGGAGGATGAGGAAAACTCACGCTATGACTTCCAGTACATCAACAAACGGGGATACAAGACCACCATCGAAGGTCTCTCCTACAAGTTTAATCCCGTCTACTGGAATTATGCCAAGCTGATTTCCGGGGTTCTCCGCCATGGAATGCCCATTCACAAGGTGGTGGAACTGGTGACCAGCCTCCAGCTCGACAATGAGACCATCAACTCATGGAAGGCAGGGGTGGCCAGGGCCCTCAAGAAATATATCCCCAACGGGACCATCGCTGAAGATGCCCACTGCGGAGAGTGCGGCTCCAACGAAGTGGTCTACCAGGAGGGATGCCTGGTGTGCATGTCGTGCGGATCTTCAAAATGTGGATAATAATAGCGATTGTAATCAAGCAAAAACGGCTGCCCAGAGGGGCAGCCGTTTTTTATGCTTCGACCATTTGACGGTACTCTTCAGGAGTGAGCAATTCTTCCACATCCCCTTCTTCCGCCACCTTGATCCTGATCATCCATCCTTCTCCGTAAGGATCCTGGTTGACCAGTTCAGGACGGGCGGCCAGGGCCTCGTTGATTTCCACGACCTCTCCGGTTACAGGCATAAAGAGGTCAGAAACGGTCTTGACCGCTTCCACGGTACCAAAGATCTCTCCTTTCTCGAGAGTCTCCCCTTCCGTCTCTATTTCGACGAAAACCACATCGCCCAATTCCCCCTGAGCAAAGTCGGTAATGCCGATCACGGCCATTTCCCCTTCGATGCGAACCCATTCGTGTTCCCGGGTAAACTTCAGATTTTCAGGAATTTTCATAATTGACTGCTGTTTAATTTTTTTGGTAAAATTAACCTTATTTTTGTATTATTGTATAAATGCTTTGTCAATGTTTGTGAGAAACCATATCACCTCGGGGGAGTTACGGGAAGTCGCCGCGGAGTTGGTCACTGCCTTTCCGGAAGAAAGAGTCTTTGCCTTCTACGGAAAAATGGGCGCCGGAAAGACCACCTTCATCAGGGAGGTCTGCCTTTTCCTGGGTTCTGACGACGTGGTCACCAGCCCCACTTTTGCCATCATCAACGAATACCAGACTCCCGGGGGCGAGCCCCTTTACCATTTTGACTTTTACCGCCTGAAAGAGCTGGCGGAAGCTTATGACCTGGGGTATGAGGATTATTTCTTCAGTGGCTGTTATTGCCTGATCGAGTGGCCCGAAAAAGTCACTCCATTGCTTCCTCCGGAACATGTAGAGGTGACCCTGACGGAAGATGGGGAGACCACACGAACCATCAAAGCCCAAAAGGCCCGGGTGCAATTTTGAAAATTCATGCTTTGGATGTAACTTTAACTCACCACAGAAATGACGACATGACCAATAAAGATAAGAACAGGACAGGGATGCCGGTTTCCCGGAGCATGCTGCTTCCCCGGGAGGAGATGCTGGAATTGCGGCAGCGGGAGAAAAAGATCGTCATAGGGATTCCTTCCGATGACGAAAAGGTGGAGTACCGTGTTCCCCTGACTCCTCAGGCGGTCGATTTGCTGGTATCCCATGGTCATGAGATTACCCTGGAGAGTGGTGCCGGCAGTCATGCCAGCTATTCCGACAGGGAATACGCCGAGGCAGGGGCCAGGGTCGTCAAGGATAAGGGGGAGGTGATGCAGTGCGACATCGTCCTGCGGGTAGCCCCTTTTGACGCCCGGGAAACAGCCCTGCTGAGGGGAAACCAGGTGGTCATCTCCAACATGCAGATACAGTCCCACTGCCTTGAGTCTATCGAAAAGCTGATGCAGAAAAAGATGACCTGTCTTGCCTACGAATATCTTGAAAATGAGAATGGATTTCTTCCCTTTGTCCATCAAATGAGCCAGATTTCAGGGATTACCTCCATTACTATTGCCAGTGAGTACCTGAGTACCTCGCGGGGAGGCAAGGGGGTTCTCTTTGGGGATGTGACGGGGATCACGCCCGCCGAGATGGTCATCATCGGTTCGGGTACGGCTGCCGAGTTTGCGGCCCGTGCGGCCCTCAGCCTGGGAATCATCGTCAAGGTCTTCGACACTTCCGTGGAGCGGCTGAGCCGGCTGGAAGAAAAACTGGGAAGGAGGGTTTTCACCTCGGTATTTTACCCCAAGGTGCTGAAAAAGGCGTTGCTTTCGGCCGATGCCGTGGTGGGGGCACAGCCTTTCAATGAAACGCCGGCATTCCGGGTCACTGAAGAGATGGTGCAGAATATCAAGGAAGGGGCCATCATCATTGACCTGAACGCCAGCCAGGGAGGGTGTTTCGAGACCACCCACCTGACCGACCTGAAAAATCCTGTTTTCCGCAAACACGGGGTGGTCCACTATTGTGTCCCCAACGTCCCCTCACTGGTGGCCCGCACAGCCTCCATTTCCCTGAGCAACATCCTGATTCCCGAACTGCTGGCCATCGGCGACAGTGGTGGGGTCGACCATTATATCAAAACATCTCAGGGTTTCCGCAGGGGCGTGTACCTCTACCATGGAATTCTCACCAACAAGGATGTCGGCGATCAGTTTAACCTGCCGGTCAAGGATATCGACCTGTTGTTGGCCGCCTTCTGACAACTGCCTTCCGGGGGCCCGCAGCTGCCGCCCGGCCATGGTGAGGTCACACGCTGTGAGGTCCTTCCGGCCACCGGGCCAGCAGCATCATGGATATCGGGGCCACCGTCACACTCCCTCCTTCAAGGATTTCCATTCCTTCCTCATCGATCAGGTCGCCTGAGGCAATGATGTGGAAGCGGCCGGCCGGCAGGGTGATGCTGACTTCTTCCCTGTTCCCGTTGAAAATGACAATGGCCTGTTCCCAGGGGTCTCCCGTGTTTTTCCCCTTGAGACAGTAAGTGACCACGCCTACCTTGTATTCAATGCAAAAATTGAGATTTTTCCTGATCATTTCGGCCTGGGTCATGCGGAAGAGGGGATGGTTCTTCCGGAGTCTGATCAGGTGGATATAATAGTCGTTTACATCAGCAAAGCTGTTTCTGTTAGACCAGTCCAGGCGGTTGATGATATCGGGTGACTTGTAGGAGTTACCGTGTCCCCCTTTGGAACGGCAGAATTCCATGCCTGAATGGAGGAAGGGAACTCCCTGCGAGGTGAGGAGGATGGCTCCGGCGAGTTTTACCCTCTTGCGGAGTTCTTCCTCCGATGCCTCAGGAAGGCTCATTCTCAGCTTGTCGAAGAGGGTGTAGTTGTCGTGACAGGAGACATAATTGATGCACTGTGCCGGTTCGGCAGCCCAGGGCTCCTGGGAACTCTCGACATAACTATAGACGATCTGGGGATGCCAGGTGGCTGCCACGATCCCGAATTTCACAGCTTCCTCCCGAAGAGCCCGTCCGCTGATAAATCCCAGGCTGGTTTTGAGTCCGTGGTTTCCCTTCAGGGCATCGCGCATGTCATCACAAAAAGCGGCAATCCCCGGAAGATGGGTGATGTTCCTTTTCACGGCCCGGCGAAATTCAGGCATGGGACTCGGCCCTCCTGCCCATCCTTCACCATACAGGAAAATCGCCGGATCCTTCTTGTCAATCTCATATCTGATATGCCTGATGGTCTCATTGTCGAAAATGCCCATCAGGTCAAACCGGAAGCCGTCGATATGGTACTCCTTGATCCAATATTTCAGGGAGTCAATGATGAATTTTCGCACCATGAAGCGTTCTGTGGCGATTTCATTGCCGCATCCCGAACCATTGGAAAAGGAACCGTCAGGGTTCTGACGATAGTAATACCCAGGAACGGTCTGGTTAAAAACCGATCCTTTGGTCAGCCAGGTGTGGTTATAGACCACATCGAGAATCACCCCGATACCCTGGTCATGTAAAGCGTTAATCAGCATTTTGAGTTCCCTGATTCTGACACTTCCGTCATAAGGATCGGAGGCATACGAACCCTCAGGGGCATTATAATTCTGGGGGTCATAACCCCAATTGTATTTCAGCAGGGGAAACTCGTCATCCACGGTCTGGAAATCATTGACCGGCAGCAGGTGGACATGGGTGATGCCCAATTCCTTCAGATAGGAGAGCCCGGTGGTCTCACCCGTGGGGGTAGCGGTATTTTCCTCGGTGAAACCCAGGTATTTCCCTTTATGGGAGATTCCTGATTCCGGGGCGATGGAGAAATCACGGACGTGGGTTTCGTAAATGATCCAATCGGTGAAGGATTGCAGGCGGGGTCCCTTGTCGTTTTTCCATCCCTGAGGGTTGGTGCTCTCCAGGTCGACGACCATACCCCGGTGACCGTTGACGCCCACGGCACGGGCATAGGGGTCGGGGACTTCATGGAGCCACTCCCCGTCGTTGACCTGAAAGGTGTAATAGATACCCGTGAGGTCATCAGTGTCCTCATACAGCCAGGTTCCTGCCTCGGCACGCTCCATAGCAATGACCCTGAGGGGTCTTCCTCCCTTTCCTGTGTTGAAGAGACGGAGGTCGACCATGCGCGCCGTGGGGGCCCATAACCGGAACCGGGTCTTTCCCCCGTGGCAGGTCACCCCCAGGTCTTTCCCGGAATAATGGGGATACGTCGAAAAATCAATATGGTTGAAATGCCAGTTCCTCATGGTTAACGCAACAGGGTTTTTCGGAGCATTACACTTTGGGAGACTCCGCGGGTGCTGCCCACTTCATTCACCGTGACCGTCACTCTGGGAAATCCTTTCAGTCTCTTGTCGTGACGATAAAAGGGGGTCAGGTCAATGGTGAGTTCATGGGTCTTCCCCGGTTCCAGGAGTAACGGGTAAAAGTGGTAACTGTTGGTCCCCTTGAGCCGGAAATTCCTTTTCAGCCATATATTGCTGAATGTCAACAGAGGACGGTCGAGGTCAAGATCGGCATTTCCGCTGTTGGTCACCTTGAGAATCAGGTAATCGGGGTAATAGAGCCTGTTTTTTTCGAGTACGACGGTATATTTTTTTCTGTTGTATCGCTTTTGTTTTCCGGTGGGTGTCTTCCCCCGGTTACGGAGCCAGTTCACAAAAAAATAGATACCTGTGGGAATGGCCAGGGTCAGGAGTATCCCCGCGACGGCATAACCGTCGGGCCCCTTGACGTTGACGGCAGAGGCCGTCAGGGGAACGAGCAGCAGGAGAGTCATCCGGAAAAAAAGCTTCATGCGGAAAATTTGTGCAAACATAGTGATTCTGGCAGGAATTTCCCGCTCGGAATCAAAGGGTCCCGTGTTCGGTACGTTGGATGATCTCCTCCTGGAGCTCCTCTCCCAGGTCGTTGAAATAATCGCTGTAGCCGGCCACCCTGACGATGAGGTCGCGGTATTTTTCCGGGTGTTTCCGGGCATCGCGCAGGGTGGCGGCATCGACCACATTGAACTGGATATGGTGGCCGTCCATCCTGAAATAGCTCCGCACCAGGGAGGAGACCTTTCTGACGGAGTCGTCGTCATAGAAGAAGGAAGGTGAGAATTTCTGGTTCAGCAGGGTTCCTCCGGTGCGGAGGTGGTCGATTTTGGCTGCTGAGCGGATGACTGCCGAGGGACCCCGGGTGTCGGCACCCTGGACGGGTGAAATCCCCTCGGAGACCGGTTGTCTGGCTTTTCTCCCGTCGGCACTGGCCCCCAGAACACTCCCGAAGTAGATGTGGCAGGTGGTCGGCAGCAGGTTGATCCGGTAGGCGGCACCCCGTGGGGAGCTGTGGCCGTTCACCGCCTGGTAGTAAATCTCAAACACGTCAGACAACTGCCGGTCGGCTTCCGGGTCGTCGTTTCCATATTTGGGCATCTTGTATACCAACCGGTACCGCCACTCCTCATGCCCTTCGAAGTCGGCGTCGAGGATGGCCAGGAACCCCGGCAGGGAAAGCTCCTGCTCCTCAAATACTGCCTTTTTGAGGGCGGTGAGGCTGTCGGTGACGGTTCCCAGACCCACCCCCTGGATGTAATTGGTGTTGTAACGGGCTCCCCCGCTGATGTAATCGATACCGCGAGCCACACAATCGTCAATGATAAGAGAGAGAAACGGCGTGGGAACATGTTCCATGAAAATCGATTCGATGATGTTACTTCCCCTCACCTTGAGGGCCACGAAATGGTTCACCTGCTTCCGGAAAGCCTCCAGCAGCTCCCCGAAGGTGGTAAAGCTTCCAGGGTCGCCGGTGGCCAGGCCGGTCTGTTTTCCTGTGCGGGGGTCTCTTCCGTTGTGCAGGGTAAGTTCCAGGATCTTGGGAAGGTTGAAATAGCCTGTGAGGATATAGCTCTCGGTGCCGAAGGCGCCGCTCTCCACGCATCCGCTGGCTCCTCCGTTGCGGGCATCGGCAATATCCTTGCCCTGGCGCGTAAGCTCCTGGATGATGGCGTCGGTGTTAAAAACCGACGGCTGCCCGAACCCGGTTTTGATGATTTTCATGGCCCTGTCGATAAAACGATCGGGGTTTTTCTTACTCAGCTGGACCATAGAGCTGGGTTGCAGCAAGCGCATCTCCTCGATCACGTCGAGGAGCATATAGCTCATTTCGTTCACCCCGTCGGAGCCGTCTTCCCTGACTCCTCCCACATTGATGAGCGCAAAATCGGTATAGGTATTGCTTTCGAGGGCGGTGATCCCCACTTTTGGGGGGGCCGGGTGGTTGTTGAATTTGATCCAGAACGACTGGAGCAGTTCTGTGGCCTCTTCGTGGGTGAGGGTTCCCCGGCTCACCTCCTTCTCATAAAAGGGGGCCAGGTGCTGGTCGAGGCGCCCGGGATTGAAGCTGTCCCACGGGTTGAGTTCGGTGATAACGCCCAGGTGGACAAACCAGTAATACTGGAGGGCTTCGTGGAAGGTTTCCGGGGCGTGGGCGGGTACCCTGCGGCAGATCGCAGCCATACGCATGAGCTCCCGGGCCCGTGCTGGATCGCTTTCCCCGGTGGCCCGCTCCTCAAGGCATACGGCGTGGCGCCCGGCATACATGATCAGGGCTTCCGCGGCAATGCGCATGGCCTTCAGCTCCTCATGCCGCAAATAGGCATTTCCCTCCTTGCCGAAATCGAGGGCCGCCAGGGCCTGGTCGATATCATCGATGATGTCGACCATCCCCTTGCGGTATATCTTGCCTCCGGCAACGGTATGCCCGGGAGCCCTCTGCTCCATGAATTCCGTGAAAATACCCGCATCATAGGCCTCCTTCCACTCCGGAGCCATGGCTGCCATGATCCTGTCACGGTTTGACCGCCCCTTCCAGAAGGGAATGATCTCCTCTTCGAAAGCCTTACGGGTGGCCTCATCGACCCGGAACCACACCTTCTCACGGCTGTTCAGGATCTCCAGGTCTTCGGGGGAGTGCACGTTGATTTCGGGATAAGTGGGCGTCGCCTTGGGTGCCGGCCCCCTCTCCCCAACGATCAGCTCCCCGTCGTTGATGCATATCTCCTTGTTCTCCAAAATGTAACGGAAGGCATGGGCCCGCTGCACCGGTACCGATTCGCCGAAAGAGAGGTGGTCACGGTAAAACCGGGTGACCAACAATCCCCGCTCTGCCGAAATGCGCGGCTCTGCCTGCAAACTCTCTTCCCTCAGTCTCTTAATCCTTGGCGTCATCATAGGGATGTCAGTTTTATGCTATTTTGATTTTATGTAAGTTATTCCCGGAGCTAGCCTCCTGTTTTGACCCTGAAGCCTTTCTCCCGGAAGAGGGTGGCGATCTCCTCCACCTCGTGCGCCGAAGGTTCTGCTTCTGACGCCGGCATGTCGCAACGGATGCCGAGCTTCTGGTATTTGTGGACTCCGGTGCGATGATAGGGAAGCAGGTCTACCTGATCGATTACCCCGGCATGAGGTGCCAGAAAATCCAGGGTTTCCCTGATATTTTTGGGGGTCGCCGAGATCTCCCTGATCAGGGGAATCCTCACCCTCATGGTATAGCCCTGGTCTGCCAGCCACCTGAAGTTGGCCAGGATCATGGCATTGGAGAGTCCTGTGGTGCGGCGGTGGATTCCTTCGTCGATCACCTTGAGGTCGTAAAGGAAAAGGGAGGTCAGAGGGGCGACGGTGGCCAGGTCGCTACGGACGGCATAGCCCGAGGTGTCCACGGCGGTATGGAATCCCTCCTCCCTGCAGGCCGTCAGCAGTTCGGCCAGAAAAGCCGCCTGCATCAGGGGCTCTCCTCCCGAGAAGGTCACCCCGCCGCCACTCTCTTCCATGATCAGCCGTTCTTTGAGGACTTCTGCCATCACCTCCCCGCAGGTCACCCGCCGCCCGGTGACCTCCTCCTCGCTGAACTCCCGGCCGTCAAAGGGAATTTTCCGTTCGGTACAGCAGGGTTCAGGATCCCGGCCCTCCGGATTGTGGCACCAGCGGCATTGAAGGGGACACCCCTTCAGGAAGACCGTGGTCCGTATTCCCGGTCCGTCGTGCACGGCAAAACACTTGATATCAAAAATGGTACCCGGCATGGTTATTTTATCAGGGAGATGGTGTAAAAATAGGAAATTCCCCGGCAAGGTCATCCATCCACCTCACCTATAATAATTGTTAAAGCCTCCCTGATTTCTGGTGATTTCCCTATATTTGCGCCTTTTACGGATGATTCTATGGAAGTTAAGATCGTCAACCGGTCGGGCAATGTTTTGCCGGCCTACAGTACTCCTCTTTCGGCAGGAATGGATCTGAGGGCGTTTCTGGAAGAGGAGGTGGTGTTGAAACCTCTGGAGAGAAAGCTGATCCCTACCGGATTATATGTGGAAATCCCCGAGGGGTATGAGGCACAGATCAGACCCCGCAGCGGCCTGGCCCTTAAGAAGGGCATTACCGTGCTGAACACTCCCGGAACCATTGACGCTGACTACCGGGGTGAGATCTGTGTGATCCTGGTCAACCTCTCTTCCGAGGAGTTCACCGTGCGTAACGGGGACCGTATTTGCCAGATGGTGGTGGCCTCTCATGCCCGGGTGGAATGGCAGCTGACCCATCAGTTGGAACCCACCATCCGTGGTGAGGGAGGATTCGGCCATACCGGGAAAAATTGAAAATGAGATTCCGGCCGTTCCGGAAAAAGGTGAAGAAATGAAGACAAAATTTATCTGGATAATCATTCTGTTGTCAGGAATGGCCGTTTCCTGTTCTGCCCCGCGAAAGGCTTCGGTGGAAGTGCCACAAGGGGGTACTCCGCAACTCCCGCTTTCCGGAGAGAAGAATAAAGAGCTCGAGTATCTCTTTATCGAGGCGTTGAAACAGAAAATGGTGGGCAATCCCCAGAAGGCGGTCTCCTTGTTATCGGCGTGTCTCGAAATCGATCCCAACTCTTCTGCCGCCATGTACGAGCTGGCCAACCTGCATCTGATGAACAACGACCTCACCAGTGCTTCCCTGCTTCTGGAAAAGGCCATATCGGTCAATTCGGAGAATAAGTGGTACAAGTTGCTGCTGGCCCGCATTTACCAGCAGACGGGCAAGAGCGCCGAAGCTGCCGGGCTATTCGATCAGCTTTCGAAAATGGAACCCGATCGCGAGGAGTACCTCTACATGAAAGCCATGGAGCTGGGCAGGGCCAAAAAGGTGGACGAAGCCCTGAAGGCTTTCGGGGACCTGGAGAAAAAGAGTGGCATCAACGACCAGATTTCCATGGCCCGTCAGGATCTGCTCATGGAGGCCGGCCGGGTGAAGGAGGCTTTCGCGGAAGTGCAGCGCCTGATCGCCTCCAATCCCTCCGATACCCGCTATTACGGATTACTGGCCGACCTCTACAAGGAACAGGGCGACCGCGATAACGCCCTCAAAAACTACCTGAAAATCCTGGAACTCGACCCCGCCAACGGTTTTGTCAATTTCTCACTGGCCTCTTTTTACCTGGCCGGTGGCGATACCGCCAGGGCCTGGAATTATACCCTCGACGGCTTTAAAAGCGACGGGGTTGACCTGGATACCAAACTACAGCTCTACCTCCTTCATACCGGGCCAAATGCCGAAATGCCCCTTCGTCCGGAACAGAATGAGGAGCTGATCATCCTTCTGACCGAAAAACACCCCGACGATTACCGGATCACCTCCCTCTTTGCCGAGTACCTCATCCGCAATGAACGCCCCCGGGAAGCCCGCGATCAGCTGCTTAAAGTGATCGATAGCGGAGTGAGCGATTTTGCCATATGGGAGCAGATCCTTTATCTCGATAATGACCTGCAGGACTGGCAGGCTTTGTACGACCACGGGCGGCGTGCCCTGGACCTCTACCCCAACCAGGCGCAGTTTTACTTCTTTCAGGCCATCGGCGCCCTTCAGCTGAGCCGCTATGACGATGCCGCCGGCATCGTGGAAGAGGGACTGACCTACGTAGTCGATAATAAGTTCCTGCAGGGACAGATGGTTTTCCTCAAGGGTGAGGCCCTCTACAAACTGAATAAGCCCGACGAAGCTTTTGCCCTCTTCGATCAGGCCCTGACCCTCGACCCCGAGAACTTTATCGCCATGAACAATTATGCCTATTACCTCTCTCTGGCCAACAGGGAGCTGGAAAAGGCCGAAAGGTTGAGCGGCCGCGTCATCGAACGCTTTCCCGATAACGCGACCTACCTCGATACCTATGCCTGGGTGCTCTTCAAAAAGAAAAGCTACGCCCTGGCACGGTTTTACATGGAAACCGCCCTGTCCCACTCCGAAGAACAGAATGCCACCCTTATTGAGCATTACGGCGATATTCTGATCATGATGGGACATACAGAAGAAGCTCTCAAAAACTGGGAGAAAGCGCTGGAGTGGGGGTCGGAATCGCCCACCCTGAAACAGAAAATCAAAGAGAAAAGATTCATAGAAGAATAACGGACCATGGCCCACCACCGCCCTTTTCTGCTTATTTCCCTGTTGGTGATGGTCGTTGCCGGGTTATTCCATTCCTGCAAGACCGCGGAGAAGCTTCCTGAGGAAAGAATCAGGCCTGTCAGTGCCGTCAGGTTGTATAAAAAGGCCCTCGACAACAGTTTTACCTACCATCATTTCAGCATCCGGAAAATCAATATTCAGGTAGATAACGGGGAGACCCGGACCACCTTCCGTGCGGGCCTCGAGGCCATCAGGGGAGAGTCGCTCCTTTTTTCGGTCTCCAAGCTCAACCTTCTGGTGGCACGGGTATGGCTCACCCCCGACAGCGTCACCTATGTCAACTATTTCGACAGGTCGTGGTATGCCGGCGGATATGAACCTTTCAGCCGTATACTGGGACTCCCTATCGACTTCCAGAGTGTCCAGGCCATTATCTCCGCAAATATTTTCTCTCTTTTTGACAACACCCGCGAACTGCGCGAATACTCCACACGTATCGAGGAGGGAATGTATGTTCTGGAACCCCAGGAGCAGGAAAAACTGACCCGCCTGCAGGAAAAAGGCAGGGAGGAACGCGCCGAAAGGACCATGAAACGTCTCGGGGAAGAGGAACCCAGGGTGGTGCAGACCTTTTTCTTTGATCCCGACCTGGTGGTGATCAGAAAAATGAGGCTTGAAGATAAGCTCACACCCCGGGTGGCCGAAATGAGATTCGGCGATTATGAACAGATCGGCGGGAAGTATTATCCGGCAGCCCTCGACCTGGAGGTTACATCTCCTGAGAGCCGCATGGCCCTGAGCGCAAGAATGAGCGGGTTTTCAACAGAGAACAGTGAATTTGTTCCCCTGAAGATTCCTGAGAAATATCAAAGGGTTTCCTTAAATTAGGGGCATGGGGATAATACGAGAAATTCCGCTGTTTTTGATGGTGCTTTTCCTGATGGTGCTTCTGCCGGAGGCCCGGGGACAGTCGCTTGATGAGTTGCGCAAAAAGAAGGAATCGGCCGCCGAGGAGATCCGTTACACCAATGAGCTCCTGGGAAAGGTGGACCAGAATCAGAAGGCCACCCTGGGTAAGCTGAGGCTCCTCAACAGTCAGATAGAACAGCGAAACCAGTTGATCACGACCATGGCTTCCGAGGTGTCGCTATTGCAGTCGCTGATTAACGATAATTCCACGGTGGTGGAGATGCTCACTTCCGACCTGGAAAAAATCAGAGAGGAGTATGCCCTGATGGTGAGGTTTGCCTGGAAAAACCGTCGTGCTTACGACAAGCTGCTTTTTTTCCTTTCGGCCGATAATTTTAATCAGGCCTACCGTCGTTTTGCCTATGTGCGGCAATATACCGATTTCCGGCGCCGGCAGGCCGAGACCATCCAATCGATCCAGTCTATTTTGACGAAAAAGAAAATGGATCTTGAGAATCAGCAGCAGGCCCGATCCTCGGTGATGTCGCAGCAGGAGGCGGAACGGCGCCGATTGGCCGATCAGAAAAACCGGCAGAATAGCGTTGCCAAGGAGTTGCAGAAGCAGAAAAACAGCCTGCGTAACAAGCTGGCCCAGCAGCGGCGCATTGAGCAGCAGCTGGAACGGGAAATCCAGCGGATCATCGAGGAAGAAGCCCGGAAACTGGCAAAACCGGGAAAAGAGGGGGAAGTGGGGATGACTCCCGAGCAGAAACTGGCGGGGAGTGATTTTGAACAGAATAAGCGGCGAATTCCCTGGCCGGTGGAACGGGGTGTGATCACCGAGAAATTCGGGGTTCATACCCATCCGGTGCTGTCGAACGTCACCGTGAACAATAACGGGGTCAATATTACCACGGAAGCGGGAGCCCAGGCCCGTGCCGTCTTTAAGGGAGAGGTGAGCCGCGTCTTTGCCATCACCGGCGGTAATATGGCGGTGATCATCCGTCACGGACAATACCTGACCGTCTATTCGAACCTGGTCAATGTGGTGGTCAGAAAGGGAGATGCCGTTTCCATACGCCAGAAACTGGGGACTGTTTACACCGATACCAACGACGGCAACAAAACGATTCTCAAGTTCCAGATCTGGAAGGAGAGCCAGAAGCTGGATCCCGAACTATGGCTGGCACGGTGATATTTCACTGATGTTTCTCCGGAATGCTATTCCGGGGCCTGGCGGAAATCAGGACAGGGAGGGTTTTTCCCCTGTCAGGCCGGTGCCGGGAACCAGCAGGTAGTATGCCGAGGTCGTCAGGAAATTGCGCACTCCCGGAATGGCGGCTATCCACCTGGCCTGGGAGCGGGGCCGGAGGCCGAATTTCACCTCATAAATGGGATTGACCAGGAAGTGCTGCTTTTCTGCCAGCTGATATCCTGCCTGGCGGAATATCTTCTCAAAATGTTCTATGGTGAGGCGGGTGTCCCTGATCTCTTCGAGGTTGGCAATGGTGGCGGCGCTTTCACCGCCGGCGCGGAGGAGACCACGGTAAAGCCGGCGTGGTAGCAGGTGGATCCAGGGAAGCTTCGCCAGCAGGCGGTGACGGCAAATCTGCTGGTGGCCGCCAAAAGGATTCTGCCATGGCGGAAAGGCCAGGAAAAAACGGCTTTCCCGGTGCATGAAATGGCTGATGAACCCCATGAACCGCTCCTGATCATGGATATGTTCAATCACGTCGCGCATGACCACCACATCGAATTTTCCGGGAGGCACCGGAAGCTGGTAGATATCGGCCGATATCAGCTCAACCCTGTCCCTGCCGGGAAGGCCTGCATAAAAAGTGTGGGCCAGCTCTATCTTCCCTTCTGCAAGGTCTACTCCCGTCACATGACACCCCCGCTCCAGAAAAGGCTTCAGATTACCCCCTTCGCCACAACCCACCTCGAGGATGCGCATCCCCGGAATCACAGGGCCGCCCTTCTCAATGAACGGAAGGATATACTTCTCTGTGGTGTACTCCTGCTCTTTGAAATAAAGATGTCGGTCGGTGTGGCGTTTCTGCATGGACCTCCTAATTACTGCCCCCGGAAGGACTAAATCCCCGCGACCTTGCGGAGACCTGAAATGTTGATAAACTTGATTTTTCTTCCCTGAAGCTCTATCAGATTGTCCTGCCGGAATTCCGACAAAAGCCTGATGACCGACTCGGTGGCTGTTCCCACCATATTGGCAAGCTCCTCCCGGGTCAGCGAAATCTGCAGGGTATTCTGGTGGTCGAGTTCAAAATCCTCCTTCAGAAGAAGTAAAACCTCGGCAAGCCTCTCCCTGACCGACTTCTGGGCAATATCGGTGATGTAGTCGTTGGCCTCACGCAATTCACGGCATACAATCTGAAGCATGTGATGTGAAAATTGCCAGTTGTTCTGAATGAGATACAGAAGGGTCTGATAGGGAACATGACACAAAACAGCCTCTTCGATGATTTTGGCCGTCGTACAGGCCAGCTCCTGGCTTAACAACGACCGGTAAGCGATAATCTCACCGCGCTTGGCAAACCTGATGATCTGCTCCTTGCCGTCAATGCCGGTCTTAAAAATCTTGACAATCCCCCGGGTTACACAATAAAAACCCGTCAACCGGCTTCCCTCACGGTATACAATCGTTCCTTTTCGGTAGGAAGAACAACTCTTCTCATAATTGAGACGGTTCAACTCTTCATCCGTCAACTTCTTGAACAGCAAAAAACCCCCCAGATCCGTATCGTCATCCGTTGGCCTCCTTAGCATCGTCCTCATATCGGCTTAGATCTAAAAGAATGTGAATTCCCTTAATTTGAACGCCATAAAGATACTACTTCCCGGAAACCTCACAAATTTATACCCTCCCCTGTTTTTATTTCACTCCCTCAACTACACCATGTTCAATTATTTCCATCCTACTCATGAACAAAATAAGGAGTAGTTTGTCTTAAAATGAAAATTGTAAGTAATAACAGTAAAAAAGAGAAAGAAGATGAATATTTTGAAACGTTTTTTTGCACTATTGATTTTAGTGGCCGTTTTTTCCGGAGTCGCAGAAGCCAACCAGTATGAGGTGGATAACACCAGGAGTTCGGTAAAATGGAATGGTAAGAAGGTTACCGGAGAGCATTACGGGAGTATCAAGCTCAAAAGCGGCAAGCTCGAAATGAAGAATGACCTCATTTCTGCGGCGACCATGGTGATGGATATGTCGACCATCGTTTGTGAAGATATCACCGATGCCGGTTCCAACGGTCGTTTGGTCGGCCACCTGAAATCGGATGATTTCTTTTCTGTGGAAAAATACCCTGCGGCCTCTTTTGTCCTGACGCAGGTAAAAAAGGTAAAGGGCAATGAGTATGATTTTACCGGCAACCTGACCATCAAGGGGATTACGCATCCGGTGACTTTCAGGGCCACTACGGTTACCGAAGGCGCCTTGCTGCGGAGCAGCGGAAAGATCGTGGTCAACAGGGCCAAGTATGACGTGAAGTTCGGTTCAGGCTCCTTTTTCACCGGACTGGGAGACAATCTGATTTATGATGATTTCACTCTTGATTTCGTGCTGGTGGCGGTCAAGAAATCCTAATCTTCTTTTTCCCAGATCGATTTCAGGGGGATCATTTCCAGTTCTTCGACCACAATTTCACCTCCGGTGTTGAAAAGAACAAAGCTGCGGTCATTCTCTTCGTTGAAGGCAACGGAGGAAATGGCCGCTCTTCCGTTATTGGCGAACACCTCTATTGAGGCCCGGTCGATGAGGATGTCGAGGGTGATTTTGTTATCGACGGGTTCCAGGGGCACTGACTGACCCATCAGGGAGAGGATTCCTCTTTTGACATTGTACACCATTTCGGTGCCCTGGACTTTTTTGCCTGTGCGCAGCATAAAGCCAAAAGATTCGCAATTGCCGAGGTCGAAGCGTCCTTTGATTCTCACCGATTCCCCCTCAAATTTCTTCACCAGATTTTTGCCGATGCCGGGAATCAGCTTTTCATTTTTCCAGGTATCCGGTTTCTCCTGGAGGTTTTCCAGTTCCCTGACCGGTTGCCGGAAGAGGTAAATTCCTGAGGCCACTTTCCTGAGGGAGAGTTCCGTGGGAAAGGTGAGCTGCCCGTGGAAGGGCATTCCCGGCCATTCGTCATTTCTCATCAGGGCCATTTGGATAGCTCTGCCATCGCCGGTGGAAAGATTGCTAAAGGTTGTGGCTCCTGCAAAGCTATTACCGTAGTCACATTTCATGCGAATGCTCTCGGGAGTGAAGCTTTTACCGTCGAAGGCCCCGATAACGTAATCGCCATTGCCGTCAATGATGACCCAGCGGGTGTCGTCGGCACGGTTGTTAACCCTGAGTTCGAGCAGGTCGGGACGGCCAGCAAAGCCTGCCAAATGACTCTGAAATTCCCAATTCGTCAGGTTGTCAGAAGTGTATATCGAAAACCCCTGTTTGCGTTCGTCGTTGTCGGGCCTCCGGTAGAGGAGCATCACCCATTTTCCCGTGGGGGTGTGGAAGAACAGCCTGGGATGCCGGGCCTGGTCGTTTTCATCGAAGGGAAGTACCGGATTGGCGGCGTGTTTCTGCCAGCTGGTGCCCCCGTCGGTGCTCACTGCCAGGCGCTGCCCGCACCCCTGACTGGTGTACATGATCACCAGCGTCTTCACACTTCCCTTTTGCATCCCCAGGCAATTGTCGTGGTCAACGACTACACTTCCCGGAAGGGCTGTGCATAACTCCTTGTCCTCCGAAAGATTGTCGGGAAAAACAGCTACCGGCAGGTGTTCCCAGGTCATCAGGTCAGGGCTCACCGCATGTCCCCAGTGGGAGTATCCCTCTTCCCGGCCTTTGGGATTGTACTGGTAGAAGAGGTGGTATTTCCCGTCGAAAAACAGCAGCCCCGAGGGGTATCCCATATAATTCCGCTCAGGCGTGAAGTGAAAACGCGGGCGGTATTTCTCCTTGTAATAAACACCTTCAGGTGTGGCTGCTGTGAGAATAAGGCCCGCCAGCAGGCATGCAAGTATCAGGATGCGCTTCATTCGGTTATCTGTAATTGATTTGTTGAAGGGATAAAATTACCATAGTTTTTTACGTTTTACCAGGTAAGAGAACAAAACATCCCTGAATCCGGCGTTTATATCGGCGGTGGCCAGGTCAATCCTGTACTGGCCGCACTTGTTCTTCAGCTCTTCGAAATAGCGGCTGACCTGATGAACATACTCTTCCCTGACTTCCCAGGGGTTAAGACGTACAATCCCGCCGTTCTCCAGGTCGATGAAACGGTGAGGACGGTTGGAATACCGGAATTCCTGTTCCTGGCGATGGTCGGTGACATGATAGAGGAGCACCTCATGTTTGTTATAGCGCAGATGCCTGAGGGCCTCAAAAATATCGCCTTCTTCACCGGTGCTCAGCATGTCGCTGAAAATGACCACCAGCGACCGTTTGTGGATATTCTCGGCTATCTGGTGCAGAATTTCTGAAGTGCGGGAGCCCCTGTTCAGGGCGACCTGCCCGGGTTGGAGGAGTTCCGCAAGTTTTCCCATCATCACTTCGGCGTGCACCGGAGAGAGACGTGGCTGCGAATGGAAGTCGATCTCTTCCGAAAAGAGAGTAAGCCCCACGGCATCACGCTGCCTGCGCAACAGATGAATGAGCGCAGCCGAGGTATATACCGAAAAGGCCAGTTTGCTCATTAACCTGTCGGCCCCCTTCCCATAAGGAAACAACATGGACGAGGATGTGTCGATGACCAGCTGGCAGCGCAGGTTAGTCTCCTCCTCGTACTGCTTGACAAACAGCTTGTCGGTTCGGGCATAGAGCTTCCAGTCGATAGGCCTGGTCGACTCTCCCTGGTTGTACAGCCGGTGTTCGGCAAACTCCACGGAAAAACCGTGGAAGGGACTCCGGTGAAGACCGGTGATGAATCCTTCCACCACTTCCCGGGCGATCAGCTCCAGGTTGTCAAACTCCTGCAGCTGCCGGATGTCTATCAGATTTTTCAATGGAGGGCCCTACTTTACAAAAGGGCGTTAAGCTTGGTGACCAGAGTGGCTTTGGGACATGCGCCGACCTGCTTGTCGGCAATCTCCCCGTTTTTGAAAAAGAGAACCGTGGGGATATTTCTGATCCCAAAGCTGGTGGAGACCTCGGGATTTGTATCCACATCGACCTTCCCGATAACGGCCTTTCCTTCAAACTCACCGTGCATCTCCTCCACAAAGGGGGCAATCATCCTGCAGGGACCACACCAGGCCGCCCAAAAATCAAGCATGACCGGCACTTCTGATTTCAATACGATCTCCTTGTAGTTTCCATCGGTAATTTCCAAAGCCATAATGACAGATATTTAAAGTTTATGAAATTCGTGATTACTGCAAAAATAGTCAATTGATCCGAAAAGCCATTTCAGGATGCTCATCAAAAAAACGCACCAATTCATCGCTCACCTCTATCCTGCTGTTTCGCGAGAAAAGATGGACCGAATGGTTACTCTCCTCGTCATATATGTTGAATTTCAACAGGGCGGTACCCTTGTTTTTCCTGAGTAGTTTTTCCATTTCATGGATGACGGCTTCTTTTATCGACGCCAGGGGAAGGGTGATGGTCAGGCTTTTGATATGGTTTTTACGCACTTCTGACAGCAGTTCCATGGAGGTGACTTTGAATTCCATGGTTTCTGATTTATACCTTTTCTGGATTTTTCCCCTGACCAGTACAAAAAGCCCGGGCTTGCAATATTTGCCGAATTCGACATAATCCTGGTTGAAAAAGAAAAACTGCCGGGAGTCGGTATAATCGGAGAGAGTCAGCTTGCTGTAGGGTTTCCCGTTTTTGGAGAAACTCTCGGAGGCTTCGGTGACCATCCCTCCAAATGTGAGATCCTGATCCACAAATTTTTCAATTTGTTCATTGATTTCCCTGAGGCCGATGCCACGGGTACAGAAGTGGTCGATTTCCAGTTTGTAGTCGTCGAGGGGGTGGGCGGTAAGGTAGATACCGATCACTCCCTTTTCCTTGTCGAGGAGGACCAGCTGGGGCCATTCGGGAATGGCGGGGATTTCGGGACGGCGGACCACCTGGTGGGAGGGCGAGTCCCCGAAGAGGCTCTGCTGCATCGACTGGGACTCCATCTGGATTTTGCTGCCATACCTGACCAGCCTCTCAATGAAATTGACAGAGTCGTTCTCGTTTTCTCCGGCAAAGAACTGGCTCCTTCTGATGGAGTCGAAACTGTCGAAGGCTCCGGCCATGGCCAGGGCTTCCAAGGTTTTTTTCGTGACGCTCTGTAAGTTGACTCTTTCGGAAAAATCAAAGATATCCTTGAATTCACCACCTCTTTCCCGTTCTGAGACGATATCGTTGACTACCCCTTCGCCGACTCCCTTTACGGCAGCCATCCCGAAGCGGATATTGCCATGCCGGTTTACGGTGAACTTCACAAAGCTCTCATTGATATCAGGCCCCAGGACGTTCATTTTCATTCTTTTGCACTCCTGCATGAATTTGGTGATCTCGGAGAGCTGGCTGAGGTTGCGGCTAAGGTTCGCCGCCATGAATTCTGCAGGGTAGTGGGCCTTCAGGTACCCGGTTTGGTATGCGACATAGGCATAACACACCGAGTGCGATTTGTTGAAGGCATAGGAGGCAAAAGATTCCCAGTCGTGCCATATCTTTTCTATCACCTCTCCGGGTTCTTTTTTCACCTGATGGCACTCTTCCAGAAACTGCGGATTGGAGAGGCATCCCCCGACGAACCTCTCTTTCAGCTTGAACATTAGCGCTTCTATCTTCTTTCCCATGGCTTTGCGCAGCGTATCTGATTCTCCCCGGGTGAAATTGGCCAGGAGGCGCGAAAGAAGCATCACCTGTTCCTGGTAAACCGTGATTCCATAGGTTTCACTCAGGTATTTCTCCATCATGGGAAGATCATACTCTACCTTTTTCTTGCCGTTTTTACGGGCGATGAATTCGGGGATATAATCCATGGGACCGGGGCGGTAGAGGGCGTTCATGGCCACCAGGTCCTCAAAACGGTTGGGCTTCAGCTCCCTGAGGTGCTTTTTCATCCCTTCCGATTCAAACTGGAAAATCGCCGTGGTCTCCCCCTTACTGAAAAGCTCGTAGGTTACCGGGTCATCGATAGGAATGGTATCGATATTGAGGGTGGTCCCATGAGATTTCCGGATGTTCTCAATGGACTCCTTGATGATGGAGAGGGTTTTGAGGCCCAGGAAGTCCATTTTCAGTAATCCCAGGCTCTCCACGAACCGGCCATCGTATTGGGTGGTGGGCAGGTTGTCGTCCTTGGTGGGCATCAGGGGGAGATGGTCGGTCAGGGGATTACGGCTGATCAGGATGCCGCAGGCATGTACCCCCGACTGCCTGACCGACCCCTCGAGAATTTCGGCAAACCGTATGGTTTTGGCAATCAGCGGATTGGGGGAGTTTCGTTCTTTTTTCAGCTCGGGGCTTTCCTGGAATGCCTTTTTGAAGTTCATTTTCGGGGCTTCGGGAACCAATTTAGCGAGCCGGTCGGCTTCGGGGAGGGGGAGTTTCAGTACCCGTGCCACGTCGCGGATCGCCATTTTGGTCGCCATGGTGGCAAAGGTGCAGATATGGGCCACCTTGTCTTTCCCATATTTTTCCACCACCCAGTCGAGCACCTGCTGGCGGCCGTCGTCGTCGAAGTCGATGTCGACGTCGGGCAGGGAAACCCTTTCGGGATTGAGAAAGCGCTCAAAGAGGAGATTATGGCGGATGGGATCGATATTGGTGATTCCTGTACAGTACGATACGGCAGCCCCTGCTGCTGATCCCCTTCCGGGGCCTACCAGCACCCCCATCCTGCGGGCGGCATTGATAAAGTCCTGGGTGATGAGAAAATAGCCGGGGTATCCCATCTTTTTGATGACCCCGAGTTCGAAGTCAAGGCGGGTGGTGACCTGTGACGGCACCGGTTCCCCATACAGCCGGGGGGCCCCCTGGTAGACCAGGTGCCTGAGATACTCCGATTCAAATTTTATTCTCACCACCTTTTCATACCCTCCCAGGCGGGTGTAGTCTTCCAGCGTGAATTCATCAATCAGTCCTTCCTCGGTCAGGTTCCTGCGGAACTCCTCGACGGTGCCGAACTCTTCGGGAATCGGAAACACCGGCATAATGGGAGCTTCGTCGATCTTATACTGCTCCACCTTGGCGGCGACTTCCATGGTATTGGCGAGGACTTCGGGGACGTCGGCAAAGAGGAGGTTCATCTCCTGGGTGGTCTTAAACCACTCCTGTTTGGTATACTTCATCCTGTTAGGATCGTCGAGGTCCTTGCCGGTGTTGAGGCAAATCAGGAGGTCATGGGCGTCGGCATCCTGGGCATCGGTGAAGTGGACGTCGTTGGTGGCGATCACTTTGATGCCATGTTTGAGGCCCATGGCGAGGATCTGTTCGTTCACCACCACCTGACGGTCGTAGACTTCTCTCCTCAGTTCAGGGATTTCGGAGGGATGGCGCTGAATCTCGAGGTAAAAATCGTCGCCGAAGACCCTGCGGAACCAGGCGATCGACTCTTCGGCATCGTTGATTCTTCCATCGCCCAGAAGGGAGGGGATTTCGCCGCCCAAACAGGCCGTTGAGGCAATCAGCCCTTCGGAATAGCGTTCTAAAGTAGCTTTGTCGATACGCGGCTTGTAGTAAAAGCCTTCCATATTGGCCAGGGATACCAGCTTGATGAGGTTGTGGTAGCCGGTTTTATTTTTGGCCAGCAATACCAGGTGGTCGCCCGAGCGGTCTTCCTTGCCCGTGCGATCTTCCATAGAGCGCTGGGCCACATAGGTCTCGCACCCCAAAATGGGCTTGATGCCTGCCTTGAGGCAGGCCTGGTGAAACTCCTTGATACCAAACATCATTCCGTGATCGGTCAGCGCCAGGGCCGTCATGTTGTCGGCTTTGGCCTTGTTGACCAGGCTATCTATGCTGGCAGCCCCGTCGAGAATGGAATACTGGGAGTGGACGTGGAGGTGTGTAAATGGTATCATGGCTTGGACAGTAATCTGATGAACAACGCTTCCGGAAGAGAGAAGGACAACAACCCGGGGCCCCTGTGGGGGTCTCCTTCCGGAGGTAAAATTACTGAATTAGGCCGAGGAGGACAGGTCTTGTTAATAAGTTTCCCCGGAAAGGGGATCGTCCCCATTATCTGAGGGATATGGCTCCGGCAATTTTTTCCCTGATTTCCACGAATTCCTCAGGGGAGAGCCTGAGTTTCCTGCCGAAGTTAAGCAGGTCCGATTCATTCTGCATGGGAACCAGGTGGATATGAGCATGAGGCACCTCCAGTCCCAGCACCGCCACCCCCACCTTACGGCAGGGTATGGCCTTTTTGATTCCCAGGGCCACCTTCTTCGCAAAGGCCTGCAAACCCAGGTAGGTCTCGTCATCGAGGTCGAAAAGATAATCGACCTCTTTTTTGGGAACCACCAGGGTATGGCCGGGAGCTACCGGCGATATGTCAAGGAAGGCGATATAGCCATCGGTCTCAGCCACTTTGTAGGCAGGGATCTCACTGTTGATGATCTTCGTGAATACTGACGGCATGGTCTGACGTTTTTCTACATTGAAATTTCTATGATCTCAAAGGGAATAATCCCCGCAGGGACCGTGATGTCCACGGTGTCCCCCACTTTTTTCCCCATCAGTCCCTGGGCGATGGGAGTAGATACTGAGAGTTTCCCTTCCTTCAGGTTGGCTTCACTCTCGGGAACAATGGTGTACTGCATCACCGCATTGTTCTTGCGGTTCTTAATGGTCACCTTGTTTAATATCTGCACCTGGCTCGTGTCAATTTTCGACTCGTCGATAATCCTGGCATGTGCAATTTTCGACTGTAATCCGGCAATCTTGGCTTCCAGGTATCCCTGAGCATCCTTGGCCGCATCATATTCGGCATTCTCCGTGATGTCTCCCTTCTCAATGGCTTCCCCGATCTGCTTCGATATCTTGGGCCTCTCCACATTCATGAGAAATTCCAGTTCCTCACGTAACTTTTTTAATCCCTCATGGGTGAGATAGACACTTCGTGTCATTATTATTCCTCCTAAATTTGATAGCTATTAAAAAAAAGAGAAAGAATCCTGAGATCTCAGGACTCTTCCTTGTGCAAAAATAGTATTTTTCCTTAATTTTAAAACGAAAGCCTTAAAAATAATCAATTGACCTTCCTGTCTCCTAAAAATATTTAGGGTCAAGTATTTCGTGATAGATAACGGCCTTCCGAAGGGAGAAATCGTCCATTACGGAAGGGGATTCATCATTCTCCTGAGGAGGGGGGAGCTGTTGCCCTCCGGGGGTGGTTTTTTTTTCGGAGCCTTCCATGTTGAAGGCCGGGGTGTGCACTCCACGGCGATTCCCGGGAGTGGTGGCCCGGGAAGGAAACCCGGCGTTCGGAAACCTGCTTTCCGGGGCAACTGTGACCGGAGAGGCCGGTTGTGGTGTTATCCTCCTGCTGACCCGGGCACCCTCTTCGAAAGGTTCCCCTTCGCGATGGGCTCCTGCTTCCCTGCCAGAAGGTTCCTCCGACACGACATAAGGCTGTGGCGGCATTCCCTCATCTGCTCCCCCGGGAAAGAGAACTTTCCAGAAGTCGGGCACCGGAGCCTTGTTCTCTGCGGCCGCCTTTTTCTTTTTGTTCTGGTTGACGGCAGCCAGGATCGTAAAGGCCAGGGTGAGTATGATGACAACGATGTCTTCCATAACCTGATTTTAAATTTCTGGTGGCTTGAAAAATAAAACAACTACCTTCGCTGTTTATCAAGGGTAAAGTTAATAAAAATCAGGGAACAGGGAAAATGACCAGAAAGTTTTTCATCGGGATGGTGTCGGCGATGCTCATGATGGTGGCCTGTGACAAAGAGCAGTACCAGGTGATTCCCTATGTTCCGGTCTATATGACGATTGATCTTAACATCACCAATGAGCTGATGGTGACCGGGAACTCTGTATATTTCAGGGGTGCCGGATATGCAGGGGTGATCGTATATTGTGAGTATCCGGGTTCCTGGTATGCATTTGATGCGGCCTGCACGCATGAGAAGGATCCACAGCTTCCTGTTGTTGTTGATGGTCCCCTGGCTACCTGTTCGCGTTGCGGGTCACAGTATATGCTGATGGGAGGGGGCCAACCCCTGAAAGGGCCTGCCACGCAGGGCCTGCAGCCCTATCATGTATCGTCAGCCGGCAATATTCTCAGGATATATAACTGATGCCGCCATTCCCGGGAATGACGGCATCGGCCATGGTTGCGGGAAAGTCCGTTTTTCCCGGCAGGGAGGAACCATTCCCTCCTGAGAGGATCAGTAGCGGTAGTGTTCCGGCTTGTAGGGTCCTTTTGCGGGCACCCCGATATAGTCGGCCTGCTCTTTGGTGAGGGTGGTGAGTGTGACTCCCAGCTGTTCCAGGTGGAGACGGGCCACCTCTTCGTCGAGGTGTTTGGGAAGACGGTAAACCCCAATCTCCGGGTTGTTCTGCCACAGTTCCAGTTGTGCCAGTGTCTGATTTGTGAAGGAGTTGCTCATCACAAAAGAGGGGTGGCCGGTGGCGCATCCCAGGTTGACCAGCCTTCCTTCAGCCAGCAGGAATATGGCATGTCCGTCACTGAAAGTATATTTATCGACCTGCGGTTTGATATTCAATTTCACGATTCCCGGCCATTTTTCGAGCCTTGCTACCTGGATTTCGTTATCGAAGTGGCCGATATTGCAAACGATGGCCTGGTCTTTCATGGTGGCCATGTGGTCTGCGGTGATCACGTCACGGTTTCCGGTGGTGGTCACAAAGATATTTCCTTCGGGCAGGGCTTCTTCCATGGTTTTCACTTCAAAGCCTTCCATGGCAGCCTGCAGGGCACAGATGGGGTCGATTTCGGTGACGATCACGCGGGCGCCGTAACCCCGCATGGAGCGGGCACATCCTTTACCCACGTCGCCATAACCGGCCACGATCACTACCTTGCCAGCGATCATCACATCGGTAGCCCTTTTAATACCATCGGCCAGGGATTCCCGGCAACCGTAGAGATTGTCGAATTTCGACTTGGTTACTGAGTCGTTCACGTTGATGGCAGGGAACAGGAGTTCTCCGTTTTCCTTCATTTGGTAAAGACGGTGTACCCCTGTGGTGGTCTCTTCGGAGACTCCCCTGATGTCGCGGGCGGCGTTACTCCAGCGGGTGGGGGTTTCATGGAGGATTTTCCGGAGGATGGCGTTCAGCTGAACTTCATCTTCTCCATCGGCGGGCCGGTCGAGCACCGAGGGGTCTTTTTCGGCCTGATATCCGCGGTGAACCATCAGAGTGGCGTCTCCTCCGTCGTCAACGATAAGGTGGGGACCCTTGCCCTCCCCGAAATCGAGGGCGCGGTCGGTACACCACCAATACTCTTCCAGGGATTCTCCTTTCCAGGCAAATACGGGAATCCCCGTGCTGGCAATGGCTGCAGCGGCGTGGTCCTGTGTGGAGAAAATATTGCAACTGGCCCAGCGCACTTCTGCGCCCAGGGCCGCCAGTGTCTCAATGAGCACTGCGGTTTGAACCGTCATGTGAAGACTTCCCGTGATTCGGGCACCCTTCAGCGGCTGAGCAGCACTGAACCTCCGCCTGATCGACATCAGCCCCGGCATCTCCTTCTCCGCAATCTCTATCTCTTTCCTTCCAAAATCAGCCAGATGAATATCGGCTACCTTATAATTGTTCATCATCTTTCCTTCCATCGTGTTTTAGAAATTTTGGGCAAAAATATTCAAAATTCTTTAATTCTCACCCCAAAGGGGGGGGACTCCTCAATTGCCCATGTCGGAAAGAAACTTGATACGCATCAGTCGGATATAATCTTCGCTGTATTCCTCTTCCCCCAGTTCGGCAATGGCTGCCTCTACGGAATCGTTCTCGGTTGCACGGAAATAGTCGAAAACCTCTTCCTGTTGTTCTTCGTCGAGCACCTCATTGATATAATAATCGATGTTGATGTGGGTCCCTGAATTGACGATGGCCTCGATTTCACTCAGTAGTTCAGCAAATTCGATGCCCTTTGCTTCGGCGATATCTTCGAGGGAGATCTTTCTGTCGATGCTTTGGATGATGTACACCTTCATCTTTGATTTGTTGGCCACCTGGCGCACTACCAGGTCCTGGGGCCTTTCAATCTCGTTCTCTTCGACATATTTGCTGATCAGGGAGAGAAATTCCTTGCCATAGCGCTGTGCTTTTCCCTGTCCGACACCCTGGATCTTCTGGAGTTCGTCGAAGGTGATGGGGTATTGAATCGACATATCGGCCAGGGAAGGATCCTGAAAGATGACATAGGGGGGGAGGTTGTGTTTTTTGGCGATGCTTTTGCGGAGTTCCTTCAGCATGTTAAAAAGCTCGGGATCTCCTCCCGATCCTCCGGCCGGGGCACCCGATGCCGAATCATCCTCTTCGTCTTCATAACGGTGGTTTTTAACCAGCTGGAAGGGCCGGGGATTCTGCATGAATTCATGGCCTGCGGGGGTGATTTTCAGTAACCCGTAATTCTCGATATCCTTGGTGATCAGTCCGGCCACCATAGACTGCCTGAAGACGGCATTCCAGAAATGCTCGTCGTGGTCGTCTCCCGTCCCGAAAGATTCCAGTTCATCGTGGTGGAAGGATTTGACTGCCGCTGAGGGTTTCCCCACCAGGATGTCGGCAATATGTTCGGCCTTATATTTTTCCTTGACTTCATGGATAGTTTCCAGTGCCCGTACCACCTCGTCGCTGGCTTCCAGGATCTCCTTGGGATTAAGGCAGTTGTCGCAGTTTCCGCAATTTTCGGACTCATATTTTTCCCCGAAATAGTGGAGCAGGATGATGCGGCGGCAGATGGCGGTTTCGGCATAGGAGACGGTGTCGAGCAGCAGCTGGCGGCCGATTTCCTGTTCTGCCACCGGTTTGCCATGCATGAACTTGTCGAGTTTCTGGATATCCTTGTAGCTGTAAAAGGTGATGCATTTCCCCTCTCCGCCGTCGCGGCCGGCACGCCCGGTTTCCTGGTAATACCCCTCGAGGCTCTTGGGGATATCATAGTGGATGACATACCGCACGTCGGGTTTGTCGATCCCCATGCCAAAGGCGATGGTGGCGACCATCACGTCGACCTCCTCCATGAGAAACCTGTCCTGGTTCAGACTGCGGGTGGCGGCATCCATGCCGGCATGGTAAGGCAAGACCTTGATTTCGTTAATTCTCAGTGTTTCAGCGAGTTCTTCCACCTTTTTCCGGCTCAGGCAATAGATGATCCCCGATTTACCGGGATTTTCCTTGATGAATCGGATAATCTGGTTTTCGGGTTTGATCTTGGGCCGCACCTCATAGTAAAGATTGGGCCGGTTGAAGGAGGCCTTGAAAACCCTGGCATCCAGGATGCCCAGGTTCTTCTGGATATCATGTTGCACCTTGGCGGTGGCCGTTGCCGTCAGGGCTATGATGGGCGCTGCGCCGATCTCCTGCACGATAGGCCTGATCCTCCGGTATTCAGGCCTGAAATCATGACCCCACTCAGAAATACAATGCGCTTCATCCACAGCATAAAACGAAATTTTGATGTTCTTGAGAAACTCCACGTTCTCTTCCTTGGTCAGGGACTCGGGGGCCACATAGAGTAACTTGGTCTTCCCTGCCGTAACATCGTCCTTTACCTCTTGAATGGCTGACTTCGACAATGAAGAATTGAGGAAATGGGCAATGTTGTCTTCCATCGAGATCCCCCTCATCGAGTCTACCTGGTTCTTCATCAAAGCGATCAGCGGAGATATTACAATGGCTGTGCCCTCCATCATCACGGCCGGCAATTGGTATATCAGCGACTTACCCCCGCCTGTGGGCATCAGCACGAAGATGTTGTTCCCTTCCAAAACGCTCAAAATGGCCTCTTCCTGTTCCCCTTTGAACCTGTCAAATCCGAAATATTTCTGGAGGTATCCTGTTAATTCAGTTTTCCTTGACATCAGTATTTTTTTTCCTATAAATAGTAACCTCTTTTTTAAAAGCTAACTAAATTAATCAAAGTTCTCCAAAGGACAAGCATAACTAAAAATTTTTAGAAATAATTAAAGAAGCCGATAAAGGTGCAGTTCAGGGGAAGTCGCTATATTTGCAGGGTTTAACAACATAAGTAATCTGATGCCGATGGGTATAAGCAGTAACAGGGAGAAAAAGGCACTCGAAAACAGGGAGAGGAAGGAAAAGGAAAAAGCGGGCGAAATGTCCTTCCTTGACCATCTGGAAGAGCTGCGGTGGCACATCATCCGTTCTCTGATTGCCGTTTTTGTACTGGCTGTGTTTGCCTTTATCATCCAGGACTTTATTTTTCATGAGATTATTTTTAAGCCCAAGTCACCGGATTTCTGGACCAACAGGATGTTTGCCCTGATGGCTGATCGTTTGGGGACTGAGAGCCTGCGGATTAACCAGCAAGAGATAGAGCTGATCAACATCAAGATGCCCGGGCAGTTTAACATGTCGATGTGGACAGCCATGGTGGCCGGACTGATTCTTGCTGCCCCTGTGGTGTTTATGGAGTTCTGGAAGTTCATCAGGCCGGCACTCTACGAACATGAAAAAAGGGTGGCCACAGGTGCGGTCTTCTATACCACCTTTCTTTTTATCCTGGGGCTTCTGTTCGGGTATTACCTGATCGTTCCCCTGTCGATCCAGTTTTTCAGCAGCTACTCCATCAGTCCCGATGTTTCTAACCAGATCAACATCACCTCCTATATCAGTATGGTGGTCAGCATTGTCTTTGCTGCGGGCGTGGTATTCCTGTTGCCTGTGTTTTCTTATTCCCTGACCAAGGTAGGTTTGCTGACGCCGGGGTTTATGCGTACCTACCGGAAACATGCCATTGTGGTTCTGGTTCTGTTGTCGGCCATCATCACCCCGCCCGATGTCTTCAGCCAGATCCTGGTGGCCATTCCCCTTCTCATTCTGTATGAGGTGAGCATTTTCATTTCGGCGCGGGTGGTCAGAAACATGGAGAAGAAAGAGAAGAGGGCGGCGGCCGCCTAAACCCTGATATGGAAAGTCATGATATTAAGAGCTGAAAATATTGTCAAGAAGTACAGGAAAAGGACGGTGGTCAACGGCGTCAGTTTTGAGGTGCATCAAGGGGAAATCGTGGGGTTGCTGGGGCCCAACGGAGCGGGGAAGACGACCTCTTTTTACATGATCGTGGGGCTTATCCAGCCTTTTTCGGGCAGTATTTACCTGAACGACGAGGAGATCACCCGGTTGCCGGTGTACAAGCGGGCACAGTTGGGAATCGGCTATCTGGCACAGGAGGCGAGTGTTTTCCGCAAACTCAGCATCGAAGACAACCTGAGAGCGGTGCTGGAGATGACCAATTACACCCGCGAATACCAGAATGAGAAACTGGAGTCGTTGTTGGTGGAATTCGGGCTTCAGCATATCCGCAAGAGCAAGGGGTACCAGCTTTCGGGGGGAGAACGCCGCCGTACCGAGATTGCCCGGGCCCTGGCCATAGACCCCAAGTTCATCCTTCTCGATGAGCCCTTTGCCGGCGTGGACCCTATCGCCGTCGAAGATATCCAGAATATCGTCACCCGCCTGAAAGCCAAAAATATCGGTGTTCTGATCACCGACCATAATGTACACGAAACCCTCTCCATCACCGACCGTTCCTATCTTCTTTTCGAGGGAAGCATCCTTAAATCGGGATCGGCGCACGACCTGGCCAATGATGAGGTGGTCCGTAAAGTCTATCTCGGCCAGAATTTTACATTGCGTTAAACTGCTGATTTTTTTGAAGATTCAGGGCCTGGCGGAATTACGTCAATAAAAAAATTAACTACCTTTGCGCCTCGATTTGCGGACGTGGCGGAATTGGTAGACGTGCCAGACTTAGGATCTGGTGCCTTACGGCGTGGGGGTTCGAGTCCCTTCGTCCGCACCTCCGGCCGGAAAGCCCCCAAACAGGGACCTTCCGGCGCATGTTTTTTTTTTGTAACCCAGAATAGTATTAACAATTATGAAGATTACCAGAGAAGAGAGCGATAAGGGGTATTCCGTGGTACGCGTGGTCGTGGAGCCTGCTGATTATGAGAAGACGGTGGCTGAAAAGCTGCGTGAATACAGGCTCAAGGCCTCCCTGCCGGGATTCAGGCCCGGAAAGGTTCCGGCCTCCCTGATCAACAAACGTTTTGCACGGCCCGTGCTCGCCGAAGAGGTGAACAACCTTCTGTCCCATAACCTTTCCAACTACCTCCAGGATGAGAAAATCTCCATCCTGGGAGATCCCCTTCCCAGCCTGGAGCACCAGAAACCAATCGACTGGGATACCGACAATGAGTTTGAGTTTGTCTTCGACATTGCCGTTTCGCCCGAGGTGACCGTTGACCTGGCCCAGTCGGGACCCTTTAACTACTATAAGATCACCGTCGACGAAAAGATGGTCGATGAAAATATTGAATCGGTACTCACTAACTTCGGCACCAACCAGGAAGCTGAAGTGGTGGAATCCAACAGCAGCGTGCGTGGTGATTTCGTGCAGCTGGGAGAAGAGGGGAACCCCCTGGAGGGCGGAGTGACCGCCGAGGGAGTCCTCATTGCCGTAGATCTGATGAAAGACGAAGCCGTCCGCAATGCCATCACCGGTAAAAAAAGCGGTGATGTCGTGGTCTTTGATCCTGTGGTCGTTTTCCAGGATCGTCATGAAGTGGGCCACATGCTCAATATCACTCATGAGGCTGCCGATACCCTCTCCGGGGAATTCCGTTTTACCATCAAAGCCGTTCTTAACTTCCGGAAAGCCGAACTCAACGAGGAGTTGTTTACCAAAATATATGGTCCCGAATCAGGGGTCGTCACCGAGGAACAGTTCCGCGAAAAACTGGTTGCTGAGATTTCCGGACAGCTCGCCCACTCCTCGGACCAGAAATTTGCCTTCGATGCGCGTGAAACCCTCCTGGAAACCGTGAAATTTGACCTTCCCGAGGAGTTCCTCAAAAGGTGGCTCAAAGAGGTCAACAAGGAGATGACTGAAGAACAGATCGAAAAGGATTTCGACGCTTTCACCCGTGACCTTCGCTGGCAGCTGATCCGTAATTCTCTGATCCGTCAGCAGGAGCTCAATGTCACCGAAGAGGAGGTTTCTGATTTGGCCCGCCAGATCGCCATTTCGCAGTTCCGGCAATATGGCCTTCATGACCTCCCCGAGGAGCACCTGGCCAACTACGTAAAGAAAATCCTCGAAAAAGAGGAAGACCGCGAAAAAATCGTCCGCAGGCTCTTTGATGACAAGGTGTTTGCCATGATCAGGGAAAAAGCCGGAATCACCCAGAAGGAAGTCTCCTCCGAGGAATTCGGAGCGTTGGTGAAGAACAATGCGGAAACGGAAGAATGACACTTCCCTGTTATTTTATTAACTTTGTCCATGCCCTCCGTGCCGGGGGTACGGAGCTATCAAACATTAACCTGGAGGAAAAGAGATGAACCTGAATGATGAATTTGCCAAATATGCCGTCAGGCATGCCGGGATCAGCAGTATGACGATGCACCGTTATACCACGGCACAGGATTATTACATATCTCCCACCATCATCGAGGAGCGGCAGCTGAATGTGGCTTCGATGGACGTATTCTCTCGCCTGATGATGGACAGGATTATTTTCCTGGGAGTTCCCATTGACGATACCGTAGCCAACATCATCCAGGCGCAGTTGCTTTTCCTGGAATCGACCGATCCGTCGAAAGATATCCAGGTTTACTTCAATACCCCGGGAGGATCGGTATATGCGGGACTGGGTATTTACGATACCATGCAGTATATTTCCGCCAACATCGCCACCATCTGCACCGGCATGGCGGCTTCTATGGGGGCTATCCTCCTCACGGCAGGAGCCAAAGGAAAACGATCGGCGCTGAAGCACTCCCGCATTATGATTCATCAGCCCATGGGCGGAGCCTCGGGACAAGCTTCCGATATTGAGATCACCGCCCGTGAAATCATGAAAATTAAAAAGGAGCTTTACAGCATCATCTCTATCCATTCCGGCAAACCGGTGGAACAGGTGGAAAAAGATGCCGACAGGGATTATTGGATGACTTCTGAAGAAGCCGTGGAATACGGGATGATTGATGAGATCCTGGTGAGGGAGACAAAATAACCATATGGCTGTCAAAGGAAAAATGGATAAGTGTTCTTTCTGTGGGCGGGAGAAAAAGGATGTCAGTCTGCTGATTGCAGGGATCGACGGCCACATATGTGACCGGTGTGCCGAGCAGGCCCATGCGATCATCCTCGAAGAGATGAAGAAAGAGGGTTCTTTTGACCTGAGTGGCATCCAATTGATGAAGCCTATGGAAATCAAGGATTTCCTCGACCAGTATGTGATCGGCCAGGACAGTGCCAAGAAGACCCTGGCGGTGGCTGTTTATAACCATTACAAGCGGTTGACGCAGCAGGTCAAAGACGACGAAACCGAAATCGAAAAATCGAATATCATTTTGGTGGGGGAGACGGGTACCGGCAAGACCTTGCTGGCCCGCACCATCGCCCGCATGCTTCATGTTCCCTTCACCATAGTAGATGCCACGGTGCTTACCGAAGCCGGCTATGTGGGGGAAGACATTGAGAGTCTGCTCACCCGTTTACTGCAGGTCGCCGATTATAACGTGGAAGCTGCAGAACGGGGAATTGTCTTCATCGACGAAATCGACAAGATCGCCCGCAAGGGAGATAACCCCTCGATCACGCGTGACGTTTCGGGAGAGGGGGTTCAGCAGGGACTGCTCAAGCTCCTTGAAGGGGCGGTGGTCAATGTTCCGCCGCAGGGAGGGCGCAAGCATCCCGAGCAGAAGATGATTCCGGTGAACACCAAGAATATACTCTTTATTTGTGGGGGAGCCTTTGACGGTGTAGAGCGGAAAATCGCCCAGCGTCTGAACACCCGGGTGATCGGTTACAGCGCGGCACGCGAAGCCGACCGTGTGGAACGGGAAAACCTCCTGCAGTACATCGCCCCCCAGGACCTGAAAGCCTTCGGCATGATTCCCGAGATCATTGGCCGCCTTCCCGTGCTCACCTATCTCGACCCCCTCGACAGGGATACCCTCCGGAAAATCCTCACCGAGCCGAGAAATTCCATTATTAAGCAGTATATTAAGCTCTTCGAGCTCGACCATATCGAGCTCGGCTTCGATGAGGAAGCCCTGTGGTATATTGTCGACAAGGCCATAGAATATAAGCTGGGGGCCCGTGGTTTACGCTCTATCTGTGAGAGCATCATGATCGACCATATGTTCCATTCTCCTTCGCAGGAGACCAAGATGCTCCGCATCACCAGGGAGTATGCCTCCGATAAACTGGAACATTCCCATCTTGACAGGCTGAAGGCCAGTTAGTCCAAACACCGGCACATCTCTTCCCCGAGGATTATTGAGAATACCGCGGTGACAGAAAGGCACTGACGCGGGAAACGGGGAAGTGCTACTCGCTGTGACCAGGGCAGGGATCAGGGCATTTTATAGACCACGGAATTGATGACCATTCCGGCACCCACCGATGTGAGTACGATGACATCACCGCTGTTGAAGCGGTGGTCGCCCAGTTTTTGCTTGGCCACCAGGTCAAAGAGCGTAGGCACCGTTGCCGAGGAGGAATTTCCCAAAAAGCCAATGGTCATGGGCATGACATCTTCAGGAATCTCCTTTATCTTGTATAGTTTGAAGACTCTTTCGAGAATGGCCTGGTCCATTTTTTCGTTGGCCTGATGGATAAGTACTTTTTTGACGTCGGAGAGGGTGAGGCCTGCCAGCTGAAGGCTTCTTTTGACTACCTTGGGTACGTTGGTAAGGGCGTAGACATACACCTTGTGTCCCTGCATTCTGATGAAAAGATCCTTTGTTTCGTATGCCGGGTTAAGGGAGTGGTCCATGACCAGGAATCCGGATTCCATGGCGTCGGTCTGTATGGCATGGGAGAGGATACCTACCGGTTCTTCGCTTTCCCGGGCTTCCAGGATCACTGCCCCGGCGCCATCGGCAAAAATCATGGCGTCCCTGTCGTAGGGGTCGGCAGCCCTGCTGGTCACATCGGTGCCCACGACCATGCCCCGCTGGTACTGCCCGCTTTTAAGGAAGAGATCGGCGATGATCAACGCCTGTACCCAGCCAGGGCAGCCGGCGATGATATCATTGGTGAACATGCTCGGGTTCCTCAGCCCCAGCTTCCGCTTGATGCGTGCTGAAATCCCCGGCATCATGTCAGAACGCATGGCCTCAGAGGTGACATCTCCGAAATTATGGGCGGCAAGGATGAAATCGAGACTTTCGGGATCAATCCCCGATGAGGTGATGGCATCCAAGGCTGCCTTGTACCCCAGGTCTGAAGTGTTCTCTTCGGGCAAACAATAGCGTCGCTCTGAAATATTGGTGATCTCCCTGAATTTTTCTATTATTTCCTGGTTATCTTTTTCATAGGGAGTACGCGTGGCGGGATCAAAAAAGTGACTCCCGAGAAATTGGCTGTTGTCAACCACTACCGGCGGAAGATAACTGCCTGAACCTATGATAACGCTGTAGATGTTTTTTTTCATTCAGATCGTTGTATGGGTCAACTTAATGGTTGTATATCTTGAGCTCAAACCTGCTGCCGTCAAATACCCCATAGGAAAAGGTAGATATCCAGTCCCCCAGGAGGATAAGCCGGCTTTTTTCACCAACGGCCATGTTGGCCGTGCGGTGACGGTGACCGAATACGAAAAAGTCGACTTCTTCCTTTTCGGAAACCGACTGTGCAAATTTATAAATTCCTTCTTTTTCTCCCATCCATTTGGTCCCTTCAGTTTTTTTGGACAGTCGGCTGTTTTTGGACCAGTGGTGTGCCAGGCGGATGGTCAGGTCGGGATGAATGCGGGCGTACATCCATTGCAGGGTTTTGCTGGTGAAAAACCTTTTCAGCAGGATATAACCCTTATCGCTGGCGTCGAGGCCGTCACCATGAGCCAGGAAAAAACGCTTATCCCCAATGGTGCACCTTACCGGTTCCCGGTGGACCACCATGCCGGTTTCAGCGGGCAGGTAATCAAATGCCCAGACATCATGGTTGCCGGTGAAAAAATGAACCGGAATGCCCTGATCGGTCAGGGAGGCAATGGCGCCCAGAACCCGTGTGAACCCTCGTGGAACCACCGTCTTGTATTCAAACCAGTAATCGAAGATATCGCCCATCAGGTATACCGCTTCGGCATCCTTTCCCATCTCCCTGAGCCACGATGCAAAAAGAAGTTCCCGCTCCCTGTTATCCTTTAAGGCAGGAGCTCCCAGGTGAACATCGGAAACAAAGTATGTCTTTTTCTCCCTATTGTGCAAACTGGTTTCTTTTGAGATCAACCGGCAGGCGGAGATCAGGTTTTAACGATGGCGCAAGCCCGAAGCACCGTTCCGGGCGGTCACCTGAGCAGTTGCGACAGGGTGCGGTCGATGGCCGGACCATTCAGGTTCTTGGCCACGATTGATCCTTCCCTGTCAAGAAGATAGTTATAGGGCACCGACTGGATATTGTAACGCATCACCGCTTCAATGCTTCCCTTCATGTCTCCCACATTGGTCCAGGTAAGCTTGTCTTTTTCAATGGCTTCCAGCCACAGCGACCGGTCCTTGTCCACACTCACCTGATAAATTTCCAGTCCCTTGCTGCGGTATTTCTGGTAGATTTCCACCAGCACGGGATTGATGATCCTGGAGTTATGGTCGACTGCCGACCAGAATTGGACCAGGACAAACTTGCCCCTGAATGATGTCAGGGAGATGTCATGGCCCTGAGGGTCGGGGAGGAGAATTTCAGGACTGTTTTCGCCGTGGTCAGCGATCAGTTGTCGCACCTTGCCTGCCCTTTCCGTTTCCAGAAGCTGCAGGGTGTTGGCATAGAGGGCTTTGACATGCTCTGACTCGGGATAAAAGGAGTTGAGGGCCGAAGCTGCCACTCTCAGGGCATGCAAGTCGCGCACCACATAATCGTCATCATTGAATTTCTGGTACAATGCCAAAACACTCGCCATCGAAAACGGATGTTCCGAGACAAACTGCGTGGAGTAGTCGATCTGTTCCTGGACAATGGTGTCATAGGCCTTTTTCCATCCGGCCTTGAGGGCTTCAAAATCGGGGCTTTCGGCATAAAGGGTGTAGAGCGAGGATATAGAATCCAGCTTTTGCTTGGTGGTATTCAGGCGGTAGTTGAGTTCCTGAACCAGCAGAGACCCCGGGGATCCGGCAACTTTATAGTCCCGGGCCAGGCTGATGGCATCGGCTTCTACGGTCACTTTTTCCGCGGAATCGAGCAACAGGGTGATAAAATTGTTGTCAGCGAGCCTGAGCAGGAAAAACGTGGGCATGCCTACCTCGTGTTTGATGGTGAATTCCCCGCTGGCGCTGACCCTGGCGGAATCGACAGGACGCACGCTGGCTACCATCAACTCTTCCAGGTAAACCATTTTCCCGGAAGCATTGGTGATCTTCCCCCTGACCTCAATTTTCTCAGGCCGGGAACAGCCGGTCAGAACCAAGAGGATAACCGGAATGACAATGATGGTAAAACGTCTCATTTTCGCGCAGTTGTTAAGGTCTGCAAAATTAATAAAATCCACTTAGTCCGAAAATTCCGGTGCGAAGATAATAATTTTATATTTTTGGCTCCGGACAACGGATATTGTGAAGATCTATTACGACCTGAAAGATTTGAAGGCCGTCAGGCCGGTGGTGACCATCGGCACTTTCGACGGTGTGCACCTGGGGCATCGTAAAATCCTCGGGCGGTTGACAGAAATCGCCACGGCGACGGGCGGCGAGTCTCTTCTTTTTACTTTTTATCCACATCCCCGGCAGGTGCTCTCGCCCGATGAGCATAACCTGCGGCTGATCACCACCCTCGAGGAGAAGGTAGCGTTGCTGGCAAAGGCAGGCATCGATCACCTGGTGGTCTACCCTTTTACCCGGGAGTTTGCAGCCCTGACCTACCGGGAGTTTGTGCGGGAGATCCTGGTAGACAAAATCGGTACTTCCTGTCTGGTGGTGGGGTACGACCATAAATTCGGCAAAAACAGGGAAGGGGATTATGAATACCTGAAAGAGTGTGCCCGGAATTACAACTTCCGGATTGAGAAACTCGACCCTTTGCTGATCAACGAGGCCCATGTCAGTTCCACCCGCATCAGACAGGCCCTGGAGGCAGGCGATATTGCCCGGGCCAACCGATACCTCGGCTATTCCTATGAGCTTCACGGCCAGGTGGTGGAAGGCAAAAAGGTGGGCCGGGAACTGGGATTTCCCACGGCCAACATCGAAGCCACGGAAGTCACCAAACTTATCCCCGGCTACGGGGTGTATGCCGTCAGGATCAAGGTAGCCCGGGAAATCTGGAAAGGCATGCTCAACATAGGCTCCCGCCCCACCTTTAACCAGAATGCCGACAACCGGAGTATTGAGGTGAACATTTTTGGTTTTGAAGGTTCCCTGTACGGGGAGAAGATCACCCTGTTTTTCGACGGAAAAATCAGGGAAGAACGAAAATTCAGCAGTGTGGAAGCCCTGGTGGCCCAGCTCCGCAACGACAGGGAGAAAGCCCTGGAACTCCTTACTGGCAGCTGACGCTTTATCGCTTCTGCAGTGCCAGTTCGCACGACACAGGGAAATGATCACTGTAGGGGACCCTGTGGATCTTGAAATGGGTGCTTTTTATCTCCTTGCTGTGGAGGATGTAGTCAATCCTGAAAGAAGGGAGTTTTCCCACATAGGTGTTTCCGATTCCTTTTCCCGAGCATACGAAGGCATCGCGCAGTTTTCCGCGGGTTTGCCGGTAGGCATAAGATGCCGGGGTGTCGTTGAAGTCACCGCATAGGATGACCGGGTAGGGAGAGGCTTTTATTTTTCTCCTGATCAGGCGGGCCTGGGCCGCCCGTTTGATCATCGCCTGTTTGTATTTTTCCGCCAGCTCCCTGTATTCACGTAAGTCCTTCTTCTGCGGAATCCCGGGATTCTCAATCACACTGTACCTGTCGGGGTCGATTCTATAAGACTGTAGGTGGACATTGAAGATCCTGACGGTGTCGCCGCCAATGACCACATCGGTACAAATGGCGATATTTCCCGATTTTTCGAACCTGATCTCCTCCATCTTCACGATAGGAAAACTGGTCATGGTTACCGACCCGATGGTGCTCCCTGCCCGGGCATACTGGTAGTGTTCTATACGGCTGAACTCTCTTTTGGTCTCTTCCAGGTTAAAAACCTTGTTGGTACGTAGTTTGACTTCCTGAAGACAGATGATGTCGGGTTCGTTTTCGGCCAGGAATCCTTTGATCACTTCGGCGAGTTCTCGTGAAGGGTTACTGCCGCTCCCCGAGAAGTTCTTGACATTGTAAGAGACCACGCGCATCTGGGTATCGCCAGTCTCCTTGCCGCTGAGCTGAACGAAGCGGGAGAGGACTCCCCAGCCGGCAAGGATGACCACAATGGAGATGAGGGAATAGCGTGGGCTGATGATCAGCCAGGCTATGATGAAGAGGAAATTCACCCCCATAATGTAAGGATATCCCAGGCCCAGGAGGGAAGGTGCCCACCAGCGGTCGGGAGGGATATAGGACGACAGGTAAGACCCCGTCAGAGCCAGTGCAGCCAAAATATTGATGGCCAGCAGACTATTTTTCGCCAGTGTTTTCAAGGTGAGAAAATAAAGCATCCCTTTAGGAAAGTGCAATTTAGTGAAAATGGGGAAACAAAAGTCTGCTCTTTTTATTTTTCATTTCCGGGTTTTGACCATTCTGGTATTTCCGCGGAAGTCGCTGCGGATTTCCGTTTCCCGGAAGCCGTTGTCGGTGAGAAGGCGGGCGATCTCCCCTCCAAAGCGGCGGTTAATTTCCAGGAAGAGCTCCCCTCCCTCCACCAGCCACTCCTTAGCAAAGGCGGCAATCGCCCTGTAATAGAGCAGGGGGTCTTCATCGGGAACGAAGAGGGCTTCTCCTGGTTCAAATCCCACGACATTTTCCTCCATCTCATTTTTTTCACTGATGGTCACATAGGGAGGGTTGCTGATGATGAGGTCCCGTTTTTCCCATCCGGGGAATTCCTGCCATCTTAAGATGTCGGCCTGGAAAAAGCGTACGTATGGAGCGGTGTTCCGGCTGTTTCTCATGGCCACTGCCAGGGCTTCCTCCGAGATGTCGCAGCCTTCGGCCGTGCATTTTGGGAAGGCCTTAGCCAGGGCCAGGGCGATGCATCCGCTGCCGGTGCCGACATCGAGCAGGGAGGAAGGGGCCACTCTCCTGCCGGTGACGATCCAGTCGACCAGCTCTTCGGTTTCGGGCCGTGGTATGAGCACCGCAGGGGTGACCTCCAGGGTGAGACCATAAAAATGGGCGCTTCCCAGGATGTACTGGATCGGCTCACTTCTCTTGAGGCGCTCCACAATTTCCCTGATCAGGGAGATCTCGCCGGGAGTCAGGGTCTCTCCGCTGTGCAGCACCATACCGGTCAGTGACCATCCCCTGAGGGTGTGGAAAATGAGCCGCGTGAATTCTCTTATTTCTGTTACGGGGTAGAACGCCGTCAATTCGTGGCGGATATATTGAATTGTCGCCTGCATTGTGTTATTTTTGGCAAAGTTATGGTTTTGACCGGAATGACGCATCACGAAAAATTCATGGAGAGGTGCCTGTGGCTGGCATCTGCAGGAGCCGGTGCTGTTGCCCCCAATCCGATGGTAGGGTGTGTGATCGTTCATCGGGGGAGGATCATCGGGGAGGGGTTCCATCGAGAGTATGGGGGTCCCCATGCCGAAGTCCATGCCGTGAATGCCGTTTTGCGCCGCGAGCTCCTCAGGGAGAGCACCCTTTATGTCTCTCTGGAGCCCTGCGCCCATCATGGGGAAACGCCTCCATGTGCCGATATGATCGTGGCCATGGGCATTCCCAGGGTGGTCATTGGGATCAGGGATCCCTTTCCGCAGGTGGCCGGCCGGGGGGTCGACAAGCTGCAAAAGGCAGGCATCGAGGTGATCACGGGAGTGCTGGCCGGGGAGTGCCGCGAGCAGAACCGCCGGTTTCTCACCTTTCATGAGAAGGAAAGGCCTTATGTGATTTTGAAGTGGGCGCAGACCACCGACGGGTTTATGGACAGGGAGCGCCGGCCCGGGGAGGAGGGTTTCCCTTTGTGGATTTCGGGAGCTATGGCGCGGGTGCTGGTTCACCGCTGCCGATCGCAGGAGGCCGCCATTCTCGTGGGCAGGGTGACTGCCGAAAGGGATGATCCGGCGTTGACCACCCGCGGGTGGAGCGGAGCCAACCCCCTGCGCATGGTCATCGACCCCCGGGGAGTGCTGCCCCGCCATCTCCGGCTCTTTGACCATACGGCACCCACCGTGGTGGCCACGGAATCTCCCGGCGAAGAGGAGGAAAACCTGACCTTTCTGAAAATCTCCTCCGGACAGGGAGTTCCCCGGCAGATTCTGGCATATCTCAGGGAGATGGGAAAAACCTCCCTGATCGTGGAGGGAGGCAGAAAAACCCTCCAGGCATTTATAGATGAGGGGATGTGGGATGAGGCCCATGTTTACACAGGCCCTGTGAGATTCGGCGCCGGCCTTCCCGCCCCGGAACTCAGGGGAACCACCACGGCCTCGGAATGGCTCGGCGACACCCTGCTCACCGTCGTGCGCCCCGGCTTTCAGTAAGAGGGCGAAAGCCCCCGCGGAAGAACCGGAATCCCCAGTTCATTTTCCACATATACGAAATAGTAGAAGAGCTTGTGATTGATTTCCAGTCCGTAATCGACGGTGGGATCATAGCCGATGATGGTTTCAAAGATTCTGCTGTGACGGGGTGAGGACGCCTTCAAATTCCATTCGAGGACATACTGGCGGTTCCAGTTTTCGTAATACTGCTGGGAGTGGAACCATGGCGGCTTGCTGCGGGTGAGAAACCAGGTTTCGAAACCCGGGTCCATGACGATCAGTTCGTAACTGGTACTGTCATCGCCGGGGGGAGTTCCCGCGAGCTCCACCTTTCCGGCCTGCCGGCCTGCCGTGCAGGCTCCCAGCAGAAGAACGAGGAACAGAATAACGGGATTTCGTAACTTCATATTCATGTTGTTATGGTGTTTCTCTTGGCCATTCAGGGGAGTCGCAGGTGGATAACTGAGCCATGGTTTGAATTCCGGCGAGCGCATTTCCTGCCGCCTCTGCCGTGGGGTCAGCGAACAACGCACTCAGGAGGGTGTTGACGGAATCGGATTCCTCGCCGGCTCTGCCGTGAGGAGCTTCATATGGCAGGATCCAGGATACCCGGTTTTCTTCCCTGTGACAGTATACGGAAAAAGTTGGGGAGAAGTTCCGGGGGCCCTGTTTCCCTGGTCTAGTCGGCAAGGGTAAAACGGAAACTCACCCCGAAGTTGGTATTGGAGGTATCGAAAGAGCCGACAAAAGGCTGGTTGATGATTCTGTCATAATATACCCTGAGCTGGAATCTGTCGCTGAGCATATAGTCGGCGGTGGTTTTGATGGTAATGGCATTCATGCCGGCTGTCAGCTGGTCGGTATCTTCGACGAGTTTTCTCAGCACCGTTTTGTTTTTCCGGAAGGAGAGGTCAGCACGCAGGGTGAGGTCGTTGGAATAGGACTGCTGTGAATTTTTGGTTTTCAGGATCAGGTCCATGCGGGTAAAGCGGTATCCGAGGCCCACGATGTATTCGTTGCTGAGCACTTCGGTCAGCTGGTTGTTGGCGAAGGAGAGGCCCATGGAGCGGGTTCGTTTTATTTCCCCGCGGGTGGTGAGGTCGTTGATCCAGGTGATGTCCATATTGATGAGGGGGCTGAAACTTTCGTTGACGCTCACCGAGTTGAAATCGTAAGCTGGCAGGAAGTTATTCTGGATATCGCGGGCGTAGCTGAAGCCGTCTTCTTCAGCCATGTAGTTCAGGTTGGTGAGGAAGGAACCTACGGTGTAGCTGGAGCGGTAAGAGTGGGTGAAGGCCATGGTTTTCATCACCTTGTTGAAGGCGGGGATTTTGGAGACCATGCCTTCGTATTGGATTCTCCAGTTGGGGCGTATGAACTTGATAGAAGGGAACATGTTCAGGGAGACCTTGTGGGGGTCGGCCCCTTGGTATGCTGCCAGGAAGGCGGGGACCAGCACTTCTGCGGAAGTGGGGCCATAGCCGTCGGGGAATCCTGTTTCCGGGTTGACATAACCGGGGTCGTATCCGTTGCCGGCGGGGCGTCGTGCGGCCAGGCGCCGGGCAATGATGATGCGGTAGTCTTTCAGTTTTTCAAAGGATTCGGACTGGTGGACCTCCTCCCTGCCGATGGCGAAGAAGGCGGTACCCCAGGTGAGCACGGTCATGCTGAAGTTTCCTCTTTCGGTATAGTTATCGGCATTGAAGCGGCTGTTGACAGGGTCGTAGTTGTAGAATTCGCTGATGTTCCGGGCGCGGGAGCGGTCGGCGTTCACGTCGATGCGCAGGTCGGGGAGGGGCTCTATGTCGACACGTACCGTAATGCGTTCATTGCTGGTGAACTGGAAGGGGGTGTTTAGCACAGGGTCGGTGGTCAGCCATCCTCTCTCTCCGGCACTGCGGGCGAACTGGCGGTCCTGCCATCCCAGCATGAAGGGGAGTCCCGGGGAGTAGCTGCTGCCCAGGGAACGGCCAAAGAGGTTCTGGTCGGGGGTGTACATTCCACCGCCCAGGAATGCCGGTTCGGGAAGATAACCCGGCATCACCGATCCTCCCGAGAGGCTGTAATTGACCGAGACATTGCGGATTCCCGTGGCCATGCGCAGGGTGACGTCAAAGATCTCCCGCAGGATGTCCTTTTCCACTTTTCCGGTGACCTCGACGTTTGCTGCCAGGGCACTGTCGGCAGGGGTGAATTCAACATTCTCGCGGTCTAATTTCCGCGTTTTTCCACTGATGACTTTGCCGTTTTCCGTGACTTTCAGGGTGACCTCCTTCACTCCCAGTTTGTGGCTGATGGTCACCGGCTCCCCGGGTGTCAGCTTCACATTGGCCTGGTTGAAAACAGGAGCTTCCCTGACCTCAGGCCGCGGGGTTACCTGCTGCTGGGCCCGGCGGCCCGAAGACGATGACCCCTGCGTTGTCGTACGTCCGCCATACCCTCCGTAACGGCTACGCCCGGTATTCTGGAATTTGGTTTCCAGATTTTTCAGGTAGGGGACCATATTGTAGAGCGAGGTCAGGCTGACATTCCCGGTGAGGGTGAGGTTCTGGGAATTCTGGATGATATTTCCGAGCCTGATGGTGTCAGCGGTGACAGGTCCCGCCTGCCAGTTGTAAGAACCCATATAGCGGCCATTGAGATTCAGGAAGTTAAGGGCCTTGAAACGGTTCAGCGGTACCGTATAGGTAATGTTGACATCGTGGTTGTAGAGAACGGGTCTTCCCAGGGCTATCAGGTTGGCTACCATGGAGTCCCGTTTCCATTCATAGTCGTCGTCGCGGCGGTTAAAACGTCCTTCGGGTTCATCGATGCGTGAGGTTCCCCGTGATGAAAAGTCGGCCTTCAGGTTACGCGTGATGTCATAGACCAGGTCGAAATTGCGGTTCCAGAGGAAATCCTTCTCGAACGTGGTGGGCAGGATAAGTCCCGGATTGGTGATATTTCGTGCCTGCACTTCATTATAGCGGCGATAGAGGTCGGTGCGGAACGAGAGCTGAGTCGGCAGGGGGTATAGGTTGAAGTCGCCGAGGAGCTTCAGGGGCCCTTTCTGGAGGAATTTCACCTTGGAGAGAGGGCTCCACAGTTCAGGGCGGGTGTTGAAGTTGTAGGAAAACATACCCCGGTAGATCTTGTCGACGTTATATTCGGTGTTGATATTCCGTTTGAAGATCTCATTATAGGAGTAAGTCACCGAGAAGTTCCCGGGGCTCCATAACCTGGCTGGTTTGGGGGTTTCCTGTTGGGGATCCACCCTGACATTGGTGAAGTTGAGGCTTTTACGCACCACCAGATCCTGGGCGATATTGCGCAGGGAGTCGCGTTCATGGCGTGTTTCGGTGCGGTCGAGGCTTGTTTTGAGTTCTATGTCGGGGTTGGTGGGGTCGTATTTCGGTTCGGTCATGCTCTTCGAATAGCCATAATAGAGGGGGATGTTGACGCCTGTTTCCCTGGGGAAGAAACGGCCCAGGTCGATGGAGGAGGCGATGTCGTATTCGGTGAGGTTGTCGATGCTTCGCTGGTTGACATTCTGCTCGATGCTTCCGAAGCCCATGGAGCGGTGTCTTCCGGCCATGGTCACGGTTCCCAGGTCGGCCAGGCGTGCCGTCATACGGGCATTGGCCGCCCATCCGCCTTTTTCGTCAAATTCCGAGAGACGCAATTCGTTGACCCATACCTCCACTGATTTGGGCCCGGTGTTGATGTCCCTTTTTTTGTGGCGGATACCCATCATCATTACCTGAACATTCCCCAGGTTGGGAGAACCCTTCACCTTCACCAGGTTTTTATTGTCGTTCCACCCTCTGTGGTACTGTTCGTAGACATCCTGAATTCTCAGGCGTGATCCTGCCTTGCGCATTTCGGCATCCCTGTCGAGTTTGGCATTGGTGAAGAGCTCCAGGGGCACGTCGAGGCGGTTGGCATCGGGCCATACCTCGTAACGGTCGGCTTCGATCTCCCCGTTGTAGCGGCCTTCAGGGGTCAGCTTCAGCGGTATCTCATACTCGTAGTAGTTGTAGTTGTAGTCAGACCCCATCCTGATGAAGAAGACCAGTTCGTCGTCTTTCAGGGCATGGCCTTCCAGGGCTTCTGCGTGGATTTCCATTTTCAGTTTTTTGTAGCGGCGGAAGTCCATGTAAAGGCTTTTATAGGCGGCACGGGCGTCGCCCTGCTCCAGTTCGGTGACTTTCATGACCATCGACTGTTCGTTGAGCTGCCGCAATTGCGGATTGGCAGGGTCAATGACCCGGTCGATGCCGGGAGGCAGGATATAGTTGACGGGTGACTTGCTGCCGTTCTCCTCGATATTGACGGCTGAAATGTCAAAGGCGGCATTGACCGATGCGGGGATTTCCGGTTCTTCGGTCAGGGTGCGGGTGTACCGGCGCCAGTCGGCCCTCACCAGGTCAAGAGTGGCAAAACGCAGAACTACAGGATCTTCAAAACCGTTCATGAACATCCTCATGAAACGGATCGACTTGAAATCGGAGATGTTACCCCAGACGTCGTCGTATTCCCTGACGGGAATCTTGAACTGGTACCATTTCACCTCGCCGATGGTTCCGTTTTTTAGCTGCACCCGGCTCTGCTTGATGTCGTTGATGTAATTCTTTCCCAGCTCCATATCTTCCCTGCGCAGGCTCACCCGGTATTGGTAATAGCGTTCGTATTCGTTGAGGGTGTTGTCGTTGTTGATATCCTCCATGTCGGGCAGCGTGGTGGCCGAGGTGGGATAGGATTCGGGTGACATTTCCGTGGTTGGGGAGTTGCCCTGGGTGCCGCTGTAGCGTTTATACCTTTCGAGGATGGAGAGTTGCTGGTCGTCGTAGATGGCGCCCCTGTAGTAGTGATAGTTATCATTTGCGGGGTCTCCTGAAATTTCGTTGAAGACCTCCTGGGAGACGACATTCCTGAGTTCTTCGAGGTAATCGTTGAAGAAGCTCTGTTCGTCTTCGTCGTTGAGTCCGTCCATTCCCAGGTCCTGGTACTGCCGCGATCCCGGGTTATTGTCGAAGGCGTTGACGAGCATCTGCTGGGTGGAGACCCTTCCCCACACCGTGGTGTCGATGTTGGTGACCTGGCTGGTGGTGGGAAGCCCGTTTTCGAACGACTTGCGGCCGTCGCGGAGGATATCTTCCGAGATATCCCCCAGGTTAAAGTAAAGGTCCCCTCCTGAAGTCAGCCCTGTGGAGTCATTCACAAAGGGGTCCATCATCCAGAACTCGATGAACTCGATATTGGCGGTTTCGAAGTCGCTGTTTTCTATTTTGCGCATGATGCCGCCCCATCGTGATGCCGGGTCGCGGAGGGTTCCGTCGGCAGTCACCCCTGCAGAATAGAGCGACGGGCGGGTGTCGAAGTTATAGGGTCCCTTTTCTGCGGGGTAAAAGGCCAGGTCAAACATCGATATGTTGGTGGGGGTTCCCACCGGTGATTCCTTGGCCGGGAAGATCTCCTTTTCGAAGACTTCACGTACCAGGTGGTTTGACTGCTGGTCCTTGTCGTTTTTGATATGTCCCGGGGTGAGGGTGCTGCTGCGTAAGAAAAGAGGGTCGATGATATACCACGAGAGGAGGGCCCTGTTGAAGCCGTATTCCCTCTGGTTGGCCAGGTTTCCTTCGGGGAAGAGGGGCTGGTGCTGGGGTGTGGTGGCCAGGACCCATGACTGGCGGACTTTCAGGTCAATGGAGGTTTTGGTGCCTTCGAAGTCGTCGACATAGGCATTTCCGCTCTTTTCGATAACCCGGGAGTGGCCGGGGATCAGTTGGGCGAATTCCGCCTCGAAGTCGATGGCCGAGGGAGCCTTGGTGCTGATAAAGGGGAGTTTGTCGATGGCTTTGGTCAGGAGCTGGCTTTCCGTGGAAAAGCGGGCATCGAAGCCCAGCATCAGGTTGGAGATGGGATCCATGCCGTAGTCTACCTTTTGGGTCAGCGGCCTCTCCTGCATATAGAGGGCGGTGGCTCCCAGGTTGAAACGGTCGGAAAAGGCATAGTTGGCATGGGCCCCCAGAAGGCTCTTCCGCTGCATCGAGAAGAGATCTTCACTTTCGGTAGATACCTGGATGGGGGTTCCCGCCTCCAGAAGGCCGGGGTTGATCACGGTGACCCTTCCCAATGTGTAATCGACGGTATAGTCTACATTTTCCACCAATTCACGTCCTCCTGCCGTCACCTTTACCGACCCCTGTGCCAGGTTGAAGGATCCCACCATGATGTCGGAACTCGAAGATCCCTTGTAGCTTCCTGTGAGCCTGAACTTGTTGTGCTCGGCATCCTGCTCGGCAATGGTGCGGGTGGAATCGTAGAGCGACTGGTAGGTATATGTTTCGGCAAGTTGCGCATCCTGGAGAGAATCGGCGAGGTGGCGGCCAAAGGGTTCCAGCACGGGAAAAATGATCCTTCCTGTGGAGGAGTTGACCGTGACCCCCTCAATATAGTCAAATACCCCGTCATGGTAAGGGTCCTGCTGCTTGTTGAGCTTGTCGAGGTTCAGGACATTCAGCAGGATGTGCCCTCTGATCCTTCCTGCCGGGATATAGTTGATATAGGTTCCGGTGGAATCGTTCATGTAGACTACATTGAGGATGAAATCGCTGCTGGTGAGCTGGTAGGCATTCAGGTTGTATACGTTTTTCATCATCAAATCCCAGGTGGGAAGACCGGGGGAGAGGTTGGTGCCCTTGATCAGCTTGAGGATCAGCGTTTGTGGGGCGTCGATGCCGTCGGTGGAGAACTCGCCGACCTGGTACACCTGACCGTTGACGGTGTAATTAAAGGCCACGGCAAGGATTTCGTCGTTGTTCAGGGCGTTGTTCAGGGAGATGTATCCCAGTTTCTGGTTGACGGTATATTCTGATTCGGTGAGTTTACGTGCCTGTTCTATTTTTTCGAAGTCGCGGCCTCCCATGAAGTCGTTGCCGAACTGGGCCATCACCGGGGTGATTGACTGCATGTTTCTGATGTCGCCGTAGGTGGTGGACATTTCTCCGTACATCCCGTTGGCCCCGTTGTTGGGGTAGAGGCTCGCGGGCCACGGCTGGCCCGGGGTTTGCTGGAACGCCGCCACGGGATTGTAAATGTGGGGGTCGTGTTCGCCGAGGTCCTGAAGAGCCAGGATATTCCTTGATTCGGTGAAGTTCCCCGATTTATTGGTCACCCACACCTCTATTTTATTGATGGTCACTCCCGACCTGATGACCGGAAGGGAGCCCAGTGCCTCATCGTAGTGGTCACGGAAATAGTGGGAGAGGAAAAAATGACGGTTAGCATCGTATTCGGTGGCCGAAATTTCAAAATTGGTCACCTGGGCTCCTCCTTCTGTTTCCACGGTTTTGGTTTCCCCCTTGTGCTGTGAGAAGAGGGTGGTCAGGGTCAGCTTTCCGAACTGCATTTCGGCTTTCACCCCGAACAGGTTGGAGGCTCCGGTGATTAGCGACCCGTTGAGGGGCAGGGAGACATTTCCGGCTTCTATCCTTTTAATGATCTCATCCTCTTCGCCGGTATATTCGAGGTTCATCTTGTTTTCGTAATCAAAGGTCGCCTCGGTGTTGTAGTTGACCCGCATGTTCATCTTGGTGCCGATTTGGCCCATGACGTTCATCTGGATTTTCTGGTCGAAGTCAAAGGTGGGGACCTTACGGAGCCTTTCGGGGATGGCGGGGTTGTCGGTCTCATTCATCTGGTAGCCGAAACTCACCTCCACGTAACCCTGGGGCTTGATATTGATGGTGTTGCCCCCGAAGATCATGTTGAAAGCCTCACTCTGGATGGTCAGTCCCGGGATCAGGGAGCCTGTCTTTTCCATTTCCGAGAGATTTTGGCGCTGGCGCCAGTAGTCATTGACCGACTTGCGGAAGTCGTAGTCGATGTAATCTTTGAGCGACATGCTCTGGGGCAGCCGGTAGTTGAGACTGCCCACTTTTTCGTAGAAGACATACTGGCCCGTCACCGGGTCGTATTCGACCTGGCGGTCGATGTTTTCCGGTTTTTTGAGGAAGAGGGAGGCGGTATCGGGATTGTCGGGATGGCCAAAAGCCGGCTGGTCGCGGAAAGGAAAAGGAAGGAGGGTGTCGCCGCCAGTGGTGTCGGCAGCAGCAATCCTCTCAACAGGAACCCAGGAAGAAGAACGGGGGTTGACCTCCGCCCTGGACCCTACCCCTCCGGTGAGGGTATAGAAGATAACTATTACAGTGAGCAGCAGTATGTTTTTGACGATCTTGTGCAATCTCATCCAAATCGTTATAACCTTTTTAGTGTAAGCTTGATCATGGTCTCCACGCCGGCGTTCGGGTTTTCCCTGCACACCTTGGCCAGTGCCGTTTCTGCCTCTTTTCTGCCGAAACCGAGCATTACCAATGCTGATAACGCTTCGTTGCGGGTGGTATTGTCTCCGGGGATCAAAATTTGTTCTGACGGAGCGACTTTGGCCAGCTTATCCTTGAGGTCGATGATGATCCTTTGTGCTGTTTTGATTCCTATGCCCTTGACCGACTTGAGAAGCGTGACGTTTTCGGCGGCGATGGCCGCTATGACCTCGTCGGGGGAGAGCGAGGAAAGCATCATCAGGGCGGTGGCAGCACCCACCCCATTGACCGAAAGGAGGCTCCTGAAGAGTTCCCTTTCCGGTTTACCGGCGAATCCATACAGAAGGTGGGCATCTTCCCTGACGATGTAATGGGTGTATATGCGGACCTCCTTTTTCCCGTTCAGGGCCGAATAGGTATTCAGGGAAATATGGAGGAGGTAGCCTACCCCTCCAGTTCTGAACACCGCAAATGCCGGGTTTAATTCTGTAATTTCCCCCTCTATGAATTCATACATGGCTTATGGTTCAGAGTGTATCTTCGCTTTCGCCGAGTTCGATGTTTTCGTCGACCTGGTTGGGGTTGATGTCGAATTTTTTGAGGGGATCGCGGGCGATCTCCTTGTATATCTGGCGGTTTTTGTAAATGTCGATGGCCAGGTAGAGGGCTTCCCTGAAGGAGTCGGGGGAGGCTTTGTCTTCGCCGGCGATGTCGTAGGCGGTGCCGTGGGCCGGGGAGGTTCTCACCACCGGGAGGCCTGCGGTATAGTTGACGCCTCTTTCAAAGGAGATCAGCTTGAAGGGAATCAATCCCTGATCGTGGTACATGGCCAGAATGGCGTCGAAGTGGGCGTAGTTCCCAGAACCCCAGAATCCGTCGGAGGGATAGGGTCCCATAGCGGTAATCCCTTCATTACGGGCCTGTTCCAACGCCGGAATAATGATTTCCTGTTCTTCCTTGCCGATAAGGCCGGTGTCTCCGGCATGAGGATTGATGCCCAGCACGGCAATGCGCGGGTTGGTGATCTGGAAATCTTCAAGCAGGCTGCGGTGGATGACCCTGATCCTGGAGAGGATCTTCTTACGGGTGATCTGCCGCGGAACATCGGCCAGGGGAATATGCCCCGTGACGACCCCTACCCTAAGGTTCTCACTCACCATCATCATCACCACATCGTCGGTCTTGAATTCCTGGGCCAGGTACTCGGTATGGCCGGGAAAGGCAAACTGGCTGCTTTGGATATTGTACTTGTTAATGGGGGCAGTCACCAAAACATCGATGTGTCCCTTTTGGATATCGTCCACGGCTCTCTCCAGAGCCATCAGCGATGACTCTCCTGCCGAAGGTGTCGACTTACCCAGTTCCACCCTGATATTCTCATCAATACAGTTGATAATGTTCGCCTTGTTCAGGGAAGCCTCCTGGGGATTACGCACATGGTTAAAACTGACGTTCTCCACGTTCAGCGCCTTGCGGTGGTATGCGGCCACCTTGGCTGAGCCGTAAATAATGGGTGTGCACATCTCAAGGATCCTGGGCTCCATCAGGGTTTTGATAATCACTTCATAACCAATGCCGTTGATGTCGCCGTGGGTAATGCCCACCTTTATTTTTGAATTGTAAACCATAATTGCTGATAATTAGATATTTTTCTCGTGCAGAGCGGGCAAATTTACGCTTTTATTTACATTTTTTCAAGAAGTGGTAAAGGAGGCGGACGGCGTTTCCCGTGGCTCCTTTGGGGCGGTATCCGTCACGTTCAAAGAGAAAGGAGGGGCCTGCAATGTCGAGGTGTATCCATGGGTATGCGGTGAAGTGCTGGAGAAATTTCGCGGCTACGATGGTTTGGCCTTCCCGGCCTCCCACGTTGGAGAGGTCGGCGATGTCGGATTTGAGCGACTGGGCGAACTCCTCCCAGAGGGGGAGTTCCATGATTCTTTCATAGACTTCTTCCCCTGATTCCCTGAGTGTCTGCATAAAAAGGGGACTCTCCGACATGGCGCAAATTCCGTGAGTCCCCGCGATGATAACGGCTCCTCCGGTGAGGGTGGCCACGTCGATGACCAGCATGGGGTCGTATTGGCGGGCGTAGCTCAGGGCGTCGGCCAGGAGAAGGCGTCCTTCGGCGTCGGTATTCAGGACCTCCACGGTGGTGCCGTCAACCATGGTGATCACCTCTCCCGGGGTGATGGCATTGCCGTCGGGACGGTTATCGGTGGCGGGGATCAGGCCTATCAGGTGAAGGGGGAGGCCGGCATGTGCCGCGGCGATGATGGATGCCGCAATGGCAGCAGCTCCCGCCATGTCGCTTTTCATATAATCCATGGACCGGGGAGTAGGCTTCAGGCTGAGGCCTCCCGTGTCAAAAACAACCCCTTTGCCCACCAGTACCACAGGCTTCTCATTGGTATGGCCCTGGGGCTTATATTCCATGACTGTAAAAGTGGGAGGGTCCACGCTTCCCCGGTTGACGGCCAGGAGTCCGCCCATTCTGAGGGCTTCGATTTTCTGCTTGTGGAACACCTCGGTGGTCACCCCCGCCTTTGCAGCCTCACTACTTACCGCTTCTGCCAGGTCCACCGCCGTCATTTGCGACAGGGGCTCATTGACCAGATCCCGTGCCCAGAAAACACTTGCTGTGACGATTTCCAGTTCTGTGAGTTCTTCCGGCGTTATTCCGGGGTCTGCCACCCCGGCCTCCCGGGGTGTGAAATCCTCCTTTTCCTTCTTATAGCGTGAAAAAGAGTAGCCCGCCAACAGAAATCCCTCTGTGAATGCTAGGGTGTTTCCGGGAGCGGTAAGTCCGACGATGGCTACGTTTTCCTGTTTTTCCTGTTTGACAGCATCCATATAGGCGGCACCGGCCTTACGGCAGCTCTCTCTCAGGGCCGCTTCACCTTTGGAAGCATCGACCCGGAACAGAAATATAAAACGCGGTAGCCTGTGCAACAGCAGAAAATCAGTCTTCGCCGGCTGTCTCTCCCAGCGGGTCTTCTCATCGGCCGTCAGTGCCATGGGAAGCTGGTCCCAGTCACTAAAGAGAAGCGCCAGAGTACTATTTTCCGGAATATCCGTTATTTTTGAAACTTTTGTGAGCATAGTGGTTCCTGGTTATTATGGTGTCAGTAAAATGATTTTGAGAGCCTAAATGTAGCAAAAACGTGGGGATGGTAAAACTGTTGCGCGGAAATGAACAAAGGGAATAATCATGATGCCAGGTTTGTATGAGGCAAATGATGGTGCCATTCCGGCCTGGCGGCCTGGGACTGCCGGATTTCAGGGGTTACCCTCTGTTTCACGTAATTTACCATCGTAACTAAATATTATATACAGATGAAGTGTGACAAGCTGCTGTGCAGGGCGCTGGAGGGTGAGGAGCTGAGTGTGGATGAGGGGCTCTGGCTGTATGAAAAGGCCCCCGGGGGAGAGCTGATGGCTGCCGCCGATGAGGTGCGCAGGCGCAAGATTCCGGGAGACAGGGTGGGATGGATCATCGACCGGAACATCAATATTACCAATGTTTGCATATCGGGGTGCCAGTTTTGTAATTTCCACTGCAAAAAAGGGGATGAGGCGGCTTACATCACCACTCTTGACGACTATTTTCTGAAAATCGAAGAGCTTTTCAAGGCCGGAGGCCGTCAGGTGCTCCTGCAGGGGGGGATGCATCCCCAATTGGGTCTTGACTTTTATACCACCCTGTTCCGGCAGCTGAAGGAGAGGTTTCCCCAGCTGAAGCTTCATGCTCTGGGGCCTCCGGAAGTGGTCTTCATCGCCCGCAAGGAGCGGAAGAGCTATCGTTATATCCTTGAGGAGCTGGTCGCGGCAGGCATGGAGAGTCTTCCGGGTGCCGGGGCTGAAATTCTTTCCGACAGGGTGCGGGGCATCATCTCCCCCGGGAAGTGCAAAACGGGGGAGTGGCTTGACGTGATGCGGGAGGCCCACCGCATGCACCTGGTGACGTCGGCGACCATGATGTATGGCCACATCGAAACCCCCCGGGAGAGGATAGAACACCTCGACCATCTGCGGAAGCTCCAAAGTGAGAAGCCTGACGGGGCCTGTGGTTTTGTCACTTTTGTGCCCTGGCCATTCATGGATGAGGGAACGCAGCTTCAAAAGCAGGGAATACGCAACCGCAGTACCGCCCATGACTACCTGCGGTTGGTGGCCATCAGCAGGCTGATGCTCCACAACATCTCCAATATTCAGGCTTCCTGGCTTACGGTGGGGGCTGTAACGGGCCAACTCGCCCTCCATGCCGGGGCCAACGACTTCGGCTCCATCATGATGGAGGAAAACGTAGTCTCCAAAGCGGGGGCCCGCTACAGTTTTGATGCAGAAGGAATACAACAGGCGATCCGCGATGCAGGATTTATCCCCCGGTATCGCAACCAGGCCTATGAGGACGACACCCTTTGGGAATTCGCCTTATCCTGAGCCATATACTCAGCCACCACCTCTGCCAGTCCTGTGTGAATCGCTCACTTCTTCTCCTGGATCTGTCAGGACAGTGAGCAGACCTGGCTGATAGAGCAGACCTAGCTGATGAGGTTCAGTTTTTTTCCGGCCTTAATAAAGGCATTAACTGCTTTGTCGATTTGTTCTTCGGAGTGGGCAGCGGATATTTGCACGCGGATGCGGGCTTTTCCGCGGGGTACCACGGGGAAGACGAAGCCGATCACATAGACTCCTTCTTTCAGCAGTTCGTCGGCAAAGCGGATGGCCCTGGGTTCATCATAGATCATCACGGGGATGATGGCGGTATCTCCTTTGACCAGGTCAAAGCCGGCGGTTTCCATTTTGGTGCGGAAGCGGCGGGCTTTGATCATCACGCTGTTCGACATTTCGGAATTCTCTTCGAGGAGATCAATGGCTTTGAGGGTAGCGCCCACGGTGGCGGGGGCCAGGGTATTGGAGAAGAGGTAGGGGCGTGACCGCTGCCTGAGCATTTCAATGATTTCCTTTCTGCCGGAGGTGCATCCGCCGTTGCCACCGCCCATGGCCTTGCCGAAGGTGGTGGTGATGATGTCGATCTTGCCCAGCAGGCCGTAATGTTCGGCAGTTCCGCGGCCTGTGGCGCCGATATAGCCTGTGGCATGGGAATCGTCGACCATCACCAGGGCATCATAGCGATCGCACAAGGCTACGATCTCGGGTAATTTGCAAATGTCGCCGTCCATGGAAAAGACGCCGTCGGTGACCACCAGGCGGTAGGTGGCCGATTGGGCTTCCTGAAGGCATTTTTCCAATTCTCCCATGTCGGAATGTTTGTAGCGGTACCGCCGGGCTTTGCAAAGCCGCACGCCGTCGATGATGGAAGCGTGGTTCAATTCGTCTGAGATGATGGCGCCCTCCTCTCCCAGCAACGGTTCAAAAACTCCGCCGTTGGCATCGAAAGCGGCACAGTACAGAATGGTATCTTCGGTTCCCAGGAACCGGGAGACCCTTGATTCCAGCTCTTTGTGGATCTGCTGGGTGCCACAGATAAACCTCACCGACGAGAGCCCGAAGCCCCAGTCATTCATGATCTCCTGGGCTGCCCTGACCACCGCCGGATGGGATGCCAGTCCCAGGTAATTGTTGGCGCAGAAGTTGAGCGCCCGCTCCCCGGAGTTCAGCGTTATTTCAGCCCCCTGTGCCGAGGTGATGATCCTTTCGGTTTTATATAACCCCTGCTCTTTCAGACCTTCAAGGGTCTTAACCAGATCCTGCTTCATTTTTCCGTACATAACTGTCATAATTTTTGATCAGGCCCCAAATTAACAAAAAGGATCCGTATTTTTTTGTGATAAATGACAGTCCCGGGGTTCATTTCTCATCGCTGTGTTTTCCCTATCTTTGCCGCAAATTTTACGACGATGAGCGAAAGAAGAGTCCGTGTGCGTTTTGCACCCAGTCCGACAGGTCCCCTCCATATGGGTGGGGTAAGAACGGCGTTGTTCAATTATCTTTTTGCCCGCAGGCATGGCGGTGATTTTTTGTTGCGTATCGAAGACACAGACCAGACGCGGTATGTTCCCGGTGCCGAGGAGTATATCGTGGAGAGTTTGCGTTGGTGCGGACTGATTCCCGATGAAGGTCCCGGTTTTGGGGGGAGTTATGGTCCCTACCGGCAGAGTGAGCGGAAGGAGATCTACGCCGGCTATGCCCAGCAGCTGGTGGAGTCGGGGTGGGCATACATCTCCTTTGACACGCCTGCCGAGCTCGATGAACTCAGGGCGCAGGCCGAGGCTAAGGGAGAGATTTTTTCCTACGGCCAGCACACCCGCATGGGGCTCCGCAATTCCCTGGCTCTTCCTGCCGGGGAGGTTCAGCGGCTGCTCGACGCCGGTGAGCCCTACGCCGTCCGCTTCCGGATGCCTGAAAATATCGACGTCACCGAAGAGGACCTCATACGCGGAAGTGTGACCTTCAACACCCGTGAGCTCGATGATAAGGTCCTCTTCAAATCGGACGGCATGCCCACCTACCACCTTGCCAATGTCGTCGATGACCATCTGATGGAGATCTCCCATGTCATCAGGGGTGAGGAGTGGCTTCCCTCGCTGCCCCTGCATGTTCTTCTTTACCAGGCTCTTGGGTGGGAGGAGAGCCGTCCGCGTTTCTCCCATCTTCCTCTGATCCTGAAGCCCCAGGGTAAGGGAAAACTGAGCAAGCGTGATGGCGACAAAATGGGATTTCCGGTATTTCCGCTGCGCTGGAAAGATCCCGAAAGTGGCGAGTCCTACAGGGGTTACCGCGAAGACGGCTATTTTCCCGAGGCTTTCCTGAACCTTCTGGCCTTACTGGGGTGGAACCCGGGCACCGACCAGGAGATTTTCACCCTTGAGGAGATGGCCGCGAGTTTCAGCCTGGACCGCGTGGTGAAGGCAGGCTCCCGCTTCGATCCCGAAAAAGCCCGCTGGTTCAACCGCCAATACCTTCAGAACAAATCATCACAGGAACTGGCCCGTATGGTGGTTCCCATCCTTTATTCCAAAAACGTGACCGTTACCCTGGCAACTGTGGTGTCGGTGGTGGAAGAGATCAAGGAACGGTGCGATTTTGTCGGAGACTTCTGGGAACAGGGCCGCTATTTCTTTGAGGCACCGGCAGTGTATGATGAAAAAGCCGTGGCTAAAAGGTGGAAAACGGGTATTCCCGAAGCCGTGGGGGAGATCGCTCATCTTCTTGCAGGTGCTGACGTGTGGGAGGCTGTACCCCTGAAGGAGAAATTTTCAGCCTTCATGAACGACAGGGGATGGCACTTCGGCGATGTGATGAATGCCCTGCGCATTGCCCTCGTTGGAGGAAATGTAGGCCCTGACCTGTTCCGCATCTGTGAACTCCTGGGAAAAACGGAGACCATCGCCCGCCTGAACAGCGCCATTGAAAAATTGGGCCCGGGGAGATAAACCCCCATGCAACCATATCTTTTATAAGCTGCCCGGCGCCCCTGATCCTTAAAAGTAGCTGCTATTATCCCAGCAGTGGGTGCACACCTTTTCCCTGGGGAGTCCGATGGCCGTGACCAGGTCGCCGATGTGCTGGAATTTCAGGGTAGTGAGGTTGAGGTTTTTGCGGATGGTATCGGTCATGGCCTTATACTCTTCGTTTTCAGGATTCTCATATCGACTGATATCCACATCTTTTTCGCCCTCTAGGGTTTTTATGGCCTTGCGGGTTGCCAGGTCCGTCGTTTTTTTGGAACGTGAGAAGTTGAGGAATTCGCAGGGATAAAGAAGGGGAGGGCAGGCGATTCTCATGTGGATTTCGCGGATTCCGGCTTCATAGAGGTCGTGGGTGTTTCCCACGAGCTGGGTTCCTCTGACGATGGAGTCGTCGCAGAAAATTCCCGATTTTCCGCCCACCAGGGAGCGGTTGGGGATCAGTTTCATTTTAGCGACGAGGTCGCGGATTTCCTGGTTCTGGGGCATGAAGCTGCGGGGCCAGGTGGGGGTGTACTTGGCATAGGGCCGCATGTAGGGGATGCGGCTTTTGTTGCTGTAACCCACGGCATGGGCCACCCCTGAATCAGGAATTCCCGATACGAAGTCGGCGTCGGCATTATCGCGTTGCGCCAGAGCGGCACCGCAGCGGTAGCGGCACTCCTCCACGTTAATCCCCTCATAAAAGGAAGGGGGGTAGCCATAGTAAACCCACAGAAAAGCGCAGATCTGCATTTTTTCGTTGGGTTGGCGCAGCACCTCGATACCGTCGGCGGTCACCCGCACGATTTCCCCGGGTCCCAGGTCGCGCAGAGTTTCAAAGCCCAGGTTGAAGAACGAACACGACTCAGTGGCCACGGCCAGGGTATCCTCCTTGCTTCCGAGAATCACAGGGGTACGTCCCAGTTTATCACGGGCGGCAATGATACCGTTTTCCGTCAGCAGCAGAATGGAACAGGAGCCTTTCACCCGGTCAAAGACATTTTCAATGCCCGAAACCAGGTCGCTGGCTTCACAAATCAGCATGGCCACCAGTTCAGTGGGGTTGGCGGCTCCCTGGCTGGTCTCGGCAAAGTGCTGCCGTTGTTTCAGAAGCCGCGCCTCCAGTTCTGTGAGGTTCACGATCTTACTCACCGTGGCGATGGCGAATTTTCCCAGATGCGAATTCACCACGATGGGCTGCGCTTCCATATCACTGATGACCCCGATGCCGCTGTTGGCGGCAAATCCCTTGATGTCATCGGCGAACTTGCTCCTGAAATAGTCGTTTTCGATGCTGTGAATGGCCCGCTGAAAACCTAGCCAGGCATTGTAAAAAGCCATGCCGGCACGTTTGGTCCCCAGGTGGGAATGATAGTCGGTGCCATAAAAGACATCGTATACACAATTGGCCTTGCCGATACTTCCGAAGAACCCACTCATGGCACCCTGATTTTTTAAAATTGAAGTGGACAAAATTGTAGATTCCTTCCGGAAAGAAAAAACAGAATGAATTTAAATTATTCCCAACTTTGGCCTGTGAAGAGAAAAATGAGATAAAAAGAGTCGTTTCAGTATAAAAATCTTATAAAAAGAGTTTCGTGGCATCCATTCCCCTGCATATTGTGTCGGGATTTCTGGGCAGCGGCAAAACCACATTTCTGGGGGAGGTTTTGGCCGGACTGCCAGAGGGTAAGCGTGTGGGGGTGATCCAGAATGAGTTTGCCCCCGTCAACACCGACCGCTATGCTCTTGAGGAGTCGGGAGGCCGTTTTGCCTTGTTGGAGATCAACAACGGGTCGGTGTTTTGTGTTTGTTTGCTGGGGGAGTTCATGGCCTCGCTTGAGGGTTTCGTGCGCCGGCATTCTCCTGACTTGCTGATTCTGGAGGCTTCGGGATTATCCGATCCCACCGCCCTTGCGGAGATGTTCAGCCATACCCCCTTGTCGGGGCGGGTCCATGTGGCTCTCCATTGGTGTATTTTGGATGCCGCCGGTTACGCCCGCACCGGAAAAATGATGCCCCGGGTGGTTCACCAGTTACGCATGGCCGATATCATCGTGGTAAACAAGGTTGATCTGGCAGCTGAAAAGACGCCCTTGGCCATAGATTTCGCCCAGAACGTCAACCCCTTTGCCGAAATCGTCACCACTTCCTTTTGCCGGGTGCCCTTCCGGGAGAGGTTCCTGCGGAAACCCCGCTTTTTCCCGGCCATGGAGGGAGCCCTGGCCCGTCCTGAGGTCTCCACGCTGGTGCTGAAATCTACCAGGCCCATGCCTGAGGACAGAATTCCCGGTTTTCTGGCAGAATGGGCTTCCCGCGCATACCGCATCAAGGGATTCCTCATGGTGAGCGGCGACAGGCTCCTGGCGGTGGAGTGCACCCCCGAACAAACCAGAATCCGCCCTGTTGACCACTCCCCGGGAATCACAGAACTCATCGCCCTTACCGACCAGTTTTCCGGAGATGAGTGGGAGGAATCTTTCGCCCGCTTCCGGAAGGGAGTGCCTTAAGAGGGTGAAAATCGCCAGGCAGAAAGCACCCTAAAGAGCCGAAAGTGAAATTAATGGTCATCTTCCCCATTTGAAGGCCCCAATCCGGCCATTCATCTCTTTTTTTCTATCTTTGCACTGATTTTTAGCGAATTGTATTCTATGTCACATAAAGCAGGATTTGTCAACATCATCGGGAACCCCAATGTGGGAAAATCGACCATCATGAATACCCTGGTCGGCGAGAGGCTGTCGATTATCACTTCCAAGATGCAGACCACCCGTCACCGCATCAAGGGGATTGTCAACGGCGAAGATTTCCAGATCGTCTATTCCGACACTCCGGGGATTCTCAAACCCGGCTATAAACTGCAGGAGACCATGATGAAGTTCGTGGAGACGGCACTCGACGATGCCGATATCATTCTGTACGTGACCGATGTAAAAGAAGATCCGGCGAAAAACAGTGATTATGTCGCCAAAGTTAAAAAGGCCGGTGTTCCTCTGATTGTGCTGATTAATAAGATCGATCTTTCGAACCAGGAAGAGGTGATCAGGCTTTTTGAATATTGGAGCGGGATTTTTCCTGAAGCCGCCATTTTCCCGGTATCGGCTACCGAAAAGTTTAACCTTACGCCGGTTTTTGACCGCATACTGGAGTGGCTTCCCGAGAATCCCCCCTATTTTCCGAAAGATGAACTTACCGACCGCAGTGAGCGGTTTTTCATGCAAGAGATCATCAGGGAAAAGATACTGATCAATTATCAGAAGGAGATTCCCTATGCTGTGGAAGTGGAGGTAGAGGAGTTTATTACCGATGGTGACCTGCTCAGGATCAGGGGCGTTATTTATGTGGAGCGGGATTCGCAAAAGGGGATCATCATCGGAAAGGGAGGACTGGCCCTGAGGAAGGTGGGAACCATGGCCCGCCAGGAAGCGGAAGAGTTCTTCGGAAGGAAGATTTTCCTGGAGTTGTATGTGAAGGTGGCCAAAGAGTGGCGGGAGAACGAACGGACGATCAGCCGTTTCGGATATAAAGCAGAAAATTGAATATGAGTAGTATAGTAGCTATTGTCGGCCGTCCCAATGTAGGCAAGTCGACACTTTTCAACAGGTTTGTGGAATCACGGATGGCCATCGTCGATGACGTCTCAGGGGTGACCCGTGATCGTATTTATGGTAAGTGTACCTGGAATGGGTTCGATTTCTCGGTGATTGACACGGGGGGGTATGTGATTCATTCCGACGATGTTTTCGAGGAGCAGATCCGCAAACAGGTGCACCTGGCCCTTGATGAGGCCGATGTGATCCTTTTTGTGGTGGATGTGGAGACAGGAATCACCGATCTCGACGAGGCCATGGCTCTGATTCTCCGTAAAAGCGATAAAAAGGTGCTCCTGGTGGTCAACAAGGTGGATAACCACATTCGCCTTGCCGATGCCCAGGAGTTTTATGGCCTGGGACTGGGGGATATCTTCCCCGTATCATCGATGACGGGAAGCGGCACCGGTGAGGTGCTCGATGCCGTGGTGGAGTTTTTACCCCCTTCTGCAGGTGAAGAGGAGGAGGATGCCCTGCCCCGGTTTACCGTGGTCGGCCGCCCCAACGTGGGAAAATCTTCCTTTATCAATGCCCTGGTCGGCGAAGAACGCAATATCGTTACCGACATTGCCGGGACTACCCGCGATGCCATTCATTCACGTTACAACAAGTTCGGCTATGATTTCATCATCGTCGACACGGCAGGACTCAGGAAACGTGCCAGGGTAAAGGAAGACCTGGAGTTTTACTCCGTCCTCAGGTCGGTAAGGACCATTGAAGAATCAGACGTTTGCATGCTGATGCTCGATGCCGAAAGAGGCATCGAAGCCCAGGACCTCTCCATTTTTAACCTGATCCTTAAAAATAAAAAGGGGGTCATCCTGCTGATCAATAAGTGGGATCTGGTTGAGAAGGACAACTCCACGCTAAACCGTTTCAAAAAGGATATATTGGAGAGGATAGCCCCCTTTACCGATGTCCCCATGGTGTTCATATCGGCTTTGACCAAGCAGAGGATCCACAAGGCCCTGGAAACGGCCATGGAAGTCTACCTTAGCCGCAAGCGGAAGATCAAGACTTCGGAATTGAACGAGGTGATGCTGGCGGCTATTGAGAATTATCCCCCGCCGTCATGGAAGGGGAAATTTATCAAGATCAAGTATTGCACGCAGCTTCCCTCGCATGCTCCCGGGTTTGTATTTTTCGCCAACCTGCCCCAGTACATCAGGGAGCCTTACAAGCGTTACCTGGAGAACCAGCTTCGTGAGAAGTTCAATTTTTCAGGAGTCCCCTTACAGATCTTCTTTCGCCAGAAATGATTGGCCAAAACCGTTTATCTTTGCAAAAAAGAGGAGGAACACGATTATGGCACTGAAGTTTTTTAACCTTCCCAAGCCGCGGCAGTTTGAATTCAAGCCCCGATATTGGGATCCTGACCAGGAAGATCGGGAAGAGCGGGTGCGCCTGATCAGGGAGGAACTGGGTATAAAGGGAGATCCTTCTGACCGGGGGGAATCGGGAAGTCACCGGCCTTATATCAGGGGGCAGTTTCGCAAGGCCATGAGAAACAGCAGCCGCACCACTCCCGACGCACGCAGGCAGAGTAACAGACGCCTGCTGGTCATCATCGGCATCCTGTTTCTTATTTTTTACTTTTTATTATACCGGTAATTCCCTGTTTGTGTCCGATGTAATCCAGTTATTACCCGACTCCGTAGCCAACCAGATTGCCGCGGGAGAGGTGATCCAGAGGCCTGCCTCGGTGGTGAAGGAGCTGATCGAGAATGCCATGGATTCCGGTGCCGGGGAGATCATCATTCACGTGAAGGATTCCGGGAAGACGCTGATACAGGTGACCGACAACGGCTGTGGGATGAGTCCCGTTGATGCCCGGATGGCCTTTGAGAGGCATGCCACATCCAAGATCAGAAGTGCCCAGGATCTTTTTGCGATTCGCACCATGGGCTTCCGCGGGGAAGCCCTGGCCTCCATTGCCGCCATCGCCGACGTGGAGCTGCGCACCAAACGCCGTGACGACGAAACAGGAACCTACCTTCATATTTCCGCCACCCGGGTGATGACCCAGGAACCCGCAGGCTGCGGAAACGGGACCACCATCCAGGTAAAAAACCTCTTTTTCAACGTACCTGCACGCAGGAAATTCCTGAAGTCTGACAGTTATGAACTGAAGAATATCATCACCGAGGTACAGAGGGTGGCCATCCCCAACCCTGAGATTTCCTTTCAGCTTTACCATAACAACAACCTGCTTCACGATCTTCCGGTGGCGACGCAACGGAAACGGATTTCCGATATTTTCGGGAAATCGGTTCACCAGGCGTTGATTCCCGTGGAAAGCAGGACTTCACTGGTCACCCTGACGGGGTATACGGGCCTTCCCCGGCATGCCCGCAAGACCATGGGCGAGCAGTTCTTTTTTGTCAACCGCAGGTATATGCGTCATCCGGGGTTTCATAAGTCCGTGATGCAGGCCTACGAAAAGCTGCTTCCTGCTGATGCCTACCCCTCTTATTTCCTCTTTCTGGATGTGGCTACGGAAACCATCGATATCAATGTTCATCCTACCAAGACAGAGATTAAGTTTGAAAATGAGAGTGCCCTCTGGCAGATCGTCAATGCTGCTGTGCGGGAAACGCTGGGCAGGAACAATGTGGTGCCCTCCATCGATTTTGACCAGGAGGGGAGTGTGGAGATTCCGTTGCCTCCGCGGCCGGGGACCACGGTCGACATACCCTGGACAAGCATGACCCCGGGGTACAATCCCTTCACCTCCAACCGGGAAGAGGAGGAGTGGCGCAGGCAGCGGCAGTCGCTGCAACACTGGGACACCCTTTATCCCGGCAGGACAGAGGTGGAAGGGGAGACCCAGGAAGAGGAAAACGCCGGTTTTCATGAAGTGGTGCAAACCTCGGCTTTCGGAAATTCCGGGATGAGCTTCGGAGGAATCAGGGTGTTTCAGCTCAAAAAAAAGTACCTGGTTCTGCCGGTCAAGTCGGGCATGATGGTCATAGAACAGCGGAGAGCCTGGGAAAGAATCCTCTACGAGAGGTTTCTTGACGTTCTCAAAACCGACCAGGTCGCCAGCCAGCAGATCCTGTTTCCTCATACCTTTGAACTCAACGCTGCCGATGCCGAAATTCTCCGCGATGTGCTGCCCGATATGCAGGCCCTGGGATTTGACATCAGGGAGTTCGGCAAGGAAACCTTCATCATCAGCGGAGTTCCGGGAGTTCTGGAAGTCTCCTCCCCGGTGGAGATCGTGGAAAAGCTCCTTGAAGAGTTTAAGAATTCGCCCCTTAACGCCAGAACGCGTATCAGGGAACAAGTCGCCGTTTCGCTGGCCAGGGCTTCGGCCATGAGCACCGGGGAGGATATGCAGCCTGCGGAAATGGAGCAGCTCGCCGGACAACTTCTCTCCTGTGCTTCGCCCAACTATACGGCCGACGGAAGAAGAGTCCTGACCATCATCCCCATTGAAGAGGTGGAAAAACTCTTCGAAAGATGACACTTTGTCGCTTTTCTTCCCCGGGAGGAGAAGTGGCCGGGTTATTGTCTGACCAAATGTTAAAAAAACCGTTATGAACCAGTACAGGCCGGTTTTCAGGGAGACCCCGGCAGTCGTGAAAAACCTGATCATTATAAATGTGCTGATGCTGCTGGCCACTTTTATTATGCAGCGCTCGGGGGTTGACCTGACCGAAAAGCTGGGCATGCACTATCCTGGGTCGGAAAAGTTCAGGTTTTATCAGGTGATCACCCACATGTTCATGCATGGCGGTATCACTCATCTCTTCTTCAACATGTTCGCCCTTTGGATGTTCGGAAGGGTGCTGGAGAGCGTATGGGGTCCACGCAGGTTCCTTATCTACTATTTCGTCACTGGTTTGGGAGCCGTGGCTCTTCATATGTTCGTCAACCATTTGGAAATCTCCTCTATGGAGAATACCCTGACGGCCTTTGTGAACACCCCGGCCCCCGAAATCCTCGATAAATTTGTCACCCGGAACCTCTCTTCTCCCACAACAGGATTACGTGATTTCATCACCAACTGGTACGATGATCCCTCGAGTGCGGCCTTTGCCTCGGAAGGCGAAAAAATCATGCGACAGGTCCTTCAGATGAAGATGGACATTCCGACGGTGGGGGCTTCCGGTGCTGTCTACGGCGTACTGCTGGCTTTCGGGATGCTCTTTCCCAATACCCAACTGATGCTCCTTTTCCCGCCCATTCCCATCAAGGCGAAGTATTTCGTGATCGGCTACGGTGTTCTCGAGTTATATCTCGGCCTCACCAACTCAGGAGGAAGCATCGCCCACTTTGCTCATCTGGGGGGTATGCTGTTCGGTTTTTTCATGATCAAATACTGGAATAAAACCACCAAAACATTCTATTGATTCCGCTCAACGGGGAAGTTGCCGTTTCCTTACAGCGAGAGGGATGTCACACCCCGTTTGGGGGCGAAAAATGGAGGAAGGGATATGCTTACAGAGATATGGAACGACATAAAGGGGTCCTTTAGAACAGGATCGGTTATTACCCGGCTGATCTATGCCCAGCTGGCCCTTTTTCTCCTGTTCAGGGGGGTCAGGGTGATCCTCTTTCTGTCGGGTAGTTCGTTTGACGTGGCCGTTTTTTTTATGCTTCCCGCCTCTTTCGGGGGATGGCTGGCACGGCCCTGGACCTTGATCTCCTATATGTTCCTCCATGTCAATTTTCTCCATATCCTTTTCAACCTGCTGGTCCTCTATTGGTTCGGACGGTTATTCCTCGAATACTACACCTCGCGGCAGTTGCTGGGGCTTTACCTTCTGGGGGGATTAGCAGGAGGCCTTCTCTACATGGGGGGGTATAACTTCTTTCCGGTTTTTGAAGGTATGATAGGTTCGACGCTGCTCCTGGGAGCCTCAGCGTCGATTGCTGCTATTTTGATCGCTACGGCCTTCCGTGATCCCAACCGGGAAATCAGGCTCTTTCTGATCGGAAATGTCCCCTTGAAATTCCTGGCTTTGTTCATGATCATCAGCTATGTCCTGGGCATTTCCACCTCCAATCCAGGGGGTAACCTGGCCCACCTGGGAGGTGCCGCCGCCGGATGGTTCTTTTTCCGTCAGGAACGAAGAGGCAGCGACATTGTCCGCCCGTTTTACCAGGTGGCCGATTGGCTGGCCGGTCTCTTCAAGCCCCGGAGAACGGTAAGGGTGGTGCACCGGCAGCCCCCCCGTGATGACTACGAATATAACCGCCAACGGAGTGCCGACCACCAGGAACTCAACCGCATCCTCGATAAAATCAGTACCGAAGGGTATGACAGCCTCACCAAAACCGAAAAGGAGACCCTTTTCAGACACGGGAAATAAATCATGAGTAATGAGTCCTAAGTCTGAGATCCTGAGTCTTGGGTCTTCAATATTAAATCCTGAGTCTTGAGTCTTTAATATTAAATCCTGAGTCCTAACTCTTAAACCTTAAGTCTTAAGTTTTGAGTTTGGACAATGGAATCATGGAGTCCTGCGATGGCACGTGGAAATGG
>CAZMMX010000003.1:24773-58129 GCA_964567485.1 uncultured Prolixibacteraceae bacterium | reverse complement strand
AGTTTTGAGTTTGGACAATGGAATCATGGAGTCCTGCGATGGCACGTGGAAATGGAGGAATGGTAAGGTGACCGGAGCGCGGTGACGGCTCATGATTTCCAGGGCCACCTGACGCACTCTTTGATTTCCGGGAAGAGGACGAAATCGGCTTTTCCCTTCATGGTGAGGGTTTTCACCTGGTGTCCTTTCAATAGCAGAAGGGCGGTTTGCAGGGTTTTCCCGGAAACGGAAACGTCGTCGACCAGGAGGATTTTTTTGCCTTCCAGGTCGAGGTCGGCCGGCATCCCGGTCACCAGAGGATCCTGGTAGCGGGGTTTATTATCCTCATCGCGGTAGTTCAGGGTGATGACCCTGAGTTCTGCACCCAATTGGCTGGCAACGAGGGCTGCGGGAACCACTCCTCCCGATCCGATGCCTATGACCAGATCGGTGGTGGGAAGCTCCATCACCCGCAGGCGACTGATGATTTCCAGGAATGACAAAGGAACCATGCTTATTTTTTTTATTCGTTAAAGATGGGTATCTCCATGTAAAAAGTGGTGCCTTGGTTGATTACCGTGTCGTACCATACCCTGCCGTTGAAATTCTCGGCGATACTCTTGACGATGGCGAGTCCCAGTCCCATGCCGCTTGACTTGGTGGTGAAGCTGGGACTGAACATCTTCTCCTGTAATTCCAGAGGAATCCCGGTACCATTGTCGGCCACCGCGATGACCACCATGTGTTCTTTTTTTCTGACCGAGATGATGATACTGCCCTCCTTTTCTTCGGGAATGGCCTGGATGCCGTTTTTGATCAGGTTAATCAAGGCACGGGAGAGCTGCTCCCGGTCGGCATTGACCAGGATCTTATCGTCATCGCCCCCGTCAAAGGAAATATTGACGCGGTCGTGGTTTTCATAAAGTTCTATCACCTTTGATATTTGGGTGTTGAGGTTAAAAACCTGCTTCATGGCCCTGGGGATCTGGGCGAAGTTGGAAAATTCGGTGGCGATTTCCGACAAGGTGTCGATTTGGTCGATCAGGTTGCGGGCAATACGGTCGACATACTCGCGGTATTCGTGGCCTTCGCCCCTGAAGCGTTGCAAATGCTGAATATTCAGCTTCATGGGAGTCAGGGGATTCTTGATTTCGTGGGCCACCTGCTTGGCCATTTCCCGCCAGGCACTCTCTCTTTCCGACCGGGCCAGCAAATCGGCGCTCACCGCCAGTTCATCTACCTTTCTGTTGTATTCCTTCACCAGTTTACCGATTTCATCATCACGCGAATAACTTAAAGGCTCATTCCTTTTGCCGAATTCCATTTTCCGGAGGTTTTCCCTGATGGTGGCCAGGGGAAGGGTGATTTGGTTGGCAATGATGACGGCCACGGCCATGCTGGCCAGGAAAAGAAGTACGTATAGGTTGATGAAGGCCACTATATAGGTGGAAATCTCCTGGCTGTACTTGTCCTGGTGGGTGAAATAGGGCAGGTTGATGAATCCCAGGTAGTCTCCGTTGTTGTTGATGATCGGCTCGTAGGCCGAGAGGTAACTCAGTCCGCCGATTTTTTCGGGCTGGAAATAGTTGGTCTGGAAATTTTCGAACAACTCGAAGTAAGCCTGAGCGTTTATTCTTTCCGAGACCAGTCCCCTGCCAAAAATCTCGGGGCGTGAGGAGACGATGAGGTCTCCTTCGACCCCGTAGATGTTGATATCGGTTTCAAAGACATTCGACAGTTTAAAGAGCTCGGGCATCAGCCAATCCCTCATTTCCGGGGAAATGAGGGCCACATTCTCCAGTTGCATGTCCATTTCCATGGCTATGGAATTCATTTTATGGTCGAGGTCTTCACGTAACCTGATTTTCGACTCTTCGATATTATAGAGGATAGTGCTCAAGGCTACGACCAGCAGTGAGATGAACACAATCGAGATAATGGCCGCCTGGATCCTGAATTTCAGGTCGAAGAGAACTTTTTTCGTCCTCATTCCCGGCTGGAGAAGCAGCAGGGCGGCCAGGGAAAAGAGGAAATAGAAGGAAAAGAGATAAGGGAAGGAGATGAGGTAATCGACGAAGGTGTAAAGGCTGCGGCTGACAATCACGTAGTTGTCTTCGTGGGTGCGGTGGATCAGGTGCTCGTAACCATCCCAGATATTGTAACTGAACTCTCTGTCTTCGAAATTGTAAGAATAGATGTAGTAGTTGTAGGGGTAATATCCATGGCGGTCGACGAGTTCTCCGCCGAAATACTTGGCATAGTCGAATCTTTTATAGTTGGCAGGTTTGCGCATCGACTTGTCAATGAGCAGTTCAGGGAAGCCTATTCCTTCAGACAGGATCCGGGATTTAAGGTCGATGAAAATGGAGACTCCGATCGAGTCGGCCGAGAGGGGATAGTGGAGTTTCCCGAAGTAGGTGATCCTGCCATCCATATTGTCCATATAGTAAAAGTCGGTTCCCGGCAGTTGCACTCCCTGGTTCCCGATCATGGCATCGAAGAAGGGAAAACAGGGGGTTTGTATGTTTTGCGGTCTGAGGGTGACGCTGTCGGCACCCGTACAAACGGTGATCTGCAGGTCATACTGCCGGAAGAATCCGCTGAAGTAGGTATTTTCGAGGTATTCGTCGATTTTGTCAAAGGGAGGGATCAGGTAGTCGGGGATATTGGGATCGGTTCTGATCTCCTCCTGAATTTCCACCAGGAAGACTTCGGCAGCGGGGTCGTGTTCCGCCACAAGATTGCCGGCCATAAGTTTCTGGACTTCTCTTTCCTTTTTGACGGTGGTGTGATAGATGACTGCCAGGGAGTATAGGGTGATGATGACCACGAAAAGGACCAGGGTACTCATGCCGTATCTGCGCGAGGGGTTTCCGGAGTATAGGGTGGCGACCAGGGCTGTGAAAAGGAAGAGCAGGAGTGCGGTACCCGAGCAAGAACCCCTGAAGATGATCTGGAGGAGTGCGGGGAGCAGGGGGGCGGCCAGGAGGTAAAGGGCCAGTCTGCGCACCGGAAGGACCTTGCGTGCCTCCCTGGTGCTGCGGACGATAAGCAGCAGCAACCCGAAAAGGAGTAGCATAATGGACCCGATGCCCAGTACGGTATGGAGGGTGATTTCGTTGATCCGGTTGAGGGTAAATGAAAAACTGGAGTTGTAGATGAGTTTGCCAATAAGGTCATCGGTAATGAAAAAGCAGCAGGCGGAGACCAGAAGGATCAAAAAGGGTACGATGGTGCGCAGCGGTGCTTTTCTGCGGGAAATGGCGGCGATACGCATGTCCTTGTAATAGGTGACCATAAAAAAGAAGAAGAGAAGGGCCAGGAGGAGAAAATCGCCGAGAGAGGGGAGCCAGCTGCTGAGGGCAAAATGGGTGGGTGAAAAAATGGTGAACCGGCCAAATAGTCCCGGCGTCCTGAAAAGGAGATGCATATAGTAAATGAGGAAGAGCAACATCAGGAGAAAGGCCATCCGGGTAAGTATGTGAGGGATGCTGTTTTTCAGGGTTTTCCTGGCGAACACGAGGATCATGATCAGTGCCGTAAGGGTGAACACCCCGGAGAGCCACGACCACGGGGTTTGCAGGGGACTCTCCCCTCCGGGAAGAAGGGAGAAGAGGTTCTGGCCATTGCGGTTAGTGATGGTCACCCCCCCGGCGGCCCCAGGTTGGGCTATCCTGAACTCATCGGGAATGCCCGACCCTTCAAAGAAGTGATTCCTGAGGTAATGGTTCTCATGTGAGTAGTCATATTTGAGCAGGAGAAGCCCGTATATGGAAAGGCTGTCGCTGTGGATGTTTTTGACCAGGTAATAGCCATTTGGGAAGTGCACCACGGGAGCCCCGGGTTCCACCGACAGGGGTAGGTGGTCGCGGAAGGCTACTGACCGGTCGGACCAGTAGAAGAGTTTTTCGTTGCGGTAAATGAGAAATCCGACGCCTTCCTTTTCCATCAGGCTGTTAAAGGGAGCCATCGTGTTGAGGAAGTTATCGCAGAACCCCGGCTGGGAGGCGAGCTTCGTCACCTCGTCGAGATGGGTGTCGAGGAGACTCTCCTTCAGGTGGAGTTTTTCCTGAAACCCCGCGATGAGCTGTTTCTCGGGATGATGCCTGAAAAAGCCGGTTTCAGGCACTACTGCCAGCAACAGGAAAAACAGGGTAAGCAGGAAATAGCCGTATTTTCTGAGAAACTCCTTCATATCAGTCGTGGTGGTAAGGCTCCCCCCTGATGATGGTCAAAGCCCTGTAAAGTTGTTCTGCGAACAATAACCGGACCATCTGGTGGGAAAAGGTGAGTTTGGAGAGGGAAATTTTCCCGGTGGCCCGGGTAATCACCTCTTCCGGGAAACCATATGGACCGCCGATGACAAAAAAAAGCTCACGGCAGCCTCCCACCATTTTCCGTTCCACCAGTGCTGCCAGCTGGCGTGAGGTTTGTTCCTCCCCGTTTTCATCAAGCAGATAGACCTCACTTCTGTTCCCCAGAAATGCCAGAAGGGCTTCTCCCTCTTTTTCCTTTTGCAGATTACGGGAGAGGGAGGCGCTGTTTTTAAGGTCGGCGATGACTTTCATCTCAAAAGGAAGATAGTGCCTGATTCTTTTCAGGTAGACCTCAATGCCCTGCTTAAGCCAGGGAGCATCAGTCTTTCCGGTAACAACAAGCCAGATCTTCATCCTTTGGGATATGAATAAAATTCCTAAATTTACACTAAAATTGATGAGCGGTTTTGCTTTTGCACAGTTTTTGCATTCAATAGAGTACAAATTTAGACAATGAAGATATAATGAAAGCATTTCAAAAAGCGGTTTTATCCTCACTGATGCTTCTCTTTTTCTCCATAGCGGCCATCAGCCAGGTTTCAGGACAGATTCCCGATGATATCATTCTTGGATTGAAGACGGGCAATGCCAAAATGCTGGGAGGTTTTTTCAATCAGAATGTGGAACTGGTGATTCTGGAAAATGACAATGTTTACAGCAAAGCCCAGGCGGAACAGATCGTGAATAGTTTTTTTGTCAGGCATCAGCCTGAGAAGTTTAGTGTCATCCACCAGGGCGGGAAGGAAGGAGCGCAGTATGTGATTGGTAATCTGACTACCAGGCAGGGGAGCTTCAGGGTTTATTTTCTGTTAAAGAGAAACACGGGCAAGGAGATTATCCATCAGCTGAGAATTGAAAAACAGGAATAGGTATGCCATGGCACCAAAGAGTGGCTGTGCGGGTGCGCAGGTGGGGCACGGCAATTGCCGACCGTGCTAAAGAGGTGAGCCTTCCCTTCTTTGATGGAGTCCCCGTTTATAATGTGGCGGTCTTTTTTTGGAGGAGCATCGTTGACGGAGCGTTGACCACCAGGGCGTCTGCCATTGCCTTCAATTTTTTCCTGGCTCTTTTCCCTGCCATTCTGTTCATTTTCACCCTTATTCCTTATATTCCGATTCCCAATTTTCAGGATGAGTTATTTTTCCTGATCAAGTCGATCGTTCCCGAGAGTGTGTTCAGCGCCGTGGAGGATACCGTGGAGGATATCATTACGCGGCCGCGTGGCAGCTTGTTGTCGCTGGGGTTTTTCATGGCTCTTATCTTTGCCACCAATGGTATCTCCGCGATCATGTCGGCCTTTGATGCCACGATTCACAGCATCAACCGGCGAACCTGGTACAGCCAGTGGCTTATTTCGGTGGCTTTGCTCTGTATCCAGGCCGTGCTTCTCACCCTGGCCATTGCCCTGGTCACCGGAGGACAGCGGCTTCTTGACTTTCTCCTTGAAAAATCGTTTTTCTTTGACACGTTCACCTATTACTTTTTTTCAACGGGGAAATGGGTGATTATTCTGGCTCTCTTTTTCTTTGCCTACTCCTTTCTCTACTATATGGCGCCGGCCCGAAAGAGCAAATGGCGCTTCATCTCGGCCGGAGGTACCCTGGCTACCCTACTGAGCATTGCCCTTCTTTTCGGATTCACCTATTATATCAATAATTTCAGTCAGTATAACAAACTCTACGGCTCCATCGGAACCCTGCTGGTCGTTCTGCTGCTTATCTACCTCTTTTCGCTGGTCCTGCTCATCGGTTTTGAGCTGAATGCCAGTATTTACCAGGCAAAGCAGGTGTCGGATGATAAGGATTCTTTTTATTTCCGCATGCGTAAAAAAGTGGAAAAACCATAAAGTTGACAAGGGTACTAACAAAACTGAAGAAGATGCAAACAACCATGATCAGGGGAGGTGTACTCCTTTTACTTACCATCATTCTCACTTCCTGTATGCAGCCCTCCACAAAGGAGGCTTATCTGAAGGGGTTTGAGAAGTTCGTGGCCAATGTGGAAAAGAACAGCAGCAAATTCACCGAGAATGACTGGAAGTGGGCGAACAAGCGTTTTTCGAGGTTTGCGGGTGAGTATTTTGAAAAATTCAGGGAGGAGCTGACCCTGGAGGAAAAAATAGAGGTTACCCTGCTAAAGGGGAGGTTTCTGGCCAACAGGGAGACTTCCCGGTTGGGGAGGACGGTCTTTGAGAATCTTCCGGAAGAGATTTCCAAAATGGGGGAAGATGTGAAGAAATACCTCGATGAAAACCTTGAGGAGGACCTGCAGGAGATCTCCAAAGGAGCGCGTGAAATCGGCGATTCTGCGGTCAAGGTGGTCGAAGAGCTTATAGAGGGTTTGAAAAAGAAATAGAAAAAAGCCACCCTGCTGGGGTGACTCTTTTCTGTTTTTCCCTGATTTCGGGAGATACCACATCGGCCGGAGAATTCTCAATGATGGGTGTGAAACTGTCTGAAATCAGCAGCCACCCATTATGGCAGGCTTAGGGTGATGTTTACAGCCTGATGGGGATTCCGTTATAGAAGTCCAGTATTTTCGTCCGGAAGATGTAGTCGTATTTGGCCTGTGACAGCTGGCCCTGGGCTGCCGTCAGGTTATTTTTGATCTGGTTGTACTCAACGGTGGTGACCAGTCCCACGCTGAATTTCTCCTCGGCATATCTGAAGGCTTCCTCGCTGGAATGGACGGCTTTTTCGCTGGAGATATATTTTTTCAGGGCGGCCAGGGCGTTGGTGTAAGCCTGTTCGATATCCTTCTGGAGGAGGTTTTTAGAGCTCTGCAGCCGGTATTCATAGTCCGATACCTGTAATTCGGAGGCCGCGATACTGTTTTTCACCTGGTATTTGTTAAAAACGGGAATGTTAAGGGTAAGTCCGAAGCCATAACGTTTGTTGTTTTTGAGCTGGTCAGAAAAGGGGATTACTTCGGTGTCGAGGGGGTTGTTGTTGATGGCCCTAACGTAGTTGTCGTTGAAATTGTTGTAGTAGTTGGCGCCGAAGGAGAGGCTGGGCCAGCGGGCGCCGCGGGCCTGGTCGAGCTGTTTGCGGGCGCTCTCCACTCTCAACTGGGAGGCGACTATTTCTGGACGTGTAAGCACGGCATTGTTGAAAACCGAGAGGGAGTTAAAGCCCATGGTTCCTGACCCGGGAGCGGGGATGTCGGGTTTTTCCACCCTGAAGGACTTATTGATGGGGAGTTCCAGCATTTGGTAGAGGTTGAGGTAAGCCAGCTGTGCGCGGTTCTGGTCATTTACCAGCTGGAGTTCTTCGCGTGCCAGCTGGGCTTCTGTTTCCAGGAGGGCGCCGCGGGCCTGGCTTCCTGCGTCGATGAGTTTGCGGGTACGGTCGATCTGCTGCCGGGTCACCTCCATCTGGCCCTCATCGATGGCCATCAGCTCTTCGGCAAAGAGAATCTCGAGGTAGAGGGCGGCAATGTTCAGCACCAGGTCGTCTTTGGCCTTTTGCATATCGAGAATGGTGGCCTGCAGGTCGAGATCGCGCTGCCTGATGAGGTTCTGCATCTGTAACCCGTTCCACAGGGTCACTTCGGTTCCCAGATAACCCGAAATACTCATGGAATTGGTATTTTCGTAAGTATTCTGGTAGGTCAGGGACCTTCCGAAGTTATAGTTATTCCCCAGCTGTCCGTTCAGGTTGGGAAGCCGGTTGCTTTTTGCCTGGCTCAGCTGATTCTCCTGATATTTGACGGCCAGGTCCTGCTGCCTGATCTGGATGTTGTTTTCCAGGGCATAGTCCACGCACTGCTGCAAACTCCATGTTTCCTGTGCCTGAACCACCGTGCTGCCGGCCATCACCAGCAACACCGCCGATATGATAATCCACTGTCTCATTGCTTTATCGTCTGTTTTAGTACCTGTAAAGTTATGTATTCCCGCTGAATTCCCAGTGACCTGTTTTTCACGGGGAGGCCTTTCCCGGCTAGGAGCCCGTTTGGAATGAATACCCTACCAGGAAAGGACGGCGCCGGCAGGGGTTATGCCTCTGTTTTCTTGGCTTTGGGATCTATCTTTTCGCCTTTCACCTTGTCTTTTTTCGCCAGGCCTTCGGTAATTTCGATATTGATGCCGTCGGAAAGGCCGGTTTTCACCACCCTTTTGTCGTATTTTCCCGGGGAGGTCTCCACCTCGACATAGGCCGTGTCTTTCTCGAAATGGAGCATGGATTCGGGAATGGAGAGGACGCTGTCGCGGCGGTCAAGGACAATGTCGGCATTGGCGCTGTAGCCCGAGCGGATGAACTGGTTCTCGGCCAGCACCAGGTCGGCCTTGATCTCAAACTGGATGGCCCCGTTTTCAGTTTTCCCTTTGGGGGCGATGTATTTCAAAACGGCCCGGAAGGTCTCTTCTTCAATAGCCCCGATGGTTAGTTCAATGTTCATGCCCTCCCTGATTTTGCCCACTTCGGTTTCGTCGACTTTTCCTATGAAGATCATGTCTTTCATATCGGCGACCACGGCAATGGTGGTTCCGGCGTTAAACGTGTTGGCCTGGATCACGGAAAATCCCTCCTTCACGGGAACGTCGAGGACCATGCCGTCGATGGTGGACCTGATCAGGGTATTGGTGGTTTTGGCAGAACTGCGGGTCACTCCCTTGCGGATGAGGTCGAGGTTGTTTTCGGCGGCCTCCATCTCTTCGCGTGCCTCATTAAAACCGAGCTGCGCCCTCTGGTACTCTTCACGGGGAATCACCTCCTTCTCAAAAAGGGTGGTCTGCCGGTCGTAATTGATTTTGGCATCTTCATAATTCAACTTGGCACGGTTCAGCCTCGACTCGGCATTGTTGAGGTTGACCATGTCGGGGATGATGTTGACCCTGGCCAGAACATCTCCCTTTCTGACCATCGTTCCGGCTTCGATGAACAACTCCTCAACAATTCCGGAAACCTGGGGTTTGATTTCTATCTCCTTCCGGGGTTCTATAGACCCCGTGGCCACCGTCTTTTTGATAATCGTGGTGACCTCCGGATTTTTCACATCGTAAATTTCAGGTTCTGGCTGTGATTTTTTGTAGAGAAAGCCCAGGGTCCCAATGAATACAAGGCCTAACAACACAAAACCGGCAATTCTGAAAATTTTCTTCATGGCTTTTAATCATTATTTGTTAAATCATCGCTTATTATTCTTCTCTCAATGCCTCGATGGGTTTGATCTGGAGGGCTCTTCTGGCAGGAATCGAACCTGCGAACAACCCTGCGACAATCAGGACCCCCAACGCTGCCAGGGCTACCGAAATACTGACCTCAGGGTGGCGGAAGAAGATCTCTTCTTCGTTGCGTGATTGGCTTTCCAGAATTCTGTTGACGAGTTCCAGGAGACCGACCCCCAGGGAAAGCCCGATATAGCCGGCCACGGTGGTCAGGGCTACGCTTTCGAGCATGACCTGGGAGATGATGGTCACCGGCCGTGCTCCCAGGGCCCGCTGCACCCCGATTTCCCTGGTGCGTTCCTTCACAATCACCAGCATAATGTTGCTAACCCCGATCACCCCTGCCATGAGGGTCCCGATGCCCACGATCCAGGTAAGGATGTTGATCCCGATAAACAACCCCTTCATTTGCAGAAACTGTTTTTCAATATTGACCCCGCTGATGGCCTGCACGTCGGTGGGGGATATGGCGTGACGCTGACGGATGATGGCCTTGACTTTTTCTTCGACAACGCTGACCGGCACACCGGGCTTGGCCGTGAAAGCCAGAACGTGCACCGCATTCCCCATGTTGTAGGTTTGTTGCATGGTGGTGAAGGGGATACTCACCGACTCCTCAGTACGGCCGTTAATGTTGATGCGGGTTTCCGGTTTGATCACCCCGACCACCTGATAATACACACCTGAAATTTTCAGGTATTCTCCCAGGGGATTTTCCCCGTTGTCAAACATGGTCTCAAAGACCTTGTTGCCGATGACGCACACTTTCCGTTTTTCCCTCATATCCATTTCGTTGATCCAGCGGCCGTACACGATGGATACCGGGTCAATTTTCACATAATCGGGGTAATCGCCCTTGATGTTGAAGGACCCGTTGCGGATTCCCCTGATGGTGTTGGGACCGCTGTTATCGTCGGAACCGAAATTCTTGGGAGTCAGGATCTCCACTTCGGGGACCCTGTTTCTGATAATCTCGATGTCTTCGGCATCCATATTCCAGTATCTTCCCCGTTTGTATCCCTTGTAGGGTTCCCCGGTACGGTTGGTCCACACCAGGGCCGAGTTGGTGGCGAATTTGGCTACCCCTTCCACCAATCCGTTGGTCAGTCCGTTTCCGGCCCCGGCCATGACAATGAGCATGAAGATCCCCCAGAACACCCCGAAGGCGGTCAGCAGACTACGTACCTTATTCTTTGACAGGGCATGTCCTATTTCTTTCCAACGATCCAGGTCAAACATCTTTTTTTAATCTTAAGTCTTGAGCCTTATATGATATAATGGCAAGACGATATTAGTTTATAGCATTATGGTTATACCTCAATCCTAATCTTATTCATCGCGGAGGGCATCGATGGGTTTGACATTGGCGGCTTTCCGGGCGGGGATATAGCCTGCCAGCGCTCCGGAAATGATCAGGATGGCTGTGGCGGCGAGTGCGGTGGTGAAATTGACGGTGGGATTGCGGAAGAAGATCTGGTCTCCTCCTCCTCCGGCCATCATCTGTTCCAGTCCGAAATTCACGGCTTCCATCAGTCCGACGCCCATTACCAGGCCCAGGTATCCTGCCACTGTAGTGATCAGGATGGATTCGAGGAGTACGAGGCCGACTACGGAAGCCGGACTGGCGCCCAGAGATTTGCGGATACCGATTTCACGGGTGCGTTCTTTGACCAGGATCAGCATGATATTGCTCACGCCCACGATACCCGCGATCAGGGTGCCGATGCCGATGATCCAGATAAACAGCTTGATGGCCTGGAAAATCTTCATGGTTCTGATATAATCGGTAAGCATGTTGTAAGAGCCCATGGCACTTTTATCTTCGGGGTCAAAATCATGACGCTGGGCCATTTGATCGCGAATGCGCAGGTCGATGGCTTCGGCCTCTTTGACCGATGAGACCATGCGGGTGGTGACCGTGAAGTTATGGACCCGGTTGCCCCCGGCATAAAGCCGCTGAGCCGTGGTGAAGGGCATATAGGCCTGGCGGTTCTGGTCAGACCCGGGATCCAGGGAGACCCCCACAACCTTGAAAGGGACCGATCCCACCTTGATATATTTACCCATGGGATCCTCCTCCTTGAAAAGGGCTTTCCTGATATCGTCACCGATGACAATGACTTTTCGTAATTCCCTCATGTCAAGTTCATTGATGAATCTTCCCTGCGTCAGTTTTATCTTTTCCATCTCCATCAGTGCGGGATGACAGGTGCTGGTGGAGAAGGAGCCATACTCTTTGCCATAGGAATAGGTGAGGTCACCGCGGAGGTAAAACCGGCTGGAGACCTGGGCGATATCCTCGGCCCGGGTGGTCAGATAATCATAATCCTCGTTGTTGAAGCGGATATCCCGGCCTTCTTTTAGTCCCTTGTAGGGGACCGAGGTTTTTCCGGTCCACATCCACATGATGTTCACGGCATTGTCGGCGAATTCCTCTCTGACGCCATTCTGGAGTCCGTTTCCCGAGCCGAGCAGGACCATCAGCATAAAAATGCCCCAGGCTACCGAGAAACCGGTCAGGAAAGTGCGCAGTTTGTTCTTCCTGATGGTGCTGAAGATTTCCTGCCAGATATCCGCATCAAACATAACTCAGGCTGTTTTCGCTTTTAACTTTTTCGCGGTACATTTTCAGTTCTCCGTTGATGATGGTTTCCCCGATGATCCCATCTTTCAGGCGGATGATTTTTTTGGTCATGGCGGCAATGTCGTGTTCGTGGGTGACAATGATCACCGTGATTCCCTGGTCGTTTACTTCCTTGAGAATATCCATGACTTCGAAAGAAGTGGCGGTATCCAGGGCCCCCGTGGGTTCGTCGGCCAGGATGATCTTGGGGTTGGAGATCAGGGCACGGGCGATGGCCACGCGTTGTTTCTGTCCTCCCGAGAGTTCTGAGGGGAGATGATCGGCCCACTCCTTCAGACCGAAGCGGTCGAGGTACTCCATGGCCACCAGATTACGTTTTTTCCGGCTTACCTTCTGGTAATAAAGGGGCAGGGCCACATTCTCCCGGGCATTCTTGAAAGAGATCAGATTAAAAGACTGAAAAACAAAACCGATCATCTGGTTCCGGGTGATGGCTGCCCGGGTCTCATTCAACCCTTTGATTTTCTTTCCGTCGAGGAAATAGTCCCCTTCATCGTAATCGTCGAGGATTCCTAATATGTTCAGCAGGGTGGACTTGCCCGATCCTGAAGATCCCATGATGGAAACAAACTCACCGGCGCCTATCTCCAGGTCGATTCCCTTAAGGACATGCAGTGCGTTGTTTCCCGTGACATACGATTTGTGCAGATTGTTAATGGCAATCATGGTCTTTGAATTAAAGAATTCTGTTTTCTGGTTTCTCCTCCAAAAATCGGTGCTCAGGACATGAAATCCACCATATTTACCGATAAACGGCCGGAAATTATCCGTGAATTCCGTTTTTGGAGGTTTTTCCTGCTTCCGTGGGGAGTGGTCCTGCTGTGTCTATCGTTTACCGGTAAAAATCTAAAAAGAAAAGGAGGCTATCACGCATGTGGGTGACAGCCTCCTTGTGCTCTCATCCGTGGTAATGGGGAGAGCGGGAACAACGGGGAAGGTCAGACGATCCCCTGGGCCAGCATGGCGTTGGCCACCTTCAGGAAGCCTCCGATATTGGCGCCTTTGACATAGTTGACATATCCGTCGGCTTCTCTGCCGTATTGCTGGCAGGTTTGATGGATATTTTTCATGATGGTGTGGAGGCGGGCGTCTACTTCCTCGCGGGTCCAGGTGAGGCGCATGGAGTTCTGGGTCATTTCGAGTCCTGAGGTGGCTACACCACCTGCGTTGGCAGCTTTTCCGGGGGCATAGAGCAGTTTGGCGGACTGGAAGACCTGGATGGCTTCGGGGGTTGACGGCATGTTGGCGCCTTCCGAGATGCATTTGCAACCATTGGCGACCAGCGTGCGTGCGTCGGTACCGTCGAGTTCGTTTTGGGTGGCACACGGCATGGCGATCTGGCAGGGTACCCCCCAGGGCCGCTGTCCCTCGAAATACTGCGCTCCTTTGAATTCGCTGGCATACTCTCTTATCCTGCCACGCAGGAGATTCTTCAGTTCCAGCACGTATTCCAGTTTTTCGGCATTGATGCCTTCGGGGTCATAGATATATCCGTTAGAGTCGGAGAGGGTGACCACTTTTCCCCCCAGCTGGGTCACTTTTTCCACGGCATATTGGGCCACATTTCCCGATCCCGAGATGGCCACAGTTTTACCCTCAATGGCATCCCCGGCCGTGTCGAGCATCTCCTGGGCAAAATAGGTGGTGCCATAACCTGTGGCTTCGGGGCGCAGGGGACTGCCGCCCCAGCCGGCGCCTTTGCCGGTAAAAGTTCCGGAGAACTCATTGTGCAGCCTTTTGTATTGGCCGTACAAAAAGCCGATTTCCCGGCCTCCCACGCCGATATCGCCGGCAGGAACATCGGTGTCGGGACCTATATGGCGGAATAACTCGTTCATGAACGACTGGCAGAAACGCATCACTTCATTGTCGGTTTTCCCCTTGGGGTTGAAATCGGAGCCTCCCTTTCCGCCACCCATGGGCAGGGTGGTCAGGCTGTTTTTCAAAACCTGCTCAAAAGCCAGGAACTTTAGGATGCTCTGGTTCACCGAAGCATGAAACCGTAATCCTCCCTTGTAGGGTCCGATGGCGCTGTTCATCTGTATCCTGTATCCCCTGTTGATTTCCACTTCACCGCGGTCATTTACCCAGGGAACCCTGAAGGTGATCATCCTCTCAGGCTCCGCCATCCTGTCCAAAATACGGGCCTTCGCATAGGCCGGATTCTGTATTACAAAGGGGGCCAGGCTCTCCACCACTTCGTGCACAGCCTGATGAAACTCCTTCTCCTGGGGATCCTTGGCCACCACACGGGCCATAAAATCTACCACAAATGCTGCTGCTTTTCTTTCCATATCTGCAAAATGTTAAATTGTTGGTTTTCGCTCTTTTTCAAAAAAAACCGGTGATTTTTAATGCAAATGAAGAATAATTAATGAGAAAAGGATAAAAAAATTATGAAATGACAGAAAAAAAGTTGATTTATTTACATTCTGATAATTTTTGACTTTTTGGGCTTAATGGGCTCCAATGTACCCATGGTCAGAAATGGAGTTGGTCACCACCAGGGGAGTGATCGGCCGGTTATGGCTTCTTCCCGTCGTCGCCAGCCCCATGTTCCAGATTAATATGGTCGTCCAAATAGGCCAGTCCGGGCAACGGAATGGGAAAGAGCCTGGGGGAGGTCTGTCGGGTTCCTGGTCGGTCATAATTCCGCCGTTACCGGGGAGGAGACTCCTGTGGGAGGGGGGATTTGGGAATTTTCGTGAAAAGATGTAATATTGGAGGGTAACAGTTGATTATCATGGCACATTTTGAATACTGCGACCGGGGAGTGATGGACTATAAGGAGTGTTGGGACCTGCAGGAGAACCTGCTCTCTTCTCTGGTCGAAGAGAAGAGAGTGACGGGTCATCCTGTGGCCAGGAACAGTTTTATTCTGGTGGAGCACCCTCACGTCTATACCCTGGGGAAGAGCGGTGATGAAAACAATATGCTGATTCAGAAGGAATTTTTGGAAAAGATCGGGGCCACATACTACCGGATCAACAGGGGAGGGGATATCACCTATCACGGACCCGGACAGCTGGTAGGATACCCGATCATAGATCTCGAGTATTTCCATTTGGGGATCAGGGAGTTTATCTATAAGATGGAGGAGTCGATTATCGGCACGCTGGGGGTTTTCGGAATTGCTGGATCGCGGCGTGAGGGGGCCACGGGGGTGTGGCTCGATGCGGAAGACCACGCGAAAGCCCGCAAGATATGCGCCATTGGGGTGAGGGTGAGCCGTTTTGTGACCATGCATGGTTTTGCCCTGAATGTCAACACCGACCTTCGTTATTTCAGCTATATCAATCCCTGCGGTTTCACCTCTTCGGCGGTCACCTCCTTCAGCAGGGAATTGGGTCACCAGGTGCCGGTGGAAGAGGTCAAAGCCGTGTTGAAGGAGCAGTTTGAAAAAACATACTAATGTTTTGAGTCTTGAATTCCGGTGAGCGTCTTCCCCGCCGGCTCTGCCGCGGGGAGTTTCAATATCGGAATATCAGGATTCCTGGATTGGGGATATCCTGACAGGGGAACTTCAGGGAATCAGGTCGAAACCGCAGAAGGGGGCCAGGGCTTCGGGGATTCTGATGCCATCGGGGGTTTGGTTATTTTCGAGGAGGGCAGCCACGATGCGGGGCAGGGCCAGGGCGCTGCCGTTGAGGGTATGGGCCAGTTCGGGTTTTTTGCCGGTTTCTTCGCGGAAGCGAAGTTTCAGGCGGTTGGCCTGAAAGGATTCGAAATTGGAAACGGAACTGACCTCGAGCCATTTTTCCTGGGCTGCCGACCACACTTCGAAGTCGTATGTGAGGGCTGAGGTGAAGCCCATGTCCCCGCCGCAGAGTCTGACGATTCTGTAAGGCAACCCGAGTTTTTGGACCAGCGACTCCACATAATTCACCATTTCTTCCAGGACCTCATACGATTTGTCGGGGTGGGCGATTTGGACGACTTCCACCTTATCGAACTGGTGGAGGCGGTTAAGGCCGCGGACATCCTTTCCGTAGGAGCCGGCTTCGCGACGGAAACAGGCGCTGTAGGCGCAGTTTTTTACGGGCAGGGAGGCCGCATCGAGGATCACATCCCTGTAGATATTGGTCACCGGCACTTCTGCCGTGGGAATCATATAAAAATTATCGGTGGTCACATGGTACATCTGTCCTTCCTTGTCGGGGAGTTGTCCGGTGCCAAAACCGGAAGCTTCGTTGACCATCAGGGGGGGCTGGATCTCTTCATAGCCATTTTGGCGGGCCTGGTCAAGGAAGAAGTTGATGAGTCCCCGCTGCAGGCGGGCTCCCTTGCCGCGGTATACCGGGAACCCGGCGCCGGTGAGCTTGACCCCCAGTTCAAAATCAATCAGGTTATATCGGGCTGCCAGCTCCCAGTGGGGCACTGCTCCGGGGGCCAGGGAAGGTTTCTCACCTCCCGACCTGACCACTTCATTATCCTCCGGACTCTTTCCATAGGGGACCGTGAGGTGCGGCATGTTGGGAAGTAAAACCTGCAAATCACGGATTTTCAGTTCTAGTTCGGAAAAGAGCTGGTCTAGTTCCCTGATCTGATCCTTCAGTTCCGCGGTACGTGACCTGGCTTTTTCGGCTTCCTCCTTTTTGCCGTTACGCATCAATACCCCGATTTCACGCGATAGCGTGTTCATCTCGGCCTTGGCTTTGTCAGACTGCACCTGGGTCTGGTTTTTGGTGGCCGAAAATTCGGCTATCGACCCGACAATTTCCCGGGCATCAAACTGTTTCTTGGCCAGTTTCTCAATCACCTCCTGGGGATTCTCCTGAATGTAACGCAACGATATCATAGGATATTCATTTAAGACACACAAATGTAACAAAACAAAAAAAACTCCTTCCCCGCAGGGAAGGAGTTTTGAATATCGCGTCAGAAACTTATTCTTTAGTTTACGCTGGCAGCACTCTCGTTTATTTCGAGAGATACCAGGGGCTCAACAGATACGAATGACCTGTTGTTGTGCTTTTTGTTGAAAGTCACCGTTCCGTCGATAAGGGCGAAGAGGGTATGATCCTTGCCAATGCCGACATTGGAACCCGGGTGATGTTTCGTGCCACGCTGGCGGACAAGGATGTTGCCTGCCTTTGCAAACTGACCTCCGAAGATCTTAACTCCCAGTCGTTTGCTTTCTGATTCGCGTCCGTTTTTCGAACTACCTACACCTTTCTTATGAGCCATGGTTCCTTTTTTTTATTATCCTACAATTTCTTCAATCAGCACCTGGGTAAATGACTGGCGGTGGCCATTCAATTTCTGGTAGCTTTTCCTTCTTTTCTTTTTAAATACCAGCACTTTGTCGCCTCTGGTGTGCTCAAGAACCTTGGCGGTCACTTTGGCTCCTTCGACGACGGGTGTGCCCACTTTGACGTCTCCGTCATTATCAATCAGCAGTACTTTGCCGAATTCCAGGGAATCACCTTCACCGGCTGTCAACCGGTGCACGAACACTTTTTTGTCTTTTTCCACTTTAAATTGCTGACCAGCAATTTCCACAACAGCGTACATATTTACTTTTTATAAGTTATGCCCGTCAGGCGGAAGCACCTCGTGTGATTCACTTTTCCCTGCCTGAACAGACCAATTTTGGGACTGCAAAAGTAGTTATTTTCATGTGAATGCCAAATATTTCGCCTCTTTTCCCTCTTTTTTTCGGCGTCAAAATAAATTAGATTAAATTTATCCCCAATTTTCTGGGGAACGACAGGTAAAAATGATTATTAACTTTGTTTGACCGGAAACAGAAGGGTCTATAATATCATGCGTAAGATCAGGTTAAATATACTCGGGTTATCGGTGAGCCAGACCCAGTCGGGGGCCTATGCCCTGGTTCTGGCCGAGGAGGATGGCGACCGCCGCATACCCATCATTATTGGTCCCGTGGAAGCACAGGCCATTGCCATTCAGTTGGAGGGACTGAAGCCCCCGCGACCCCTGACCCATGATCTGGTCAAGAACATCGCCCTGGCTTTTGACATCACCCTTCTTGAGGTCACCATCCATAAGCTGGAGGAGGGGATTTTTTACTCGGAACTACTGTGCGAGATGAATGGACGTGAAGTGCGCATCGATTCGCGGACTTCCGATGCCATTGCGCTGGCCCTGCGGTTCCGGTGCCCCATCTTTACCACCGAGGATATCCTCCATAAGGCAGGCATCGTTCTGGAAATGAGCGAAGAGAATTCACCACGCCAGGATCCTGCTGACGAGGAACCCCCATCCCCGGGTCGTTCCTCTTACTCGAAGTATACCTTGACCGACCTCCAGAATGAACTCGATGAGGCCATCAGAAACGAGGATTATGAAAAGGCCTCACTGATCAGGGACGAAATCAGAAAAAGAAAATAATCTTAATTCATGAATATCAGACTACGTTTAATAGTCATGAACTTCCTGCAGTTTTTTATCTGGGGTTCATGGCTGCTGACCATCGGAGCTTTTTGGTTTCAGACCAAGAAATGGTCGGGGACCGATTTTGGGGCTATTTTTTCGACCATGGGGATAGCCTCTCTTTTTATGCCGGCCATTGCCGGCATCTTCGCCGACAAATGGATCAATGCCGAGAAGCTCTACGGGATTTTCCATTTTGCTGGGGGTATTTTGTTGCTGACCCTTCCCGCGATCAATGATCCCCAGGTTTTCTTCTGGGTGATGCTGCTGACCATGATGTTTTACATGCCCACCATTGGTTTGTCGATCACCATTGCCTACAATTCGCTGAAGATGAACCAGTACAACATTGTGCAGAGTTATCCGCCGATCAGGGTGTGGGGTACTGTCGGGTTCATTGTGGCTTTGTGGGTGGTGAGTTTGTCGGGACTGGAGACCTCGGCGGGGCAGTTTTTCATTGCCGCCGGGGCTTCTTTTTTGCTGGGGGCTTACGCTTTCACGCTTCCCAAGTGCCTTCCCATGGGGAAAGGACACAAACCCGACCTGGTCAGTGCTTTGGGGCTTAATGCCTTTGCCCTCTTCAAAAACCGGAAAATGGCCTCCTTCTTCATTTTTGCCATGCTCCTGGGGGCGGCCCTTCAGCTGACCAACGCCTATGGCGACACCTTCCTGCATGACTTCGCCAAAATTCCCGAATTCAAGGATCTGATCGCCGTGAAATATCCCGCCATCATCATGTCGATTTCCCAGATGTCGGAAACCCTCTTTATCCTCACCATTCCCTTTTTCCTGAGGAAATACGGGATTAAAAACGTCATGCTGATGAGTATGGTGGCCTGGGTGCTCCGTTTCGGACTTTTTGCCTATGGCGACCCTGCCGGAGGCCTCTGGATGATCATCCTCTCCTGCATCATCTATGGTATGGCCTTTGACTTTTTCAACATTTCGGGCTCCATTTTCGTGGAGACCCAGAGCATTCCGGCCATCAGGGCAAGCGCACAAGGACTTTTCATGATGATGACCAATGGTTTCGGAGCCCTCCTGGGCAGCCGCATCAGCGGCATTGTCATCGACACATTCTTCACCGAGGGGGAGCATTTCCTATGGAAGGAGATCTGGATCAACTTTGCCCTCTATGCCCTGGTGGTCGCTGTCCTCTTCTTTTTCATCTTCAAGCACAAGCACGACCCTGCAGAAGTGGAAAATGTCAGCCACTGATATTTTCGTGGCGATGACCTCCGGAACAGAAAATTGGCAGGATGCCGAATGATGAGATCAGAAAGATAAACCCAATCATGAAAAAGAGGAACCGAAAGGTTCCTCTTTTTCATTGACATCAGCGCCGTGATCCGCTGTAACTTTTACAATTTATCCTGTCCTTTATCATTGCCGTGGCTGATCTGTACTGATATCAAGAAAGAGTCAGCACGGCGGTAAGGGTCAGTTGAGTGGTACGAAGACCACATCGGCGACATCGGGTTTTGCGAAGTATTTCTTGGCGAATTTCTTCACCTCTTTGATGGTCATATTGTTGACGATATCCTCATAGTTGGTGGTGAGGTCAAAATTGACGCCGTTCTGGTAATAATCTGTCAGGACGGTCATCCAGTAGCCGTTGTTGGGTTTGGCCTGTTCGCGGTCTTTAAGGATATTTTTGATCACTTTGTCGAGTTCTTCGGCGGTGGGGCCCTGTTTGGCCAGTTTGCCGATTTCCCGGTAGACGATCGATTTCAGGTGGGCGGCTTTATCGGGATCGGTGTCGAAGCTCATCTGGAGTGTTTTCTCGTTTTTGGGATATTTATCGCTTTGAGCGGCGACGCTGACTCCATAGGTGCCTCCCTCTTTTTCACGGATTTCCTCGGTGTAACGGAGCCGGAGCACATCTTTAACCACGGTCATGGCCATATTGCTTTTCGGGTTCCAGGGGGTTTCGTTGTTATAAACCACCACTACGGTCGCCTTTTTGGTTTCCAGGGAGATGGGGATCTCCTTCACCGTTTTTCCGTCGGGCATCCCCTCATTGTTATCTTTCCAGGTTTCCGTGCGGGGTTTGTCGGTGAGCGAGCCGATGTATTTTTCCACCAGTGGCTTCACGGTAGCTTCATCGAGGTTCCCGACGATGAAAAAGGTGAAGTCCCCGGCATCGGCGAAACGGTCGCGGTAGATCTTTTCCATCTGTTCCAGTGACATCTCCTCAAAAAGGGCGGGTGTGAGGAGCTTGGTGCGTGGGCTATAGTTGGAAAGGATAAGCTGAAGCGAGTCGCTCATGGTTTTCTGGGGGTTCTTAGCCATGTTGGTGACCATGGCGACATACCGGCTTTTCAGGGCTTCATAGGCTTCAGCGTCGAAACGGGGTTCCTCGAATTGCAGGTAAAGGAGTTGCAACAGGGTTTCGAAATCCTTGGGAGAGGAGCTTCCGTTGAAGGTTTCGAAGAGTCCGGAGAGGCCTGTGTTGAGCCGCACATTTTTGCCGGTCAGCATCTTCTTCAGGGTAATAGCGTCGAAGGAGCCCACTCCGAAGTTGCCGATAAAGTCGGAGACCATCATGCCGGAAGCCAGTTCCGACGGGGTGTAAAGGGAAGTGCCGCCGGGGCTGACGGCTTGCAGCAGCACGTTGTCTTTCTGGAAGTCGGCGAAACGGTACACCACTTTGGCATTGTTGCCCAAGGTCCACTCCGTGGCCTTCATTTCAGGCAGCATTTTGGTGGCCACAATGGGGGAGCCCTTTAGTTCTTTGTCGATCAGGGAAGTGGCCACGGCTTCTTCGGCGTAGGGTTCAATTTCAGCGGCATCGACTTCTTTCAGGATCGCCAGGGCTTCGGCTTCATTGATCAGTTTCACGTTTTCGCCTTCGGGGCCCATAACGATGATGACCCTGTTCTCCTCGGCGATCCACTGTTTTGCTTTTGCCGAAAGCTCTTCCGCGGAAATAGTGGGCAGCAGCTGTTGCAGGGCTTCCCAATCAAAATCGATGGAAGTCAGCGGCTCGTTGGTAAGATAATGGTTGACAATGTCATTGATGTATTGGTCGTTGCGGATCTTGTCCTTCTGTTTCCAGCGGCTTTCGGTTTTGGTCAATAAATTGCTCTTGGCCCGTTCCAGTTCGGCATAGGTGATACCATGACGGGATACCCGCAGAGCTTCGGTATAGATTGACCGCAGGGCCTGGTCGGTTTTATCGGGATGTGCATTGGCCACAATAGCCATGATGTCATATCCTCTGATCAGGTCTCCATATTGGATAGCGCCCGATATGAAGGGCGGTTCTCCCTTTTGGAGGAGTTCATTGATCCGGTCTCCCATGATGGTGTTAAAAAGCATGTTTCCGATCTGGTTGCGGTAGTACATCAGGTTTTTATCCTTCGGGTCTGTTCCCGGATGTTTGATATAAATGCTCACCTGGTAGGTGGGAGCTTCCGGATCGGTAGCCAGGGCAAACAGGGTCTCCTTGTGGGGAGGTATTTCCGCCTTATAACGTTCGGGGGGATTTACTTCGGCGGGAATGGCGCCGAAAAGGGTCTTGATCTTTCCTTCCACTTCATCGACATTAATATCACCTACCACGGCGATGGCCTGCAGGTCGGTGCGGTACCAGTCATCGTAAAACTTACGGAGTGTCTCGGGCTTGAAGTTTTTGATCACGTCGAGATCGCCGATGACATCACGTACGGCATACTTGGAATCCTTAAAGAGGAAAGGGTAGATCTTTTTCTGCATCCTGAAGCCGGCATTCCTGCGGGTACGCCACTCTTCGGAGATGACGCCTCTTTCGAGGTTGATCTCTTCCTCGGTGAGCAGCAGGAAATCAGACCAGTCGTTCAGCACCAACAGGCAGGTGTCGACCAGTCCGGGATGGGTGACCGGCACGTCGCTCAGGTTATACACGGTTTGGTCGGTGGAGGTGTACGCGTTGATGTTCCTTCCGAAGGCTACCCCATGTTTTTCAAGGGTGTTGATGATCCCCTTTCCGGGGAAGTGCTTCGTACCATTAAAGGCCATATGCTCCAGGAAGTGGGCCAATCCGTTCTGATTATCCTCTTCGAGGATGGCCCCCACATTCTGGATGATGTAAAAACTGGCCCGCTCCTTGGGTTCTTCATTGTGGCGGATGTAATAGGTGAGTCCGTTTTCCAGCTTTCCGATCCTGATATCGGGATCGACAGGTACGGGGGGTACTCCCTGTTGGGCGAATACCCCAAGCCCCGGAAGTATCAGGGCCAGCATAAGAAAAAACCTTCTGAAATTCTTCATTTCCTTAATCATTAAAAATTATTATTTCAAAAATGTGTGTTCTGGTAAGTGTTTCATTTGCACAGGTGCCTGGTTTTATATGACCTTACGTTAGTCAGGCGTGTATTGACAAAATTACATAATTTTCTAATTTTATCATCAATTCGTTTTCAGACCTTATATCTTTGTTCTTCTGTTATCATCGTGAAAGGTATGACCATCAAGAGTTACGAAGAGATCAATGAGAAGATCAGGACAGGCCGGGCGGTTGTGCTGACCGCCGCCGAAGTGGCGGAAATGGGCCGGACGGCCACGCCCGGGGAGATTGTCAGGAAGGTGGATGTGGTGACCACGGCCACTTTTGGGGCGATGTGCTCTTCGGGGGCCATCATCAATTTCGGTCATGCCGATCCTCCCATCAGGATGGAGAAGATCAGGATCAACGGCGTCCCTGCCTATGAAGGGTTGGCGGCCGTGGATGCCTATATCGGGGCAACGGCCTGCGACCCCGACCGGCCGGAATACGGAGGAGCCCATGTGATCCAGGATCTTCTGGAAGGGAAAAGCCTGGAACTGGAGGCCTGGGGGAAAGGCACCGACTGCTATCCCCGGAAATATATCAAAACCATGATTAACAGGGATACCGTCAACGAACTCTATTTGTTCAATCCCCGCAATGCCTACCAGAATTACAATGTGGCGGTCAATACCACCAAACGGCTGATCCATACCTATATGGGGACCCTTTTGCCTAACCTCCGGAATGCGACCTATTCCACCTCGGGAGAGCTGAGTCCACTGCTCAACGATCCTGAGATGAGGAGCATCGGCATTGGCACCCGCATTTTCCTGTGTGGTGCCCAGGGTTTTGTGGTGTGGCCCGGCACCCAGTATAATACTTCAAAGCCGGTCAATGACCTGGGGGTCCCAGTGAGCAATGCCCGCACCATTGCCGTGATGGGTAACCTGAAAGAGATGTCGCCCGACTTCCTGCGAGCCGCCTATATCGATAAATACGGAACCACCCTGTTCGTGGGAATCGGCATTCCCATTCCCGTGCTGGATGAGGAGATGGCACAGCGTCTCACCATTCGTGATGACCAGATCGAAACCTCGGTGCTCGATTATGGTTCCCCGGGCACCCCGAAACTGGGCCAGGTCACCTATGCCATGCTCAGGTCAGGAAGCATCACTGTCGACGGAAAAAAAATCAGGACCGCCCCCGTGGCCAGCCTGGCCAAAGCCCGCGAAATCGCCCTTCTTCTCAAGCATCAGATAGAAAAGGGCGAGTTTGAGCTTACCCAGCCGGTACACATGTTCCCGGCCCAAGCGTCACTCCATTCTCTGATAGAAACCGAAAAACCGGAAAAGCCATGATCAGGAAACGGTTCATCCTCAACTTTCCCCCCGACAGCGGCGACAAGCCCCTGAGTTATCATCTGGTCAGGGATTATGACATCCGCATCAATATCCTGAAAGCCGAAGTCTATCCCGGCAAGCGGGGAAGCCTGCTCCTGGAGCTTCAGGGTACCGCGGCCAACATTGAAAAGGGGATTGCCTATCTTACCAGTCACAACGTGGAAGTAGAGCCCCTGGAGAAGCGGATCAGGTTCCAGGAAGAGAAATGCATCGATTGCGGCAACTGCGTTGCCGTCTGTTTTGCCGGCGCCCTCACCATGACCGCTCCCGACTGGAAACTCAAATTTGACAAGAGCCAGTGCGTGGTGTGCGAACTCTGCGTTCCCGCCTGCCCCCTCCACCTTTTCGATATCAATTTTCAGTAACCAGGGTGCCGTAATTCCCCTCCTGAAAAGTGGTCTGACCTTCAAAAAAAAAGGAGGTTAACATTCTCTGTATGAATAAATAATATTATATTTGTTTATATAGGGGGACTAAAATGACCGGGCTGATCACTTATTCCTTAATTTGTTTTTTCCCATTGCTCACAATGCAGACTGTTGCCGGTGGTGGAATGGATGATTTGCAAAGGCATTACGGGCAATTAAACGGGGAAGAAAAAGTCATTGCCGGGGTGCAGATTTGTGATTCTCTGGCTGAAAATCCTGAATCTTTGCTCTCCTTTGCCATGCCCCTGCTGAAGGATGCTGAGAAGTCGGTACCCGGCACTTTTCTGCTGGCCAGGGTATACCGGCATGTCTCTGATGGGTATTATTATGCTGACAGCATGGCCCGGTCGTGCGAATTTCTCCTGAAGGCCATTGCCCTGGCCGAAACCCTTCAGCCCCAGGATACCCTCTTTCTCGGTGGGGCTATGAACGATTTGGGGATGAATCTGGATAACATGGGAAAACGGGTGGAGGCCAGGCATTATTTGCAACGGGCCATCGGCTTCCTCGGGGCTTCAGGCCATCAGGAGAACCTGGCTGATGCAAAAAGTAACCTGGCATCCCTCTATTATGCGGAAGGGAATTATGAAGAAGCCATCAGGTTGTACAATGAAGCCTATCAGATTGATTTGCAGAGCGGGAATAACAGCAGGCAGTCGACATCGCTGAACAATATGGGGCGTATCTACGTGGATTGGGGCAAATATGAGACGGGGCTGGAGTATTATTTCAGGTCGGCGGCCTTGCTCGACACCACTGCTGACCGCCGGATTATGGCGGTCAGGTACAACAACATCGGTATGGCTTACCAATTGATGAAGAAACATCGTGAGGCCATCAAGTGGATTGAAAAAGCCCGGCTCATTGATGAGGAGGAAGGGATGGTGCTGCGGCTGGGAACCCGATATTTTAACCTGGCCACTTCCCTGACGGCACTTCGTGAGTACGGAAAGGCCGGCGTTTATTTTGAAAAGGCCGATTCCTTTTATATGGCTGCGGAACAGATTCCCGCCCTGGCCAAGGTACATGCCGGGTTCGGACAGATGTTCCTCGAACAGGGCAACCCCTCACGGGCTATCTTCCATTTCCTGAAATCACTGGAGTATGCCGAAACCGGAGGATCCCTGCCCGAACAGTCGTTGATCTATAATCAGCTTTACAGGTTTTATAAGCAGACCGGTGATTTTGAACAGGCACTCCGTTTTCATGAGCAGTATACCGCTATTCGTGATTCGGTATTTAATCTGGAGGTTTCAGGGCAGGTGGAAGAGATGGAGGTGCAATATCAGACGGCCCAGAAGGAGGCGGAAATTGTTCGTTTGGAAGGGGAGAATAAAGCGAGGCTGCGGGAGGCCTCGTTCCGGCGGCGGCAGCGGAATTGGGCGTTTGCCGGTCTGGGAGTGTTGCTGATTTTCATGGCCGGACTGTTGCGGTTGTTCTCGACCGTCAAACGGCAGAAGAGCGTTCTGGCAAGCCAGAATCAAGAACTTGAGCAGCTCAACCACACCCAGAATCGTTTGTTTGGCATCATTTCGCACGATTTGCGCAATGCCATGGCAGCTTACCAGAGCAGTGCCAAAATGATCACCTACCACCTGGAAAAGGGACACCCCGAAAAGTTACTCCCCCTGGCTCCCGAAATCAGGCGTAATGCCCGTAATCTCTCAGGGATGCTGGAGAATCTGCTGCAGTGGTCCCTCCTCAGAATGAAGGGTGTCGATCCCGAAAAGAAGAGTGTTTCCCTGAGGACAGAGGCCGCAAAGGTAGTGGAACTGGTGCGCGATTATGCGCAGGCCAAATCAACGGTCATCGATACTGTGGTGGGGGATGAGACGGTATGGTGTGACCCCGGAAGTCTGGAGCTGATCCTGCGCAATCTGATCGGCAATGCCATCAAGTTCACTTCCGGAGGGACGATTACCCTCTCGGCTTTTTCTGATGACGGCCATACCGTCATGCAGGTGAAAGATACGGGATGTGGCATGGACCCGCTCTTGGTTACGGACCTCTTCAAAACGGGTAAGGTGGAGGCCAGGCGGGGCACTTCCGGGGAGAAGGGAACCGGACTGGGGTTGCAGCTGGTGGCTGAGCATGTGGCCCACAACGGAGGTTCCATCGATGTGGACAGCCAACCGGGAGCGGGGACGACCATTACTGTGAAACTTCCTTCCAAAGAAATATGAGCACCAGGGTTTTTATCGTTGAGGATGAGCTGATCCATGCCGAGGCACTGAAGATGGCTGTTGAGGAGGCGGGATTGGCACTGGCGGGGGAGTGCGGAGACGCCGATGCTGCCTTTGACCTGATTGCCCGTGCGCAGCCCGATGTACTGCTCGTAGACATTGCCCTGCCGGGAGTCCACAACGGTATTACCCTGGCGGCCAGGGTGCATGAAGAGTTGAAAATCCCCCATATTTTCACCACCTCTTTTTCACAGGATGACATCATCAAACAGGCGGTGGCCACCCACCCTGCGGGATATCTGCGGAAACCCGTCGATGCCGTCAACCTGAAAGCCGCCGTGGAAATAGCCTTGCAGGGAAACGGGATCCTGTCCTCTCCAAAACAGGGACCTTTGGGAGATGCCCCCGTATTTACCCGTGTGGGCGATAAGCTGGTCAGGATCCCTACCGGTGACCTGCTGATAATCAGGGCCGATGGTGAGAATTGTATCTCCCTGATTTTTGAAAAAAGGGAACTTGTCTGCCGCACCACCCTGAGAGAATTCTGCAGCCAACTGCCTCCCTCTTTTGTGCAGGTGCACAGGGGCACTGTCATTAATCTGGATCATCTCGATGCCTTTAATGAAAGGGAGCAGACGCTTTCCCTAAAAGGGCATACCGCCCCGGTGGGCAGAAGTTACCGGAAGAAAATCTTCGACGTTATCCGCCGTATCTGAACGTTTCGTTCCGGTGAGTTTTCCCCTGTCTGTCCTGCCATGAAGAGGTTCCATCTCTTTTCGCCACATTATTCCTGCCTTTCAACCTCCCATTTCTGCAGTTGACCACTGTTTCCGGGCAATTCCATTTTCTGCGCCGTAGCTTTCAGTTACGAATCATTAATCTTTTAAAAAGATGAAGAGGCTCATAGTCATCGGATTGCTGGCCATTCTTTACATCGGTTGTTCCAGGAACCCACATCCTGCCTCATGGAAAGTCACTGCCGTGGCTCCAGAAACCGGTTTTTGCCAGGTGGGGATGAAGGTGGTCCTGGAAAAGGAGACCTTAAGGATGGTCTCCGGGAATAACAGTGTTGAGTTTCCTGCCCTATTCAGCGATGACAGGCTCGTGGCCGATACGGGTATGACCAAAATCCTTTTCAGCGTGGTGAAAACCTCCGACTCCACCATGGTCTGGGAGGAACTCTACGCCTCATCTCCGCTGGTGATCCATTTAACAAACCAAAACCAATAAAACGGGATTATGAAATACCCAACCATTAAAACTATGAAAAAGCTCTACTTTCTTATTGTGGTCCTTTTAGGCAGTAGCATGCTCCAGGCCCAAGTTCCGGAGCAGGAGTTCCAGGCGTTGAAGGCTTTTTACAACGCCACGGGCGGGAACACCTGGAAAACCCGCACAGGGTGGGAAAACATCAACACCACGGCTACGGCTGCCGATGTGAACGACTCCTGGTATGGCATCACGGTCACCGACGGCCATGTGACCCGGCTGGGCATGAACAGTAACCTGAAGGGGGGATATCTCCCGCCACAGATCGGCGACCTGCTCTGGCTGAAGTACCTTGAAGTCGACAACGGCCAGCTTGAAGGGAGAGTTCCCGAGGAAATAGGCAATCTGGTTAATCTCGAGGGGATGACTTTTTCCAAAAACAAGTTTAGCGGTCCGTTACCGGCCTCCATGGCTAACCTGGTCAACATGAAGTATCTCTACTTCTCCAACAATCCCCTTAATAGTCCTTTTCCGGGCTCCATTCTTCAAAGCTGGCCCAAACTCTCCATTGTCTATCTGTCGGAGAGCGGACTGTCCGGTACCCTTCCCGATGTGTTCGACGCCTGGCCTGACCTGTACATGTTTTATGTTACGAAAAACAACCTGACGGGAGAAATCCCCGCATCCCTCAGTAAAAGAAGCAAATTATATGAGGCTAATTTTTCGCAGAACGGTTTTTCTGGTACCCTGCCCACCCTCGACAGTTGCAAAGAGTTGAAAAACATCGGGTTCGAGAACAATCGATTGGAGGGTTCTGTGCCGGAATCGTGGGGAAATTTACCCCAGCTCACTTCGGTGTATCTTGATGAAAACCGCTGTTCGGGAACCCTGCCGGCGGGACTATTCGCGGCTAAGCTCGAAAGGATGGGTCTCGGGAAAAACTATTTCACCTTTGAAGGTTTGGAACCCCACATCGGAAAAATCAACGACCTCACGAGTAAGAGTTACACGACCAACAAACTGTTTCCTCTGACGCAGAAAAGCGTGCAGGTGAATGCCGGCGACCCTTTGTCGCTGAATGCCGTCGCCCTCTCGGTGTATGCTCCCGGGGGTAACAACAACCGCTACAAGTGGTTTCGCAACAATTCGGAAGTCTATTCCGGCAACGATCCCTCCTGGGGCGTTTCCGCGGCCACTGCCCAGGAGGCCGGGGTGTACCGGTTTGAAGTGACCAACACGGTGGTTACCGATATGACCCTCAAATCGGAAGATTTGCCGGTCACGGTGCTGGTCCCGGGCAACCATACCCCGTCAGAGATCTCCTTTTACCCGGCCTCCATCCAGGAGAATCAGCGGTACGATATTACCCTTGTGATTGAGGATGAGGATGCCGGTGACGTCCACCATGTTTTCCTGACGGAAGGCGATGGCACCAACGACCAGCACAACGGCATCTTCAAGCCCTTTGGAAATGTGCTGAACATGACCGTTGCGGCGGATTATGAGACGACGCCGGAGCTCCGTTTTCTGGTGACCGTCAGTGATATGAAAGGGGGTGTCTTTACAAAAGCGCTGGTGGTGGAGGTGGAGGATATTGCAGAAGCCCCGGTGTTTAAAGGTCAGCAACTGTCGACCACTATCGATGAGACGGCTCCCAACGGCTTTACCGTGATGTACCTCACGGCGGAGGATCCCGGGAAACTGCCGGTCACCTATTCCCTGGAGGGGGGCAACGAGAACGGAGCTTTCGGTATCGTGGGAAGCAGGCTGGTGGTCGCCGACCATACGCAGCTCAATTATGACCAGAAGAACCGGTATTCCCTGACCGTCAAGGCCAGCAACGGCACCCTCTCTTCAACAGCAGAGCTGGTGGTCTCCCTGAGCAAGATCAACAAGATGCCGGTGGTGGAAAACGCCGGTTTCACCCTGGCCGAGAATTCTCCGGCGGGCACCATAGCCGGAAGTATTACCGCTTCCGATCCCGAGGGGAAAGCACTGACCTACACCCTTATTTCGGGTAACAGAGGGGAGGGATTCCGACTGGAGGGAAATAAGGTGGTGGTTAATAACGCCGTGGCCCTCGATTTTGACGACCATCCCATCTTTGAACTGGTGGTCAGTGTTTCTGACGGCATCTCCAACATTCCGGCTTATGTGACCGTTCAACTCACCAACCTGGTTGATGAGACGGGGAATGACATCCTGACCTTTGCGGTGCCCGGCATGGTATCTCCTCCGGTGATCGACGGCACCACCCGCACGGTGAAAGTAAGGGTGGAGGGTGTCGATCCGGGTTCCCTGAAGGCCGACTTCACCCTCTCGAAAGGGGCCTCTTCACAGCCCTCCAGCGGAGGTGTGCTCAACCTCGCTTCGCCCCTGGTCATCAAGGTCACCTCCGAAACCGGGAGTCCGGCCGACTGGACCATCACCCTGGCTATTCCCAGTCCGGCCGATGTCAGGAATGGAGTGCGCCTTCGGGTCTATCCCAATCCGGCTTTTGAAGATTTCCATGTGACGGGGCTCACCCCGGAAACGGTATTGCGGCTGACCGATATCTCCGGAAGGACCCTTATGACCGTTTCAGATCAGCAGCCGGAAGTGACCCTGAGCCTGCGCGGCTGCCGGCCGGGCATTCTGTTTCTCATCGCAGAAGCGCCCGAAGGACGGATGGTGTATAAAATCGTGAAGAAATAAACGCATTCTGGCTTTGCTGCTGATCAACCATAGTAAAACTGTATTATGAGATATCCATTTCGTAGGTGACAAGATCCACCGCGATGAAATGATGAAGCTATTAACACAATAATTCTGACGAATGAAAACTTACAAAACGATCATTCTGGTTCTGGCGTTCACAGTATGGGCGGCAGCCGGCACAGCCCAGGTGGGCAATTTGAAAAACCTGGGGAAAAAGGTAATGGAAAAAACTGAAAAGTCCGTGGAGAAAGAGGTGAACGATGTGACGAAAAGTACGGGAAGCTCAACTTCTTCGGGAGGTTCAGGGGGTTCATCTGCAGTGAAATCAGCAGGCAGCTCTTCGTCAGGAGGGGCCGGCGGAGGCTCCGCTGCAACCGTCAAAGCAGGCTCCGCAGGCGCGGTGCTTTATGTCTCCCGGCAGAACGGCAACAACAAGAACGACGGGTCCAAAGGGGCGCCCCTGAAGAACCTCGATAAGGCGATAGCGGTTGCTGCTCCCGGAACCACCATTTATGTGGCCGGAGGGGTGGAGATGGGCACCCTGAACGTCGGATTTATCGAAAGTGACAAGCCGGTGAAGATTTATGGCAGTTATGACGAGACCTTTACCATCCAGGATATCGTGAACCATCCCACGGTGATACAACCCGACAACGAAAGTGCCCGTTCTACGCGCAAGGCGGTGTTAAAATTCACCAAAGATGTGGCGGGCACGGTGCTGGACCATCTGGTCTTTGACGGGGGTGAGCGCAATGCCTATCATGTGAAGGAGGGGATCGTGGAAGGCGTGGAAGGGGGTGGCAGGCTGCTGCCCTCGACGGAAAGGCCTCCGGTGGGTTACCCCACGGTTGACGAACCCTTATTGCAGTTTATGAGCGCCACCACCGGCGGGGATGTGACCATCCAGAACTGTGTTTTCGTGAACGGGGCCAGTTTCGCCCTGCAGGCAGGCCACCGGAGCGGAAAGTTCACCGTGGAAAATAACGTATTCGTAGGTAACCGCATGGCCGCCATTGAGATCTACGGCACCTGCGCCAGCACAGGCGGCCCCAACACCATGGCCCTCTGCGGTGACGTGGAGGTGGCTTACAACACCATCCTCTTCACCTGGAGCCGCACCAAGGACTTCCTCGACATGGGCTATGGCGTGCGGGTGATGACCAAATGCAATTACAACATCCATCACAACATCATCGGGGCCTCGATTCTGGCAGGGGTCGACCACACCCGCTTCAACAAAAACGAATGGGTGTCGGTCGACCACAACATTTTCTTTGTCAATAAGGACAAGGACCTCCATTACAGTCCGGTCAGTAACACCCGCCTGCGGATCGACGCCGGCGACTTTGGAGACCTGGAAATCGCCAGTGCCAACGGTAACCGGAATGAAATCCCCGAATCGCTGAAAGTACACAAGGCCTATCTCGACGGATACCTCAATGCCCGCTATTCCGAGCAGACCGACCTCGACCGCAACTCAGCCGCCAACCAGTGGCGCTCCATGCTGGGGATGAACCTCCAGGGCACCATGAGCTCCTCGGTGACCATGTTCTGCAATAAATACCCCTGGAAAGACGCTCTCCAACTCTTCGGAAACGTAGAAGGCTACGGGGCGCGATGAATCAGGAGCCTGAAGAGGTTTTCCCCGGCCGGCCTCCAGGAAGTGATGTGTTGATGATCAGATGAATTTCATGGAAGTATTCCTCCTATGCAGAATCCAATTTCCGATAAACTTAAAGCTCACAATATGCATTCGATACGTTTTTTTATCCTGACCTTTACCCTGGTGCTTTGGGCGGCTGCCATGGCGGCGCAGGATGTCGCGGAACCCGGGAAAATCCTCTTTTCCTCCTCACCCATTGATCCGGCATCTCCGGCCGGGCTTCAGACGGAGTTCAGGGCGGGCGATCATCTCTATGCCGTGGCCTATCTGCCGCAAACCCTGAAGGAAATCTATGTCAATGCCAGTCCGAACGAAAAGCTGCTGGTGGAGATATTCATTTACGAGATCAAACCTCCGTTATATGATTACCAGCAGCCCCGCGAGGAGCAGCTCACCTTTTCCAATGTGTATGTGACGGGTGACCTTAAGAATAGTAACCATTTGGTTTTGGAACTGGTTCCCGATCCGGTGGTGACGCAAGTCTACAACACACCCGGCCTCACCTGGAACAAATTCGGGAAGAAGTACGAGGGGCCGGTGGGGTTCGCCGAAGCTCTGGCCAAACTGGGACCCGGAGAGCATACCCTGAAGGTGGTGGTGCAGTGCTATTATTCTCCGGCAGCGTCGGGCATCCTGAAGATCAGCGGCGACGATTTCACCGTATACGGGCAGGTGGCGGAGCGGCTGAACGAGGCGGGAGCGGCCGCTGGCATGGCCAACGCAGTTTTTCCGGCAGCCGTGGTTTCCGATGCGCCCAGGGAGGCCCGCATGGTGGCTGCCCTGAAGAATTCCAACGACTGGAAAAGCGGTTTCATTGACGGCACCGAAGTGCTGAAGACCGCCATCACTTACGACTGGGAGATCCGCCGCCATGCCATTTCGGGCGCCATCCTCCACCGCTACTGCATCGCCGCCATGGCCGTGAAAACCAAAACCGGCGGATGCGCTTACTACAAGGTCACCTTCCAGGAAGATTATGCCGGTGGCAAATTCCAGCCCCTCCGGTACGACGGCGTGGGCGA
>CAZMMX010000003.1:0-24673 GCA_964567485.1 uncultured Prolixibacteraceae bacterium | reverse complement strand
TCACCTCCTCTTCCTGCAGGATCTCATGGACACCCGTCGCAGGGGCCACGGAGTACTGGATTTTTATTTATGGTATAAAAACATCGAACGGCACCTGGGGCAACATTCCCAATTATGCGCCTGCAAAGGTGAAAAGCCCCGAAACAGAGTTGCTGGCCACCAACATCGGATTCATGGAACCCTTTTGGGATGATGACCGGAAAATCATGGTGGAAGCCCGGTCAAACGGAACCTTTCTGGAGAAGACCGAAGTGGATATTGCCTTGATGTATCCCGGACCAGCACTCACCGGCATTACGAATGTGACTTCCAGTTCCTTTACGGTCAGCTGGAATAAAAGCGTGCCCTACGTCACCACCTGGAGTGAGGTTTACCTTTATATTATCAATGATGAAACCGGCGAATGGTTTGACTTCAAGGGACTCACTGCATCCAGCCAGGCCGTGACCGGACTGGTCAGCGGAACGAAGTACCTGGTTACTCTGAAGGGTTACAAGAGGGTGTGGGCGGCCTGGAAAGGGGAGTATCTCGATATCTTCTCTGATGCGGTGGAAGGAGAGGTATACACGAAAATTGTGGCTCCGGTGGCGCTTCAGGCCCTGAACATCCGTCCCAATGCCTTTCTGGCCCAGTGGAACAAAAGCCCGGGGGCCCGTTATTACAAATTCTTTCTGAAGGAGAAAGTATCAGGGAAGGTGATCATCAATGGGGAAACCACGACCAATCTTTCGAGGTGGGTGGAAAACCTGGAGTCGGGACTGGAGTATGAATACCAGGTCACAGCGGTCAATGAAAATGAGGAATCGGCCCGATCGAATGCCATCAGGGCCACTACCGAAATGCTGGAGCGTCCGGTGGCCCTGCAGCCCACCAATGTCACCGACCATTCCTTCACCGCCCGCTGGAATCCAGTGCCCGGGGCCACCAAATACAGGTTGGAAATTTATGTGAATCAAAACTGGTTGTGGAGATTCACGACCGCCACCAGTTATGACTTCAAGGATTTTGATCTGGATCCTTCCACCAATTACAAATACAGGGTACGGGCCATCTTCAATACCACACTCTCCTATTTTGGCAATGAAATAGCCTTTATCACCAAGCCTCCTGCGCCTGTTGCGCTTCCCGCAACCAATATCACCGCCACTTCCTTTGTAGCCAGGTGGGAGGCTGTGACCCATGCCACGGGCTATAAGCTATGGGTGATCAGCACTTCCAGCACCGGGAGCAATCCTGCCGGGTATTTCCCCAAGACGCTTACAAATGTGCTCACACATGCAGTGACTGGGTTGCTTACCGGCCATGAATACTATTATATGGTGCAGGCCATAGCCCCCAATGGGGAGTCGGTGGCTTCACCGGCGATTTATGTGACCACGTCAGGTTCCACGACCTTCACCGTCACTCTATCGGCCACTCCGGCGGGGGGAGGGACCCTCACCGGGGCAGGGAGTTATCCCCAGGGCAAAGCGGTGACAGTCACCGCCACCCCTGCCAAGGGGTATGAGTTTGTGAACTGGACGGAGGGGACCAAAATAGCTTCCAGCAGCGCCAGTTATACCTTTACAGTGAATGCCAGCCGCACCCTGGTGGCCAACTTCAGGAGCCTGCCGCTGAATTGCGGCGTTACCCTGGTGGCGAGTCCCGAAGCCGGAGGTACCCTGTCGGGGGGCGGCACCTTCCCCCAGGGGAGCTCCGTGACCGTCAAGGCCAGCACCAGCAAGGGATATGAATTTGTCAACTGGACCGATGGCTCCAAGGTCGTGAGTTCCTCCCAGGCTTATACCTTTACGGTGAATGCTGCCACTACCCTGGTGGCCAACTTTATAAGTATTCCGCAACAATATGCAGTTTCCCTTTCTGCCAGTCCGGTCGCGGGAGGAACCGTCAGCGGGGGCGGCAGCTTCACGGAAGGTTCTGAGGTAAAGATCAGGGCTGTTGCAGGGAAAAACTATGAATTTGTCAGCTGGACCGATGGGACCAAGGTCATCAGTTCATCACCAGGTTACACCTTTACCCTGACCGGGAACAAAACCCTGGTGGCCAATTTTAAGGCCGCCCCATCACAAAGTACCCTTATGTTATCTTCTGCTCCCCTCTTTGGCGGAAACACTCTGGGTGCAGGAAAGTATGATCCGGGAACGACGGTCACCATTTCTGCCGTTCCGGAAGAGGGCTTTGAATTTGTCAGCTGGACGGAAGGAAGCTCGGTATTGAGCACTTCAATAAATTACAAGTTTACCCTGAACGGCGACCGTACACTGACCGCCAATTTCAGGGAGATCCCCGTGACCCATTCTCTCACCCTGAGTGCTTCACCAGCCGCCGGAGGCACGGTAAGCGGCGGGGGTACCTTTAACACGGGCACCACGGTCACCGCCCATGCCCAAGCTGCTGAGGGATATGTCTTTGTCAGCTGGACGGAAGGGGCTGATGTAGTGAGCACCCTGGCCAGTTATGTCTTCACGCTTTCAGCTTCCCACAATCTTACGGCCAACTTCACCGTGAACACAGCCGTCAGCGATCTCTCCGGAAGTGAGATCAGGGTGTGGCCCAACCCGGTGACGTCGGAACTCCGCATTTCCGGAGTGACGGCCAAGGGAGTGCTGAAGCTGACCGATATTTCCGGAAGAATGGTCATTATGACCTCCTGCACTACTCCGGAACTGGTGGTTCCCATGGGCGCTCTTCAGCCGGGTATTTACCTGCTGGTTCTGGAAACAGCCGATAGCCGGGAAGTGCGCAAGATCGTAAAACGATAACCGTTCCACCCGGGCTCTTGGGAGTTATCTTCTACGGGCTCATGGCTATACACCTACCCAAGACTGGGGGAGTTATCCTACCCGGTCCTTAGGTCATAAACCTGCCTAATCCCTTGTAGCTCCCGGTCTCCGGAATTTTCCGGCAGTCCGGGAGCTTTTCAATTGCTGAAGGTGCCAGGAAGGCATCTGTTCAAGACCAACGGAGGCTTCAGCAACGACAGGACCACACCACCCCGATGTTCCGGTTCAAAAAGGGTAATGATGTCTGTTTTTGTTGTAATTTTAAGGGCATGGAATACCAGCCGCGAAGCTATCGCCAGCAGTTCAATCCCGCCCGGTTTGCCTCTTTTACGGTGCAGTACCTGGAGACCGACCTTTGGATCGGGGTGGATCATGCCTCCTTCCGCAAGGAGATCGCGGAAGTGGCCCTGCATGAGGTGATGGATCTCAGGAAGAGGCTCGATGCCTATATTCATGAGTTTCCGGCCTTTGGGACTTCCCTGGAGCCGTTGAAGCTCTTTCCGGGGGCCCCTCAGGAAGCCCGGGAGATGGCTGCCGCCGCCACCCGCAGTGGTACCGGTCCCATGGCTGCCGTAGCCGGCATGTTCGCCCTCCGCACCGCCGAAAAAATCAGAAAACACTTCCGGGTTCAGGAGCTGATCGTCGAAAACGGCGGCGACTATTTCCTTCTCCTGAAAGAGGACCTTTTGATGACCATATACGCCGGCGATTCTCCCCTCTCTGAAAAAATCGGCATTCTGATTCCGGTCGGGGAAACCCCCTGTGGGGTGTGTACCTCCTCGGGTACCGTTGGCCCCTCTCTGAGTTTCGGCAAGGCCGATGCCGTCATGGTGGCCTGCTCCTCACCGGTGCTGGCCGACGCATGGGCCACTGCACTGGCCAACCGCGTGAAAACCCCCGCCAATATTGAACCGGTGTTAAAATATTCGGAACAATTTCCCGAAATTCTCTCCCTGGTCGTCATTTGCGAAGACCAAACCGGAATCCGCGGTAACTTTGAAGTCCGGTTTGTGCATAACTCAGCTTGAAGGAGCGGCATCAGAGAATTAGAAATGGCCGGAGAATGAGGAATGATAGATAAAAACAAGGAATCAGGAGCTGAACCTGCAAATCAGGAGATCAGGGAGAAGAAAGGGATGATCAAGAAAGATATTTTCGAAGAACTGAAACACCGTGTATTGGTGCTGGATGGGGCCATGGGGTCGCTGATCCAGGATTATAAACTTACCGAGGAGGATTTCCGGGGAGATCTGTTTTCCAATCACCCTTACGACCTGAAGGGAAACAACGATATTTTGTCGCTGACAAAGCCTGAAGTCATTGTCTCCATTCATCGGCAGTACCTGGAAGCCGGTGCCGACATTCTGTCGACCAATACCTTTAATTCGACGCCCATTTCGCAGGCTGATTACCATACGGAGGCATGGGTGCATGCCATGAACAAAGCCTCAGCAGAGATTGCGCGTACCCAAGCTGATGAATTTACCGCCGCAAATCCCGAAAAGCCCCGTTATGTGGCGGGAGCCATCGGGCCTACCAATAAGACCCTCTCGCTCTCCCCCGATGTCAACAATCCGGGTTTCCGGGCGGTGACCTTTGATGAGGTCAAGGCGGCTTACCGGGAGCAGGTCGAAGGGCTTCTCGACGGGGGTGCGGAGCTCCTTCTGGTGGAGACCATCTTCGACACCCTGAATGCCAAGGCGGCATTGGTGGCCATTGAAGAGGCCATGGAATCAAGAGGCCTGGAACTGCCGGTGATGATTTCGGGAACCATCACCGACGCCAGCGGGCGCACTCTTTCGGGACAGACCCTTGAGGCCTTCCTCCATTCGCTGGCCCATGTGAAGATGTTGTCGATAGGGCTCAACTGCTCCCTGGGAGCGGCCGAACTGAAGCCTTATCTGCGGGAACTTTCCCAAAAGGCTCCTTTTTATATCAGCGCTCACCCCAATGCCGGATTGCCCAACCAGTTCGGGGGGTACGACGAGACCCCTGAAATCATGGGTGTTCAGATCCGTGATTATCTCGATCACCGCTATGTGAACATTGTGGGAGGGTGTTGCGGCACCACGCCCGCACATATCAGGGAGTTTGCCCGTGCTGCGGCGTCGGCCAGGCCTCATGAGGTGACACCCCACGACCACCTCACCCGTTTTACCGGTCTGGAGCCCGTGGTCATCACCCCTGAGAATAACTTCCTCAACATCGGGGAGCGCTGTAATGTGGCGGGAAGCCGCAAATTTGCCCGGCTGATCCGTGAAGGAAAATACGAAGAGGCGCTGGCCATCGCGCGCGACCAGGTGGAAAACGGCGCCCAGGCTATCGATATCAACCTCGACGATGCCATGTTAGACGCTGAAAAGGAAATGGTCACCTTCCTCAACCTGATGATGGCAGAGCCCGACATTGCCCGCCTGCCGGTGATGATCGACTCATCGCGGTGGGAGGTGCTCGAAGCCGGCCTCAAGTGCGTCCAGGGAAAGACCATCGTCAACTCCATCAGCCTGAAGGAGGGCGAGGAGGTCTTCAGGGCGCATGCTCTGACCATCAGGCGCTTCGGGGCGGCGGCGGTGGTGATGGCCTTCGACGAACGGGGACAGGCCGACACCCTGGAACGCAGAAAGGAGATCTGCCGCCGTGCCTACAAAATTCTGACGGAAGAGGTGGGCTTCCCTCCTGAAGACATCATCCTGGATCCCAACGTGCTCACCATCGGCACCGGTCTGGAAGAACATAATAATTACGCGGTCGACTATATCGAAGCCATCCGCTGGATCAAACAGAATCTTCCCTATGCCCGCACCAGCGGGGGCATCAGCAATGTCTCCTTTGCCTTCAGGGGAAACGACACCGTCAGGGAGGCCATGCATTCGGTTTTTCTCTTTCATGCCATTGCAGCAGGCCTCGATATGGGCATTGTCAATCCAGGGATGCTCCAGATATATGATGAAATAGAGCCTGACCTTCTCGAAAGGGTGGAGGATTTGGTGCTGAATCGCCGGCCTGATGCCACGGAGCGGCTACTGGATTTTGCCGGAAGCCTCCACTCCAACGGGAAACCCGAAGAACGTAAGGAAGAGTGGCGTCACCTGGCCCTGGAGAAAAGGATCGCTCATGCCCTGGTGAAGGGAATCACCGACTTTGTCGACGAGGATATGGCCGAAGCGGTAAAAGTCTTTTCTCCGGCGCTGAGCATCATCGAAGGTCCCCTGATGGACGGCATGAATTTGGTGGGTGAACTCTTTGGATCGGGGAAGATGTTCCTTCCCCAGGTGATCAAATCGGCGCGGGTGATGAAGAAAGCGGTGGCTTTTCTGTTGCCTTATATAGAAGCCGATAAGGGAAAATTTCCCCAACCCGAACAGCGGAAGAAGATTCTGCTGGCCACGGTAAAGGGCGATGTCCACGACATCGGCAAGAACATCGTAGGTGTGGTGCTGGGATGCAACAATTATGACGTGGTGGACTTGGGGGTGATGGTGCCCACCGACAAAATACTCGATACGGCGATTGCTGAAAAGGCCGATATTGTGGGATTGAGCGGACTGATCACCCCGTCGCTGGAGGTGATGGCCGATGTAGCCCGGGAAATGGAACTCCGGGGCATGAAACTCCCCCTGCTGATTGGTGGTGCCACGACCTCCAAAATCCATACCGCCGTGAAAATCGCCCCCGGGTACAGCGCCCCGGTGATCCACGTCAAGGATGCTTCACTGAGTACCCGCGTGGTCGCTTCCCTGTTGGCCGGAAATGAGGATTTCCTGCAGCAGGTGCGTGATGAGTACGCCGGGATTCGCCGCTTTCAGGAACAGCGGAAACCCCGTGAATATCTCCCTTTGGAACAGGCAAGGGCCAATAAGCCGGCCATCGACTGGGGGGCCTCCCCCATCTATACCCCGCATTTCACGGGGGTCAGGAAATATATGGACTTTCCTCTGGAAGAGTTACGTGCATTTATCGATTGGACTTTTTTCTTCATGGCGTGGGAACTGAAGGGCAGTTATCCGCAGATCCTCGATGATCCCCAACAGAGAGAGGCCGCCGGCAAGCTTTTTGAGGAGGCCAACGAACTCCTGGATGAGATCATTGCCCATCGGATGCTGCAGGCCAACGGGGTGGTGGGCCTCTGGCCTGCCAACGCCTCGGGCGATGATATTTTCCTCTTCGCTGATGAGAACAGGAAGAGCCCTCTGGGCACCTTTCACCATCTCCGCCAGCAGGAGAAAAAGAAAGAGGGCCAGGCCCATCTCTGTCTGGCCGATTTTGTGGCTCCCCTGGGATCGGGGAGGGCCGACTATTGCGGAGGTTTTGCCGTGACCGCGGGAATCGGCATCGAAAAGTGGATCCGCAAATTCAGGGAGGAGCATAATGACTACAAGGCGCTTCTCCTGGAATCACTGGCTGACCGCCTCAGTGAGGCTTTTGCCGAATACCTGCATCTGCTGGTAAGGAAGGAGTTGTGGGGATATGCCCCGGAAGAAAACCTCTCCCTCCACGATCTTTTTCATACCGGTTACCAGGGAATCAGGCCCGCTCCGGGATATCCTGCCTGTCCGGAACACTCCGAAAAGGAGAGCCTCTTCCGCCTCCTGAAAGCCGAAGAGGTGGGGATTTCCCTCACCGAACACTATGCCATGTATCCTAATGCCTCGGTATGCGGACAGTACTTCGCGCATCACGAAGCGCGCTACTTTGGGGTCGACAAAATCGGCCGCGACCAGGTGGAGGAGTATGCCCGCCGCAAGGGCGTCACCACGGCTTTCGTGGAAAAATTCCTGCCCGAAAACCTAAACTACAAATAAGAGGGCCACATAAGAGTGAAGATTTTGGAATTAAGGCTTTTAATGATGGCTAAAAGGTTGTAATTTTAGACCTTTATGATGTACTTATCAATCAAACCTATATCATGAACAAGCCAAAGAAGCTACTGCCCTGGGTTTTGGGAATATTGGTGTTGGCGATCGTTTTGCTGGTGGTGGGGAAAAAACAAGGATGGTTTGGTACAGAGCTGACGGTGAAGGTATTGGCCGGGAAGGCGGAAGTGCGCACCATTACGGAGCAGATCACTGCCAATGGAAAGATTCAGCCCCAGACCGAGGTGAAAATAAGTCCCGATGTTTCGGGAGAGATCATTGAGTTGTATGTCGAGGAGGGAGACCAGGTGCAGCCGGGGGATCCCCTTCTGACCATCAAGCCCGAGGTTTACCAGTCGGCGCTCAGCCGTGCCGAGGCAGCGCTCAACTCGTCGCATGCCCGTTTGGCCCAGACGGAAGCCCAGCTCATCGAGCGGGAACTCTCCTTCAAGAGGGCAAAGCAGCTGTATGAGTCGCAGACCATTCCGCTGGCGGAGTTTGAGACTGCCCAGGCCTCTTATAAAGTCGCGGAAGCCGAGGTCAGGGCAGCCCGGTATACGGTAAAGAGCAACGAAGCCTCGGTGGCGGAAGCACATGAACAGCTCACCAAAACCAGGATTTTCGCTCCCATCGCCGGAACGGTTTCCCGTCTTGATGTTGAAAAGGGAGAACGCGTGGTGGGAACCGGCATGTATGCAGGTACTGAGACCATGGTCATCGCCGACCTCAACCAAATGGAAGTTTTGGTAGACGTCAACGAGAACGACATTGTCAGGGTAAGCGTGGGAGATACTGCCCTGGTGGAAGTCGACGCCTACCTGAACCGGAAATTCAAGGGCGTGGTCACCGAAATTGCCAATTCGGCACGCACCTCGGGAACCGCTTCCGACCAGGTCACCAATTTTGAGGTGAAGATATTTCTGCTGCCGGCCTCCTATGCCGACCTGATTGACTCTGCCCGGTCGGTAAAATACCCCTTCAGACCGGGAATGTCGGCGACCGTTGACATCCTCACCCTTTCCCGTTCCGGAATTACGGCAGTCCCCGTGCAGGCGGTCACCACCCGTCTTAAGAACGATACCACTTACAGGGCTGCCCGTACCCGCAACAGCAGTAAACCCCTGGTCGACGATGAAAAGGAGGAGGTGGTTTTCACCATTCGCGATGGCAGAGCTTATAAAAACGTGGTCACCTCAGGGATCCAGGATAATCTCTATATCGAAATCACCCGGGGATTGCAACCAGGCACTGAAATCGTGACCGGTCCCTATAATGTGGTAAGCAAGACGCTGAAGGACAGCATGCTGGTGAAAGTCGTCACCGAAAAGGAGCTCTTTGGAACCGGGGATAAGTAGTGAGGGGCCTCCTGTTTTCCTGTTTCGCGGAATGGACCATTTCAACTTAATATTTTAAACATATGAAAAAACTGATGGTTGTTATGACACTTCTGGCGCTTATGGCGTCGTGCGAAAACGCAACGCAGAAGTTATCCCAAAGGGCGCCGCTGATCCCCCTGGAAGATTTCTTCCGCAATTCTGAAAAGACGGCTTTTCAGCTTTCACCCAACGGTGAGTTTTTCTCTTACCTGGCTCCCTGGGAGTCGAGGCTGAACCTGTTCGTGCAAAAAGTGGGAGCCGATTCGGCCGTGAGGATCACTTCCGAGACCGCCCGTGATATTGCCGGGTACCTCTGGAAAGGCGACAATCGCCTTTTGTACCTCAAGGATACCGGTGGCGACGAGAATTTTCATCTTTACGGGGTCAATGCCGACGGCAGTGAGCTGAAGGGATTGACGGTCATTGAGAAAGTCCGCACCCAGTTCATTGATGATTTGCGCGATGTGGAGGATGTGGTGATTGTCAGCCTGAATCAGCGTGATCCTACGGTATTCGACCCTTATCGTCTCAACGTGGTGACCGGTGAGCTGACCATGCTGGCCGAGAACCCCGGAAACATCACCGGCTGGATGACCGACCACGATGGAAAACTCAGGGTGGCCTTCGCCACCGACGGGGTGAACCAGACCATCCTCTTCCGGGAAACCGAAGCTGAGCCCTTTGCTCCGGTACTGACGACGAGCTTTAAGGAGACCCTGTCGCCGGTTCTCTTCACCTTCGATAACAAAATGGTCTATGCCCTTTCAAATCTGGGCCGCGATAAAAGCGCCCTGGTTCTCTTTGACATCGCCAACGGAAAGGAGAATGAGGTGATCTTTGAGACTCCGGAAGCGGACGTGGAAGGGGTGAATTTCTCCCGTAAGGATAAAAAACTGCTTTGGGTAACCTGGACCACCGACAAGGATAAACGCCATTTCTTCGATGCGGAAGCCGAATCTGTCATTACATCAGTGGGAGAGAAGCTTCCGGGATATGAAGTGGTGCTGGCCGGTTACAACAAAAATGAGGACAAGTTGATTTTCCGCACTTACAGTGATCGCAGCCGCGGCGCCTATTATTTCTATGACCGGAATACGAAGGATCTGACCCATTTGGCCGATCTCTCGCCCTGGCTGAAGGAGGAGGAACTGGCCGAAATGAAACCCATCAGTTACACCTCGCGTGACGGCTTGACGATCCACGGCTACCTGACCCTTCCGAAGGGGGTAAAGGCTGAAAAATTGCCGGTGGTGGTCAATCCGCATGGAGGTCCCTGGGCCCGTGATACCTGGGGTTTCAATCCCGAGGTGCAGTTCCTGGCCAACAATGGCTATGCCGTGCTGCAGATGAATTTCCGGGGATCCACAGGCTATGGCAGGGCATTCTGGGAAGCTTCCTTCAAACAGTGGGGCCTTACCATGCAGGACGACATTACCGACGGGGTGAACTGGCTCATTGAGCAGGGCATCGCCGACCCGGAGCGCATCGCCATCTATGGCGGCAGCTATGGAGGATATGCCACCCTGGCGGGGCTTACCAAAACCCCCGAACTCTATGCCGCCGGAGTGGATTATGTGGGGGTATCCAATATGTTTACCTTCCTGAAGACCATTCCTCCCTACTGGAAGCCGCTCCTTGACATGCTCACCGAAATGGTGGGGGATCCGGTGCAGGATTCGCTGATGCTGGCCCAGGTCTCTCCGGCCCTGAATGCCGATAAGATCGTGGCTCCGCTCTTTGTAGCCCAGGGCGCCAATGACCCGCGGGTCAACAAGGACGAATCGGACCAGATGGTCGCGGCCCTGAAAGCTCGCGGCATCGATGTCGATTATATGGTTAAGGATAACGAAGGCCACGGTTTCCACAACGAGGAGAACCGCTTTGAGTTTTACAAGGCCATGATTACCTTCCTCGACAAACATCTGAAGCCGGTGGAAGAGACCGGCCAGGTTGGCGGGGAATAGGGTTTGGACCATAACCACGAAAAAAGAGAGCGCCGCTGAAGGTTCAGCGGCGCTCTCTTTTATGTATCGGCGGGAATCAGATACGGTTGTTGGATCCCAGCACGTTGATGATCTTGTGTTTGTAAAGTTCCTTGAGGCTGTCGCGGGCGGGTCCCAGGTATTTGCGGGGGTCGAATTCTCCCGGTTTTTCGACGAATACCTTGCGGATGGCTGCCGTCATGGCGATACGGCCGTCGGAGTCGATGTTGATTTTGCACACCGAAGAGGCGGCGGCACGGCGGAGTTGTGATTCCGGGATACCCACGGCATCTTTCAGGGCGCCCCCATGGGTGTTGATGATTTTCACCAGGTCGGCGGGAACCGATGAGGCTCCGTGGAGGACGATGGGAAATCCGGGAAGACGGCGTTCTATTTCTTCCAGAATGTCGAAGCGCAGCGGCGGGGGAACGAGTATGCCTTCCTCATTGCGGGTGCACTGGGCTGGGGTGAACTTGTTGGCTCCGTGTGATGTGCCGATGGAGATGGCCAGGGAATCGACCCCGGTTTTCTGGGTGAAGTCAATCACATCGTCGGGGTTGGTATAGACCGATCGGGCTGCCACCACGTCATCTTCGATGCCTGAGAGGACTCCCAGTTCACCTTCGACGGTCACGTCGTATTTGTGGGCGTATTCCACCACCTGGCGGGTGAGTTCGATATTTTTCTCGTAGGGGTGGTGCGATCCGTCGATCATCACCGAGGAGAAACCCATGTCGATGCAGTCCTTGGCGGTTTCGAAGGTGTCGCCATGGTCGAGGTGCAGGGCGATGGGAATGCCGGCGCCGTTGCTCAGTTCTTTGGCGAATTCCACGGCTCCCTGGGCCATGTAGCGCAGAAGCGTTTGGTTGGCATACTGGCGGGCCCCCTTGGAGACCTGGAGGATCACCGGTGATTTGGTTTCCACACAAGCGCTGATGATGGCCTGGAGCTGCTCCATGTTGTTAAAATTGTAAGCCGGAATGGCATAACCGCCATCGACAGCATCGGCAAACATCTTGCGGGTGTTCACCAAACCTAATTCTTTATAACTGATTGCCATATTTATAAATATTTGTACCTGTAAAATTAAAAAACCTCCCGAAATTAATCAAAACCAATTAATTCGGGAGGCTCTGTTCAGATATTTAAGGAAAATTAACCGACAGGTAATACATCTTTGGTGCAGCACCTTCAATTCCTGGGGTGACCCTCAGCAAGGCCTGCCGGGGACCATCACAGTGGCAGACTATTCCGAGAATCGTGCCGTGAGGTATTCCCTGTTGAGGCGGGCGATGTTGGAAATGGAGATGCTCTTGGGGCATTCTGCTTCGCAGGCTTGGGTGTTGGTGCATCCTCCGAATCCGAGTTCGTCCATTTTGGCCACCATGTTACGTGCGCGGGTTTTGGCTTCCACGCGGCCTTGCGGGAGCTTGGCCAGTTGGGAGACCTTTGCCGAGACGAAGAGCATGGCTGACGAGTTTTTACAGGCGGCCACGCAGGCACCGCAACCGATGCAGGAAGCGGCATCCATGGCCTCTTCGGCATCTTCATGGCTGATGAGAATGGCATTTCCGTCGGGAACACCACCGGTGTTTACCGAGACAAACCCTCCGGCCTGGAGGATTTTCTCAAAGGCCGAACGGTTGACCACCAAATCCTTAATCACCGGGAAAGCCTTGGCACGCCAGGGTTCTATGGTGATGGTATCCCCGTCCTTGAATTTGCGCATGTGCAACTGGCAGGTGGTGACGTCCGAATCGGGGCCATGGGGCCTTCCGTTGATGTACAGACTGCAGGTTCCGCAAATCCCTTCACGGCAGTCGTGGTCAAAGGCAATCGGGTCGATGCCCTTCTCAATCAGGTCATTATTCAATATGTCCAACATCTCAAGGAATGAGGTCCCTGTCGATATGTTTTCTATAGTGTAGGTCTCGAATTTTCCTTTGGCTTTGGCGTTATTTTGCCGCCACACTTCGATATTGAGTTTATTCAGAATTTTGTCAGCCATGGTTCCGGTTATTTATAACTCCGCTGTGTTAATTTAATACTCTCAAAAATAAGGGGTTCCTTAATAAGGAGAGGCTCTTTGCCTTCGCCCTGATGATCCCAGACCGACACATAGGTGTAATTGTCGTCATTGCGGAGGGCTTCTCCATCTTCGGTCACCGATTCCTCCCTGAAATGGCCGCCGCACGACTCGTTACGGTTGAGGGCGTCGAGGGCCATCAATTCGCCAATGTCGAAGAAATCGGCCACTCGTCCTGCCTTTTCCAGTTCAGGATTCAGGTTGTTCATCTCTCCGGGGACTTTCACGTTTTTCCAGAACTCGTCGCGGAGTTCTCTGATCATGGCGACGGCTTTTTTCAAACCCTCTTCATTGCGTGACATGCCCACATGATCCCACATGATGGTCCCCAGTTTTTTATGGTAATAGTCGACGGTTTTGGTGCCTTTGATGTTGAAGAGTTTTTCGAGGCGTTGTGACACGTTTTTCTCGGCCGCAGCAAATTCTGGGGCGTTGGTGTCGGTTTTGGGGGTCATGATTTCTCCGGCGAGGTAGTCACCGATGGTATAGGGGAGGACGAAATATCCGTCGGCGAGGCCTTGCATGAGTGCTGAAGCTCCCAGTCTGTTGGCGCCATGGTCCGAGAAATTGGCTTCTCCGATGGAGTAAAGCCCCGGCACCGTGGTCATCAGGTTGTAGTCGACCCAGGTTCCTCCCATGGTATAGTGGATGGCGGGATAGATCTGCATCGGTACTTTATAGGGATCCTGGTCGGTGATTTTCTCATACATCTGGAAGAGGTTGCCATAGCGTTCCTCGATGACGCTGCGTCCCAGCCTATCGATGGCATATTTGAAGTCGAGGTAAACGGCTTTTCCTTCTGAGTTGACTCCAAATCCGGCGTCACATCTCTCCTTGGCTGCCCGTGAGGCCACGTCACGGGGCACCAGGTTACCGTAAGAGGGGTACCTGCGTTCGAGGTAGAAATCGCGGTCTTCATCGGGAATGTCGTTGGGGCCGATCTTTCCCTCACGCAGTTTCCGGGCATCATCCATTTTCTTCGGTACCCATACCCGGCCGTCGTTACGCAGCGATTCCGACATCAGGGTGAGTTTGGACTGTTGGTCGCCGTGCACGGGAATGCAGGTGGGGTGGATCTGTACGAAGCAGGGATTGGCGAACATGGCGCCTTTTTTGTAGCACTGCCAGGCTGCTGAGCCGTTGCTTCCCATGGCGTTGGTAGAGAGGAAAAAGACATTTCCGTAGCCGCCGGTGGCCACCACCACGGCATGGGCGCCGAAGCGTTTTACCTCGCCGGTGATCAGGTCGCGGGCGATGATTCCGCGGGCTTTTCCGTCGATGATTACCACGTCGAGCATTTCATGGCGGCTGTACATTTTGACGTTGCCCTTGGCGATTTGCCGGTTGAGGGCCTGGTAGGCTCCCAGGAGCAGCTGCTGGCCGGTTTGGCCGCGGGCATAAAAGGTGCGGCTCACCAGCACACCCCCGAAGGAGCGGTTGTCGAGTAATCCGCCATATTCACGGGCAAAGGGCACTCCCTGGGCCACACACTGGTCGATGATATTGGGTGACACTTCCGCCAGGCGGTAAACATTGGCTTCACGGGCACGGTAGTCTCCCCCCTTGATGGTGTCGTAGAAAAGACGGTAAACCGAGTCGTTATCGTTCTGGTAGTTCTTGGCGGCGTTGATTCCCCCCTGGGCGGCGATGGAATGGGCGCGGCGCGGACTGTCCTGATAACAGAAGGCTTTCACGTTGTATCCCAGTTCTGCCAGCGACGCCGCGGCAGAGGCTCCTCCGAGACCTGTGCCCACCACGATGACCTCCAGTTTTCTTTTATTGGCCGGACTCACCACCCTGATGGCGGCTTTGTGCTTCGACCACTTCTCCGCCAATGGACCGGCAGGTATCTTTGAATCAAGGTTCTGCATGTTCAACTTCGTTTAACGGTTAAAACTTAATCATGAAATAGAGCGGAATGATGGCGAAGCCGACGGCCACGATGACAGCATAGACTTTGGCAATGAACTGCAGACGGTTAAGCCAGTTCTTGTTGTTAAAGCCGATGGTCTGCAAGGCTGACCAGAACCCATGCGTCACATGAAGTCCCAGAAGGCAGCCCCCGATAATGTAAAGCAGACTGTAAACCCAGCTGTTCTTAAACAGGTCGCTCACCAACAGGTAGGTGTTGTGCATGTCGCTTCCCGGGGCCATGCCTGTTTCGAGAAGCTCATGGCCGGTGAACTTGATCTTCCAGTAAAAGTTGGCAAGGTGGATCACCAGGAACACAAAAATCAACGCCCCCAGGATCAGCATGTTCCGCGATGCCCAGCTGCTGGCCACCGAAAGATCCTGTTTTTTGTACTTCACCGGACGGGCCTTGTAGTTCTCCCAGGAAATCAGCAGTGACCAGATGATATGGACCAGAAATCCCAGCGCAAGGATGGGCTCCACAACCTTAATAGCAGGATTGGTGACCATGAAATGGGCACCCTGGTTGTATAACTCCCCGCTGTCGTCGAAAATCAACAACAAATTGATCGTCAAATGGACCAAGATAAAAAGTAACAGGAAGATACCCGTCACGCTCATCAGGAATTTACGGCCAATTGACGCGTAAATGAATTTGCTCATATAAAGTATGTTTAAATTAAACAGTTATGCCGGTCATTGAGAAGGGCAAAAATAGTGGAACCCCGCCTTCTTTCAAAGGAATGTGCCCTGCCTGGTGGTAATTTAAATCGATTCTAAAATCGATATTTTGATATCCTTTTCTTTTTACTTATTTTTATTGGCACTCAAATGGTTTCTGATGATTGGACATGCCTATTCCTATAAATGCAGTCACTGCGGATACGAAGAGTATTACAAGCAGGGGCATGGTTATTTGGTAAAGCCGCAGAGTTATGAGGAGTATGTTTCGTCGAACCAAAAGTTATTCCATTACGAGATCCACAATAAGATAGATAAGCTGGCCGTGCAGCATCCGGGGTTGATGATCGAGGCTACTTTTCAGGTGTACAAATGTCCGAAGTGCCACTTATTGCATGGTAAGGTGCAGGTCAATCTTTCTGATGAGGATCAGTTGCTTCACACCAGCCGTTTCAAGTGCATGAAGTGCCGGTCGCGGTTGAGACTCACCAATATCCACAGGTTGAAACGGGCCACCTGTCCGGCTTGCGGGAAAAAAAGCTTCCACCGGCAAAACCTGGGAACCCTGCTCTAATCTCTCTTGTGACATGTAGTGCGGTTTTCCGGTGTTCGGTGCAATTCCGGGTATGCTCATTTCTTTTCGGTTCTACCGTGAAAAGTCTCAATATTCCGGAGCAGAAGGGAAATGATCACCTGAAGAAGAGGCTGGCCAGCAGTGAAAAGACGAGGCCGCACACGGCGATGATGGTTTCCATGACCGTCCAGGAACGGAGGGTATCTTTTTCGTTCATTCCCAGGTATTTGCCCACCAGCCAGAATCCGCTGTCGTTGACATGGGAGAGGATGGTGGCTCCCGAGGCGATGGCGATGACCACCAGGGCCCTGAGGGGATCTGAGAGGTCGAGGAGTTCCAGCACCGGGGCGATGATTCCTGCGGCGGTGATCATGGCCACTGTTGCTGATCCCTGGGTGATGCGTACGATGGCCGCCAGAAGCCAGGCCAGCAGGATGGGGGAGAGCGGGGATCCGGCAATGGACTCGGCCATCATCCTGCCCATGCCGCTGTCGACCAGAATCTGTTTCAGGACCCCTCCGGCACCGGTGATGAGGATGATGATGCCTGCAGGCCCCAGGGCCTTGTTGCTCAGTTCCAGGAGGGCCTGCCGCGACAAGCCCCTGCGGATTCCCAGCAGCCATAGGGCCAGAAGGGTGGCCACGATCAGGGCGCTGAAGGGATGGCCCAGAAAGCGGATGCTCTCGGTCCACAGCGAAGCCCCGATGACTTTCTTGTCCACCAGCACTCCCGTAAGGGTATTCAGGAGGATCAGAAACAGGGGAATCCCGATAAGGAAGGCGATCAGGCTGAAAGAGGGAAGATCCCTTGTGGGTGACGGAAGGGGGGCTCCTCCCGTCTCCTCAGATTTAGCGGTGTGCGGGGGCTCCCCTCCCGTGGGGGGAACCAGGTATATTTTCCGCGAGATGTAAGATCCCCAGAGGGGACCGGCGATGATGGCGGTGGGGATTCCGAGGAGGATGCCGAAGAGGATTACCCATCCCAATTGTGCGTTGATGATATCGGCCACGGCCACCGGTCCGGGTGTCGGAGGCACAAAGGTATGGGTGGCTGCCAGACCGGCAAGCAGGGGGATGGCATAATAGAGGAGCGATCGCCGGGTGTCGCGTGCCAGGGCGTAGACGATAGGGACCAGGATGATGAATCCCACGTCGAAAAAAACGGGGATGGCCACGATAAATCCGGTGATGACCATGGCCCAGGGGGCTTTCTCTTGTCCGAACCGGCGGATCAGCGTATGGGCCAGGGCTTCTGCCCCTCCTGAGCTTTCGAGGATCTGTCCGAAAATGGCCCCCAGCCCCACGACGGTGGCCACAAATCCCAGGGTGCTGCCCATGCCCTCCTGGATGCTCTTCAGCACTGCGTCGGGAGCCATGCCAGAGAGTAACCCCACGTAAATGGCCGTAATCAGTAGTGAGATGAAGGCGCTGATTTTCAGCTTCAGCACGAGAAAGAGCAAGAGAGCCACCGCCGAGATGACCAGAAAGAGTATGAACCCTGCCGACATAAGTTCCGTTCAGTTATTGATGATGTCTATGTTGGTATGCTTAAGTGGTTGAATATTAAAGTTTCACCGGCCGGTTTTCGCGGTGTGAACGGTAAATGGCGTCAAAGAGTTCCACGACCCTGCGACCGTCAAGGCCGGTTACGGCGGGTTCCCTGCCGGTTTCCAGGGCTTCCAGGAAGTCGGCGATCTGAAGCTTGATATACCAGGTGGTCGGGTCTATGGTGCCGAAGAGGGAGGCTTCTTCCTGGTTCCATTGGGCGGGAAGATGTTCCTCGCCGGTGATGGTCCACAGGTCATTGCGGGGTGGTGCAACAATGCCGCTTTGTCCGGGGAGGAACATGGCCCCTTTTTCGGTTTCGACGCCCACCGAAGCGCCATTGCTGCCATGGATGTGTACTTTCCCGAAGATGCCGGGTTTCTGGGAGTTGCTGACCACGATGTTGCCGATGGCGCCGCTCTTAAAGCGGAGGATGGCCAGGGCGGTATCGTCGACATCGATGTAAGGGTGGTTGAGGTTTTTCCAGGTGCCGAAGACTTCATCGATTTCTCCCATGTACCAGAGGAGGAGGTCAAGCTGATGGGGGGCTTGGTTGACCAAGACGCCGCCGCCCTCGAGGTTCCAGGTGCCACGCCATTCGTCGGCATCGTAATAGGAACGGTCGCGCCATCCCAGCATGGTCACCATGCCCAGGGCCGGAGTCTCTATCTTTCCGGCATCAATAGCGGCCTTCACCCTCATAGCCGGGGCATACCACCGGCGCTGGCTGACGACCCCCAGTCTGACCTCCGCCAGTTCGGCCGCCTCGATCATCCTGTCACAGTCAAAGGGATCGATGGCCAGGGGCTTCTCGACCAGGACATGGGCTCCGGCGGCGATGACTTCCAGGGCTGCCGCCGTGTGGAAGAGATGAGGGGTGCATACAATGGCCAAATCTATGGCTGCCTGGCGCACCAATTCCGTGGGAGTGGCATAACTGACCGTATGAAACTCTTTGGCAAAGGCATCGGCACTGGTGCGGGTGCGGCTCCAAACCCCGGCCAGCCGGGCATGGGGGATCTCACTGATGGCACGCGCATGCAAACGGGCCACCTTGCCACATCCTAAAAGGGCAATGTTATAGCTCTTGCTCATGGTTCAGGTTTTTGTCGTTTCACAAAATTAAACTTTTGGATGAGCTTTCCAACAACTTTGACGGCGAGACTCCTTCTTCGGAAAAGCACCGCCGCCGCTTCTGAAAATTGTTTGGCCTTTTGGTTCCCCTTTTTCCGGGAATTCCTTTTTTGGTTCCGGCAGTTCATCTAAATTTGCGGGAAACCAGAATTGACTATGATAGACTTACTGAAGAAACTTTCTGATTGCGTGGAATTCGGCAAGGTCAGCAAAGCGTCGCCGTTTCCGCCACAGATGAAGGGGGAGGATGGTGCCGACGAAATCGCCCGGCAGCTGCTTGACCAGGGGGCGTCGCCCCAGGATATTCTGACCCTGGGACTAATGCCCGGCATGGAAAGGGTAGGCGTCAAATTCCGGGAGAACAGGGTATTTGTTCCTCAGGTGCTCATGTCGGCCAAGGCCATGAACACCGCTATGGTTCACCTCAAACCCTATTTTCTTTCCGGGGAAGCACGACAGAAGGGGACCTTCATCATTGGCACTGTCGAGGGAGACCTCCACGACATCGGGAAAAACCTGGTTTCGATGATGGTAGAGGGCAACGGCTGGAAAGTCGTCGATTTGGGAGTGGATGTGAAGGCCGCGACCTTTGTCGATGCCCTGAGGGAAAACCCCGGTGCTTTCGTGGGACTTTCGGCCCTTCTGACCACGACGATGCCCAGCATGGAAAGGACCACCAAAGCCATCAAGGAGGCCTTGCCTGGGGTCAAGGTGGCCGTGGGAGGTGCCCCGGTGACCAGGGATTTCTGTGAACGGATCGGCGCCGACGCCTATAGCCGCGACCCACAGGGACTCGTTGAGTACCTTAACGGAATGGTGTAAGATTGAAAGATCAGGTTATTGGAGTGAGCGTGCCGGGGGGCTGGTGCCCGGTGATCGGTAATGAGTAATCAGTGCTTCGCCGGTGATCACTAGTCAGTACCTTTGGCAGGTGATCGGTGACCTGCGGTCGGTAATGAGTAATCAGAAGCAAATAAAATAATATAAATGAGAGGATTGGAGCTTGTCAGGGCGACGATGGCCCTGCAGGAGACCGAAAGGGTGCCGTGGGTGCCCTTTGTGGGGGTCCATGGGGGCTTTCTGATCGGCAGGGATGCCAAAAGTTACCTCCGGTCGGCCGATCTGATGGTGGAGGGTGTCAGCAAGGCCATAGAACTTTACGATCCCGACGGCATTCCCGTCATTTTTGACCTTCAGTTGGAAGCCGAGGTTTTGGGATGTACCCTGAAATGGTCACCCGGAACCCCTCCGGCTGTGATCTCCCATCCGCTGGCCGAAGGGAAAACGATCGGCGATCTTTCGCTCTTCGATGCCGCGAAGGGAAGGATTCCCCAGGTGGTGGCAGCTACGCGCATTTTGCGGGATAAATATCCTGACATAGCCCTGTACGGACTGGTGACCGGTCCGTTTACCCTTGCCCTTCACCTGCTGGGAACCGATATCTTCCTCAGCTTGTATGAGAATCCGGAAGGGGTGCACGAACTCATGACCTTCTGTTCCGGGGTGACTGCAAAAATGGCCGGGTACCTCATGGATGCCGGTTGTGATGTCATCGCCGTGGTCGATCCCATGACCAGCCAGATCGACCCCGACAGCTTCAGCCAGTATGTGGCCCCCTATTGTAAGCAGATTTTCAATGATATCAGGGAGCGGGGCAAGCTGAGTTCTTTTTTTGTATGCGGTCATGCCCAGCAGAACGTGGAAGTGATGTGCGGCTGCCACCCCGATAATGTTTCCATTGATGAGAACATTCCCCTCGATTTTGTGCGTGATGTGGCTTTGCGCCATGAAATCAGCTTCGGCGGGAACATGAGGCTCACCGTGGTCCTGCTGATGGGCACCCCTGATGGTGCCCGGGAGGAAGCCCTCTCCTGCCTTGACCTGGGGGGTACCCGGGGGTTTATTCTGGCACCCGGGTGTGACCTGCCCATGGAAACCCCTCCGGAAAATGTGGCCGCCGTTACCGGACTGGTGCAGGATCCCTATCTTCAGCAGGTAGTGCGCACCCTCGAAAAAAGCGACGCTCATGCCGATATCCTGAACCTGCGTGATTACGGGAAATCAGACAAAGTGATTGTGGATGTGATCACCCTCGACTCAGAGTCGTGTGCTCCCTGCCAGTATATGGTGGAGGCGGTGAAGCGGGTAACGCCCCATTTTGAAGGGGTGGTGGAATGGCGTGAACATGCCATCAAAAAAATGGAGGCGGTGACCTTTATGTCCTCGATGATGGTCAAGAATATCCCCACCATTTGCATCGACGGGAAAATCGCCTTTGTCTCCAAAATTCCTCCCCAGAACCAGCTGATTCAGGCCATCCAGCACCGGATCAACGAAAAACTGAAACTCAAAATCCGCTCCAGAAGAAGTGAGATTTTGATTCTGGGAGAAACGGAAGAGGTGTGTGCAGGTATGGTGGAAAAGGTAAAGCTGGCCTCTCTGGAACTGGGAAAGGAGATTGCGGTAACGACCATGACCGACCCTGCTGAGCTGGCCTCCTTTGGCATCACCAAAGGCCCGGCAGTGGTCACCGTCAGCTACCGCCTGAAATCGGAGGGAAGCGATCCTTCGGTCGAAGTGGTCAGGGAGTGGCTCAAGGAGCTGTAGGCAAAATAGCTGGTTTCAGAAATCAGCGTTGAGGGGGACTTTCCTGGCCAGCTCCTGGATGGTACGCGTGGAGGTCAGCTTGTCGAGGGCATCCCTGATTATCACGTATTCATCGTGCATCGGACAGGGATGGGTGACCTCGCACTGTTTCAGTCCGAAACCACAGCTGGTAAAAAGCCGGACCCCTTCAACGGCGGTGATGCACTCTTTCAGCGTCAGGGCCGGTATCTCAGGATTAAAACGGAATCCTCCGTTTCTCCCTTTCTTCGATTCAATAAATCGCTGCTTCACCAGCCGGTGCAGGATTTTTGCCGTGAAAAACTGTGGCGACTCTATCTCGTTTGGGATTTCGACCACACCGGGGTTAAACCCCCTGTAATTCAGGGCCTGAAAGTAACCCAGGGGCTCCGCAGGGCATATTCCCTCTCTTTTGAAAACAGGTTGCCGTGGGTTAAATGATGTCCAGGAATAGGGAATTTGGTCCATCCTTTGGGGCGGGTATTCTGTTAACAAGGCAATCTGTGTGATTTTACTTATTTTTGGCTCTAATGATTGAAGAAAGGTTTGAGAGTTATGAATGAGGAAAACGTTTTGCTCGGCATGGTGCGCTATTTTGGCGATGATCTCAAGCGGATCAGCCATGCCTTCAAAGTCTATGGATTTGCCCGGTCGATTATGGCTGGCGAGCAAATCACCGGGGAAACGGCCCATATAACAGAATTAACGGCCATTCTTCACGATATTGGGATCAAAGAGGCCGTGAGAAAACATCACTCATCTGACAGTCGTTTTCAGGAAATGGAGGGCCCCGCTGTGGCACGGGCCATCATGGAGGAGTGCGGAATTGAGGAAGAAGTGATAAAGCGGGTTTGCTTTATTGTCGGGCATCACCATACCTATTCCAAAATTGATGGACCAGATTTCCAGATCCTCGTGGAAGCCGATTTCCTGGTGAATATCCATGAAGGGTATATCTCCCCGGAAGGCGCCCCTTCGGTGGTGAAAAAATACTTCACGACGGCCACCGGCAGGAGCCTGGCGGCTTCACTCTTCGGCCTGTCGTCAGGCCTTATGAAGGACCTTTGATTTGTTTTAAGGGTTTTTGTAAAAGCCCTCATTATGGGAACAAACTTCTGAAAAAAGTTCCCTTCAAAGCCATCCAGCTCGTGGTGGAGGTCATGCTCCTCCTGATGGCCCGACATGGGTCAGTCCATCAGCAAAAATGATAATGATTATCAAAATGATAAAATCCGGCGTATCCGTCGGGTATTTTAATCCTCACAATAACAACCAGATAACGCTTACCCTGTTGGTTGGCCCGGTGTTTGACACTTCTTCCTAACATGAAAGAAAGTGAATTGTTAACAAATTAATGGAAGAATAATTATGAACACAAAATCGAAAACCACATTACAGGTGATTGCCGGGATTTTGCTTCTGGCTGTTGTTGCAGCCGGACTGAAGATTATCGTGGACAATAAATCGGAAATCAGGCAATTAAGTGCCCAGAATGAGGGGCTGAACTCAACCCTTCATGAAAGGGATTCGCTGGTCAATGAACTGGCCGGCACCTTCGATGAAGTCGAAAAGAATCTCACCTTCGTTCGTGAAAAAAGGGGTCAGCTGACCCTTGCTTCGGCGGAAGGGAATAAAAGCCGGAACGAAACGATCGTGGAGGATGTCAGGCTGATGAACGAAATGCTGACCGAAAGCAGCAGGAAAATCGAGGAACTGGACAAGAAGCTGAAGGCTTCGGGAATAGAAATCAAGTCGTTCCGGAACAAAATTGCCGCACTCAACAAAAGCATCGAAGAGCAGGAAAACAACATCAGGCTACTTACCGCCGAACTGGAACAGCGCGACTTGAGAATTGCAGATATGGATCAGCAAATTACGGTTATGAAAGAGGATATGGCCGTCATGCAGGAAGACATCATCTCCAAATCGGACACCATCGGCGTTAAATCGCAGATCATTGAAACCAGGGAGAATGAGCTTAACAAAGCCTTTTTCGCCTCAGGCACTTACCGTGAATTGTTGGAAAAGGGGATTATTGAGCGGGAAGGCGGTTTTCTCGGATTGGGGAAAAGCAAAGACCTAAAGGACGATGTCAACGAAACCCTCTTTTCTCCGATGGACCAAAGGACTACCCAGACAATTCCACTACATTCCAAAAAAGTACATCTGATCACCGAACACCCCGACAGCTCCTATCAGTTGGTGTACGAAAATGACCAGGTGGCTTTCCTGCAGATTGAAGATCCTTCCGAATTCTGGAAACTGAGCCGCTTCCTGGTGGTTGAAACCCGGTAATTATCAGCATTTCTGAATATGCCCTCTCCGAAGCCAATAGCTCCTTCAAACTGGTCGGTCTGTCTGTGGGTACCTATGCCCTCAGGCGCAGCGGAAGGTTGTAAAAACGAACCCCTGGAAAAGCAAACTCCATTCATCAAGATAAAGTGAATCCAGGGAAGGTTTTTCCCCGGGTAAATCAGTATATTTAGGGCATTGAAGTCTTGTCCTCCGGGCAGAATGAGGAAATGAAGCAAATGCCCAGCGGGTCCAAAGCGAATCGACATGCAAAAGATAACAAATAGTCTGAAGGATAGGGTATTAGTTTCCGATGGTGCCTGGGGCACTTTTTTGCAGCAGAAGGGGCTGAAGCCCGGGGAGTGTCCCGAGTTGTGGAATATCACCCACCGGGAGGAGGTCCTTGACATAGCCCGCAGTTATGTGGATGTGGGGGCTGATATGATCGAGACCAATAGTTTCGGCGGAAGTCGTTTCAAGCTGGAGAAATATGGTTTGGGTGACCGGGTGACGGAGTTGAACCGGGCGGCTGCGGAGATCAGCCGGGAGGCTGCCGGCGACCAGGCCTTGGTTTTGGGATCTGTTGGTCCGACCGGTAAGATGTTGATCATGGAGGAGGTGACGGCGGAAGAGATGTACGAGGCCTTCCGTGAGCAGGCCATGGCGCTGGAAGTAGGGGGTGCCGATGCCATCGTGGTGGAGACCATGACCGACCTTGATGAGGCGGTTCTGGCCGTGAAAGCCGCCCATGAAAACACCGGGCTGGAGGTGATCTGCACCATGACTTTTGATAAGCTGGTTACCTCGGAATACCGCACCATGATGGGGATTT
>CAZMMX010000002.1:146597-168044 GCA_964567485.1 uncultured Prolixibacteraceae bacterium | reverse complement strand
AGCAACCGGCCATCTGATATTTTGAACTTTTGAATGTTCCGATGGAAAAAGAGAAAATCAGAACCCCTTCTGGTTGACCAGCATGAAATCACGGTACGACTTGATCAGGTTCACCGTGTGAAGCAGCATATTTTTGGTTTCGGTCAGCGCCTTGAAGAAAAGCAGGGAGTTCCGGGTGTTCACCTCCTTATTTTTGATCCGCTTCACCTGGTCCTTTTCGATATCGTAGAGGGTTTCGATGATTCGCAATCTCAGGGACACCAGATCATCAATGGCCTCGAATTTTCCTTCTTTGACAATATGGATGGCCAAATTAAAGAATTCATCGATTTCGGTGACCATTTGTCTGATTTCGTGGGCTTGGCTTTCAGTAAAAGGCTTGTGCTGGTTTTCGAGGTGTTCCCTGAGGGGATCAACCAGAAAATGAAGGGAATGGGCAATCTCACGCTGATAGTCGATGACCTGGATAAAGAAATAACCGGCGTCAACATCGACCCGTTTCATCTTGGAGATGGTCTGTATGATCTTATTTTTTTGTTTTTTGGTTTTAATATTCAGTTGGTTGTTCATCTCCATGGCTTCGCGCATATGCCCGACATCCTCCTTCAGGAAACTTTCCAGGGCAAAGGAGAAGATTTTATTGGAGGAGATGATGGTTTTGACCACCTGGCTGCTGCATTTTTCAATCCTTTTTCCGGCCTCGTCGACTTCAGAGATCATTTCTTCATCTTCGGGGAGGTTTCTGTTTTTTTTGCGGAAGGAGATGTGGGTTCTGATGACCAGGACGATGGACAGGACGATGAGGCCGATGATGACGGGCATTCCGCCGGCGCTGATGGTCCAGGCGATCAGGGCGCTCACCGTAAAGGCCACGATGGCGGTAAGGAACCATCCTCCGACCACGGCAAAGACCCCCGATACGCGGTAAACGGCGCTTTCCCTGCCCCAGGCCCTGTCGGCCAGGGAGGTCCCCATGGCCACCATAAAGGTCACATAGGTCGTCGACAGAGGCAACTTCAGGGAGGTCCCAAAGGCAATGAGACTGCTGGCCACCACCAGGTTGACCGCCGCCCTGATCTTATCAAAGGCCGGGGCATTGGGATCATCGATGGCCTCAACAGGAGAAAAACGGTTCATGATGAAACCGTTGACCTTTTCAGGAAGACGGCCTTTCACCTTTTTATTGAGTCTGACGGAACTGCGGACCACGGCACGGGCGATGGCCGAAGAACCAAAGCGCTCGGCACCCTCAGCCTGACGGCTCAGGTTAACCCCCGTTTGAACCACAGCATGTGCCTTCTTGCTGGTAATCAGGGTGATAATCATCACCAAACCGGCAATCAGCAGGAAAATGAAGGGGGTATCCACCTCTCCCAGAAGCATCTCCATGTGAAACTCCCCGGGAGCCAATCCCCCCGAGGCGATCCAGGCCTGAAAGGAGTTGAAACCAGCCATGGGAACTCCGATAAAGTTGACCAGGTCGTTCCCGGCAAAGGCCATGGCCAGGGCAAAGGTTCCGGCTAAAACCACCACCTTCAGAATATCAATCGTAAACAACCAGTACAACACCTGGATGATCCCCGTCCACCCCAACAAACTGACCAGCAGCAGCACTCCGGTGTGGGTTTTGATCCATTCCCCCAGGGGAATCTCCGGGGAACCCACAGGAAAGGCCGCAAAAGAACTGCCGTCGATGCCCTTGATCAGGATAAAATAGGTGATCATGGTAATGGCTACTCCGCCAAAGATGCTCCCCAGGTATTTGAGTTTCCGCTTGTAGCGGAAAGTGAAGATCACCCTGACCAAATATTGGACCAGGGTTCCGAATGAAAACGCGATGATAATAGACACCAGAATCCCGGTAATGATGGCCAAGGCCTTGCCGGTATTGACATACTGCGCAAGATCGGCAAAAGTACCCCCCAGGGTCTTGATCTTCACCAGGGAAACCGCTACCGCCGATCCCAGCAACTCAAAAACCAGGGAAACAGTGGTGGAAGTGGGCAACCCCAGGGAGTTAAAGGTGTCAAGCAGGATGATATCCGTAATCATAACTGCCAGAAAGAGCACCATAATCTCGGAAAAAACAAACATGTCGGGATGAAAAACTCCCTTGCGGGCCACCTCCATCATGCCCGTGGAGAATGTCGCTCCAATAAGTACCCCCAAAGCAGCCATGAGAAAAATGACCCACTTGGGTGCAGCTTTGGATCCCACGGCAGAATTGAGGAAATTAACGGCATCATTCGAGACACCTACGATCAGGTCGGAAATTGCGAGGGCGAACAGGATCACGACCAGAATCAGGTAGAAATTTTCCATGCATCGATTTCTTGATTGGGTGCAAAAGTAGATATATGACCTTTTTGTTCAATTGGAAAGATATTAAAAAAACATTAACAAAACATCAATTTACTAAATATCAGCGATTAATCAAGTTAACCCAAAAAATGGTTATTTTTGCCCCTCTTTGATGTGATTATGAAAACCTATTCCTCGCGACAGCTCTCGCTTTACATATCGGTCATTCTCTCCCTTTTTGCCGGATTTCTGGTTTTGACAGCCTATTATGTCAACGCCGGCTTTTTCATCATCCTTCTATTATTTACCCTTTATATTGCCCTCTCCTATTTTATTCTTCAATACCTGCTGAAAAGGTTCATCAGCGAAAAAATCAAACCGGTATACAAGACTATCCTTGATCTTCCGGGAGGAAACAGAAAAAACAGCCATAAAGACGACAACAGCGGAAACCTTTTGTCAGAGGTGATCAGCGATGCCGAAGAGTGGGCCATGAAGCAGACCCAGGAAATCGAGCGGCTCATTGAACTCGAACGATACCGGAAAGAGTTTGTGGGAAACGTTTCCCATGAGTTGAAAACCCCCATCTTCAATATTCAGGGATATGTACTGACCCTGCTCGAAGGCGGAATCGATGATCCCAAGATCAACAAGCTTTACCTGCAGCGGACCGAAAACAGCATCAACAGGATGATATCCATCGTGGAAGACCTCGAATCGATCACCAAGCTGGAATCGGGGGAACTCAAACTTGACACCGGGAAATTCGATATTGTCAGACTAGTCGATGAAGTTTTTGAACTGGAACAGATGCAGGCAGCCGAAAGAAATGTCAGCCTGGAGTTTGCCAGCCGTCCCGACCGCCCGATTCATGTAAATGCCGACAGAAAGAGAATAAACGAAGTCCTCAATAACCTCATTAACAATGCGATAAAGTACGGCAAAAAAGAGGGATATGTCAGGGTCGGCTTTTATGACATGGAAGATCATATTATGGTGGAAGTCTCCGATAACGGGATCGGGATGGACAAAAAAGATCTTCCCCGGGTATTTGAGCGGTTTTACAGGGTCGATAAATCACGGAGCAGGGAACAGGGGGGTACCGGCCTGGGTCTCTCCATCGTCAAACATATCATCGAAGCCCACAACCAACGTATCAATGTAAAAAGCAAGGTCAACGAAGGCACGACCTTCACCTTTACCCTTGAAAAGTCACGATGACCCGACCGGAATTCTCCTTTTTCGGCAGCGATCATCAAAAGATCATCAAATTGAGTTAAATTTGAACTATTAACAGAAAATTCAGGCTCCATGAGTGACGATAAATTGAAGATTTTACTGGTCGATGACGAAGATGACATTCTGGAATTCATCAGCTACAACCTTGAAAAAGAGGGATTTACAGTCTTCACGGCCAACAATGGAAAGGAGGCCCTGAAAATTGCCGAGAAAAATATGCCGCATCTGATTCTCCTTGACCTGATGATGCCCGAGATGGATGGGATCACCACTTGTGAGGAGATCAGGAAGATTCCGGTATTGCAGCATACCCTTGTTGCCTTCCTGACGGCACGGGGGGAAGACTACTCACAAATTGCAGGTTTTGAGGCGGGGGCCGACGATTACATCACCAAGCCCATTCGCCCCAAGGTTTTAGTGAGCAGGGTAAAGGCTCTTCTGAAGAGGCTGGGTCCCACCATAACGGAAACGGAAACTCCCCATACCGAGAACACCCTGACTTTCGGAGAGCTCGTGATTGACAGGGAGAGATACCTGGTCAAAATAGGCCATGAAGAAATGGTGCTTCCCCGAAAGGAGTTCGAACTCCTCTCCCTGCTGGTCTCAAAACCCGGGAAAGTATTCACCCGCGAGGAGATCTATTTCTCAGTTTGGGGGGATAACGTTGTGGTGGGAGACCGCACCATTGACGTACATATCAGGAAGTTGCGTGAAAAAATCGGCAACGACTACATTAAAACGCTCAAGGGCATAGGGTATAAGTTCAGGGAATAGTCCACAGGGATCTGGGACGTATGGTCCCCATCCACCGGGCATAGGACAGGGAATAGCCCGGGTCAGAGTTCTTTTCTCAGGCGTGCCACCGGAATGTCGAGTTGTTCGCGGTATTTGGCCACCGTGCGGCGGGCTATGTTATACGATTTTTCCCTGAGTATCTCTGTAAGTTTTTCGTCAGTCACCGGGTGACGCTTATCTTCGTTATCGATACACTCCTTGAGGATCATTTTGATTTCCCGTGTCGACACTTCTTCTCCGGAATCTTTCTGCATGGCCTCCGAGAAGAAATATTTCAGGGGGTAAATCCCGAAATGGGTCTGGATATATTTGCTGTTGGAGACCCGTGATATGGTGGAGATGTCGAGACCGGTGCGTTCCGCGATATCCTTGAGGATCATGGGTTTCAGCCGGGTCTCGTCGCCATCCATGAAATACTCCTTCTGGAGTTCAATGATTTCCGACATGGTGACCAGCAGCGTTTGCTGCCGTTGCCTGATGGCGTCGATGAACCACTTGGCCGAGTCGAGTTTCTGCTTCACAAAGGAAACGGCCTCCCGGGTTCCCCTGGCTGATCCGTTTTTTTCACGCGACAAGGTATGGAGCATATCGAGATAGGAGTCGTTGATACGCAGTTCAGGCATATTTTTCTGGTTCAGACTCAACTGCAGCTCCCCGTCAACGACCTCGAGCAAAAAATCGGGCACGATATGCTGGTTGGACCTGTTGAGAGGATTGCTGTATGAACTCCCCGGTTTGGGGTTGAGCTTGAGAATGAGGTCCACAGCGTTTTTGAGTTCTGTATCACTGATATTAAGACGACGGGAAATTTTGTCGTAATGCTTGCGGGTAAACTCCTCAAAATAATCCCTGATGATGGTCGTGGCCAGTTCACGCGATTCTCCTTGTCTTCTCTCCAGCTGAAGCAGCAGAGACTCCTGGAGGTCGCGGGCTCCCACCCCCGGGGGGTCAAAACTCTGGATCACCTGCAGAATACCGGCCAGCTCTTCTTCGCTGACGCTCATGTTGAGATGGAAGGCCAGATCATCGCTGATAGAGGGAAGGTCACGACGCAGATACCCATCCTCATCGATATTGCCAATGATATATTCAGCCAGCTGCAGTTCCCTCTCGTTAAAACTGTCCATCCCCGCCTGCTCAAGCAAAAACTCGTGAAAGGTATCGCCCACAGAAAAGGGAATGTCGGTCTGCTTGTCATCGGAAGAGTAGTTGTTGGTCTGCAGACGGTATCCCGGAATTTCATCTTCTGGCATATAGTCTTCGACCGAAAACTCTTCATTGTCTTTATCGTTATCGGACCGTAATTCCGGCGCACTCTCTTCCTCAGCTTCATAGGAGGTATCCTCCTCCGCATCAAGGGCTGGGTTCTCCTCCAGCTCTTTCTTGATACGTTGTTCGAGCTGCAGGGCAGGAATCTCCAGCAACTTGATCACCTGAATTTGTTGAGGCGAAAGTTTCTGGAGCAGTTTCTGCTGCAATGAGAGTCTTTGTTCCATTCACCGGTTATTGGGTACCCTCAAAATTAGCATTTTTTTCAGAATTCTGCGTTTCTGGGAGTTCTGGGGAAGGCGATGACATCCCTGATATTACCCATGCCGGTAATGAAAAGGATAAAACGTTCGAAACCGAGGCCAAAGCCGCTGTGGGGGACTGTTCCGAAACGACGGGTATCGAGGTACCACCACATCTCTTCCACGGGGATATTCATCTCCTGCATGCGGGCCACCAGCTTATCGTAATCCTCTTCGCGCTGTGAACCGCCGATGATCTCCCCGATTTGGGGAAAGAGAACGTCCATGGCAGCCACCGTGGTGCCGTCATCGTTCTGCTTCATGTAGAAAGCCTTGATCTCACGGGGATAATTAATCAGGATCACCGGTTTCCGGAAGTGTTTTTCCACCAGGTAGCGTTCGTGTTCACTCTGAAGGTCAACGCCCCACTCCACGGGAAACTGGAATTTCTTCTTCTTATAGTGGTTGGAATTACGGAGGATATCGATGGCTTCGGTATAGGAAAGGCGCACAAAGTCGTTGTCGGCCACGAATTTCAGTTTTTCGATCAGGTCCATCGACTGCTCATCCTGGGGTTTTCCCTTTTCCTCCTCTTTCAGGCGGCCGGCCAGGAAGGCCAGGTCGTCGGTGCAGTGTTCCAGGGCATAACGAATGAGGGACTTCAGGAAGTCCTCAGCCAGGTCCATGTTGTCTTTCAGGTCATAGAAGGCCATTTCGGGTTCTATCATCCAGAATTCTGCCAGGTGACGGGTGGTATTGGAGTTTTCGGCCCTGAAAGTAGGACCGAAGGTGTAGATATCCCCCAGGGCGGTGGCTCCCAGTTCGCCTTCGAGCTGGCCGGAAACCGTCAGGTTGGTGGGCTTACCAAAGAAATCGGCGTTGAAATCGACTTTTCCCTCTTCGGTTAGTGGGGGTTTCAGGGCGTCAAGAGTGGTCACCCTGAACATCTGTCCGGCCCCTTCGGCATCGGAAGCTGTAATAATGGGGGTGTGGAGATAGAAAAAACCACGCCTGTTGAAATAGTCATGGATGGCAAAAGCCATGGCATGCCTGATTCTGAAGACCGCCCCAAAAGTGTTTGTGCGGAAACGGAGATGGGCATTTTCCCTGAGGAATTCCAGGGAGTGTTTCTTGGGCTGAATGGGGAACTTCTCGGGATCGGCGGTTCCCAGAACTTCAATCTCGCGGGCGATCAGCTCGAGCTGCTGACCGCTGCCCGCGGAAGCCACCAGGGTACCACGCACCGCCAGAGATGCTCCCGTGTTGAGGTCCCTGAGAAGATCCTCACTGAAATTATTCACGTCGGCCACCACCTGAAGGTTACGGATGGTGGAACCATCATTCAGGGCTACAAAATTCACATTCTTACTGCCCCTGCGGGTACGAACCCATCCCTTGACCAGCACTTCGTCGCCGGCCTGGCCATTTTCGAGGATCTCCCTCACCTTTTTCCTGATCATAGCATTACTCTCTTTAATAACTTGTAACCCTTGTTATACCGCCTCTGGCTGCATAGCCCGGTTCCGGCGGTGCTGTTGCTAATTTTTTAGAAGTGACAAAAATACAACTTTGCCATGAATATTTATCGTGTTTTATGGGAGTCCTATGGTCTCAGGCCCCGAAGAAATCAGGGGAAGGCAAGGCTTCCGGGAGGAGTGCTGTTCCCATAAAAAAATGTTGCCTTGTTTTCCGGGCGGAAAACAAGGCAACATAACCCGGCAGCAGAGGACCCTCAATCGGTGGGGAGTCTTCAACGGCTTATGAAAGCACCGCGAATAGTCGGGCCCCTCCCTGACAAATTCCGGGATTCACCAATTACTCCACGATGGTAGTCCACCCGAACTTGTCGGGTTCGTCACCATACTGAATAGCCCTTAGTTTGTTGTAAAGTTTGGTACTCCAGGGCCCGGGGTCGGTGCCATAGGTAAATTCCCTATCCTCATCGGCATCGTAGATCCTTTTAATGGGAGAGATCACGGCTGCTGTTCCGCAGGCCCCGATTTCCTCGAAGGTGACCAGCTCCTCATAGGGCACTTTGCGTCGTTCCACGTTCATGCCGATTTCAGCAGCCAAGGTCATCAGGCTTTTGTTGGTGATCGACGGAAGGATGGAATCAGACTCGGGAGTGACATAGGTGTTGTTTTTGATGCCGAAGAAGTTGGCAGGGCCGCACTCGTCGATATATTTCTTCTCCTTGCTGTCGAGATAAAGAACAGCCGAATAACCTCCCTTTTTTGCTTTTACGCCTGCCACCATGCTGGCGGCATAATTACCTCCGACCTTGTATTTTCCGGTTCCCTGGGGTGCTGCACGGTCATATTGCCTGAGGATGACCAGGTCGGTAGGTTTGAAACCCTCGCGGAAATAAGGTCCCACGGGCATGACAAAGACGATAAAAAGATACTCACTGGCAGGTTTCACGCCGATTTCGGCCCCCGTACCAATTAGGAGAGGTCTGATATAAAGCGATGCCCCCGACTCATAAGGAGGAATATAATGCCGGTTCAGGTTCACGGCCATCTTCACCGCTTTCGCAAACATCTCAGTGGAGAACTGCGCCATCATGATGCCCTCCGAGGAACTCTGCATCCTTTTGGCATTCTCTTCCAGCCTGAAAATCCTCACTTTGCCGTCTTTTCCCATGAAAGCCTTCAGCCCCTCAAAAGCCTCCTGGCCATAATGAAGGGCCGTGGCCCCCATATGCATGTTGATCACTTCAGAAGAACTCAGTTCCAGTTCCCCCCATTTTCCGTCACGGTAATAGCAACGGACATTGTAATCGGTCTTCCGGTAACCGAAACCCAGATTTTTCCAGTCTATATTTTCCATATCCAGATAAATTAATGGTTCACTTCCTGTGTCCTTGCGGATCGCCGTTCAAATAAACAAAAATAGTGAGAAAGAATTCAGGAAATTGGTCAGTTTTAGCGAAAAAGAGAACCGCTTCATTCCGGAACCTATCGGCCCCTCATTCTGAGGTATACCCTGCCAAAGAAAAGGAGGGCGGCAATCATGAGCACCACCATGATGATCCACTGAGGGATCACCACCACGTGCAGAATAGTGTTGATTACCATCAGGGCCAGAAGGGCCACCGACACATTGAATGCTGCATTGATGAACTTCATCTCTTATTTTTTAACAGTTTGTTGTTTCATTCCTTGAAAAGCTTTTCCGGCTTTCGGGGTTCCCTGTTCGCCATGGCGGTCCATCAATCCTCCCCTTCGAGGGTGATCAGGTAACCGCTATGGCGGCGCATATTGATGACCTGGTCATGGCCGATCATCAGGTACTGCCCCCTGATTCCCGTCAGCACGCCTTCCACTACGGGAGTTTTGTCGAACGTGAGGCTGTTGATTTGCCGGGGAGGTGCAGTCACCGGGTAGTCGATCAGGGTGATGTCATCGTTGGCCGAGAGGTATTTTTTCAGTTCGGGAGTGAGCAGGGAGGCCGCCCTTTCCTTTTCCGTCAGCAGGGTTTCTGCCGGAAGGTGACGGCCCATGAGCATTTCCCTCCAGTTGGTCTTATCAGAGTAGTATTGTTTCAGCCACACTTCCATGATGCCAGCGATGTGGCGGTTGGGGGTGCGTGCCATGATAACGGCGGCGTTGGCTCCCTGGTCGATCCACCTGACCGGCACCTGGTGGTGACGGGTGACGCCGACTTTCACATCGGGTGACATGGCCAGATAGACAACATGGTCAATCAGGTCGTGTTCCCGGGCATAAGCCATATCACGGGCCACGCCGAAGTGGGCTTTGGAGAGTTCCGGCTGCAACACCGACTCACTGGCTTCAGGAGCCGTTTGGAGGCAGTTGTAACAAAAACCCTGTCCGTAAGAGGTGCGGGTGACTTTTCCGCAGGAGATGCAGTGAATCGTTCCGCTGAAGGAGAGACGGATCCTGTGGCCGATCAGGTCGTTCATGCCGGTCTCCTCCTCCCCCAGGGGCAGGTAATACCTGACGGGGTGGTCATATTCCACCCGCATTTTGAGGATGTTCCCTTCCTTCTTCATCGGCAATTCTTCAATGGGTCAGGGAACGGTCACCGGCAGCCCCCAATAACCCCAGGTAGAGCAGTTTGGCGGCGTCTTCCATGATTTCAGGGGTGAGACCGTCGATATTGTCGAGGGGTTGGTGGTAATAGACTGGTTTCACCGTGCCGGTGGTCCAGAGGTTCATGGTGGGGTATCCGGCCTTCAGGAAAACGGCGCCATCGGAGCGGGGCCTTCCGTAGGAGGGCCTGTTCGCCGACATGCGCATGCTTCGGTGGAGATATTTCCCGTTGGCCTCTTCGAAATGGCGGGCCATGGCGGGATAGGAATCGGCCCCCTGGAGGAAAAACCCTGTTCCGTTGCCGACCATATCGAGGTTCAGCATAAAGAGAACCTGCTCTTTGGGCCACCAGGGTTCCATGGTACTGGCCAGGCTGCCGTAAAGGCCACACTCTTCGCCGCCGAAAAAGACGAAGATGACCGTGCGGGCAGGTTTCTCCGGTGAGGCCGCCAGGGCGTGTGCAGCCCCCAACAGGTCGGAAACCCCTGAAGCATTGTCAAGGGCCCCGGGAAACAGGGTACCCTGGTGCCCTACGGCATCGAGGTGGGCCCCCACAATGATGGCCTCCTTTTGCAGTGCGGGATCACCTCCCGGAATCATGGCCACCACATTGCAGGCACGGGAACCGGGGAAATGACGGGTTCGGGCCGATAGGACCACCTCCCTGCCTGTGGCAAAAGAAGAAGGCTGCATGCTGGCGGTGATCTCCTTTTTCAGCTGCTCAAAGGGTTTTCCGGAAATAGCGGTCAGCTCCCCGGCCACCTCTTCACTGATGTGGGCATAGACAAAATCTTCGAGGTAACTGGTATTCGGGTTGGCGGTCAGTCCCGTGTAGAGTAATCCCACGGCTCCCAGCTCCCTGGCGCGGCTGAATTTGTAACGGTGATAACTATAGGGCTCCCACCGTGCCAGTGTGGAGTCATTGGCGGTGTAGGGCACCCCGGGTTCCAGGAGGAGGATCTTTCCCTTCACATCAAGGCCGGCATAGTCATCATACCCCAGTTCAGGGGCGGTAATTCCGAAGCCGGCGTAGACCACTTCTGCGGAAACCCTGCCGGAAGAGGAGTGGGCTCCGGGATAGAAATCAGCGGGAAAAGAGAGCTTGCGTCCCGGGATCCCCGGTTTTCCCCTCAGGGGCCTCAGCGCCACGCTTCCGGGAGTGACGACTTCGGTCCAGGCATTCGGGAACCACTGAAAAAAGGAGGAGTCGGCCATAACAGGGCGCAGACCCCAGGAATCCAGCAACCCGGCCACATATTCCGCCGCTGCGATATATTCGGGAGACCCCGACAGCCGGCCACGATAACGGGGAGAACTCAGCTCCGCGGCATACTCCAGCAGTTCATGGCTCGATATCGTGTGGAAGGTCTCCAACACCGGATCACCGGTCTGTTGTGAATTTCCGGACAGGGAAAAAAAGGTCATCAGCAGACCGGCAAATACACTCCTGACATTCATATATTTATGTTATTACTTCATGAGGGTACTTCGCGTGAAAAAGATGGGTTATGCCCCGCGGAACCCTGTTTCCCGGGTCAATCCTAATTTCAGGTGGTCCCGCCATTGTCGCGATGAGCCTCATCATATTCCGTTTTCAATGGGTAAAAATAATCATTCCTTCCGGATTACGGCCATTCTGGCCGCCGGAAGGCCTTTTGAACAGGAGAAACAACTTCACCGGGGTTGATTACCGGAGTAAATAATTTGTATTTTTAGGAACTTCAAAAAAAACGATAAACCAATGAGTATGGAACGAAGGAGATTTCTCAGGACCACGGCTTTGGGAGCCGTGGCGGCAACAGGGGTGACATTCCCGGCTAACGGATGGGCCGGGGAGACGAAAACGACGAACGGGGCACAATTCCGGTTGAAATATGCCCCCAGTTTAGGGATGTTCAGAGAGCATGCGGGAAACGACCCCATTGACCAGATCCGGTTTATCCACGACCAGGGCTTCAGGGCCATTTTCGACAATGACCTGATGAACAAGGAGCCCGCCCTTCAGGAAAAGATCGCCTCGGAGCTGGCACGCAGGAATATGGACCTGGGACCTTTCGTCCTCTATGCCGAATTCGGCACCCGTTCAATGGTCCTCAACGACCCGTCAGTCAGGGAAATGTTCAAAGAACGGATGTCCCAGGCCCTGGAAGTGCAAAAACGAACCAACGCCAAAACAGCACTGGTGGTTCCCGGCCGTTATGATGAAAAACTGGCCTGGGATTACCAAACGGCCAATGTTATCGATACCATGAGAATGTGCTGTGACATCGTCGGTCCCTCGGGATTGGTACTGGTGATGGAACCCCTGAACGCCCACACCGACCACCCGGGATTGTTCCTGACCAGCATTCCGCAAAGTTATATGATCTGCAAGGCCGTAAACCACCCCTCCTGCAAAATCGTCGACGACCTCTACCATCAGCAGATCAGCGAGGGTAACCTCATCCCCAACATCGACATGGCCTGGGAACATATCGCCACCTTCCACCTCGGCGACAACCCCGGACGCAAAGAACCTACCACCGGTGAAATCAACTTCCTGAACATTTTCAGGCATATCCACGAAAAAGGATACCAGGGGGTGCTGTGCATGGAACATGGGAAAAGCAAACCCGGCAAAGAAGGGGAACAGGCCGTCATCAACGCATACCGTAAAATGGATGCCTTTTGACGTTAATTTTATGTTACGCCAAGGAGCCGGAACACCCTGTTGATAAGACACGTAAACACTTGTACACCTGCGCATTATCATAATCTTATGACCTTGGCGCAACTATTGCTATATTTTTATGTCTCTCTCCCAACAACGGATGAAACAATCCATATTTTTGCACATAATTTTAATGTCTTTATAACTCTGGTTACAACAAAAAAATTTGGGACTGACACATAAAAATGACCTTTAAAGCAAACGAGACTGCTGCCACCGCGACAGATGGCAGCCTCACGGGTAGCTCCTCTCCGGAGGAGCCTGGCGGTAAATGCGCCGGTTCTTTGAATCAAGAAGGTATCCCAGCTTTAGACCCCGATAACGACCGGATCTCTCTATTTCTTCGTACCTATTATCCTTTTACCGACCTCCAATCCTGGAACGACTGGAAGTGGCAGTTGCGCAACGTGGTGACCAGTGGTGACCAGTTATCCCGGTTTATCGATCTCACTGCCGGGGAGCGGGAGGCTATTGCCGGACTAAAGGGGAGGCTTCCGCTGAGGATCACCCCCTGGTACCTCTCTCTGATGACGCAGGGAGGCCCTGACCACCCGATTCGCAGGATGATGGTTCCCACTCCCGAAGAGCTGGTCACCTGGCCTGAGGAGAAATCCGACTCCCTGCATGAGGAGGCCTCTTCGCCGGTTCCCGGACTGGTCCATCGTTATCCCGACAGGGTACTTTTTCTGGTCACCCAGACCTGTTCGGCCTACTGCCGTTACTGCACACGGTCGCACAGCGTGGGCCGGCTGACCCATGCCCCGCGCTTTCAGTGGGAAAGGGCCATCGAATATATTGCCAGCCATCCTGAAATCCGTGACGTGCTGATCAGTGGCGGAGATCCCCTGACCCTCTCCAATGCGCAGTTGGAATTCCTGCTCTCGCAGCTAAGGGCCATCCCCCATGTCGAGATCATCCGCATCGGGACCAAGGTTCCGGTGGTCCTGCCACAGAGAATCACCCCGGAACTTACAGCCATGCTGGAGCGGTATCACCCGCTGTGGATGAGCATCCATTTCAGCCATCCCGAGGAGATCACCCCGGAAACGGCGGCGGCCTGTGCCCGGCTTGCCGGAGCCGGCATCCCCCTGGGTAGCCAAACGGTCCTGCTCCGCGGAATCAACGACGACCCCCTGGTCATACGCTCCCTGATGCACAAACTCCTGAAAATAAGGGTACGCCCCTACTACCTCTATCAGTGTGACCTGGTCCCCGGATCGCACCACTTCAGAACCCCGGTTTCCAAAGGCCTGGAGATCATCCACAGCCTCAGGGGATTTACCTCGGGATATGCCATCCCCCATTTTGTCATTGACGCCCCCGGAGGAGGAGGAAAAATCCCCCTCCTCCCCGATTACGTCAGGGAAATCACCACCGAAGGAATCACCATGACCAACTACCTCGGCAAAACCTGTTATTATCCCGGTTTCTAAGCCTTATGATAACAGTAGGAATGTGTTACGACCTGAAGTCGTGGTACCTCGACAAAGGTTTTACCGCCGAAGAAGCCGCGGAATTCGACAGGGAGGAGACCGTGGACGCCCTCGAAGAGGCCCTCAGGGAACTGGGCTTTCTGCCCCTGAGAATAGGCAACATCTATCAGCTGGTGGGCGCCCTGGCGGCAGGGACAAGATGGGACCTGGTCTTTAACATTACCGAAGGAGCCTATGGCCCTTCACGCGAATCGGCAGTCCCGGCACTCCTTGACCAATATAAAATCCCCTATGTCTTCAGCAACGGAGAGGTGCTGGGGGTTTCCCTGAACAAGCACCTGGCCAAACAGGTGGTCGCGGAGCAGGGCGTTCCGGTGGCTCCGGGGAGGGTCATCAGGGAAATGGGAGAAACGGAGACTATCCCCCTGCCCTTCCCTCTCTTTGTCAAACCCCTGTCCGAAGGCACGGGAAAAGGAATTTCCGAAAAATCGCTGGTGGAGACTCCGGGGCAATTGAAACAGGCTGTGGCGATGATTCTGGAGCATCACCGTCAGCCGGCCCTGGTCGAGGAATTCCTGCCCGGGCGGGAGTTCACGGCAGGTGTCGTGGGCAACGGAGCGGCAGCACGGGTCATCGGCGCCATGGAAATTTTGACCTCCCGGGGAACCATTTACTCCATGGATGTGAAAGAGAATTACGAAACGCTGGCCCGTTACCGGCAAGCCGGAGCAGAAGAACTGAAGGAGTGCTCCCGGGTGGCCCTGGGGGCCTGGAAGGCCCTGGGAGGTGCCGACGGAGGACGCATAGACCTCCGGGTTGACAGGCACGGACGCCTCTGCTTCATAGAGGCCAATCCCCTGGCAGGCCTCCACCCCATCCACTCCGACCTCCCCATCCTGGCCCGCATGGCAGGAATCTCCTATGCTCAACTGATTGGGTTGATCATGACCGCAGCCCTCACCCGACTGGGAATCCCCAGGTAAAATCCTCATATCATCGGCGAATAATGACCATCAAAGCAATTACGATCCTCTATAATGCACCGGTTCCCGGTTCGGGAGCCGACGACTGGGATGTCCTCGACCAGGTGGAAGCTGTGGAGAAAGCCCTCGGGGAGTTGGGGATTTCCGTCAGCAAAGCCACCATTAGCGCGGATTTCATGGAAGAGACGGCCCGCCTGAAACGGGAAGGGATTTCTCATGTCTTCAATCTCACCGAGGCCATCGCGAATAAAGGGGAACTCAACTATTTCATTCCGGCGCTGCTCAACATGTATGGCATCGCCTATACCGGGAATCCTCTGGAGGCCCTGTTCCTGACCACCAGTAAGCGGCTCACCAACAAGATGCTGCGCCATCAGGGAGTGAACGTTCCCGGAACGCTGGAACCTTCAGCGTGGAAGGAGATGGTTCCCGGCCGCAGGTACATCCTCAAACCAGTATGGGAGGAGGGCTCCGCGGGAATTACCGCCGCCTCGGTATTCACCTTCGAAGGGCATCGCCCTGCGATTTTTGAGGCCCTTTCCGGAAAATCGGGAGATCTCCCCGACCACGCCTGGCAGATCGAGGAATTCATTGAGGGCCGGGAATTCAACATCAGCCTCCTCGACAGGAAGGGAAACCCCGAAATCCTTCCCTTTGCCGAAATTCTCTTCCGTGGTTTTGAAAAGGAGAGGCCCCGAATCGTGGATTACCATGCCAAATGGACCCCCGGGAGTTTTGAATATGAAAACACCCTACGTGATTTCCCCGACCTGACAGGAGATCCATGGCTGGCCAAAGCCATCAGGGAAGCCGCCCTGAACGCATGGAATACCCTGGGCCTCAGGGGGTACGCACGGGTCGACATGCGCGTTGACCAACAGGGAACCGTGTATGTCATTGAAGCCAATGCCAACCCCTGCATTTCACCCGGAAGCGGATTCACGGCAGCCACCCAACAGGCAGGATATTCCTTCCCAGGCGTCATCCAAAGAATAGTGGACCACATGAACAACCCATAAACCATGGAAATAAGAACAACCATCAAAAAAAAGGATAAAGAGGCCATCAGGCGCTTACTTGATGAGTCGGGATTTTTCTACCCCTTTGAAACAGAAGTGGTCATGGAGATCTTTGAAGAGACCCTCCGGAAAGGAGAGGAGGACTCGGGCTATCACTGGCTGATCGTGGAAGAGGAGGGAGACCTGGTGGGATTTGCCAACTACGGGGCGAACCCGGTTACCCTGCACTCCTGGGATCTTTACTGGCTCGCCATCGCGGAACAACGGAAAAACAGTGGCCTGGGCACCCTGCTGCTCACCCGCACCGAGGAAATGGTCAGGCACAAAGGGGGCAAGATCCTCTGGATTGAAACCTCAGGAAGACCCCTCTATCAACCCACCGTAGAATTTTACCACCGCCGGGGGTATACCCTGGAAGCCTCACTCCCCGAATATTACGGCCCCGGGGACCCTAAACTGATCTTCAGAAAATCCCTGGACTAAAAAGAAATTCCGCCCATTACCGCTTCATGATGCCATAGCAGATGATCCTGAGGATAACATCAACGCTCCTTTCCAGGTTCATCGTGCCGTAGGTTCCGGCAGAAAGGGGCATCTCGAGTCCTTTGATGGCCATGGTAATCCCGATGGCCGCCAGGTTAAAGTCGTAAATCTCAAATTCGTTCTTGCGGACCCCTTCAATCAGGATCCTCTTGATCATCCTGATCTCATCCTGCTCATACCGGTTTTTCACCTCCTCAATGAAACCGATGGCCGTCACGTCGTTTTCCAGGGCATTGTAGAAATTGGCCAGGTTCCTGAAAGTGTTGATCTTGGTCAACAGGTAATCCCTCAGCTTGTCGACGGGATCGGTATTGCGGTTGACCACCTTGTCAAGTTCCTTGCGCAGCAATTCCACCTCTTTCATGATCACCGCCTGGAACAGGTCTTCCTTGCTCTTGAAGTAATAATAGAGCGAACTCTTCCCTTTTCGCACGGCATTGGCAATGTCGTCGAGCGTGGTCTTGCGGTATCCGTATTTACTGAAAATCTCCTGGGCGATCTTCAGGATGCTCTCGCGGTTCACATCCTTTTTTGAACCGTTTTCTGCTCCGTTGTCCATGAACCTCTCCCTTATGTTTGATAATGTTAAAACAAAGATAGATCAAAAATCTCAGTTTTTACTTTTTGTGCGGGAGTTGTTGCCGTTGTCCCCTTCGGCGGCCAGCAGGAAGTCGAGTTGTTTCTTTTCCAGGTTGGTCCTCCATATCGTCACCTTCACAGGGTCACCCAACTGGAATGTTCTGTTGGTATGGCGTCCTCTGATCAGGTAGTTTTTCTCGTCAAAAATATAAAAATCATCATCCAGCTGGCTGACAGGGATCATACCCTCGATTTTGTTTTCGAGTTCTACATAAAGGCCCCAGTCGGTGACCCCGGAAATGACGCCGGCAAAGATCTCGCCGATGTGGTCCTGCATGAACTCCACCTGTTTGTACTTCACCGAGGCTCTTTCGGCATTGGCGGCCCGGGATTCCATTTCTGAGGAGTGGCGGCACATCTCGGCATAGTCTCCGGTATGGGAAGAGCGGCCTCCCTCCAGTAATTTTTCGAGAAGTCGGTGGACCATCATGTCGGGGTACCGCCTGATGGGAGAAGTAAAGTGGGTGTAATAGTCAAAAGCCAGGCCGTAATGGCCAATGTTACGCACCGAATATTCAGCCTTGGCCATAGCCCTGATGGCCAGCATCTCCACCACGTTCTGCTCCTTCTTGCCCCTGACATTCCCAAGCAGCTGGTTCATCGACTCAGCCACCCCACGCGGAGTCACCGTTTGAATACCATACCCAAACTTATGAATGAAATTATTGAAATTTTCCAGTTTTTCAGCATCGGGGCGGTCATGGATACGATAAACGAAAATGCGGGGACTCTTTTTGTCGACCTCCTTACCAAACAGTTCGGCCACTTTTTTGTTGGCCAGCAGCATGAACTCTTCAATCAGCTTATTGGCTTCCTTCGACTCCTTGAAATAGACCGACAGAGGCTTCCCGTTTTCGTCGATATTGAATTTGACCTCAACGCGGTCGAAGGCAATGGCTCCTCCCCGGAATCTTTGTTCCCGCAATTTCTCAGCCAAAGTGTTAAGCAGCAGGATCTCTCCGGCAAGGTCACCCTTTCCGGTTTCTATGATCTCCTGGGCCTCCTCGTAGCTGAATCTGCGATCCGAGTTAATGACCGTTTTCCCAAACCATTCGTGGAGCACCGTGGCTTCCGGGGTGATCTCAAAAACCGCCGAGAAGCAGAGTTTGTCTTCCCGGGGCCGGAGGGAGCAGACCCCATTCGAGAGTTTTTCGGGGAGCATGGGAACCACCCTGTCGACCAGGTAAACGGAAGTTCCTCTTTCATAGGCCTCCTCTTCAAGCAGGGTGCCGGGCTTTACATAATGGGTGACATCGGCGATATGGATGCCCACCTCATAATTCCCGTTGCCCAGAGGACGCAACGAGAGGGCATCGTCAAAATCCTTGGCGTCGGCAGGGTCGATGGTAAAGGTGGTCACTTCGCGGAAGTCACGCCTGCGTCCATATTCTGCCTGGGGGATCTCCTCAGGGATCTTCTCTGCGGCTTTCTCCACTTTTTCGGGGAAACGCCAGGGAAGCTCATATTCGGCGAGGATGGCGTGCATTTCGGTTTCGTGGATCCCGGCATCGCCCAGCACCTCGGTAATGATCCCCACGGGATTCTTGGCATTGGCAGGCCATTCGGTAATCTCGGCCACCGCTTTCTGACCGTTCTTCGCCCCGTTGAGGTTCTCGGCAGGAATGAAAATGTCAAAACTGGCTTTCCCGGTGGGGATCAGGAAAGCGTAATTGCGGGAGATCTCCAGGGTGCCCACCCATGTCTTTCGCGAACGTTCCAGAATCTCCACCACTTCCCCTTCCAGGTCATGTCCTTTCCGGCGGGCAAAAAGATGAACCTTCACCGTATCGCCGGCCATGGCATGCATCAGGTTACGCGCCGACACATACACCGGGGTCTCGGCTTCGTCACTGTGAACATAAGCATATCCTGTAGGCTGCATATCGACCTGTCCGGTAATGGTGCCCCCGCGTGTCCGCAACCGGTATTTTCCACGGGCCAGCTGCTCCAGGTATCCGCTTTCATGCAATTCTCCCAGAACAACGACCACCAGCTTCCGCGCTTCCTCATCCTTGATGCCCAATACAGAACCTATCTGACGGTAATTGAACGGCTTCACAGGATCGTCGTACATCACCGACAGGATGGCCGATTTGAGGTTCTTTTTGTTGAAAGCCACCATCTTCCTGCTCTTCTTCTGCTTATCTTTCTTCGACATCTTTGAAAATTTGGTTGAAAGTATAAAAGCTAATCGGGAATAAAAAAGGTTTTTAAGGGAATTTGTATGTTTGTACCATGATTTATACCACCATCTGACCGTAAGAAGATCATGAACAACCGATTGTTGAAAAAAGCAGGGCGGCACTCTCCCATCGTGACGGCCATGGTCCTGTCAGGATTATTATTCTTCGGCAGGTGCGCCAACCAGGGCATGCCCACCGGCGGTCCCCGTGATTCCATTCCTCCGGTGCTGGTGGAGACCTCCCCGGCCATCAGAAGTACCGGCTTCTCGGGAAAAGAGGTGCGGCTGACCTTTAGCGAATATATTATCCCCGACGAAGTGTCGGAGGAACTGGTGGTCTCGCCTCCGCTGGCGAAACGTCCTAACGTGAGGACCAAGTCAAAATCACTGATTGTCTCCTTCAACGAAGAGCTGAAACCCGGGGTGACCTATTCCCTCGATTTCAAGAATTCCGTAGCCGACAACAATGAGAGAAATCCCTATCCGGGGTTACGTCTGTTATTCAGTACCGGGGATGAGATCGACACCCTCAGGGTGGCAGGGATGGTCAAAGATGCCGCCCACCTCGACCCCATGGAGAAGGTAATCGTCATGCTCCATGCCAGTCAGAAAGATAGCGCCATCACCCGCACCACTCCCGACTATATCGCCCGCACCGATGCCCGGGGTCTTTTTCTGTTCGACAACATCAAGGCCGGAAGCTACCGTCTTTATGCCGTCAATGATGCCAACAACAATCTGCGCTATGACCCGGGAGCCGAGGAGTTTGCCTTTGCCGACTCCCTGGTGATCCCCACCGCAGAATATGTGGCCGCCCCCGACACCCTGGCCGTGGGTGCCGACTCGTTGCTCATTTCCGGACATACCACATTTAAACCCGACCCCATATATCTGAGAACCTTCACCGAGGATTTCTACGAGCAGTTTCTCGACAAATCGGTACGTAACAACCGCTACAAGTCTACCTTCGTTTTCGGGGAGCCGGTCAGGGATACCCTGGGACTGCGTGTGCTCAACCACGATGCGGAAAAATGGCATATCATCGAATACAACCAGGAGTGGGACTCGCTGACGGTGTGGATCACCGACACCCTGTTGGCCCGCATGGACACCCTCACCCTCGAAATCTCCTATAACCAGCTCGACTCCCTTCGCCAAAATTACCTGCAGAAGGATACCATACCCCTGATTTATACCGACAAGGAAAAACAGGAAACCCGCAAGCGCAAAAAAGAGGACGGCACTCCCCAGATTCCCCTGTTTTCCTTTTCCGACAATGTGAAAAATGCAGGTTTTGACCTGAATCTCCCTATTCTCCTGCTGGCTCCCGAACCGCTGAAGAGCTTCGACACCACATCGATACGTCTCTACAGCATCCAGGATAAAGACACCACCCTTTTAAAACCCGTCATTTCCGAAGATACCCTGGCATGGCGCACCACCCGCGTTGAATGGCCCTGGGAGGCCGAAACCGGCTACCTCCTGGAAATCGACTCGGCGGCGGCCACCACCATCTACGGGACGGTCAGCCAAAAGGTCAGGAAACCGTTCACCACCCAAAAAGAGGACTTCTACGGAAAGATCATCCTCAACCTGACCTCTGCCGAAGGCCCCCTTATTGCCGAACTCCTCGACAACAGCAAGGAGGAAAAAGTACTCCGCCAGATTCGCGCGACCGGGAACGGCCAGGTCACCTTTGACTTTTTGTCTCCTTCGAAATATAAGGTCAGAATCATTTTTGACCGCAATGGCAACGGCAGGTGGGATCCCGGGGTTTTCTCACTCCGGCAGCAACCCGAAAGGATCGCTTATCTTCCCGAGATCGTCAAAGTCCGCTCCAACTGGGAAAACCAGTTTCAGTGGGACCTGAAGCCCGATCCCACCTTCCTGAAACATCTCATCGACAAGGAAGAAGAGGAACTCCGCCTGAAACAACAACAGGAGCAGAAACGCCGTGACTCAGAAATGGAAAAGGAAGTCCCCGACAACGAGGAGGGAATGCCCCTGGGCCTCCCCGGAAGATTCTGACACTCCCCG
>CAZMMX010000002.1:79937-146497 GCA_964567485.1 uncultured Prolixibacteraceae bacterium | reverse complement strand
CGACAACGAGGAGGGAATGCCCCTGGGCCTCCCCGGAAGATTCTGACACTCCCCGGAAGATTCTGACACTCCCTGCAAGATTCTGACACTCCCTGCAAGATTCTGACACTCCCTGAAGATTCAGCCCCCCCGGAAGATTGCAAAAAATGATTAAGTTTGGAAAATTAAAAATTACAGCCATGGCCAGTATTCGTTCCCTGAAGAAAGACATCGACCTTTTGCTCTCCCTGGTGCTCGAAGATTGCATGTATGTGCAGGAGCACTATCCCGAGGCGAACAAGGAGAAAATCAATGCCATCGCCCGGGAAGTGATGATCCACCACCGGGGACTCCGCACCATGGTCAACCACCCCGATGGCAAGGACAATCCCGTCCTCAACCGGCAGTACCTGAAATCAGTGGTCGACAAACTGTATGAAGTGGCCGACAATGCCCTGGATCAGCTCTCCTCAGAGGTGAAAAAATGACGATCCTCCGGGATTAAATGCACCACCCGGGCAGGAGTGAAGGATTAAGACACCGGCGAAACCTCCCCGGCCCATGTGATGTGCCGTATCGCGATTGTCCGGTCCCAAAAAAGTTACTACTTTTGGAACGGAATAAATGAATTGATCGGTAATGAATTACGAGACCGGAAACAAAGGCGGTTTCTTAGGGGCCTCCCCTAAAGACCGGAGGAACAATATCATTGTCCTCCTCCTGGTGGTCATCCTGGCGGTGATGCTTTTTCTCTTTTTCGCCCAGAGGAGGAACAACCGGATTATTGTCGGGCAAATCTCGTCACAGAAAGACTCTGTTCAGGTGGAGCTTACCCGAATCATTGAAGGCTACGACAGTCTGAAGGTGGAAAACGACACCCTCAGCCAACAGATTTACATGGCCCAGACACGGGTGAAGGACCTGCTTCTGGAAGTGGAGCAGACCCGCAGGGTCAGCCTCGACAGAATCAACAAGTACCAGAAGGAGGTGACCACCCTGCGCGACATCATGCGGAATTATATTGTCCAGATCGACTCTTTGAACCGCCGCAACCAACTGCTGATGGCTGAAAACCTGGAGGTGAAGGAACAGGCCAGGGAGGTGGAGACCCGGAATGTCGTGCTGACCCAGGAAAAGGAACAACTGGAAGAGAACCTGAAACTGGCGGCCACCCTGGAAGTCAGGGAGCTGACGGCAGCGGGCATGAACGACAGGAACAAGGATACCCGCTTTGCCGACCGCACGGTCATGATCAGGGTTAACATGATCATTGGCCAGAATGTGACCGCCAAAAGAGGTGCGAAAAATATCTACATCCGCATCATGCGGCCCGACCAGCTTCTGCTCAACAAGAACCCCAACGACACCTTCCGGTTCGAAGACCTCAAAATCCCCTTTACGGCCACCAGGGAGATCAACTATGAAGGAAACGACATCCCCGTGGCCATATACTGGGATAATAAGGGCGAATCTGCACTCATCCCGGGAAATTACTCCATTGATATCTTTGCCGATGGAAACAATATCGGCACCACGGTACTGGAATTAAAGTAGGGATGTTATTTTTGCATTTCAAAATTCCCACAGATGTTAGAAAAGATCATAGCCCTGAAAAGGGAGATAGAGGCGGCAGCTCCCGAAACGGCTGCTATGCTTGAGGAGTTGCGCATCCGATATATCAGCAAGAAAGGGATCATCAGCCAGCTTTTTGAGGAGTTCCGTGATGTAGATCCGGCGATGAAGAAGGAAGTGGGGAAAGCCCTCAACGAGCTGAAGAACAGCGCCCAGGATAAAATCAACCGCCTGAAGGAGATTTTGGAAACCCATCATGAAGGGGAGAGCAGTGCCGATCTTACGGCTCCCGGCGATCCGTTGAGCCTGGGGTCGCGGCATCCTCTGGCCATTGTCCGCAACAGGATCACCGACATATTCGGGCATCTGGGATTCACGGTAGCCGAAGGTCCCGAGATTGAGGACGACTGGCACGTCTTCTCGGCCCTTAATTTTCCCCCGGAACATCCGGCACGCGACATGCAAGACACTTTTTTCATTGAGAAGGATCCCGACGTATTGCTGCGCACCCACACTTCCAGCGTTCAAATCAGGGTGATGGAGCGCACGCAGCCTCCCATACGGGCGATCTTCCCCGGAAGGGTATTCCGCAACGAGGCCATCTCGGCACGTTCACACTGCATATTTCATCAGGTGGAAGGCCTCTATGTCGACGAGAATGTCTCCTTTGCCGACCTGAAGCAGACTCTGCTTTATTTTGCCCGGGAACTCTTCGGCGAAGAGACGGAAATCCGTCTGAGGCCCTCCTATTTTCCCTTCACAGAACCTTCGGCAGAAATGGACGTGAGCTGCTCCATTTGTGGGGGAAAGGGGTGCAACCTTTGCAAGTATACCGGGTGGCTCGAAATCCTGGGATGCGGCATGGTCGACCCCAACGTTTTGGAAGCCTGTAATATCGACAGCAGAAAATATACCGGTTATGCCTTTGGCATGGGCATCGAGCGCATTACCATGCTCCTCTACGGCGTGAAAGACATCCGCCTCTATTTCGAAAATGACGTCCGCTTTTTGCGGCAGTTCCGCTCAGCCTTGTAGCATCAGTTGGCCGAGATCACCGTGCCCGGAGTGAAATAACGGGCATAGGCCGCCTGGTCTTTCAGGATCTCCCTGGCCCTGAGAATGTCGGGATCTTCCCCCAGGGTAGCCCTGATGGCACCTTTCTGGTAATAATACCTGCCCACAATCTCATCCTTCAGCAGTTGGCTGATCTCCTTTTGGAAGAGCCGCAAATCCTTGTCGAGGTCAGGGGTCAGCCTGGCTTCCAGGGCCTTGAACTCCGCAGAGGCCACATCATAATATTTCTCATCGCGGGCCGTTTTCAGCAGACTGGCAAAGGCCTCCCCCGTTTCAGAGTCATACTTGAAACTGCTGTTTTTTACGTAAGCAATAAAATCGTCGTAGATACCGCTGGTGATGACAAACTCTTCGGGCTGGGGAATCGTGGGGGTTTTGGCGGCATAGTGGGTGGCATAGTCAAAGAGGACGAAACTGGTGACCAACTCAATAGCCAGACTACTCAACTCCTCCTGTTCCACCTTGATGTCGGGAACCACCCCTCCTCCGTCAAATACCTTGCGGCCGTTCTTTGTGGCAAATTCCGAAATCAGGGAGTCGGGAACCACCCCGACACTTCCGTCTTCATTACGGTGGGAGTAGTCAAGCGCCTGAATGCACCGGCCACTGGGAACATAATATTTGGCCGTGGTCACCTTCAGCTTGGTGTTGTAACTCAGGTCGCGGGTAGTCTGCACCAACCCCTTCCCAAAGGTTCTGGTCCCGATGACCAATCCGCGATCCAGATCCTGCATGGCCCCGGCAATGATTTCCGACGCCGATGCCGACCCCCTGTTGGTGATGACGGCAATCCGTACCGTGGTATCGAGAGGCTGCTGCGTGGCTTTGTAAACATTATCCCACTCCTTCACCTTTCCACGGGTGCTCACGATTTCCGATCCCCGGGGAACAAACAGGTTCATGATCTTCACCGATTCAATGAGCAACCCTCCGGGATTGGAACGCAGATCGAGGATCAGGGACTCGGGAGCATGCTGCCTTTTCAGTTCCGTATACGCCTTTTTCACCTCATCTCCGCAATTCTGGGTGAAATTGGAAAGCCTGATGTAGGCCGTCTTGTCATCGACCATGCCGTACCAGGGGACAGCATCGATGGTGATTTTTTCCCTGACTACGTCGACTTCAAAACTCTTCTTTTCGCCGGGGCGCTGAATCTTCACCTTAACGGGTTTCATGGCCGGCCCCTTGAGCAGGTTGCTGACATCCTCGGTAGTCATGGTTGACGTGGTTTTCCCCTCCACCTCCAGGATAATATCTCCGGCTTTCAGTCCAGATTTCTGGGCAGGAAAACCCTCATACGGCTCCGCAATGATGATGTGGTCCTTCTGTTTGCTGATCAGGGCACCAATCCCGGCATACTCCCCGGTGGTCATGAATTTGAAATCCTCCACATCGGCCTCCGAAATGTAATTCGTGTAAGGATCGAGTGATTCCAGCATCTTGTCGATACTGGTCTTTACCAGCTTGTTCGGATTGATTTCATCGACATAAAAGGTGTTCAGCTCCCTGAACAGAGAGTAGTATATATCGAGGTTCTTGGCAATTTCAAAATTCTTCTGATCATTGGTGAAACTGAACAGGGCAATGCCTGTGGCTGCGACCAGAATAAGGGCAATTAAAAATCTCCTGATCTTCATGTGTTTAAATTTTATACGGCGGCAAAATTAGCAAAACCGGCGGCAATAATGAGGTTCACCGGTAATTTTCCCCCATTCGGCGAAAAGTAGTGCTGTTTTGAGGATGATGGTGATATGTTTGTAAGACATAAAACGGCAACAAAGAAATAAAGTTATGAGGCGGTTGGTTTTATTTGTAACGATGATTTTCACGGGCACTCTCATGAGTTCCTGTCTCTTTATGGGGCCTTCGGTCAAGGGTGACGGACAGGTAAAGAGTGTTGAGCGGAAGGTGGATGAATTCACGGGTGTTAGTGTGACCAGCGGGATGGAAGTGGAGCTGGTTCAGGGCGAGGAACAGAACGTGCGGGTGATTGCCGATGCGAATCTGCACAAGCTGATAGAGACCCATGTGGAAAACGGAATCCTGGAGGTGAAGGCACTGGCCAATATCTGGAAGGCCAGCGAGAAAAAGGTGGTGGTCACCGTGAAGGATCTGGAAGAGATTTCCGGGACTGCGGGGAGCAGCATTACCACGAAAAACCGGCTGGTCAGCGAAAATCTGACCATCAAGGGATCGGCAGGGAGTAACCTGAGGCTTGAAATCGACGGCCAGCAGGTGGAAGTTCACGCCTCCTCGGGGTCCAACATCCGCATGGAAGGATCGGCCAGGGAATCCTCCATCAGGACCTCCTCAGGGGCCAACATCAGGGCGGGGGACCTCTTCTCCTCAAAATGTGACGTATCGGCCTCCAGTGGTGGGAACGTATGGGTTGCCGTGAACAACGAACTCACCGCCGACGCCTCCAGTGGCGGAAATATCTTCTACTTGGGCACACCAAAACAACTCAACATCAACACCTCGTCAGGCGGAAATATCATTAAGAAATAAAAAAGCATTAATTTTGCCCCCGCAAATCGCATTGTGCGATTGCATTTAGATGCTGAATTAAAATGACCCTTTTTGTTTTACTGACCATTGTTTCTTTTCTCAGAACCCTGCTCATTATCATGGTGATCTGGTATGGGTTCAGGCTGGTTTCCCGGTATGTGCTCCCCCTTCTGATGAACAAAACCATGAAAAACATGCAGTCGCGCATGGAAGAGCAGTTCCGGCAGCAGCAGCGCAGTCAGCGCTCTGAAGGAGAGGTGACCCTCGAAAACAAGCGCAATAAAAATAATCCCGCCAAAAACAACGAGGGGGAATACGTTGATTTTGAAGAGGTCGAATAAACCATTTCCTCAGGTGGCTTTCCTGGTTTTCTGTTAAGTATCCCCTTTCCCCCATACTTTATTAAATCCCCGGCATGCCCTTTGTGTTGATTTATCCCTTATTTTTGCCGGTCTAAATTTCAGAAATCATTCAACATGGCTCAAGAAGATGTCTTCAAAAAACTGGTAGCCCATTGCAAGGAGTATGGCTACGTTTTTCAATCCAGCGAAATCTATGACGGCCTTTCTGCCGTTTACGACTACGGCCAGTATGGTGTTGAGCTGAAGAACAACATCAAGAAATACTGGTGGGACAGCATGATCCTGCTGCATGAGAACGTGGTGGGCATCGATTCCGCCATTTTCATGCACCCCACCATCTGGAAGGCCTCGGGCCATGTCGATGCCTTCAACGATCCGCTGATCGACAACAAAGATTCGAAGAAGCGTTACCGTGCCGATGTGCTTATTGAAGAGCAGCTGGCCAAAATCGAAGACAAAATCACCAAAGAGGTCGATAAAGCCCGGAAAAGGTTTGGCGATACCTTTGATGAGGCGCAGTTCAGGGCCACCAACGCGAGGGTCCTGGAAAACCAGGAGAAATGGGACGACCTGCACAGCCGTTTTGCCCAGGCCCTCAACGACAGCAACCTGGAGGAGCTGCGCCAGATCATCATTGACCAGGAGATCGCCTGTCCGGTGTCGGGCACCCGCAACTGGACCGAAGTGAGGCAGTTCAACCTGATGTTTTCCACCGATATGGGCTCCACAGCCGACGGGGCCATGAAGATATTCCTGCGCCCCGAAACCGCCCAGGGGATCTTCGTCAACTACCTCAATGTTCAGAAAAGCGGACGTATGAAAATCCCCTTCGGGATAGCCCAGATCGGCAAGGCCTTCCGCAATGAGATCGTCGCCCGCCAGTTTATCTTCCGCATGCGGGAGTTCGAACAGATGGAGATGCAGTTTTTCGTGGAACCGGGAACGGAACTTGACTGGTTCCGCACCTGGAGGGAGGCCCGCATGAAGTGGCACCAGGCTCTGGGCTTCGGCAGTGAAAACTACCGCTTCCACGAACATGAGAAACTGGCCCACTATGCCAACGCCGCCGTCGACATCGAATACCGCTTCCCCTTCGGCTTCAAGGAGGTGGAAGGCATCCACTCGCGTACCGATTTCGACCTGTCGCAACACGAACAATATTCCGGAAAGAAGCTCCGCTACTTCGATTCTGAGAAAAACGAATCCTACATACCCTATGTGGTGGAGACCTCCATCGGGGTCGACCGCATGTTCCTGCAGGTGATCGCCGCCTCCTACCATGAGGAGGAAGTGGTGGGCGCCAACGGGGAGAAGGACATCCGCACGGTGCTGCGCATTCCGGCGGCGCTGGCTCCCGTGAAGCTGGCGGTGCTTCCGTTGGTCAAAAAGGACGGCCAGCCCGAAAAAGCCCGCGAAATCATCGACCACCTGAAGTTTGACTTCAACTGCCAGTACGACGAGAAAGATTCCATCGGCAAGCGCTACCGCCGCCAGGATGCCATCGGCACCCCCTTCTGCATCACCATCGACCACCAGACCGAACAGGACAATACGGTAACGATCCGCACCCGCGATACCATGGAGCAGGAGCGGATCCCGGTGGAAAAGATCAGGGAGATCGTGGCGGAGAAAGTGAGCATGAAGAATCTTTTTATGAAATGACCAAGCACGATTAGGCACCAACCATGATGATTAACCACATGGTCATTACATCTGTTTCACGGATTTCACCATAGAAATTAATAATTCAAACAGATGAAACTGAAATAAAATAAAACTGGTTATCCGGCCAGGACTATTTAAAAAACATTCAGGTTACTGCTGATCCGGTTTTTCAGATCATCTCTCACACCGGCCAGTGCTGCATATTTATTCCATGATTTCACAATGGAATTAATATCTTCAATAATCTTCGCACCTTTTTTGATGTTGTTATCTTTTGATACAGTCATCAGATCCTCTTTTGTGATATGAACTCTTTTCCCGTTGACGCTTAATGTTTGCTGGCTTACCCAATGATTGGCCGGGTCAAAGGAAAAGCATAAGTCGTAGGCCGGTGCCAGCCTCCAATTTCCCTCTTTCCTTAAAATGAAGGAAAAATTCTTGGTGTGGTCATCGTAATTGGTAGACAACACATTAAACACCATTCTCCGGAACATCTGTTCTGCCTCAGGGTAAGTTAACCGCAGTAACCGCATGGTTTGAAAAAGCTGCTCATAACTGTATCCAAACATATCGTTAAAATCATAATGTTGCAACCCGCATAAGGATTGGATATGATGCTTCACATTGCCTTCCCTGTCAAAACGTTTGGTCATGAAATGTGCTCTTCCGTTTTCTTCGAACAATTGACATTTGCTCATTTCAATCCCACAGTCTGTGGCCATCAGGTAATAAGCATATTCAACCCGCCCCCAGCCTGAGCTCTCACCAAACTGTTCTCCGCTCACCCCATCCAGTTTTAGCAACCAATGTTCATAATCTTTGGGTACGGTTCCCTGTCCTGATCTCACATCCCGGGTCACTGGATTGTAGGCAATAACAGCTTTAGGGCGGGCTCCTCCCGCAGAAGTCCCCGTTTTTAAGATCCCCATCATTGCTTTTTCCTCTTCCTTATTCAGGTTGGTTAAAAATGCTTCCCGTTCATAAAGCATTTTTTTGGCCACTTCAACCAGACTGTCCAGTTCCAATGAAACACTTTTTGTTCCTGCTTTGATTTGTGCCGGCTCAAATTCCAAAGCACCCACCCCTCGCGTACCGATAAAGCACAATTTCTCCACCGGATTCATACTGTTATCGGGTCGTCCCTGCTGAGCCAGCCAGATATTTATCAGCTTATTTCCGTACTTGTCCGGTAAAACATCCGACAATAATCCCGGTAAACCCTTGAAGGTATCTTCCGTATCATAGCGTCCTTTCCGTAGTTCAGGAAAACTGTAAATAACGGGACCCTGAGCAATGGGCATTTTGAGGGGTGATATATCCCAGCCTTTTTGAATAAACCCCGGGGCGTATTGGAAATATCCCAATTGCTGCGATTCATCCCAGCGAACAGCACCTGCCAGTTCGCCCCATATTTTGACTTCTGCTACATCTACCATCCTGATTCAGTTTTGTCGATCATTTTATCCTTCCCCGGTGAAGCCTGCTTCCTTTGTTTTTTCTTAAGCCTGGCGTATTCAACCGGACTGATTTGGCTCTGAACCTTAAATACATCCATGATGTACAGCAAATCAAGAACTCTCAATACCTGAATAAGTGTATCTATCCTTACCTTTTCACCCCTTTCCAGCAGACTTAACGTGGAACGGCTTATTCCGGCGGCATCTGCCACCTGCCATTGTGATTTATTCTTACTTAAGCGATGAAATTGAATAAAACTCCCGATGGTTTCCATCAGAGATTTATCCGACATCGCCTCCCATTTTTGATATGATTTATCATTCATAATAACTGTTTTTGTTCTCTTTTGAATGCTATATCATACAAATATACCAAACATTTCCATTAATAACGAGACATTATCTACAAATCATTAACTTTGGAGTTGATGAAACGTGTCCTGATTATAACTTATTACTGGCCTCCGGCCGGAGGCGGCGGGGTGATGCGCTGGCTCAAGATGGCAAAATACCTGCCTGAATATGGCTGGCAGCCGGTGATTTACACCCCTGAAAATCCCGATCCTTCGGTGGTCGATGAGAGTCTGCTGGCGGAAGTGCCCCCGGAAGCGGAAGTGGTGCGCCGCCCCATCTGGGAGCCTTACGACCTCTTCCGGAAACTCACGGGCAGGTCAAAGGAGAGCCGCTTTAAATCGGGGTATATCTCCGAGGCCTCCCGGGGAAGCTTCAAGGAACGGCTGGCCGTTTTTCTCCGCGGCAACCTGCTGATCCCCGATCCGCGCGTTTTCTGGGTGAAGCCTTCCGTGCGGTTTCTCCGGAAATACCTGACGGAACACCCCGTTGACCTGATAATCTCCACAGGACCGCCCCATAGCATGCACCTGATCGCCCTTAAGCTGAAAAGATATGTGAAGGTGCCCTGGCTTGCCGATTTCAGGGATCCCTGGACGGGCATCGATTTCTACCACCGGCTGAAACTGACCCCAATGGCCGACCACCTGCATCACCGTCTGGAAAAGAAAGTGCTGACCACCGCCGGCGTGGTGACCGTGGTAACTCCCGGCATGAAGCGGTCGCTCGAAGCCCTTTCAGGCAGGGAAGTCCACGTGGTTTATAATGGCTTCGATCCGGAAGATTTTGAAGGGATAGGCCATTCTGCCGATTATGGTGAAAATGCAGTGGGTGCTTTTGCCAAAGGTTCCTCCGGGAGTGGTGCTGAGGGAAGTTCCATCAATAATCAAAAAGGGGAACACTCCTCTGGCCGGTTTATCATCTGCCACTTCGGGGCCTTTAACCGCGACCGGAATCCCTCCGCCTTCTGGAAAGCCCTGGAGCGGCTTGTCCCTGAAATCCCCGCCTTTGGGGAAAATCTGAAGATCAGGCTGATCGGGCAGACCGATGAGACCATCCTGTGTGAAATAAGGAGCCATGGACTCGGGGAGCAACTTGAAGTCCTTCCCCACCTGGAACACCGGGAAGGATTACGTTTGCTGGGCAAATCCGCAGTTTTACTGCTGCCGCTCAACGATGCCCCCAATGCCCGCGAGATTCTCCCCGGCAAAATGTATGAATATATGGCCCTGGGACGGCCTATCCTGGCCATCGGCCCAGAAGACAGCGACTGCGAAGAGATTCTTACCCAAACCGGCGCCGGCAGCTACTACCCGTTCCAAGATGTGGAGGGGATTAAATCTGCCCTGGAAAAAGAATTCCGCCGATGGCAAAGCGGGGAAGCAGCCGAACCCCCAAAGGAGATTGAGAAGTTCTCACGCCTCCACCTGGCAGGGGAGATAATCAGGATAGGAACAGCCCATCAAAGCTAAATCTGACGATCAAAACTTATATATTCTGCAAGTTTTGATCATTACTGAAGATCTCTTTTGTTATCCGATCATATTGGCAGTTATCGCAAAAATGGATATAATTGGATACAAAATGGACCTTCAGGCCAGCATGGGAGAAGGGCCCGAGAATTTGGTGACGACGCCCCCTTCGAGCATGTACTTCTCGCCGGTGAGGGGGCACTGGGCGTAATGGCCATCGGGGAAGAGCAGTTTTTCGCCGGCTTCGCTCATCCAGCCGCTCTGGCGGGCCGGGTTACCCACCATCAGGGCATAGTCAGGCACGTTGCGGATGACCACGGCGCCGGCGCCGATGAAACAATAACGCCCCAGGGTCACCCCACAGACAATGGTGGCGTTGGCGCCGATGGTGGCCCCCCGTTTCACCAGGGTCCGCCGGTACTCCTCCTTCCGGTTGACCCCGCTCCGGGGATTCATCACGTTGGTAAAGACCATTGAGGGGCCCAAAAAGACATCATCCTCGCAGACCACCCCCGTGTAAAGCGAAACATTGTTCTGCACCTTCACGTTGTCGCCCAGAATGACATCGCCAGCCACGAAAACATTCTGCCCCAGGTTGCAGCGGCGGCCAATCTGCGCCGTGGACATCACATGGCAGAAATGCCAGATCTTCGTACCCTCGCCTATTTGGGCCCCCTCATCCACGACCGATGACGGATGCACATAATAATCAGTGGACTGCTTCATAGAGTACTTTCCTTTTTGTTTGAATTTCCCTGAAAAACAGGTTGGGTGAATCGATTAAAAGAATTCTTTTATCTGATTAACAATGTATTCCAACTGTGCCTCATCCAGTTCGGTGTGCATGGGGAGAGAGAGGACGGTATCGGCGAGGTTCTCGCTCACGGGAAAATCACCGGGAGCGTATCCGAGGTAATGGTAAGCCTCATGCAAGTGAAGGGGTTTCGGGTAGTAGACCATAGCGGGGACGCCCTTTTCCTTCAGGAAGGCCTGGAGGTCGTCGCGTCGTGAAGTGCGCAGGGTATACTGGTGGAAGGAGTGTGTGGACCAGGGACGACGTTCAGGAAGTAGAAGGTCGCCCACCCCTTGAAGATGGTAATCGTAATAATCAGCCGCTTTCTGCCTGGCCGCCACATACGCATCGAGATGCCTGAGTTTCACATCGAGGATGGCCGCCTGCAGGCTGTCGAGGCGCGAGTTCATCCCTATCCGTTCATAGTGATAACGCACCCTTTGCCCGTGGTTGGCGATGGAGCGGATTTGGGTGGCCATCTCCTGGTCGCGGGTAAAAAGGGCCCCTCCATCGCCGAAAGCTCCCAAAGTCTTGGAGGGAAAAAAGGAGGTACACCCGATGATGCCCATGGTCCCTGACCTGCGGCGTTCTCCGTTGCTGAAGAGATAGTCCGATCCCAGCGACTGGGCGGCATCCTCCACCACATGGAGCCCGTGCTTTCGGGCCAGGGCCAGGAGTTCCTCCATATTTGCGTTTTGCCCGAAAAGATGAACGGGCAGGAGGGCCCTGGTGCGGGGGGTGACGGCTGCGGCGGCCAGGGCCGGCGAGATGTTGAAATCTCCGGGGTCCACATCGGCGAAGACAGGCTTCAGCCCCAGCAGGGCCAGCACCTCGGCGGTGGCCACAAAGGTAAAGGGCGTGGTGATCACCTCATCACCGGGCTGAAACCCCAGGGCCATAAAGGCGATTTGCAGGGCATCAGTGCCGTTGCCACAGGCAATGACCTGCGACTGCTGATAATCCGAAAGGTGCCTTTCAAATTCAGTGACCTTTCCGCCCTTGATAAACACGGAAGTTCGGATCACTTCCTGCATGGAGGCCTCCACTTCCTCTTTGATTTTCAGGTACTGGCCGTAAAGATCGGCCATCTGAATTTTTTTTTGAATCATATCCCTATTCACAAATAGCTATTCAGATAATACGACTACGCCTGGTTCTTTAAAACCCGAGCAATTTTAAGGGCGGCAGTGCCGTCGCCGTATGGCGTCTCCGCAAAGGAACGTTGCAGTCCGGACACTTCGTGTGCCCTTTCCAGAATCTTTTTCATTTCGGCGCCCACGATGAAGTTATAACCCAGCTCCGTCAGTTCTGTCCATTCGGTCTCATCGCGCAGCACCAGACAATGCTTCCGGAAGAAAAAGGCTTCTTTTTGGACCCCGCCGCTGTCGCTCATCACAAAAGTGCAGTTTTTGAGCAGCTCCACCATGTCGAAATAGCCCACCGGATCAATGGGAATAAAGCGGAGTTTCATCCCGTGGGCATCCAGCACCTTTTGGGTGCGGGGGTGCAGGGGCAGCACGATATCCATGGTGCGGGAGAGATCGTTGAGGGCCCCGATGATTCCGGAGAGACGCGCCAGGTCGTCGGTATTTTCCTGGCGGTGAAGAGTCACCAGAATGAAGGGGCGTCCCTGGAGCTGTAATTGCCTCATGATTCCCGACTTCTCTTCCGAGATCCGGCTGTAGTGAAGAGCCACGTCGTACATCACGTCGCCGGTGCGGAAAATTTCTGCCGGGAAATGGCCGAATCCCTCGTTCCGCAGGTTGGCCACACTGGCCTCCGTGGGACAGAAGAGCAGGGAGGAGATCCGGTCTGTAAGGATCCGGTTGACCTCCTCGGGCATCCTGAAGTTAAAACTGCGCAGGCCGGCTTCCACGTGGGCCACGGGAATATGCAGCTTGACGGCCGCCAGGGCTCCCGCCAGCGTTGAGTTGGTATCGCCGTAGACCACCACCGCCGAAGGCTTCTCGGCCAGAAGCACCTTTTCGATCTCCTCGGTCATACGGCCGGTCATGGCCCCATGGCTGAGCGAGTGGATACCCAGATGGTAGGCTGGTTCAGGAATTCCCATCTCCCTGAAGAAGATATCGGCCATATTGTCATCGAAATGCTGCCCGGTATGAACGAGCACTTCGGCGATTCCGGCCTCGCTGAGGGCACGGCACAGCGCCGATGCCTTGACAAACTGGGGCCGCGCCCCGACGATGGTCACTATTTTCTTCATCAGATGATTCTTCCTCTGTTCGTAGCTTCTGCCATTAATCCCTCAAAAATAGTTATTTTTATCGCCAGCCCGAAAAGCAGCGATCCTTTTAAAGAATGAAGCCGAAAAAGCTCCTCCTGGTCTATACCCACTACTCCAGCTTCGTCGCTACCGATGAGCAGATCCTCTCATCGCACTACGAAGTCACCCGTTACCGGTTTGTTCCTGCACGGGGGGCCCTGGCTGTGGCGAAAGCCCTGATCCGCCAGCTCTTTTTCCTGGCCCTGAATATCCGGAAATTTGACCTTGTCTACATTTGGTTTGCCGACCAGCACTCGCTTCTTCCCGTCCTCTTCGCCCGGCTGATGGGCAGGCAGAGTTTTCTGGTGATTGGCGGGTATGATGTTTGCCGGATCAGTGCGCTGCACTACGGGGTTTTCTGCTCGAAGCCCCGGGGATGGGCCGCCGTCACTTCCATGAAAATGAGCACCCTTAACCTGGCGGTATCCCACCATGTGGCCCGCAAGGTGAAGGCCCTCACGCGAAAAGAAAACCTGCAAATGGTATACAACTGCGTTAACCTGCCTGAAAACCGGAACGAAGAAGCCAGCGTGGCAGCTCCCCGGGCAGGAGAAGAGCCACCCACTGATAAGGAATTCAGGAAGACAGAATCTTCGGGAGATGAAGCTCACGAGCGCCGGCTGGTGCTTACCGTGGCCAAAATAGATTCGGAACGCACCTTCAGGCTGAAAGGCATCGACACCTTTATCGGGGTCGCCCGCCTGCTGCCCCATATCCCCTTTTGCATTGCCGGCTTCACCAGGGAAAATGCACCCTGGCTGACCACAGAACTTCCCCCCAATGTAACAGCCATCGGAGAAGTGGACCATGACCGGCTTCCCGCATACTACCGCCAAACCATGGTTTACTGCCAGTTTTCCCGTTCCGAATCCTTTGGCATCGCCCTGGCCGAAGCCATGCTCTATGCCTGCATACCCCTGGTGACCAACGAAGGGGGAATGCCTGAAGTCGTGGGCGACAAACAGCTACTGGTAAAAAGAAATCACAGCGAAATAGCCCTCATAATCGACGGAATCTTTCAGGGAAAAAATAAAACAGGTAGCTTTGCCTCCCAGAGGATCCAGGAGCTCTTCAGCGTGGAAAACCGCAGCCGCCAGCTTATGGAACTTCTGAAATAACAACAACGGGAGACCCCTCTCCCTTCACAAAAAAAAAATTGCACCATGCGTTTGAAACATCTTTACGGCCGGTTTGTCATGAGAGTCAAACAAACATTAAAGATCGGTTCATTTCCCGGTTCCGCCCTGTATTGGGAAGAACGGTATAAAAAAGGACGCGATTCGGGGCCTGGCTCCTATAACCGTCTGGCCATTTTTAAATCAGAAATACTGAATGATTTTGTGGCAAAGAACCGGATCTTTTCGGTCATCGAATTCGGATGTGGTGATGGCAACCAGCTGTCGCTGGCAAAATATCCCAAATATACAGGGCTTGATGTTTCTCCTTCAGCCATTGCCATGTGTGCTGACAAATTCAGGGATGACCGGTCAAAGAGCTTTTTCCTGTACCATTCAAAAGCATTTGTCGACAACCATGCCCTTCTGAAAGCCGAACTTGCTTTGTCGATCGATGTGATCTTTCACCTGGTTGAGGATGACATTTTCAACAACTACATGTCCCATCTTTTCAACGCTGCAGAGAAGTACGTGATCATCTATGCCAGCAACTTCGACAAAAAACAGCTGTTCCATGAAAAAGACAGGAATTTTACGGCGTGGATAGACCAAAACAGGAAAGAGTGGAAACTGCTGGAAAAGATCGACAACATATATCCGCTGAACCCTGAAGATCCTGACAATACCTCAAAGGCTGACTTTTTCATTTTCAGCAAGGGTTGACCGGGGTCGCAGGGCGAATTTCTGATTCCGGCTTTGCGTAAGAGATGGCCGGTCGCCTTGTTGGCTTCAGGGCGAATTACCTGATTCCGGCTTTACGAAAGAGATGGCTGGTTAACTCATTGGCTTCAGGCCATATTTTGGAAATCCATACCAATCCCCCGAAAACCAGAACCACAGCCCCGCTTCTGACCACGATGTCGGCAACAAGGGGCAGGCGTGGCATCAGCCAGCCTGCAACAAATCCCAGCACTCCGAAGAGAAGGACCACGACAATACTGCGGCTGATCCCCGAAATCCCGAAGACCACTTTTTGCAGGATCGCCTGGGAGGTGAAATAGAGAAAAAGGGTGGCGATGGTAGCGATGGCGGCACCGGTGATTCCCAGCCGCGGGATCAACAGGAAGCTGAGAAGAAACTGCACGACCACCGACACCAGCTGGAATATCGTAGTGAACCGGTAATAAGAGGAGGTCTCGGTGATGGTGCCTGCCAGTCCGATGATGGTAATCCAGAGCATTCCGGCAGAATAGATCACCAGCACCCATTTTCCGCTGCTGTAAACCGCAGGCAGGATGTCGAAAACATTATGCAGGTTGACCATGATTCCCACAAATATCAGCGTTCCGGCGATGGCCTGGCTTAAGGATGATTTCCGGTAAATTTCGGTAATATGTGCCCGGTCATCCCTTTTCCAGGCTTCGGCGATGATGCCTGTGGCTATCTTGGAGATGGAATTATAGGGCACCTTGATCAGCGTGGCAAAAAGGGCGCAAACGCCGAAAATCCCCACCTCACTGAGGGAAAGATACTGGTTGACAAACACCTTGTCGACATTGACGAGCAGAATGGCCGCGAGACCGTTCACGAAGCCGTAAGCCATGACGCTTCCCGTCTCCTTTTTCAGCGCAGGAGTGAGAAAGACCCGGTCAGGTTTCAGGTGAAACTGGTCACGCCTGAATAAAACGATGATCACCGGCACCACGGGCAGGCTCATGGAGACGAGGTATCCATAGAAAAACAGGGGAAAGCCGATCGACCCCAGGGCGAAGAGCAGGATCAGCACCAAATTGATGACCTTGTGCATGAATTCCAGCCAGAAGGTTCCGGTTACGGCGTCGTACAACACTTTGTTGTAGTTGTCGAGCAGGGTAAACAGGATCCGCATGAGCACCAGGGGGAGCAGTAACCAGAGATAGTCCACCAGCAGGGGGGATTTTTCAACGTTGGTTTCCACGATCCAGGGATGAAGGAGTACAAAACCGGCGACAACCAGGATAAACCCCAGCATTCCCGCAACCAGGGCCAGAAAAAGAAAGCCATGATGCTGCTGCCGGGGATTGCGGAATCGGGGGAACATCCTGTTAATGACGCTGGTAAAGCCCAACGTCCCGAACTGGGCAAAAATAAGAGAGACCGAAGCGAATAACTGGACCAGACCGACTTGCGCGGGTTCAAAGAATTGCGGCATGATGATCCCCACATTGATGTAGCCGATCACAATGCCCAGGTAAGACCAGAAAGCGCCTTTCACCGATTGTCTGATGATAATTCCCATAACTGAGGAACAAAACTAATAAAAGATTGCTTGAAAAGCTGGATACCTCTTTTCCCAATGACCTGTAAATTCGCTACTTTTGCCTGAAGGAAATCCTTAATCTGAATAAAATGGAAAAGCAGGGCTTGCTGCAGAAGCGTGGTATTTATACCATATTAATTATAATATTCTTCATTGCCATATCCTACCTCTATCTGTTTCCCCTTCTGGAAGGGAAAACCATATCACAACACGACATCCAGAGTCATGTGGGCATGTCAAAAGAGCTGGCCGATTACCGGGAAGCCACGGGCGAGGAGGCCATTTGGACCAACTCGATGTTCGGGGGAATGCCCGGCTATATGGTTTCCGTGAAATATGAGAGCAACCTGCTCAACGTGGCCCATGCATGGTTTGTGAAGCTTTTTCATCCTGCGGCGATGATTATCCTTTATCTCCTCGGGTTTTACATTCTTCTGACCACCCTGAAAGTGGGGCGTGAGCTGAGTGTGGCCGGGGCGCTGGCCTACGGCTTCTCCACCTACCTGATCATCATCATTCAGGCGGGCCACAATTCCAAAGCCTATGCCCTGGGATACCTGATGCTGGTGGTGGCCGGAGCACTGCTGGCCTACCGCCACGACCGGAAGAAAGGAGCCCTGCTTTTCACGGCAGGGCTGGCCCTGGAAATCATGGCAGGCCACATCCAGATCACCTATTACGGCATGCTGGCCCTGCTCGTCTTCGGAATCACCGAACTGGGTTTTGCCATCAGGGAAAAACGGATGGTCCCCTTTCTGAAAACCACAGGATGGCTTGCCGCCGGGGTAGTGATAGCCCTGGCCGTTAATTTCTCCTACTTGTACACCAATGCCAAATACTCGCGGGAAACCATCCGCGGAAAATCAGAACTGACCCATAATTCCGAAAACCAGACTTCGGGACTCGACAAGGACTATGTGGTGCAGTGGAGCCAGAGGATTGACGAGACCATGACCCTGCTGATTCCCGGGTTCATGGGAGGGAGCCATACTACTAACCCGGGACTGGAATCGGAAAGTTACAAGACCCTGCGCGACAAGGGAGTGGAAAATCCGCGCCAGGCTTTGGACAGTGTGATCCTTTACCACGGGGACAAGCCCTTCACCAGCGGCCCCTATTATGTGGGAGCCATCGTGGTCTTCCTGTTTATCCTGGGACTCTTCGTGGTCAGCGGAGCCGACAAATGGTGGCTCCTGGTGGCGACCCTCCTCTCCATCCTCCTCTCCTGGGGAAAATACGTGATGCCCCTGACCAGCTTCCTGCTCGACCACCTGCCCTTATATAATAAATTCAGGGCTCCCGAAATGACCCTTATCATCGCGGGGTTTACCATGCCTCTGCTGGGATTCCTGGGACTCCGCGAAATCAGCAGCGGAAAGGTGGAAAAAAGAAAACTCCTGAAATCCCTGAAATGGGCCTTCGGGATCTCCGGCGGCATTGCCCTTCTCTTCGCCCTGCTCCCGGGAATCGCCGGCAGCTTCTCGGCTCCCTTCGACACCTCTTACCCCGGCTGGCTCCTCGATGCCGTCATCAGCGACCGGAAAGAGATGCTCCGCAATGATGCCTTCCGCTCCTTCCTGTTTATTGCCCTGGCCGCTGGAGGACTCCTCCTGTGGCAGTTGAAAAAGATCAAACCCGTGTGGTTTTACACTCTCCTGGCCCTGCTGATCCTTTCTGACCTTTGGTTTGTCGACAAGAAATACCTCAACAAGAGCCACTTCACCTCCCCGAGACAGGCCACCGCCTTTTACACCCCCACCGTGGCCGATACAGAAATTCTGAAAGACAAAGACCTCAGCTTCAGGGTTCTTCCCTTGCAGAACCCCTGGCAGGACGCCCGCGCCTCCTATTTCCACAAAAACCTGGGAGGGTACAGCGCCGTCAAACTGCGCCGGTTCCAGGAGATGATCGACCACCACTTCTCCCCCGAGATGGAAATGATGGTGGAAGGATTCCGGAAAATGCCCACCCCCGATTCCGTTTTCAGCACCCTGCCAGCCCTGAATATGATGAACACACGTTACATCATCTATGACCTGAACGCTCCCCCGCTCGTGAACCCCGAAGCATGGGGCAACGCCTGGTTCTCCTCCCGGTTCAGGATCGTCGCCAATGCCGATGAAGAGATCGAAGACCTCAGGGAGGTTTCAACACCCGACCAGGCGGTGATCGACCGGCGCTTTGCCTCTTTCGTGGAGGGGAAAACCTTTCTCAGGGATTCCTCCGCAACCATAGCCCTCATGGAATACCAGCCTAATTTCCTGAAATACCGGTTTTCCTCGGCCTCGGAACAGTTGACCGTTTTCTCGGAAATCTACTACGAGGATGGCTGGAAAGCCTTTGTCGACGGTAAGGAAACCCCCCACTTCAGGGCCAATTACATTCTGAGGGCCATGGTTATTCCCGCCGGGGAGCATACCGTGGAATTCAGGTTCCATCCTGCATCCTATGATACAGGCAACAAGATCTCCCTGGCCGGGTCGCTGTTGCTCCTGCTGGCCGTGGCTGGGTTTTTCCTGTGGGATGTCCGGAAAAAGAAAAACAGCACCCTCAACAAGGAATAGTCATCAGAGGGTTATTACATCGTCCTACAATCGCCGGTTCCTGAAATTCTTTGGCCATGGTGCACTCATTCACTGATTTTTTAAGAATTGTCAGGGCATGATGGACACTTTCCCGCACGGAAAAGAGGGACGATACCCTGCTGATAATGAAGGAGACCCAAAATCGATGGCATGGAGTATTCCAGATTACCGCGTGATTTTTTCCTGTGTGACGTTTTAGAGGTGGCTCCGGCACTGATCGGGAAGACGCTGGTCAGAAGATTTGACGACGGCACCGACGGCCGTTATACCATCACCGAGACGGAAGCCTACCGGGGCGTCGGCGACAAGGCCTGCCATGCCAGCCGGGGAATGACCCCCCGCAATAGCATTATGTTCGGGGAAGGCGGCACGGTCTATGTTTATTTCATCTACGGCATGTACTGGATGCTTAACTTCGTCACCGGCCGGCCAGGCGACGCTTCGGCAGTCCTGATACGGGGTATCGGCGAGGTGACAGGTCCCGGAAAAGTGGGCAGGCTTCTGGCCCTCGACCGCACCTTCTACGGCGAAGAGCTGGCCACCAGCCAGCGCCTCTGGATCGAAGAATCAGACCGGAAAGCCGCCTATACCACCCATCCCCGCGTCGGTATTCATTACGCAGGGGAGCCGTGGGTTTCCATGCCGTGGAGATATATACTTATTTGATGATTTGTTGCTTACCCCAACCTCCGTTTTTTCAAACAACGATCAGGGGATCAGAGGAGTTTCTTAAAGATAGATGTCCGGATTCCAGGCAGGATGGTGAATGATCCCATTCCTGTTTCCCAAAGAAATATCATCAAGCGAAATGACCATCTTTTCCCAATTATCCCTGATACCCCCGAGATTGCCGAATTCACGCTGAATGACGGTTTCGTCAGTAAGTAAATAACAAACCTGAACATACTTTATGGTCCCGCTCTTTTTGACCACAAAATCAACCTCTTTATTCCTTTCAGTACCCGTAAATACTTCATATCCGTTTCTCCTGAATGCGAGGAAGACGGCGTTTTCAAGCAAGTACCCCAATCCGGGTTCAAAACCTGAATAAAGTAGGTTTCTGAAGGCAAGATCGTTCAGATAATATTTCCGGGTACCTCCCAATATTTTTTTCCCCTTCATGTCATAACGGGATACCTCGTGGAGCAAAAAGGTTTGCTTGAGATATTCAAGATATGAAGACAGTGTATTAAACGTGGTGACAACCCGGAGGTTGTGGTAATAGTTTACAATGTTGGTCACCGAAACCGGATTACAGATGTTCTGTATGACAAATGAAAAAAGCGATTCCAGCAAGGCTGTATCTTTGATATGGTATCTTTCAACAATATCTTTCATCAATATGGTGTTCTTCAAAGCCTGAACATAATGGTGCCGTACCTCCTGATCCGGCAGGTTAAACAACTCAGGCAGTGCACCCCCAGTAAGGTATTCCACAAATGCCGGTTTACCCGGAATTTTCCCCGTAACCTGACAATACTCAACGTATGAGTATGGAAAAACATTGATGGCAATATAACGTCCTGTAAGTAAGGTCGCCAGTTCACCTGATAAAAGCGATGCATTGGAACCGGATATAAAAACCTCATATTCTGCTGTAAAATCCTGAGAAAAACTATTGATGACTTTCTCCCAGTCTTTTATGAGCTGAACTTCATCTAAAAAAAGATAAACCTTTCCTGAAGGTTTAAATTGATTCAGGTAAAGTTGTATGACTTCCGCCAGATCATGGCTGGTTCTGATAAAGTCAAAGGCCGTGTATTCCTTATTGATATATAAAATATTCCGGGGATCAATGCCCTGCCTGTGCAACTGAAAAATGAACTGCCGCAGCAGAAAGCTCTTGCCGCAACGCCTCTGGCCGGTAATTACCTTTATTAACCGGTTGCCGGTAAAAGAAGTAAGTTTATCGAGGTAATCTTTTCGTAGAAATCCCAGATTTACCGTTTGACTATCCCAGAAATTATACGTATGCAGTATTCTTAACCGGTCTTCCATTTTACTAAATATTTAAATGCACTTAAATATTTAGTAAATATAACACAATATTTAAATGTATCGGCCTACATCTCCCCTTCCGGGTGGTTGTCCATGATTTCGGTCTGGATTCTTACCGAATCTTCATGGATCAACTGAAAGAGAATCTGGGTGAAATTCCGGTGAAGGTTCAGTTTCTGCCCCAGTTTTACGCGGTCTTCCATCAGCTGGGACCAGCGGTTGATCTGGAGGGCGGTCACGTTGTTCTCCCTTTTATACTTTCCGATCTCCCTAACGATGTCCATGCGGGAGGAGAGGACCTCGAGCAGTTCGTCATCGAGGGCGTCGATGCGGTTTCGGTACATTTCCAGCTGGTTCTCAAACTGTGGGTTTTCGGCACTCTGGTGACGGATGACCAGCCTGTCAAGGAGTTTTGCCAAATCGGCAGGGGTGAGCTGCTGTTCCTTATCACTGAGAGCGCAGGAGGGGTCGACATGCGATTCGATCATCAGCCCTTCCAGACCCATATCAAAAGACTTCTGGGCGATTTCGTAGAGATACTCCCTTTTCCCGGCGATATGGCTGGGGTCGCAGATGATGGGAACTTCGGGCATCAGGCGACGCAACTCAATCACCGTCTGCCAGTTGGGATAATTGCGGTATTTGGTTTCCCCAAAGGGGGTAAACCCCCGGTGAATGGCCACGATATTGCGTATCCCCGAACGGTAAACGCGCTCGATGGCTCCCATCCAAAGCTGAAGGTCGGGATTCACGGGATTTTTGACCATCACCACGGCATCGGTACCCCTGACCACATCGGCGATTTCCTGGACCACAAAGGGGCTGGCGGTAGAGCGGGCCCCTATCCAGAGCACGTCAATGCCGTGTTTGAGGGCCTCTTCAGTATGGAGGGCATTGGCCACTTCGGTGCCCACGGGAAGTCCCGTCTCCTCCCTGACTGTCTGCAGCCACCTGAGGCCCACAGAACCTACGCCTTCAAAGCTTCCGGGACGGGTACGGGGTTTCCACACCCCACCGCGGAACACAAATACCCGGTGGTCTCGGGCCAGCAGACGTGCCGTCGCCAGCGCCTGTTCCTCACTTTCCAAACTGCAGGGCCCCGCAATCAGCAGGGGATTGTTAATCTGCGGCAGCCAATCTTTCACCGGGCGGATTGCCAATTTTTCATTCATCTTATTTGGTGTAAAATTTCACAAAAGTCTCTTCATTTTTCAGGAACTGGGGATTCTCGCCCTCGAGAATCGCCCTGATATGGTTGGCATTCACGATCAGCTCCCCAAGGCGTGAACTCTTCCGGTCGCGAATGGCATCACGGAATTGCTCCAGGTGTTTGATATAAACATTGAGGGACTCCACGACGTAATCGCGGTTTTGTTCAAAGATAGGATGCCACATAGAGCAGGAACTCTTGGCCAGCCTGACGGTGGAGTTGAACCCCCCACTGGCCAGGTCAAAGATGATGTCCCGGTCTTCCTTGTCCTGCACGGCATTGGCCAGGGCATAAGCTGCCGCGTGGGGAAGATGGGACACAAAAGCAGTACTGTGGTCCTGCTCGTCGGAAGTCATGTAGGCGATATTCATGCCCAGGGCATGAAACATCTTCTCGACCAGCGCCAGGTGCTGGGGGCCGCTGAACTCCTGGTCACACAGAATGGCGATTTTCCCCCGGAAGAGGTTTTCCAGGGCCGCCGAAGGCCCCGAATTTTCAGTCCCCGCCATGGGATGGGCAGGCACGTAATTCCTGCGTCGGGGATGGTTGCTGAGGGTCTCTGTGATCCGCCGCTTGACAGACCCCATATCGGTGACCGTGGTGTGGGGGGAGATCAGGTCCAGGATCCCGGGCAACAATGCCAGCGACACATCTACGGGAGTGGCCACAATCACCAGGTCTGCCGCAGGAAGAGCCTCCCCCGCCGCGACCACCCGGTCAACGATCCCCAGCCTGACCGCCTCCGCAGCATGCTCAGGGTTACTCTCCACCCCCAAAATCTCTGTGGCAAAACCAGCCCGGCGAAGATCCTTCGCCATTGATCCACCAATCAACCCCAATCCTATGACCACTGTTTTCATCTTCCTGCTGTGTTAAAAACGCAGAAGGTCCCGGAACCCCGGGACCTTCTGTAACCTATCTTTTGCCTGCCGCATACGACCATTACCTCTCAGCCCCGGAAACCCGTCCGAAATAATAAAACCAAAAGTAAAAAGCGTTGCTTGCAGAAAAATTCATTTTTTCAGAACCTTTATGGGCACAAATATACTGATCTATTTCATTTTTGATATCAAATCCGAAAAATCTTTCATCGCCGTGGCCATTTCGGTCAAAGAAATCAACCTTACAGCCACAAAGCCGGCAGGATCGCGAATCCCCACTCTCTGAGGTGATTCCTGCTACCCATTAAGCGCTTAATTCATGAAGCGGACAAAGCCAGCAAGAAATGGGACAACCAAAGAGTTCTTATCTGGTCACAGTGCGTACCGGAGGTTCAGCAGATTTACTGTAGATTTAACACTATGTTTTCAATTTACCTTTTTTTCTTGGTTTCAGAAATCTTTTTTTTACTATATTTGAGGCTCGTACAGCAAATAAGGGCTTTCCTGTCTGTTGAACCAAGATCTAACGCCTAAAGAGAATTAATTGTAATATTCACCAACTTTAAAACGATTGATTATGAGATTAAAACTTCTACTTCTTCTACTTGTGATTTCCGGGGCGCTTTACGCCCAGGAACCTTACCGGAACCTGATCTTCACGGAGATGCGTGGAGATGACACCCGGTTCAACTACATCGAGATCACCAACATGGGGACTAAAACCGTTGACCTGGCTGAATTTGAAGTCGGGAATTATGACCCCTGGTCGGCTCCGTGGTACGACAATCGTATTGGAGAAAACAGAAGACTGCGTCTTCCCCACAAGATGCTTGCACCGGGGCAGTCTTACCTGATCTGCGCATACGATGACGAGCCATACAACATCTGGCCTCTGGATCCCGAGCGTCATTTGGGACAGCGGACCGGCTACTACGACATGTTCAGAAAAGCCGACCTGCAGATTCACTTTGAATCAACCGAATGGGGTAATTTTCCTGCCGAATACGACAGTATTTCCCCCAATGGAAGGGACTTGATGGACAACTGGGGAGGCCGCAGCGCTTTCTACATCATGCATTATTTCAAGGAAACCGAACTGGAGAGGGACTCCATTATTGTGGACGCCTTCAATGCCTCCTACAATGCTGAAACCAGCCCATTCAAATCGGTCAATGGTTCCGATGCAGCAGGGGTGACCGGTGCTACCGGTAACCGCATTTTGGTGCGTAAAGCCACCGTTACTGAAGGAACTGGCGATGCCCTCGACTCCTGGACGCTGATTGCCGGTGTCGACATCACCGACTCGGAATGGCTGCCCCTGAGGTTCCCCCAGGGCGGATGGAACCCGCTGGTAAAACCCTACTGGACCATTGGCAACCATGGTAACTTCACCCTGAGCACCGAATCTATCAAGGGTAAAACCTCTGCCACCGTGGTGGATATCCCCAACAAAACCATCACCGTGCCCTGGGGCGTCAGGAATGAATTCTACTTCCTCGACAACTTCGTGGAATCCCCCGGTCTGGCATGGTACTACACCCTTTCGGCAGCCAAGGAAGACTCGGCCTTTGCCTCAGCTCGCACCAACGACACCATTACCTTCTATGCTGTGGGAAATACCCTCCAGGAGGTCAAGTTTGTCATCAACGTGCTGCCATCAACCGATGCCGATAACATCGTGATGCCGAAAATCCCCATGGAATACAATAATGAACAGTACCGCGGCACCTATGTTAACATGGGAGCTTACTGCGGTATCACCACGGGTCATGAGGTCGACACCATCATGGCCGGCAACCTGCTGCTGGGTATTGGCTACAACACAAGGGTGGACTCCCTGCTGAAATACCTCGAGAAACCCACCCAGGCCACCTGGGAAATCCAGTTTGTCGACGGAGTGCAAAGGGCCGACCTCAAAAACGGCGATAAGCTGAAAGTGACCGCCAAGAACGGAGCCGCCAAGGAGTACTTCATCAAGATCAACCGTTATGCACCCAACAAAATCGCCCGTCTGAGCGCCATTACCTGGCCCGACGTTCCCGAAACCCTGAAAGGATTCTTCGGATGGAAGGGAGATACCATTCCCGGATTCAGCGGCACCACCTATGATTATACCATCAGCATTCCCGCCGATGTCGCCGGAATGCCCGCCCTGGTCGCCAAGCCTGAAATGCTGAACACCCAGGTGGAGGTCAACAGGGCCACTAACCTGGCTGGATCTCTGGCCGACCGTACCGTTACCTTTAATGCCACGGCAGAAGACGGAACCACCAAACTCGCCTATCGCGTGACCATGAACAAGGAGAAAGCCCTCGAAGATGTAGAGCCTTACTTCGCCGATCCTTTCATTTCGGAATTGGTATTTAGGGACCAGTGGGCCAATAACTATATGGAAGTGGTGAACCCCGGAAACCAGCTGCTTGATCTGAGTAACTACATGTTTGCCTGGGCTGGCATCAACAGTCCCGCCGAAGCCATCACCATGCAAACCGCCACCGACAGCTGGCCTGAACGTTACGATAAGTATATCCCCGGCTACAAATGGGTAGACCAGGCCACCTGGGAAACCCAACCTGCCATGGTCATTCCCGACCCGGCCGTTGACCCGCTCGTTTATCCCGGAGAGGTCTTCGTGATTGGTGACAGACGCGGAGGTGGACAAGTAACCGCAGCCGATACCTGGTGGGGAGGTTACAGAACCGATGTCGACTTAGGAACGAACTACAACCCGTGGGGAGAAACAACAGGCGACAACCTTACCGGCTGGGTAGCCACCAACTACTATCTCTTCCGTATCGACAACGACTCGATCAAGCTGGGCCTCAAAGCGGCCAGCGATCCCAACGACTTCACCCTGATCGATGTCTTTGGTAGTGGCGATGGAACTCAACTTAAAATTAACGGCAGGAACATCGACCAGATCCAGAGCTTCACCCGCAAATCCCACATTTACAAGGGGAATCCCCAGTTTAAGGGTTCTTTTGGCACCAACGACGACGACAGCGAATGGATGTTTGCCGACAGGGCGTACTGGGTAAGCAGGGGCTATGGATGGCCCGTGGACATCCTGATGATCTGCTCCGGTTTGGGCAGCCATTTCATGAATGAAGTTACGGTATACAAATCGACCATCAACTCGGTCGCATACAAGGTAAGTGAAGGGTACGGTAACGATGAGACCCTGCGCGGCGTCAAAACCAACACGACTGTTGACGACTTCCTGACCAGGATCCTTAAGGCCGATCCGGGACAGACCCTGACGCTCAAAAATGCCGCCGGCAATGTCCTCACCGGAACCCAGAAACTGACCGATGGAGATAAACTCGAGGTCCTTTCGGCCGACAGTGTCAACACTTCTGTCTATACCCTCAATGTGACCACGAATGGGTTGAGCTCCAATGCTATCCTTACCTCTGCCACCTACTTCATCAGCGTTGACGTGACCACCGGCGGTATCTATCTGATCCCGCAGGGCACGAAACTGACCGATGCCATCGCCAATGTGGTGGTTCCCGCCGGAGCTACACTGACCGTCGTTGACGGCAACGATGCCTGGGTGCCCTTCAAGAAACTCAATTTCGACAGCACTTATGTCGACGTGATCGTCACCGACAATATCTACTTCGAAGTTCTGGCCGAAGACGGGCTGACCATGGTGCGTTACCAGCTGGTTCCCGATGCCGAAGCCAGCGATGCCTTTGTGACTTCCGACCTCTACGCGGTCGACCAGTCGACATTGCTCATCAGCTTTGTTCCCAGGGGAACCGAAGTTTCGACCTTCCTCAAGAATGTCATTCCTGTAAGAGGCGCTACCATCAAGGTGGTCGACAAAAACGGTCTGGAACGTACCAAGGGTGGTCTCTATCAGGACGATATGCTCGTGGTGACCTCCAAAGACGGTAAGGTGATTAAGACCTACTACCTGGATATGCTGAGGACCGAATTCCTCTCCACGGCGTACCTGGCCTATGTCCTCTCCGACACTTACAAGGTCGACCAACTCGGCAAATTGATTACCAAGCCGGTGGCAGAATCTGACATCACCGCTTTCCTGGCCCAGCTCACCCCGGCCTTTGGCGCCCAGATGGCCATCTATGACAAAAACGGCGTGGCCAAGTCTACGGGTAAACTGATGCGTGGCGACGTGCTGAAGGTGACCTCTGCCGATGGTAAGATCGTAGCCGTCTACACCCTGGAACTCGACTATACCGCTGCCAACACGCTGAGAAACGTCATCAGCGTCTATCCTAATCCGACCGAAGATAAAGTCAACATCAACGGAGTAGAAGCCGGTAACCGCATCAGGGTCATCAGCCTCACAGGCGCCACCCTGGTCGACAGAGTCGCCGTCACCTCCAATGAAGTGGTCTCCCTGCGCAACCAGCCCTCGGGGATGTACTTTATCACCGTGAGCGATGACAACCGCGTGATCAGCCAAAACAAGGTGATCAGAAAGTAAAACATACGCACTTTATTTAAACAAGAGCCTGATATTCAGGCTCTTGTTTTTTTTACCTATTTACTAAACGAAGTAAACCATCACAACAAAACCAGAAAAACATGAAAAAAACACCACACCTGTTCGCGGTCATCCTTATCCTGTTCACCCTGGCGGCACACGCCCAGCCCGTAACAGATCACGGCCGTTTGTCGGTGAAGGGGACACAACTGGTCAACGAAAAGGGAGTTCCCGTTATGCTGACGGGAGTCAGTTATGGTTGGCACAACTGGTGGCCTCGGTTTTACAACCAGGCTTCCGTGAAATGGCTGGCTAATGACTGGCAATGTGACGTCGTCAGGGCTGCCATGGGCGTGGGCCCTAAAGGCAGCTATACCGATAAACCGGAGTGGTCGGTCGAAAAGATGTCAGCGGTCATCGAAGGAGCCCTGGAAAGCGGCATTTACGTCATCATCGACTGGCACAGCCATGAAATAAAAACGGAGGAGGCCCGCCGGTTTTTCTCCGATATGGCGGCAAAATACGGCCATCACCCCAATATCATCTATGAGATATTCAATGAGCCCGTCAGGGACTCGTGGAGCGATGTCAAGGCCTATTCCGTGGAAGTCATCAAAGCCATCAGGGAGAAAGACCCCGACAACATCATCCTTGTGGGCAGTCCCCACTGGTGTCAGGATCTTCATATTGTGGCCGACGATCCCATTAGGGGATACGACAACCTCATGTATACCGTTCATTTTTATGCCGCCACACACAAACAGTTCCTGCGGGACCGGTGCAACACCGCCCTGGAAAAGGGAATTCCTCTCTTTGTATCAGAATCGGCAGGTATGGAAGCCAGTGGAAACGGCCCCATCGATGAGCAGGAATGGCAGATCTGGATAGAATGGATGAAGTCAAGGCAAATCAGCTGGGTCACCTGGTCCATTGCCGACAAGGACGAAACCTGCTCCATGCTGAAACCCGAAGCAGATTCGGGGGGAGGATGGAGCGAGGAACAGATGAAGGAATCGGGAATCAAAACCAGGGCTCTCCTCAGGGCTTTCAGGGCAGAAAAATAACGGGGGAACACGGAATTTTTCTTCCCTGAACACATTTAAAAAAGTACGGCATGTCCTCCTTTCGGAAGGCATGCCGTTCTTTTATGGGTCAGACCAAAGAAGTGCGAAGGTTACTCGAACATTCGTATATACCAGTTGTCGGGATTCATCAGGTAATTATACATGGTCTCCCTCTGCCCCGAGGGGTATTTGGCCGATACCCTGGATGCCAGGAAGGAGGGGTCATTTCTCCGTTTGGCAATCCGCATGAGGTCATAAAAACGTTCCCCTTCGAAAGCGAGTTCCCGTGCCCGTTCATCAATCAGCTGATCCTCAAAATAGAGCTGTTTGGCCTCCAGGTTACCGGTCAGATCATTGTAACTGACGATTTCGTTGGTGTAAGGATGGTGAAAATAGTTGATATTTTTGACCTTGATGCCTTCGCTGTCTCCGCCGAAACCCACCCGGCCACGAACGCCCAGTTCTTCCCGCGTGCTCAGAGGATTGTAGTGGGCCCCATTGTTGACAATGTTCAAGGCTGTGGGCATCTGTGTGCGCAGGATTCCTCCCTGCATCACCACCCACCAGTTGTAAATTTCGGCCAGATAGAGATGAATACCCCCGGCGCGATAGATATGAAAATGGGCGTCCTGGGCATATTTGTTCCTACCGACGGAATACTTCCACACGACAGTGTCGTAATCGGCCGTTAATATTTCAGCCGTACGCATATCCTCTTCCCTTTTGAGCAAAAGCATAGCCTGTACATTATCGGGATCGAGTAATGTCTCATCCTTGACATAAGCATAGGAAACCCCGTAACCCCGGTAAAAATCTCCCGGAATGCCCTGATTGAGGGTTTCAGATTTCCAGGGATCATTGTTTTCAGTGATCGTGTAATTATCGAAGATGCACTCCCAATACATGACTGCGGCACGCGTGGGTTTCAGCATATACCGGTGGGGAGCGATGGGCTCAAAGAAATACTGGAACTGGTTCTGCTGAAAATTGGCCTTGTTGAACCACAGCGTGAAGATGTGCTCCTTAACGTCGACATTGGCAAACATGTTCCTCCAGCTACCGTTCTGGAAAGTGGCGTCGAGGTGATACCTCAGATCTTCCGAGGTGTTTTTTGTGATGAACTCAAAGTGGCTTGCGGCCTGGGCCAGATTGCCCTGATAGAGGTACATCTGCCCCAGCAGAGCATGCCAGGCATAGGTATTCCATACAGTGACCTCCCAGGTAATGTCGTTATTGTCAATATAGTGGTTGACCCCGACAGCCTTGACCTCCTTCTCCAGTTGATCGGTGAAATAGTTGACTACCATCTCCTGGGTGAAAAATTTCTTTTCCAGCGGAACACTGACATTGGGGATGGTGTCGTTATGGTAACCGTCACGTCCGAAGACGATGTTCACACTGTCGGTGTAGGTTCCCGAAGACTCCACATAGTCCTCTATTTCTTCCATGGTGACCAAAGACTCATGAATAAAGGGGACTTTCCCGTAAATGCGGGAAGCGTTGAAATAAGCCCAGGCCCTCATGCAGAGGGCTTCACCGTACAACCGGTCGTAATTGGTCACATTGCTTTTAGCATCGAGCACTTCGGGATGTTCCCGCTGCAACAGCCTGATGAAATTGTTACTCGCAGCAATCAGCTTGAAGAAATTGTCGGGAGCGGCATACTTGTTCTTTTCGGAAATCCGGAAATTGTAAATTTCCACCATATCAGGATCAGCATTGGGGGTAATGGTGAGCAGATCCCCCCTGAGTTCGCCCAGGATCAGCAGCTGCTCCACCAATTGCTGCTGCAGGCCATACATCCCCATGGCCAGCGACCGGTATTCATACCAGTCGTTCAACAGCTTCTCCTCAGTAACCGACAACTCCTGTTCAGGGTTCAGAAACTCCTTGCAGGAGGTGAAGAACATCACCGGAAAAAGAAACAAAGTGGAAAACAGAGCATATTTTAAGAGCCGTTTCATACTATTCTGCATTTTGGTTAGAGTCCTAATTTAATTCCAACAATAAACTGCCTGGGATGGGGGGTCAGGCCGTAGTCGATTCCCTGGCTTGCGGGTTCGCGTGAGTAGCCGAATTCCGGATCATAGCCCAGGTATTCCGAGAAGGTGAAGAGGTTACTGGCGGCGACGTAAAACTGGGCATTGCGAAAGCTCAGAAACTCGTTGGGGATGGTATAACTCAGCACCACATTTTTAATCCTGAGGTAAGAACCATCTTCAATCCAGCGGGTGGAGAAGGCCGTGTTACCGATGGGGTCGTCATAGAGGGCCCGGGGCACCATGGTTTGCTGTCCCTCATACTGCCAGCGGTTCAGCACATGGCTGCTCTGATTCTCCAGACCGCTCATCTTTTCGTTCTGAAAGCGTACATAATTGAAGACCTCATTCCCTGACACAAACTGGACAAAGGGGGTGAGTGACCAGCGCTTCCAGGTCAGGGTGGTGGAAATACCTCCGAAATACTCAGGCAGAGAAGAACCGACAGAGGTTTTGTCGTATTCGTTGATCACCTGGTCGGGAACGCCTTCGGGGCCTGAGATGTCCCTGAAACGGGCGTCGCCACCCTTGTAGGTCATATTCCGGTCATTGACCAGTCCGGAAGCCTGGGCATCGGCAGTGGTGGCAAAGACACCATCGAAAATATAGCCGTAAAACTCGTTTGCTGGGGATCCCTTCATGTTGACGATCTGCCCGCCGGGAATGTCGGAAACCAGTTTATCTCCTTTGATTTCAGTAATGGTATTCGTCACGTTCGAAAGAGAGAGGTGAAGGTCCCACTTGAAACTGGGACGGTCGACAATGCGGGCGTTCGTGGAAACCTCCCATCCCTTGTTTTCCATTTTGCCCCCGTTTTCAGGACGATAACCATATCCCAGATAGGAGGAAATGGGCGTGTAAATTAACATGTCGGAGGTCACCGATTTAAAATAGTCGGCGCTGAGCATCCAGCGGTTGCCCCAGAGGGAAAGATCGACGCCTCCGTTGAGCTGGGCGACACGTTCGTAGCTCAGGGAGGCATTGGGATAGGTGGCCGGATACAATCCGACGGTTTCCCTGAATTTGATGGAGTTATAATAGCGTGTGGCATTGGCTTCACCCACGTCGTCGTTTCCTGTGACCCCATAGGATGCCCTGAGCTTCAGCTCTTCGAGCCACGAGAGGTCACGCAGGAAAGACTCCCCGGAAAGCCGCCAGGCCACGCCACCCGAGTAGAAGAGCCCAAAGGGAACCCCGCCGATTTTCATGGTGTTGGCAGCATCGTCCCCAATCCTGGAGGTGCCGTCAACAGAAACACTCGCCGTGGCGATATAGCGGTCTTTATAGGTATAGACCACGCTCTCGGACAGAGAGGCCCAGGTCCACAACCTGCTTTCGCCGCCGATCTCCCGCAGGTTATCGGTACCTTCCTGCAACATCCGGTACTGGTCATTTTCATGGGAATTTTTGGTCAGACCCCAGTCATACTCAAAATTGTTTCTCATGATGTTAATGCCGGTGACAGAGGAGAGCTGGTGGTCGTTCCCGAAATTCTGATTGTACTTAAGAAAGGTAGTGTTGTTAAAGGCAGTGATACTGTTGTTGGAGGCCTTGGCCACGTTGATGGCCTCGAAGTTGTAATAATGCTCCATCCCCCGGTTGGGCATGAAAATCTGTTCCTTAAGCACATTAAAGGTCAGACCGAACATGGTCGAAAGCACCAGGTTCTTTCTGAGCGTGGCTTCAAAGCCCAAAGAAGAGACGAAATTGTAGTTGGTATTTTTGGCTTCGTAATTATTGATGACTGCTAAAGGGTTACTCACTCCCAGTTCTTCGACATCGGACAGAAGGGTGAGTTCCTTGCCTTCGTCATCATACTGGTAAGGATTGAGCATGGGGGACTTGGCCAGGGCCGTGAGAATAGGACTGGTCTGACGCACGATGGCCGACTCCTTCATCCTGGCGATATTATAGTTGAGCGACACTGAGGCATTCATCTTGAGCCAGGTAAAGATGTTCAGAAGACTGACAAAACGGAGGTTATAGCCGTTATTTCCGGTCTCCTTAACAATTCCCTTGTTGTCGTTATATCCGAAGGACAAACCATAACGGGCAATTTCATCGCCCCCCTTGACCATCAGGTTGAAATTGGTGAACATGGAATTGTTGTAAATCATCTCCTGCCAATTCGTATCGTGCTGATAGTCGATATAATCCTCATGGTCTGATTGAATGAAGAGGTTGGGGTAGAGATACCTGATTCTCTCATCCAGCAAACCCGAGGAGTAAAGGACCTCATTGACCAGGGTTTTGTGCTGTGCGGCATTCATCTGGGGAATCAGGTTGGTGGGAGCGAGAGAAAACCCGGTACGCATATCGACGTCAATGGTCGTTTCCGTGGCACTGGGGTCCAGGGTTTCTATCACGATCAGGCCGTTGGAGGCTTTCGAACCATAAGCGGCGGTAATGGCGGGGTCCCTGATGATGGTGGTTTTGGAGATGTCCATGACGTTGACGCCCAACAGGGGATTGTAACTGTATCCGTCAATCTTGGAACTAAAGGTTCCCTGAGGCGTCATGGGAATCCCGTCAATGATAAAGAGAGGCTGGCTGGTCGTATTCAGGGAGCTGGTTCCGCGGAGCAGCGTCACGGCCCCACTGCCCGGGTCGCCTGAGCGGTTGGTCACATGCATTCCAGGGGTGCGCCCTTGCATGAACTGATCGACCGACAGAGCCGGCGTGTGCCTGATATCTGTGGTGGATAGCGTTGAAAAGGCACTGACCATGTTCCGGCGCGAGAGAGATCCCACCATATAATTGACGTTGTCGTCACCTGAAACCATATCCGCGGGAGTGAGATATATCTTCAATTCCTGCATGTTGTTCAGGTATACTCTCTTGTCCTTGTAACCGGTATGGGGTGAGACGATCAGCCAATGGCTCCCCGAGGCAGAGATCACGGCAAAACGCCCCTGTGCATCAGTCACTACGGGAAGGTCAAAGGAACCTTCCACCCCCACGGAAACCCCAGCCATGGGAACATTGTCTCCGTTGACAACCACCCCGGAAACCTTAATCGAATCCTGTGCCTGAACACCCGTCCTGACAAACAGGAAAAACAACAGCAACAAAACAACGTTCAGGGGAATCCTAACAGTCAGCTTATTCTTCATAATGTTCAGATATTGGTCAGAACTGGTATGGCCAGCGGGCCGAAGCCGACCGTTGTCACCCAAGTTCCCGGTGATGATTTTCGCATGTAATTCATTCCGTTTCTCCGTCATGATCCCGGAGTGGCTCTCGCCCGGCTGTGGAAATCGGTTTTTCATCCTGGCAGAGTTTTAATAGGGGATAAACTCAATATAGTCGATGACCAGTCCGTTTCCGGCCACACTCCCCGGTCCCTTGTAATCGAACCTGATGACCGCCTGCCCATATTCGGTCAGGTTTTCCATCCAGAAGTCAAAGCGGTTAAAGCGGCCTTCCTGGGCAAAACGGAGAGGCGTCTGTACACTGGGGAGAACCCCCCGGTAACGTACATAGTCGTAATAGTCAAAGCTCCTGACCAGCTCGTTATTGGCATAGATATCATATTTCCCGCCGATATCCATTTGGGTACGTACCACCACACGGTACTTGCGCGGGAAGAGATTGCGGGTCTTAAACTCCAGGATAAACCGCTGATTATACCCCTTGTTGAAGGAGACACTGAGGATGGAGTCTTTCGATGCTCCCGGAATATACTGACGCAACGGGGCAAAGGACTGGTCACTGATCAGTTTGATGCTGTCCCTCCAGGTATATTTGTTCACCCCCACTTCGCGGACCAGCGATTCACCCTCAAACCTGCTCCTTCCCGCAAAGAGGGAATCGGAAATGACAAAATTGGCATAATCGTAAGCGATGCCGTTACTGCAAACCGCCCGGTCGACCGGCGAATAATCAATGGCCACGCTGTCGCCGAGAATGTTGAGAAGCTTCAGGGTATCTTTCCAGGCAGGTCGCACAAACTCCTCTTCATCGAGCTGATTCAGGAAGACCCCCCGTTCAAGAAGATAGGGAATCAGAATTTCGTTCTGCCAGGCCACGGGAATATCCTCATGGGTCTGATAGGTTCCTCCCAGCTTCTGAGCCATCACCGTAAGCGCGTCTTCATACTTTTCCTTCCTGGGGAACACGATGGTGGCCGTGATATTGCGCAACTCATTCTTTACCGGGAAATATTTGATCTCAAAATTATTGAGTGTAACGGCCACGGTATCGTAAATGGTCAGACCATCCTCGTTGAACCCGATAGGACGGCTTTTCTCACGGTCAAGTACGATACTGTCGCGACTGTCGATATAATCCCTGAGCAATGGATTATTCTCGAGGTAATACTCATAGAAAGTAGGCTTGGGCATGGCCACCTGGTCCATCTTATAATACTTGCCATTTTTGTAAAGAGGACTCTCAAAACTCAGGGGAATCCCGTCGTAGGTTGAGTTGCCGCCACTTCTTTCAAACAGGGCCAGTTTCAGGGCCAGGGTCTGAACCCTCCTTTTTTCCGCGATACTGTTCGACTGGATAAAATGAGAAACGATATGATAATCCAGAACCGCCTTGGTCATGGGATGCCCCGCCAAAAACGCATTGATGGCCTGGTTGGTCGGTATGAAGTAGGTGTAAACCTTCACCGACTTAAAGACCGAATCATACTTGAACTCCTTCAGGGCGTTCACAAACATGGAAACATCCTGGTCTTGTTCCAGGACCTCCCAAATATCCTGGTCTGTGGTCTCCGGCACCACATTGTAATGCTTATCCCAAATATCGGAGCAGCCTCCGGCAACCAGGAGGATGATCAGGATGATGAAACCGGGAATATTTTTCATTTTCGTATTATTTAACAGGTTCAAATCTTACGTAATCCCACATAAATGCCCCCGGAATCAGAGAGACGATTCTGATGGTATGGTCTTCGTACCTTTGGAATTCGACAGTACCGATTTCCTTTTGTGCATAGGGATTGGAGGAACTACCCCCCGTGGTGAGGTCCACCAGTCCGCCAATTTTTTTGTTATCGAGATAAATCTCGACCAGGGCATTGTCTTCACTGTAGGCATGTGCTCCCAGTAAAACATCATATTTCCCCTGGATGATCTTTGGCATGGTATAGGAAATCACAAAATCGCCGTTCAGGAAGAGATAATCCTGGTTCCATGCCGGATCTTCGGTGTCTTCCGATTTCACAAAAAAGAGGTCGGCGCCGCTCCACGTTATTGTGCTCAGCAGGCTGGGATCCTCGATCTCGTAACTTCCGGGTTCCCGGCGCAACTCACTGAAAAGGGATTCCTCCCAGAACTCATAATTGCGGATGGCGGGAGCAGGGGAAAACTGGTACATGATCTGATTGATGAAATGGACCGATCCCGACTGGGTGATCATGTTACTGGCGTCGTACAACACCCCCACATAATCAATCAGGGTGGTGTCACCGCTGGCATGAAAAATGGTGTCAAACACCATGCGTCCTTTGTTAATGGCAATATCGATCCCCAAGCCGTTCACCGACAGGGGAATGTCGGAATAAGTGTTGTAATTGGAAGCCTCCCCTTCAAAATCATCAAGGAACAGGCTGCCTTCCAGAATATGGTAAGCCACAAAATTATGGAGCAGATTGGACTTACTGGCGTAATTGGTATTCCCCGGACTGATGTAGTTGGCCAGTTCTTCAAAAGAGCGGATATTTCGCCGGTGGAAAATGGAGTCGTGTTCTACCATCAGGGTATGGGGCCGTAACCGCCGGGTATCGGTTTTCTGGTTGATGTTCAGGGTGTCCTTCAAACCCGTGGCATCCAGGGCCGCCTTGAAGATGGAATACCCCGGATTCTGCGCCAGCCACCCATAGGTGGTGTAGGTCACCGGGGTCAGCATGGTCTCCATCACATGGACAAAGCCGTTGGAGGCTTCTATGTTGGGGAGGATGATCGCCGCCTGGTTGTTGATTTTGTAATAGGAGGTGTCGGCTTCTATGATGAAGCTGACGGTCAGCTGGTCCCCCGAAAGGGTCAGCTCAGGAAGGGCACCAAACGGAAAGTCATTGGTGATGATCCCCATGTTCAGCACATGATAGCGGCTCAGGGCTCTGACATACACCTCGTCATTCAGCAAATCGTTGAGGGAGTTATACTGGGGATGTTCACTGATAAATTTGTCAACGGCATCGTTGGTGGGAAGAAAGAGGGTATACAGAAAATTACCATCTGTGGCATTGGGGTTGAATGCACTCATGGTCAGGTCAAGTCCGCCCTTCTCCATAATGGCCAGAAAACTGGAAAAGGTATCCTTCTTTTCCACCATATAATCATATATGGTCATTTTGATCATGTCCTCAAACTCCGGGTTGGGATGTTCCTCTTCCTTACAGGACCACTGAAAGAGAAGTGTGGCAATGAGGGCAAAAAGGAGACTGCTTTTTTTCATGGCTAGTTGTTGTAATAAGGGTTCTGAACAAGATTTTTATTTCTCTCAAGTTCATCTTCGTGAATCGGCATATACCAGCCCAGGGGGTTGGTCAGTTTAACGGCCAGGATTCTCTTCTGGGTAGAGGGGACATTGCGTACAATCACCTCGATCAGTTTCTCCTTTCTGGCGTAGTCGTTCCTGCGGCCCATGCGGAGAAGGTCAAACCACCGTTTCCCTTCGAAAGCAAGTTCCAGGGCCCGCTCTTCGAGGATGGCATCCTCGTAGGCTGTGGCGGAATTGGGGAGGCCGATGGCCGCCACGCTGGCACGATCCCTGATCACGTTGATGATCTCCAGGGCTTCCCCATAACGGCCTAGTTGTGAAAGGGCTTCGGCTTTCATCAGCATGACGTCGGCGAGCCGGTAAACAATCCAATTGGCGCTGTTCTGGAGGGTCCCGGTGCGGATCGTGTTCCCGTCGGGAGCACTGCCGACATATTTCCAGACAATGTAATCATCGTCACCATATCGTTTGATAGAGGCATCCTCACCACGCACCAATTCCTTGGCATAAAGACGAGCAAACATCTCCAGGGCCGTCTGGCTGGGATCATAATTATAGGAATTCCGGTTGGTAAGGCCATAGAGCTGGTTACTCTGGTTTTTTCCCATATCGAACTGGAACTCAAAAATGCTCTCCAGGGCGTTTCCCGGATAGTAGAGTTCGAACCATTTACCACTGGGCATCATGACAATCTCCTCATTGGCCTCAATGCGGGCCACATGTTCCAGCACTTTGTTGTAATCGAAGCTCCACAGGGCGATATCGGCCAGAAGGGCATCAAAAGCCGCCTTGGAAGCACGCCCCTTGTTCTCGGAAAGGGTGGCATAACCATCGGCAATGGCGAAATTGCGGTTCTCCTCCAGATCCTTGGTGATCTGGGCCAGCACCACCGCTTCCTCCGACTTGGGAATGTAAAAATCGGAATCATCGGTCTCTGAGGGCTCCAGGATCAGGGGGACATCCCTAAAGATGCGCACCAGGTAGAAATAGGAGAGCGAACGCAGAAAATAAGCCTCCGACATCCATCCCTTCAGCTGGTAGTCGGTAAAGGTATTGTCTCTCTCCTGTACCAGGGGAGCATTCTTGATGATCTCGTTGCAATAGTTGATCACCTGGTAAAACTTGCTCCAGTTGGCCATGCCGTTGTCAGCATAGATATTGTTCTGGGCCATCTTCTTCTGGTTGTCGTCCTGGTTGCTGTCGCCGATCACCATGTCGGCTCTGATTTCCCCATACAGGAAAAAGAGATTGTCCATTTTTGACATGGCGCTGTAGGCCCCGCTCAGCAAGGCTTCCACATCCTCCTTGGTCTGCCAGAACTCCTCCCTGGTCAGTCCGCTCGGGGGTTCCAGTTCCAGCCAGTCACCACAGGATACCTGGACCAGTACGGCCAGGAGGATCATGATATATTTAATATTCCTTTTCATTGTTTACCTGTTTTTAGAATCCGACCAATAAACTAAATGTAAATGTTTTGGGTGGAGGAGTGTTGGCTTTGTCTTCACCTATCCAGAAAGGATCAGCGGCATTCTGCCCCACCTCGGGATCCTGACCAGAATATTGGGTAATGGTAAAGAGTTTACGGGCGCTGAAGGCCAGGTTAAGGCTGCGCAGACCCAGGCGGCTACAGGTTTTCTGAGGCAACTGGTAGCCGAACTTGACATTATTGAGCCGCATGAAGTCTCCTTTTTCCACATATCGGTCAGATCCCAGATTGTTGGCCGGATGGTTGAGGTAAGCCCGGGGCAGTGTTCCGGGTTCATCCTGGCCTTGCACCCGCCAGCGGCTGAGCACCGCCTTGCTCTGGTTGTTGCGGTTAAGCATCCCTTCGGTATTGATGGCCACCCTGTTGACGATATCAAAGCCCAGACGGTAATGGAACCCGAAGGAGAAATCAAAACTCTTGTATTTCATGGAGGCCCCGAAACCTCCGATAAAGTCGGGATTGGAGTCGCCGATATACACCACGTCGTTCAGGTCAATGACCCCGTCATGGTTGATATCTTCGTAGCGGGCATCCCCCCCCTTAAAGATATATGATCCTTGAAAAGTGAGCGGAATGGGATTGCCCTCGCCGTCGAGGAGGGGATCCCCATTGGCATCCTGGGCGACCACATCCTCATCACTGGGCCATACCCCCAAATAACGCACCCCATAAAAAGAGCCGATGGGTTCTCCCTCTTTGACCAACTGGGGAAAGGAACCGTTGGTGAGGGAGGTATTCCTCTCCTTATTGAAATTCTCAGGCAGCTTGTTGAAAGAGTTCACATTGCGCGAGGTGTTGAAATCCAGGAAAAGGGAGAAATCCTTGGTCCTGACGACTCTCCAGTTGGCCATGAGTTCCCATCCCCGGTTTTCCAGCTCGCCGCCATTGAAAAACTTGATGTTATCATATCCTGATGCCGTCGGAATCTTGTAAAACCAGGGCGACCCCCCGAACAGGATATCTGTCGTTTTTTTCTGGTAGAAATCAGCATTCAGGAAGAACCTGTCTTTAAAGAGGTTCACTTCGAATCCAATGTTAGAGGAGGTGGTATTCTCCCACTTCAGGTTATTGAGCTGGACATTATTGGGAATCACGGAAGTGTTGTCGATGTAGTTGGTGGTGGATACGTAGGTGGCAAAGCGGGCGTAGGGATCGCCGGGTTGGCGGCCGGCAAGGCCCCAACTGGCTTTCAGCTTACTCTCACCCAGCCATTCCAGGGTTTCCAGCCAGGGTTCACTGGAAAAACGCCAGAATGCAGAAACCCCGGCAAAGGTACCCCACCGGTTGTTGGCCCCGAAAGCAGCGTTGGCATCAGACCTGACAATGGTGGTAATCCCGTACCTGTCGAGAAGTTTGTAGTTCAGGTTCAGGGTCGCGGCAATATCCCGGTTCTCACCCATTCCCGTCCCAATCCAGTTGATCTGCGCATTGATGGCCGGATCCTGAATATCGGTACTGGGGGTGCGGTTGCTCTGGATGTTCATCCATTCAGACTGAGACTGGTTGGTAAACCAGGTAGCAGCACCAGAAATGATATGCTTCGACGATTTAAAGGGTGAGTTGAAAAGAAGCTGTGTCTCGGTCTGAATGGAAGAGTTGATGTTGTTGCTCTCTTCCGCCTTGTTGATCTGCCAGTCGAGCCAGTCGGCACCAATGGCATTATAGGGAAGGAAATTCTTGGACTTGCCCCCAGTGTACTGGATGGAGATCGTCTCGTTGAAGATCAGCCAGTCGTTGATGGTGTACCGCAGCCTGAAGGTGTTGTCAAGAGAATTCTCCACCCGGTCGTTCTTGCCCAGGGTAGCCACAGCCACCGGATTAAAAAAGGATACCCCATTGCCCTGGTAACTGTTGATGGGGTTGAAATACTCCCCGGTCAGGTTACCATACTGGTCCCGCTGATAAATGCTCATGTTGGGAGCCTTAATGTAGGCCATTTCCCGCACATTTTTATTGTCAAGGGAGATATTCCCGTCGGTGGTATTGGAAATAAAGCTGAAGTTTACCGTGAACAGAAGCTTCCGGGAAAGGTGGTAGTCGAGGTTGATACGGGTGGAAAACCGTTTGGCCGCCGTTCCCAGGGTCGTTCCCTCCTCATCGAGGTAGCTGAGAGAGGTGAAATAGCGGGTGCGCTGTCCCCCGCCTGAGATCTTGAAATAGTGGTCGTGGGTCATTGAGTTGCGGGTAATGGCCCCAATCCAGTCGGTATTGGCCGAATAGTTAAAGAAGTCGGCGTAGTCACGGTCGTAGGCGATTTCAGAAGGCATGTCGAAAACCCCGTAGGCATTGTGCCACTCTTCGAGCTGAAGCATGATGTATTCATCACCAGTCAGCATCGGAATGGCCGGGGGCTGAATATTAAAGGTATTTTTATACTGGTAGTCGAACTGCACCTTTCCCATTCTCCCCTTGTGGGTTTCAATCAGGAGAACGCCGTCGGCCCCCCGGGAGCCGTAAACGGCAGTGGAAGCGGCATCCTTGAGAACCTCAATGGAGCGGATATCCTGAAGGGCAATGTTGATCAGGTTACTGATATCTTCCTGGTCGGCTGAGGCCAGGTCAAAATCCTTGGACACCTTATCCTGCGGAACCCCGTCGATGACGATGAGGGGCTGGCTGTTGCCCATGGAGCTCAATCCCCTGATGACCAGGGAAGATCCCGAACCTGGGTCCCCTGAGGCACTGATGATGTCCAAACCTGACACTTTTCCCTGAAGAGCATCAGCAGCCGATACCAGCCCGGTCTCATTCATCTCCATCAGGTCAATTTTCACCGATGCCGTGGCATTGTCCCTCTGATCAATATTGGTCAAACGGTTCGACGTGGTGGCCTGGGCAGTCACCACCACCTCTCCGATTTCTACGTCTGAAGGATCTATCTCTACCATCATGGTTTTCGAAGGATCGGGTTTGATCTCTTTGGAGTTGTATCCGATCACACTGACCAGCACCTTGTTGGTCGCACTGCGCATTTCCAGCACAAAGTCGCCGTTCACGTTGGTGATCGTACCTCCCACCACGCGGTTATCACTGTCGTACTCGACAATATTCGCCCCGATGACGGTGGTCTTATCCGAAGTGTCTATGACCCTGCCCCTGATAACAACCTTTCCCTGGGGATATGCTTCCAGAAAGCTACAGATGGCCAGCAGAAGCAAAAGGAGACTTTTTATTCTTTTCATTTCTTTCTTAAACCTTTGGTTTAGTGAATCAGGTTAAATCATGACTATTTGGTGTCGAGTGCGGCAAAATCCAAAACTTTGTCAATCTCATGGATCACCCCGTTTGAGATGGTGCCGACAATGGCCTCGGTTCCTTCGCCCACACCTTTTCCAAGAATGAGGTTGGTTTTTGACGACTCCTGCACCTCCACGAAGGGGGTGCCGTCCTTGCCCATGATTTTGATGATATCGATTCCGGGTTCGAGCTTCAACTGGGTATAGAAGGTGGCATACTGAGAAGAAGCCTCCGAAGTACGGGTCGTTTCATAGTAACCAGCCGACTTCTTGCCATCGGTAAAGATGATATGGCCGGGGACAAAATGAAGAAGCACCAATCTTTTGAGTTGATCAACCGTCATTCCGGCGGTTTGGTAGGCGTCGATGGCGGCATCACTGGGTACAAAAACTGTATATACCTCGCTCTCCGAAATGAAGCTGTAGCGGTATTCCTTGGCCAGGTCAAAACCGGCGGCCTTCAACAGGTTGTGGAATTTGGGATATTTGGTGGATATAGCAGAGTATAGGCTCACTGCCGAAAAACTGAACCAGTTGTTGATCTCATAGGTGGTTCCGTTGTCGGCGTTGGTGCTGATCTGCCGGGGGAATTCCTGAACCGGCTGGGCTCCACCGTAGCCCTGGGTGGTCACGTCGGTACCCCTGACTTCTCCCGTTTCATTGTTGACGATCAGGTAAGTCCCCGCCTGCGTCGGGATAAACTCCTTGCGGGCCAGACCCTGGGGTTTCTGCAAACCGACATGGTTCAGCAACAGGGTCCGCAGATCAGTCTTGGTCAGCCCAAACTCCTGGATGGAGCCGGGAGAGATCATAAAGGCCGAAAACCTCTCCCTGATGGGATCATAAACCAGGGAAGAGTCCTCCTGCAGGCTCTGATCCGATTCCACAAAGAAAATATAATCCTGGTTCTGCCGCTTCAGCGAGGAAAGAAGTCCCGATGACTCGATGGCGTACATCACCCGGGTGTATCCACGGGAGAGATAAATGGGTCCGGTCACACTTTTAAAAGCCCTGGGGACAATGGCATGGTCAACCCCCATAAAAGTACAGTTGCTGCCGTATTGTTTCTGGATGATGTCCTCCTGGTCCACCGTGATCAGGTCCAGCTCCCCGTTATAAAACCCCTTCTCGAGATCGGTGGGATAGATCGGGTTGATCGACATATAGGTGTTGATAATAATCCTTTTAATATGCTCGGGGGCGTTTTTCAGGCTCCCCCATCTGGTACCGCCCACCATATACTCGTTGACAAAGGCGTTGAAGGCCTCATCAGTGGGGGCGATCAATCCATGATGGTACCTGATGGCCACATTCTCGGGAAGCCCGTAGGTGCTCGGAGGGGCCTTGGTCTTCTCCCGGTTGATGTTAAAGGTCAACCGGGGATAAGTGAGATCAAAGAGAGAATCCACCGTCAACCCCTGTGCTGCTCCCGGCTGATCCAGCGTCTTGTTGTTGTTGTATACAAAATCGGGAAAGGTATTGATCAGATCGAGAAAGGCCGTATAGGAATGGGGACCGCTCTTGTCACTGAGAATCTGATAGCCATTTTTTAGGGGCTCCACGACCCGGTCAATCTTGTAAACAAAGCCATTTTCCGCAAAGATCTCATCCCCGGTCACTTTGCCCCCACCATAATAAATGTCGGAGGGAGATTCTATCGGCCGGTTGAAATAAAACTCATAATCGGAACTGTTCAGCTCATAAATATCAAAATACTCCTTATAGAATATCGGGGCATATTTGCGCGAATCGATGGTTTCCCTCCTTTTCCATGAGGTAGCCGTCGTATCGACAATGGAGATGTAATTACGCAGGTTTCTTCTTTCCCCAAAAACCCCATAACGGGGATCCTTGTCAAGCAGGAGGGTCTCCCGTTTATACCCCTTGGGCTCGTTGTTGGTCAGATCCTTGGGATCTATCCACCCGTAGACGTCAAGGGAACGCAGCTGGTTCTTGCTCCATGGATTCTGGACAATGTGGTATTTCACCAAGTCGTTTAATAAAGCCAGGGGAATATCCTCCACCCGTTTGTAGGGGCTCTGCTGGAAATACAGCGCAAAGGCCTCATCGGTGGGCGCAAATACCGTATAACTCCCCGAAACATCAAGGATGGTATCATAACCGGCAATCTCCAGACACTTGGCAAATGTCGAAAGATCGGACTGCTCCTTCAACTGCGTGTAAACCTTACCTGCCAGCCACTCAGGTCTTTCATATTTGTCGATATACGAGTCGTCCCGGCAACTGCCAGCTATAAACAGCAGCAAAACCAGGTACATAAAAGATTTGGTTCCGGCCTTCATCTTATTGGTTTTTATAAAAAATGTTAAAAATAAATACTGTCAAAAATACAATTTAATCCTTATGATAGCACAGTATGCTCAAAAAAAGTATGACTTTCAAAATTAGCAAAAATATTTTAACGGGTCAGTGTCTGACTAATTTCCTGGTGGCTATGGTCATATGGTTATTTTGAAGAAGTACAAGATAGAAGCCAGGCTTCAGATGATGCAGGCTGACGGTTGCTGGTATTCCAGGGATAATACTGCCGGGGGGTAAGGACATCAAAGTACGGCCTGAAAGGTCGGTGATGCGGGCGCCCAGGCGGGTCGCGGAAAGGTGGGTTTCCGGCAGGAGGTGGATGATATCACTGGCGGGGTTGGGCCACACCAGGAAGGAAGATACCGGAGAGTCCGTCCTATTCGCCGGGGTGAGGTTTTGCTGAATCGCCAGGTTGTCGATGGCCCATCCCCATCCGTGGGCATAGGGATCAGAATAGAGCCTAAACCTGATCAGCAGGGTGTCACCCTCGTGAAAATGGCCGCTGGCGGTGATCGGAAATTCGCGGCGGACAAACAATTCACGGCTTCCCGTATAAATGGAGTTTTGCCCCGATATCTGCTGGTTATAGGCCGATTCCCACGCCTCATTGCTCCCCGAGTCATATCCGTCAAGCAGGGGCTGCCAGCTTTTTCCCTGGTCTTTGCTCGCCTCGGCAATCACGTAATCATAGAAATCGTCGCTGTCAAACGTAGTATTCTCCTCCCCTGGCTCTACCAATACCACTTCGTCCCAGGCGATTCTCCCGTTTTCTTTTACGATAATGGGAACCCTGAGGAGGGTGGTGAACTGAAACTCTCTGTCGTCGGTTTCGGGACTGGGATAGGGATGGGGGCTGTGGAGGGCCGGGTCGGTGAAGCCGGTGATGAGGTCCACGCTGAAGTCATGAAGAACAAAATCGCTGTCGGAACCGTTGAAGTCGGTAAAATAGGTCACTGCGGGGGCGGCTATGCTTTCTGTTTTCACGCTGAAATTTCCCTCTTCCGGAAGGATTTGCCTGTTTGCTGCGGCAGCGTTGTCAAGAGCCACGATCCTGTATTCCAAAATATCACCCGCCAGTAACCCCAGCTCCCCGAGGGGCAATTCACCGCGGTACAGGTTATCGCCGGCTGAGATCATGCCCAGGGGAGGCAACTCCTGACCATTTAGGGAAAGCAGGAGATAAACGGTATCTATTTGGGCATTATCGGTCACCTCGGCCACGATGTCAAATTGTCTGGCGGTCGCCAGGAGGTATTTCCCGGGAGTATGAACGATCGCCGGTTTTATGGTATCGGTCCCCAGGGTGAGTTTCCATGACTTTTCCGGTGCTCCTGTGGGTGAGGTAAAGCGGCGCCCCAGGGTATCGGCGGCAGTCACATAGTAGGAGAGCACCCCGGGCGTTGCCGGGGGTAAAAATTCCGCGGCATAACCTCCGGTTTCGGGGATTATGGTCAGGGGCACGGAATCGCGGTGTTCCCTGAATCCGTCGCTGCTGTAAACCACGAAAAGAGAGGTGTCGCTGACGCCCAGGTCACTGACCACGGAAACATCCAACCGGAGGGGCAGGGAAGTCTCCTCCCTGTCTTTCAACGGAGTGAAGCGTATCCACAGATGTTTCCACCCCAGGTCATCGAGGATTCCAGTGGTCAGGGGACCCGGGGAATGCACCGCCTCCCCCCGTCCGGCCGACGAGGTCATCAGGGCATTTTCAGTCCCGTAGGGATAGCTCTCGTCATTGAGGTGGTAGATGCTCGACCCCTCCTGGAAGGTGGGTGGTGCATAGAGGCGGGGTCTTTCCCCGGCAGCCAGAAAGGAGGCGGCAGGACTGGAGGCAAAGAGGAAGTTGGAAACCATGGCATAGTAGAGTGGTGCCGAGGGGTTGGCGTAGACGGCAGGATTGGTCAGTCTGACGCTGTCCACGGTTTCCACCCTGCGGTCAAAAGCCGCAGGCCAGCCATCGGAGTAACCGTAAGATCCTGAGCGTGCCCTGGGATCGGCATCAAAAAAACCGTTCATTCCCAGTCCGTGGGTCACTTCATGCAATATGGTCGACACCAGGTCGAACCGGTCGGAAGGAGTATCCTGGTTGATCCCCATATACCACGACATGGTGGAATTGAAAGAAGCCGTCATGTCGGGGTTTGCCGGCCCTGTCATCTCCCGGCCGGTGATCTTCTCGGCCAGGGCTACAGGATACCAGGTATCGGCCATGGGGGCTCCCTCGAAATTGATCATGTAGCTGTTGGCACCGCAACTGCCCAAAGTGGTGCTCCCCAGTCTCTCCCAGCGGGCTTCCACATATATGGGCACATCAGAACTGATCAGCGACTCCCATATGGAAAGGGCATAATCCATGGCTTTCTTGGCACTGTCGGGAAAACCGATGTAGGTAACCACAAAGTCGGCCTTTTTCACCGCCCGCTTAAGACTGTCGAGGAATTCCGCAGGGGGTCCCACCCGGGCATGGCCACTCTCGCCCGATGCATAACAGACCACGGGGGGAACCCCGGTCAGGATGTGCGCACTTTTAGTCTGCCCCCTGAGTGGAGAGAGACTCACCAGCAGCCCACAGAGCAGCACCAGGCCCCGGGCTATGACATTAGTAGTGATTATGTTTTGTCTTATTGTGGCCATACTTTCAAATTCTTCCCATTGGACAAATATAGAAGGTAATCTGATTCCTGCAATGATTTTAACACTCTGCCCCGGCTGGAGGAGCCACCCGAACCCCTGAGGAGCACAGTTCCCCGCGAGGGGTCAGTACATCGGGCTGACCAGGTGAGCCAGGGACTCTTTCATGCGGGAACTCCAGGGGCGCCGCTTCCACTCAGCACGCATGATCTCCCTGCTGTTGCGGAGGTCATGATGAAAGTAGGCCTTCAGCTGACGGTTAAAGGATTCGTCATAGATAAAGGCGTTGACTTCAAAATTGGTTTCCAGGCTGCGGAAGTCAAGGTTGGCGGTTCCCACAGAGGAGAAGAGCCCGTCGACCATGATCAGCTTACTGTGTATGAATCCCTTCTGGTAAAAGAATATTCTCACCCCGGCTTCCAGAAATTCTTCCACGAAGGAAAAGGAGCACCACCGGGGGATGAGGGCATCGGAGAATTCCGGCAGGAGGATGGTCACGCTAATGCCTCCCAGGGCTGCGGTTTTCAGGGCGTTAACGATCAATGGTGGAGGCATCAGATAAGGGGTGACAATGGCGATTTCACGGCAAGCTCCGGCGATGGCCGTAAAGAAAGCCTGGCCTATGATCTCCCAGTCGGAATCGGGACCACCGGCGCTGATCTGTACTGCGGCTCCCGGCTCCATGGTCATCGGCGGAAAATAGTCAGACCCGGTCAGGTTCTCCTGGCTCACAAAATACCAGTCGGCAGCAAACACGGCTTGCAGTGAGCGCACGGCATCCCCTTCGATCTGCAAGTGGGTATCCCGCCAGGGACCGATATTTTCCAGCCCTTTCCGGTACCTGTCGGCAATATTGATGCCCCCGGTGAAGCCCAGGACTCCGTCGACCACGGCGATCTTGCGGTGGTTCCGGTAGTTGACACGGTGGGTGAACCGCGGAAAACGAACTTCCATGAAAGGCCGAACATCGACCCCGGCATCCTTCAGATCTCGCAAATACCGGCGCGAAAGACCCCAGCATCCCACATCATCGATAATCAGCCGTACTTCTACCCCCTCCCGGCTCTTGCGCATCAGAATATCCTTCAGCTGAAGCCCGGTCTCATCCTCATCAATGATGTAATACTCGAGGTGAATATGGTGCTGCGCATCCTCCAGGGCCTGGAAAAGCGCCGAAAAGGTCTTGTCCCCGTTGTTGAGGATCGTCAATCGATTCCCCGTAGTCAGCAGGGAATGGGAATTGCTCATCAGCAACCTGACCAGTTTTTCCTTTTCCCGGGCAGCCTCAGGCAGATGAAACTCATTCTTCTGCAATTTCTGCAGCTGGCGGTTGGTGAGCGACCTGAAACGCCCCAGGGTCTTCAGCCCCCGCCGCGAAAACATCTTGTTCTTGCGATACTCCTGCCCGAAAAAAAGATAAAAGATTAAGCCCAGGCCCGGAAGCAACACCAGTGCCAGAATCCATGCCGCCGTCTTGTATGGCGACCGCTTCTCCGAAATCACAATGAACGCAATAGCCACCGAAGTGATCAGGAAAAGCAGCGACACCGCACCCCAGAGACTGGGTTGTAGAAAATTCCAGTTTCCCCACATAGGTTGCAAAAGAGTATTACCTGGGTAAAATTAACAAACTATCCATGAAGGAGCGTTAAATCTTCCCATGACCGGCCAATTATTTTAAATAAAATGTGGCCCCGATAAAAAATTATCACTTAAATTGCACCCGAAATTAGAATTCATCATGAAACAACAGATCGCAGTTTGGTTTTGGTGGCACTCCTGCTCTCCCGGCAAGAAGTGAGCCTGCTTTTACTGTGAACAGTACGATATATGAAAGCCTGCTTCTTGACCGATGCAGGCTTTTTTTATGACCATTTTTTTCGAAAAACAGAAAAAACAGTATGAACAACGACACAAAACCCATGAACACGGAAAGATATTTCCCGGTGACCCGGAAGATCCTGGCCGACACGGTCACCCCGGTAAGCGTCTACCTCAGGTTACGCCATCTCTATCCCAAGGCGATATTGCTGGAGAGTTCCGACTACCGGGGTAACGAAAATGCCTGGTCCTTCATCTGCTTTGAGCCGGTATCCACCTTTACCGCCGACCAGGGGAGGGTAACCATAGAACAACAGGGAAACGGACATACCACCTTTGAAATTTCCCCAGAACAACCCCTGCACGACCTCCTCGACCGCTATTACTCCTCCTTCAGGGTCAGCAGTGGAGAGGAGAAACTTCCCATTAACGGACTCTTCGGATACATGAATTTCGATGCGGTCCGCTATTTTGAAAAAATTGACCTCCACGCCCCGGTGAAGGAAGAGTTCCGCATTCCCGAGGTGAAATACAGCTTTTACAAATATGTGATTGCCATAGATCACCACAAGAACCAGATTTACATCGTCGAGAACCTCAGGGAGAAAGAGACCTCGCAGATGGACTATATCCACCATCTGCTGGTGAATCTCAACTTCATCACCTCGGGGTTTACAGTGACCGGCGGGGAGAGTTCCAATCTGAGCGATGAGGATTTCCGGCAGATGGTCACCCGGGGCAAAGGCCACTGCCACAGGGGAGATGTGTTCCAGGTGGTCTTTTCACGGCAGTTTTCACAATCTTTCGAAGGCGACGATTTCAATGTGTACAGGGCATTGCGTTCTGTCAACCCCTCGCCTTACCTTTTCTATTTCGATTACGGCCATTTCCGGATCTTCGGATCCAGTCCGGAAGCCCAGATCAGAATCAAAGAAGGCAGGGCCTCCATTCATCCCATTGCGGGGACGTTCAGGCGGACCGGCAACGACGCGTATGACAAGGAGCAGGCGGCCCGACTGGCCCTCGATCCCAAGGAAAATGCGGAACATGTCATGCTGGTCGACCTGGCACGCAACGACCTGAGCAGGAATGCCAGTGAGGTCACGGTCGACTCCTTCCGCGAAGTACAGTATTATTCCCATGTGATTCACCTGGTCTCCCAGGTATCGGGAAAACTGGCCCCCGGCACCAACCTCATCAGGGTCCTCGGGGAGACCTTTCCGGCAGGGACCCTTTCAGGCGCGCCGAAACACCGGGCCCTGCAACTGATCGACACCATCGAAAACCAGCGCCGCGGATATTACGGAGGATGCATCGGGTATCTGGGATTTGACCGCACCATCAACCACGCCATTGTCATCCGCTCCTTCCTGAGCAAAAACAACCGCCTTTTCTATCAGGCCGGAGCCGGCATCGTGGCCAACTCATCGGAAGAGAGCGAACTCCAGGAAGTCTACAACAAACTGGCCGCCCTGAAAAAAGCCGTCGAAATGGCCATGGAGATAAAATAGGTGGATATCGGAATTGCGCACTGCCAGGTCAATAGTAGGGTAGAAGATCATGGCCGCGATTGAGATGGAGCACTGTAAGTACGATAGTATGGTAAAAGATGGATATTGCGCAAATACAAAGAAATGAAGTATAAAAGAATGAAAATCGTTGTGATCGACAATTACGATTCCTTTACCTGGAATCTGGTGCATGCGGTGCGGAAACTCACCGGGGCTGAGGTGAAGGTATTCCGCAATGACGAGGTGGACCTGGAAGAGCTGGAGAGCTGCGATAAGATCCTGTTGTCGCCCGGACCGGGGATTCCCTCCGAGGCGGGGATGATGCCGGCCATCATCAGGGAGCTGGCCCCGCGCAAGAGCATCCTGGGGGTATGCCTGGGCCACCAGGCCATCGGGGAAGCCTTCGGAGCCCGGCTCCTGAACATGGAGACCGTTCTCCACGGCATCGCCACCCCCATCCATATCGTCAGCAGGGAAATCCCCCTTTATCAGGGCATCCCCGCCACCTTTGACGCCGGAAGATACCACTCCTGGATCGTTGACAGAAAGGATTTCCCGGAATGCCTGGAAATCACCGCCGTCGACGGCGAAAACCGCATCATGTCGCTGCGCCACCGCAGCTATGACGTTCAGGGTGTGCAATACCATCCCGAATCGGTACTCACCCCCATAGGAGAAAAAATCATTGAGAACTGGCTGAAAAATACCCAATAACTATGAAGGCAATACTGGAACAACTGTACGGAGGAGCGACGCTGACGATGAAGGAAGCGGAAGAGGTGCTTCTGAAGATCGGGCAGAACAGCTATTCCGAGATCGAGATCTCCTCATTTATGACGGTGTACCTGATGCGGAAGATAACCCCCGATGAGCTGGCCGGTTTCCGGAATGCCCTGTTGCGGCTGTGTGTGGAGGTGGACCTGTCGGATTTCGACACCATTGATGTCTGCGGAACCGGCGGTGACGGCAAGAACACCTTTAACATCAGCACGTTGAGTTCCTTTGTGCTGGCAGGCGCCGGCATCAGGGTGGCCAAGCACGGCAACTACGGGGTTTCCAGTCCGGTGGGTTCTTCCAACCTATTTGAACAGGTGGGATACCGGTTCAGCAATGACCCAAAACGATTACGCCGTGAAATGGAACTTACCGGGATCACCTTCATGCATGCCCCGCTCTTCCATCCGGCCATGAGGTTCGTGGCCCCTGTACGCAAGGCCTTGAAGACCAAGACCTTTTTCAATATGCTGGGGCCCATGATCAATCCGGCACGCCCGAAATTCCAGCTCGTCGGGGTTTTTTCCCCGGAAGTCCAGGACCTTTACAGCGGGGTTTACCGCAAGTCAGGCCACCAATACCTCATTATCCACGGCCTCGACGGCTATGATGAAATCTCCCTCACCGGGAAGGTCCGCATGATCTCCGGTTCCTCGGAAGAGATCCTGGGTCCTGACGATATGGGATTTTTACCTGTGGAACACCAGGCTCTTTCCGGCGGAAACACGGCGGCGGAAGCCACGGCCATTTTCCTTGACGTGCTGAATAACCGGGGCACGCCAGAGCAGAAAAATGTGGTCCTCGCCAACTCAGCTGCCGGAATACGGTGCATCTTCCCCGGCAGAAGCTGGGAAGAGTGCGTCGCCATAGCCCGGGAATCACTGGAAAGCGGAAAAGCCCTGGCTTCCTTTCACAAACTGATCTCCCTGCAATGAACAGTTATCTCGATAAAATCATGACCGCTAAAAGAGCGGAAATCGCCGTTATGGAACACAACTTCCAGGAGAAGGATTTCAGCGGAGAAAAGTTATTCAGAAGAAAATGTATATCTCTGAAAGAGAGACTATCCCAGCCTAACTCCTCAGGAATCATTGCCGAATATAAGCGGAAATCCCCCTCCAAAGGGGTGATTAACGCCACGGCAAAGGTGGCAGAAGTGACCCGGGGCTATTCCGAAGCGGGAGCGGCCGGACTCTCGGTTCTGACCGATCAACTTTTTTTCGGTGGTTCACTCCGCGACCTGGTGGCTGCCCGGCTGGCCAACCCCGATACCCCCATCCTGAGAAAGGATTTCGTGATTGACCCCCTTCAGGTGGCCGAAGCCAAAGCTTATGGCGCCGACGTGATCCTGCTCATCGCCGCCTGCCTGAATGGAGAAGTGATCCACAGCCTGGCCCGGTATGCCGCAGAACTCGGCATGGAAACCCTCCTCGAAATCCACGACGTATCGGAACTGACCAAAATCTCCCCCCTGGTCAGCATGATCGGCGTGAACAACAGGAACCTCAAAACCTTTGCTGTCGACCTGAAGGCCTCGATACACCTGGCCACACAAATTCCGGAGAAGATGATAAAAATATCGGAAAGCGGCATCTCCTCCCCGGAAACCATCCTGCAGCTCCGGAAAGCAGGATTCCTGGGTTTCCTGGTGGGGGAAAACTTCATGAAATCGGACGACCCGGCAGCGGCATGCCGTAAATTCATTAAAAACCTTAGGGATAATGAATAAACCACTCAAAGTTAAAGTCTGTGGGATGAAAAACCCCGACAACCGGGAGACGCTGGAGTCGTTGCCTGTCGATCTGTTCGGCTTTATCTTCTACCCGCCCTCCCCGCGCTATGTGGGCGGAATGGCAGAGATAGAGCTCTTCAGGCTCACCCATACAGACAAACAAAAGGTGGCGGTGTTTGTCAATGAAGAGGTGGAAGAAGTGATCCGTATTGCCCGGAAGTACGGGTTCACCCATGTGCAACTCCACGGGCACGAAACTCCTGAAAAATGCCAGCAAATCAAAAATGCGGGATTCAAGGTGATCAAGGTGTTCCATATCCATCCGGGATTCGATTTTGAGACCACCCGTCCCTATTCCGGTGCTGCCGACTGTTTCCTTTTCGAAAGGAGCGCGGAAGGATGGGGAGGAAGCGGCCTGAAATTCGACTGGCAAATGCTCAGCCTTTACCGGCTTGAGGTTCCCTTTTTTCTGAGCGGCGGCATCACTCCGGGTGACACGGCAGCCATTGCCGCAATTTCCCATCCGGCATTTTACGGCGTTGACCTGAACAGCGGATTCGAAGAGAACCCAGGAGTCAAAAACAGGCAAAATACGGGGGAGTTTATGAATAAACTGCTGATAATGAGGAATAATATATAACGAATATCCAATTACGAATATCCAATAATCAATAAACGAGGAAAGGTAAGCAGGAATGAGCAACTATGATGTGAATGAAAAGGGCTACTACGGGGAGTTTGGGGGAGCGTGGATTCCCGAGATGATGGCGGCCAATGTCGGGGAGTTGAAGGAAAAATACCTTGACATCATTGCTTCTGAGGAGTTCCGGCGGGAATTTAGCCAACTCCTGAAGGATTATGTAGGCCGTCCGTCGCCGCTCTATTATGCGCCACGGCTGAGCGAGCGTTACCAGAGCCGTGTGTTCCTGAAGCGTGAGGACCTGAACCATACGGGGTCACACAAGCTGAACAACACGGTGGGACAAGTGCTTTTGGCGCAGAAACTGGGCAAGACGCGCATCATCGCCGAAACGGGGGCGGGGCAGCACGGACTGGCCACGGCCACGGTATGTGCTCTGAAGGGGCTGAAGTGCGTGGTTTACATGGGAGCCCTCGATGTCAGACGCCAGGAACCCAATGTGCGTAAGATGAAAATGCTGGGCGCCGAGGTCATTCCGGTGCTGAGCGGTAACCAAACCCTCAAGGATGCCACCAACGAGGCGATGCGCGATTGGATCAACCATCCCGAAGACACCCATTACATCATCGGTTCCGTGGTGGGCCCCCACCCCTATCCCGACATGGTGGCCCGCTTCCAGTCGGTGATCAGCGCCGAGATGAAGCTCCAGCTGGAAGAGCACACCAGTTCTCCCCTCCCCGACCGGGTCATCGCCTGCGTGGGCGGGGGCAGCAATGCCGCCGGGGCATTTTACCATTACCTTGACCACCCCGAAGTGGAACTGATCGGCGTGGAAGCCGCCGGGAAAGGGGCCGATACTCCCGAAACGGCAGCCACCCTGGCCGTAGGCTCCCCGGGAGTCCTCCACGCCGCACGCTCCATCATCATGCAAAACAACGACGGCCAGATCACCGAACCCTACTCCATCTCGGCAGGCCTCGACTACCCCGGCATCGGCCCCCTCCATGCCCATCTCTTTAAAACGGGAAGGGCCAAATACCTCAACGCCACAGATGAGGAGACCCTCCATGCGGCTCTTCTCCTCACCCGCCTCGAAGGCATCATCCCCGCCCTCGAATCGGCACACGCCCTGGCAGCCCTTGAAAAAATCACCCTCAAACCCGGGGAAGTCAGCGTTATCTGCCTCTCAGGCCGCGGCGACAAGGATATGCAAACTTACCTCGACTATTTTGGGTATTGAAAAATGACATAACAATAAACAAAACGACCCCATGAAAAACAGGATAAACGAACTTTTTACCCGGAAACCGGGAAATATCCTCTCGGTCTATTTTACGGCCGGCTATCCCCGGCTCGAGGATACCACCACCATCATTGAACTGCTGGAAAAACAGGGCGTTGACCTGGTCGAAATCGGGATTCCCTTTTCGGATCCCACAGCCGACGGTCCCGTGATCCAGAAAAGCAGCGACACCGCCCTGAAAAACGGCATGTCCCTGGAACTCCTCTTCCGCCAGCTCGAAAAAATCAGGGAACGGGTCACCATACCACTGCTTCTGATGGGGTATGTCAATACGGCCCTCCAATTCGGGGTGGAACGCTTCTGCCGGAAATGCCACGACACAGGCATCGACGGCCTCATCTTCCCCGACCTTCCCGTGGAGGAGTATGAAGTGCATTTCAAGCCCTTCATGGAAGAAAACCACCTGCACAATATTTTACTGATCACTCCCCAAACCCCCGATGAAAGAATCCGTAAGATCGACAGCATCAGCAGTGGCTTCATCTATATGGTCTCCTCATCATCAACAACGGGAGCCGGCAAAAAAAAGGAAGATTTCAGTGTGGAGTATTTCACCAGGGTGCAAGCTCTGGGGCTCAGGAATCCCCGGCTGATCGGCTTCGGCATTTCCGACAAACCGACTTTTGAGAATGCCTGCCGCTATGCCCATGGCGCCATCATTGGCAGCGCCTTCGTAAAGGCCCTGGGGCAGCCCCAGCCACTGGAGCAGATGGTCAGGGAATTCACAGGCAGGATCAGGGACTAATCCTCTCCTTTCACAATTTTTATACCAGCCTGCTTAAGAATGGCATAAAATGTACCTTTTGGCAAATCCTTATTTCCATGTACCGGAACGATCACGGTTTTACGGCTCATTCCGTTATAATAGAGATGATGACTTCCGTTGGACCTTTTAAATACAAACCCATTACCCATCAGGATCTTGATAAGATTTAGTGCCGAAAGGTCCATGAAAACTACAGTATTAAAGAATACTCCAATGTCTTGTTATCATCGGGAATATCCTCACCTTTGTCATTCAATTCTGCAATATAAAGTTCTATGGCTTCTTTTGCCATGGCAATGGCATGATCAATATTCTCGCCATAGGTAACACATCCCGGCAAAGCAGGGACAGTTACCGTATAACCTCCTTCAGGTTCATTGGTTAAAAGTAATTTGTAGGTGCGTTTCTTTGACATTGTCTGCCGTATATCATCAAAGGTATGAATTTTTCACTAAAAACCGCCCCTGCGTACAGGAGCGGTGGAGATATGTGGGGTAAGCGGCCAACCCGTAAAAACGGCATGACCTCTTACGAAGGGCGCCGGTTTCCACCGACGCTTTTCCTATAACCTCGTTGGTAACTTATCTTTTCAAACAGCATCAGGAAGGGAGATTGTGATACCTCCTTTAACTGCCGTAATAACGCACTTGCAGTGCTCAACGGTGCTGCCTCCACTTTATTTGACTTCCGCGCCGTTCTTCACCAGGGTTTCCGGAGAGACCAACACCAGCTTGCCCGTGGGATCCTGGGCACAAAGGATCATCCCCTTCGACTCGATGCCTTTCAACGGCCGCGGCTGAAGGTTCACCAGTATGCATACCTGCTTCCCGACCATCTCCTCAGGAGTGTAGTGTTCGGCAATCCCCGACACCACCGTCCGCGTGTCTATGCCCGTGTCAATGGTCAGTTTCAGCAGCTTCTGCGTCTTGGCCACCTTTTCTGCGGCCAGGACCGTGCCGGTGCGGATGTCCATGGCCCCGAACTGGTCGATGATGATGGATTCCTTTGCCGGCGGGAGCCCCGCCTGGGCGGCTTCATTGGCCTTTTTGGTATCCAGCAGTTTCTGCACCTGTTTTTCCACCTGGTGATCCTCGATCTTTTCAAACAGGAGACTCGAGGGATTCAGCCAGTGACCCGCAACCACCAAATCAGTGCGGCCCAGCTCATTCCATCCCAATCGCCCGATATTGAGGAAACCCCGCAGTTTTTCCATGCTGAAAGGAAGGAAAGGCTCCAGGGCAATGGTCAGATTGGCCGTCACCTGCAGGGAGACATACAAAATGGTCTTCACCCTTTCGGCATCGCTCTTGATCACCTTCCAGGGCTCCTCGTCGGCAAGGTACTTGTTGCCCAGCCGGGCCAGCTCCATGGCATTTTTCAGCGCTTCTCTGATGCGGAAAGCCTCGAGGCTCTTTTCGATTTCCCCCCTTATGGTGGTGATGGACTCCAGGGTCTGACGGTCATTGTCGGTGAAAACACCCGGCGCCGGCACCGTGGCTTCGAAATATTTCTCGGTGAGCACCAGGGCCCGGTTGACAAAATTCCCCAGAATGGCTACCAACTCGCTGTTGTTGCGGGTCTGGAAATCCTTCCAGGTGAAGTCGTTGTCCTTGGTCTCGGGAGCATTGGCCGTGAGCACGTATTTCAGCACATCCTCCTTGCCGGGAAAGTCGTCGAGATATTCGTGCAGCCAAACGGCCCAGTTGCGCGAAGTGGAAATCTTATCCCCCTCGAGGTTCAGGAACTCGTTGGCAGGTACATTGTCAGGGAGGTTGTAGCTGCCCTCGGCCTTCAGCATGGCAGGGAAGATGATGCAATGGAAGACGATGTTGTCCTTCCCGATAAAATGAAGCATGCGGGTTTCGGGATCTTTCCACCACTTTTCCCATTCGGGGGTGAGCTCCCGGGTGGCAGATATGTAACCGATAGGGGCGTCGAACCATACATACAGCACCTTTCCCTGTGCGTCTTCCACCGGAACGGGAACGCCCCAGTCGAGGTCACGGGTGACGGCACGCGGCTGCAAGCCACTGTCGATCCATGACTTGCACTGACCGTATACATTCGATTTCCACTCCTTATGACCTTCCAGGATCCACTCACGCAGCCACGGCTCATATTGGTCGAGGGGAAGGAACCAGTGTTTGGTCTCCTTCAGCACAGGGGTGTTGCCGCTGAGCATCGAACGGGGAGCGATCAGCTCGGTGGGACTCAGCGAAGTGCCGCAACTCTCACACTGGTCGCCATAGGCCTTCTCAAATCCGCATTTCGGACAGGTGCCCACAATATAACGGTCGGCCAGAAACTGGCAGGTCTCCTCATCGAAATACTGTTCCGAGGTCTTCTCCATGAATTTCCCCTCCTCATAGAGTTTCCGGAAAAACTGAGAGGCCGTCTCATAGTGGATGGGGGCGCTGGTGCGCGAATAGACATCGAAGGAGATGCCCAGCCGTGCGAAGGAATCTTTGATCATGGTGTGGTACTTGTCGACCACATCCTGGGGGGTGATGCCTTCATTGCGTGCTTTCAGGGTGATGGGCACCCCGTGTTCGTCGGAACCCCCGATGAAAAGCACCTCTTCGCCTCTGAGGCGCAGGTAACGGGCATATATATCTGCCGGAACATACACCCCGGCAAGGTGGCCGATGTGAACCGGACCGTTGGCATACGGAAGCGCCGAGGTGATCAGCGTACGTTTGAAATCAGTCATGAATGGTGAAATTTGTTGCGGGGGACAAAGATAGTTGATTTTTCGCCCCCGGCTTTGGCAGGCAGGGAGATATGGGTCACAAAAGAAAAAATTAACCTGCCGGGGTCTTCGTTTCAGGCTATGACATGCCGGAAAGCGCCGGCCTTTCAGTAAGGATCTTCCGCCGGTGCATCGCCGGCAGCCGTGCGGTAAAAGAAAAACTCCTCTGTCGAGCCAAAGATGATGCGGCCGCTGCGGCCATCATCGGCCCATCCCGAGGCTTCAGGACCCGGCTGGCCTGAAGGTCCCCGGTTTCCGGAAGGATTACCGTCACCTCCTGCTCCCCCGGGACCGCCATTTCCTCCGTGACCGTGATGCCCGCCATCACCCCCGGGAGCCCGGGCTTCCACAATATGACGATAAGGCCAGGCATCTTCCGTGAAGTAAAGGCTGATGTTCCCGCCATACCCGCCGGGACCCCCCAGTCCGCCAGGACCCCCCCAGCCTCCGGGACCCCCGTCTTCACCGGGACCCTGCTTTTCAATCTCCTCTTCCACCCATACCTCCACATCGCGGTATACGATCTCCTCGAATTCCACATCGACCTCCACTTCCTCTTCCTTTCCCTCTCTGTTGGTCACCTTGCGCTTTTCACGCCGGGTTTTCTTTTCCCTGAAGGGCTGTTTCTCGATTTTTTTTACCTTGATCTTCTCCTTCCACTTCTCTCCATCGCGACCGTTGCCCCCGGGGCCCCCATCACCGCCTTCGCCGCCATTACCACCATCACCACCGCGGGAAACCACTTCCAGGGAGCCCCCGTCGGGATTGATCAGGTAACGGAATTCTTCACCTGTGAAACTGTTCTGGGCAAAGACATAAAGCAGATTGCAGCGCAGAAGCGAGTCGTAGTAAAGGTCGCTCCATACTGCCACATCGGGACCGTCGTAGCCCCACTCCCCATCCTGTCCGGGTTCCCCATGGCCTCCGGGATTTCCTGATGCCCCCCGGAAACCGTCACTTCCCGAAAAACCGAAGCTTCCGCTGCTTCCCCGGAATGACAGGTCATAGTCATGACGGTAGTCGAGAAGGACCGAAAAAGTGTCGCTAATCTCCAGGTTGCGCAACGACTCGACATACAGGTCACTGCGATGATCCCTGATGCGCATAAAATCGGGCTCTATGACGAACCTTCCCTTGTGCCAGGTGCCCCCGTCGGCCCAGAAACGGTAATAATCCGCAACCCGGTTATTACGCAGGTGGTCATAGACCCTCTCCGCACCGTTATCGAAACGGGCTACCAGTTCTCCTTTAATCTCACTTCCGGGAGCCTTGTCAAAATCCTCTACCGGCCTGTATATGATTTCTGTCTCATAGTTAAGGGGAAGAATTAACTCGCAGGCCAGGGCCGCGTGCTTCCGGGGGTAGGCCTTAATGCCGATATATTTGCCTTTCGAAGGAATCAGCTCTTCACTGACCGTCACCTTACCGCCGCTGAACGTGCCTCCGGTGACTTCTACCTTGTAATTCCACCACAGGCGGGTCCCTCCGGCCAGTCCGGTGCTTTTTTTGGTCTTTCCATTCCGGTGCCATGAGATGATTCCTATGCGGAAGGACTCCCCAGGAAGCCGCAGCTCCTCCTGGTCAAAAAACAGAGCAATAGAATCGGGTTCCGAACGGAAGAGCCCGGCTTCCGCCTTTTCCCCGGAGGCCAGAAGCATCAGCAGTACCAGAAGTACCGGTATGTAAACTGTTTTTTTCACGGTTGTGGTTTTAAAATGTCGGCTGTTCCTAGCCCCCTCAAATCAAAAACCATTCCGTTTTATTGTAATATTGTCGTCGAATAACTAGTTTTAGGTTTTTGGGAAGAGGGGTCTGAATTCCGTGTTTTTAAAGGCCTGAAAATACGAAAAACTATTTCCGTGATGGAGGGAAAAAAGGAACCGCTAAGGAAGATGATTGCGCCGCCACCCCTGCAACAGGGGTCGGTGATCCGTCTGGTTTCGCCCGCGGGAAAATGTGAACGTGCCCCCCTGGAGGCCCTGGCGGGGTTTTTGGAAGCTTCGGGATACCGCGTGCAGTGGGGAAATCATGTGACCGCCAGCTGTTTTCAGTTTGCGGGCAGCGATGCCCAACGGCTGGCTGACCTCCAGGAAGCCCTCGACGATCCCGCGGTGAATGCCATTCTGGCTTCACGGGGAGGATACGGGACCATCCATCTGCTCGAAAACCTCGACTTCCGGGGATTCCGGCGTCATCCCAAATGGGTGGCGGGATACAGCGACATCACCCTTCTCCACAGCGCCCTCCACAGGTTGGGATACCAGTCGGTCCACGGCATCATGGCCCGAAACAGCCTCACCAGCGAAGGCCTCCCCAATGAAAGCCTGCAGAGCCTCATGGAGATCCTCAGGGGAGAAAAGAGCACCACCATATGGTCCAGCCATCCCCTCAACCGGCAGGGTAAGACCACCGCCCCCCTCACCGGGGGTAACCTCTCCCTGCTCTACAGCCTCACAGGTACCCCCTTCGACACCGATACCCGGGGAAAAATCCTCTTCATCGAAGACACCGGGGAATACCTCTACCACCTCGACCGCATGATGGTGAGCCTGCGGCTCTCGGGAAAACTAAAGCACCTGGCCGGTCTGGTGGTGGGTTACTTCACGGAAATGAAAGATAATGAGGAGCCTTTCGGAAAGAACGTCGAAGAGATCATCCGCGAGGCCGTGAGGGATGAGGAGTTCCCGGTAGCCTTTGGATTCCCTGCAGGCCATGACCTCCCCAACAGGGCCCTGGCCTGCGGCGGCACCTATACCCTGGAGGTGAAAAACAGCAGCTGCTCCCTGGCATTACAGGACCCCTCGAATAACGTCATCTGAGAAACAGGGAAATCCTCGGGGAAGCGGGTTCCCTGAGGTCACACCTCCCGGGGCTTCCGGGAATCAGAAGACCACCCTGACAATAAAGAAAAACGATTCATCGGCAAAAAAAAGCATCATGACGCGGGAGAACATACCAACCACCAAGGCCACCGGAGATACCTCAGAACAGATTGCCCGAAGCTATCTCGAAAAAAAAGGTTACGAGATCCTGGATACCAACTGGAGGATTGGTCATCTCGAACTCGACATCATTGCCCGGGACCGGCAGGAACTGGTGATCGTGGAAGTGAGATCCCTCCGTGATGAGGGATTTAACCATCCCACCGACGCCATTTCCCCGCAAAAAATGAAGAACATCATCACTGCCGCAGAAGCCTGGATCCTCTACCACGCCTGGAAGGGCAACACCCGCTTCGACCTCATCCTGGTCACCCTGCTGGAAAACGGCAGTTTTGACCTGGAACACTACGACAACGCCTTTAACTCCACACTGCTATGAACCTAATATGAATGTAGAAGAAATTCGCGAATACTGCCTGGCACGGCCGGGAGTGACCGAGGGGTTTCCCTTTGATGAGACTACCCTGGTATTCAAGGTGATGGGAAAAATTTTCTGCATTGCCGACCTTGAAGGAAAAATCGGCATCGCCCTGAAAAACAACCCCGATAAGATCGTGGAAATGAGGGAAGAGTGGCCTTGCATCACCCCGGCTTCCCACCTGAGCAAAATTCACTGGAACAATATCTCCGAACCCTCATCCATTCCCCGTGAACAGCTCAGGGCCTGGATCGATGAATCGTATGAAATAGTGATCGCCGGACTGACACGTAAACTGCAGGAAGAACTGAAAAATCTAAAGAGTGATGATTGAATTTGTTTTGGAACAGGAGTACATCGAATTGATCAGCCTGCTGAAGTACCTCAGGCTGAGTGAAACCGGGGGTCATGCCAAGATGATGGTCGACGAAGGGATGGTGAAACGGAACGGCGAAACCGAAACCCGTCGCCGCGCCAAGATCCGTGCCGGCGAAACCCTGGAGGTGGAAGGCCAGACCATCAGGGTGGTGGCTGCAAAAAACCAGGAAGAGTAAGGAAAGCAACGTCTACCTCATCCCACCTCTGCGCAGGCCAGGGTGGCTATGCTTACCTTGGCGGCACCAGCATCCCTCAGGGTCACCACCGCCGCCTCGAGGGTAGCCCCCGTGGTGACCACGTCGTCGACCACCAGAACATGAAGGCCCGCAAACTCTTGGGGACGAAGGACCGTGAAGATCCCCTCCACGTTTTGCCACCTCTCGAAGCGGTTTTTCCGGGTTTGCGTGGAAGTGAACCTCTCCCTCACCAGGTTGCCCGTGGAAAGGGGAACCTCCAGGGCTGCCGCCACACCCCGGGCGATCCACTCGCTCTGGTTATAGCCCCGCTGCCGCTCCCTCCGGCGATGCAGGGGCACCGGCACCACCATGCCGGCACCGGCAAAGGGCGACCCCTTCAGCTCACTCCCGAAAAGCCGCCCCATCTCTTCCCCCAACTCCTTTAACCCTTTATACTTAAGATAATGCACCAGCCGCTGGTACCGGCTTCCCTTCCGGAAAAAAAGCCACGACGTGGCCTGCTCCACCGGCACCCGCCCCCAGAACAACTGGGACACCTTATTCTCAGGATCGGCATGGAACCGGGTCCGCGGAAGATCCTGCATACAGTGAAGACAGATATACCTTTCCTGGGTGACCAGCCGCCTTCCACAGGTCACACACAACGGCGGATAGAATAACTCCAGCATATCACGGAAATAACCTCCTCTCTTCATAGCCATGGATTCAGGGGTACCTATAAATTTACGGCTTAGCGCCGGAAATTCACCCCCTGGCACCATAATTCAAACAAATTCTAAATAACAGGGAAAACAGCAGGGACCTCCTCCCCCGGCTGATAAATTACTAAATTTGAGGTTCATAAATTTTCTTAACCATAATAAAAACCGGTATCCCACGATGCTGAAAAAAACAGGCTTCTTTTTCAGGAACAGGTTACTGTTGCTGATACTTCTGGGATTTGGTGCCGGCATGGGCTTTACCCTGCTGTCACAGAAAGGAATAGAGGTAACCTCCACCAACAGCTTTTGTGAAGTGTGTCACGTACATCCCCATGTTTTCTCTTCCTGGAAATTGTCCAGTCATTATGATACGAAGAGCGGCATGAGGGTAGGATGCGTGGAGTGCCATCTGCCCCCAAAGGGCGAAGGTTACCTGAAAGAAAAAATCAGGCTGGGCGCCAAGGATGTCTACGGTTTTCTCTTCAGAGACAGCGCCGATTTCAACTGGGAAGCCAGGCGCACCGTCGAGATGGCACAACATTTCACCTACCAGCAGTCGTGTGTGAAATGCCACGAAAACCTTTTCCCGATAACGCTCACCAAAGAGGGACAGGAAGCTCACCTCTACTACACGCAGAATGAAGATGAGCTGTTGTGCCTGAATTGCCATATCGATGTGGGCCATTATGATCCCCTCAGGAAGCACGATCAGAACGTGGGCTTCGGGAGTTCGGTAACCTCCGGCCAGGAAGTGTTCCGCGGACCCGCGGAGGTTGCCGCACTGGAGAGTTTCACGGAAACGGTTCCCGGGACCACCGTCTCCTTCAGGATGGTGGCTATAGAGGGAGGCCGTTTCGCCATGGGAAGTCCTGAAGACGAGTCCTTTCGCAATGCCGACGAAGGACCGTTGCGAAACGTGACGGTGAGCCCCTTTTTCATGGCAGAGACCGAGGTGAGCTGGGATGAATTTCTAGCTTTTTATGCCGCCACGGCCGCGGAAGGGCGCTCTACCGACACCGAGGGAGCCCGTTCCGCTTCGGGAAGCCTCTCCTCCTCTGTGAGGGTTGATGCCATCACCGGGCCCACACCACCCTATGGCCAGCCCGACCAAAACTGGGGCCTGGGCACCCGCCCCGCCATTACCATGAGCTATTATGCCGCCGAAACCTATTGTAAATGGCTGTCACAGGTCACCGGCAAAAACTACCGGCTGCCCACAGAAGCCGAATGGGAATATGCCGCCCGCGGTGGGTCCACCACCCCCTACTTCTTCGGGGGAGAACCCCGCGATTTCAAGAAAAAGGGATTCTTCGGAAAACTCTTCAGCAGGGAGAACACCCTGATCGACCAGTATGTCATTTACGAAGCCAACAGCATGAGCCGCACACAACCTCCTGAAAAGGTGGACGCCAATCCCTTCGGATTAAAAAACATGCTGGGCAATGCCGCGGAATACTGCTCCGACTGGTATGCCGCCGATGCTTACTCGCTTCTTGCCGACGGGGTGACAGATCCCCGGGGACCGGCCACCGGAGAAGAACACGTCATCAGAGGCGGGGCCTTCAAGAGCGATGCCGCCCTGGTGCGCAGCGCTGCCCGCGACCAAACCCAAACCGAAGCATGGCTGAAAACCGACCCCCAGATGCCCAAGAGCAAATGGTGGCTCTCCGACTGCAACCACGTCACCTTCAGGGTGGTCTGCGATTTCGACGAAAAAACAGGAAACAAATGACAGAGCTTTTTTATGCTATCACATTTCACGTAAACGCCCACTGCGTTTATGAGCCGGGCATGCTGATTAGAAATTAACAGGCACGCGGCAAATAAAAGCCAGGCACTATGAACATGGGTCAAACAAAGCACCAATAAATATTTAATTATGAGCAACAATAATTTTTCCAGAAGGAAATTCATCACCGGGGCAGCCGCAGTAGGTGCTGCCGGTGTGGTAGGTTTTAATCCGCTGGTGTCCTGTTCAGGCGGCGGTCAGAAGTCGGGGTCTCTGATCACGGGGCAGCCCTTTAAGAAAGTCGAAGAGCTGCGGATTCCTCCTCTGCTCGACAAGGCTCCCGACGGGCAACCCCTGAAGGCGGGGGTTATCGGCTGCGGTGGCCGCGGTACCGGGGCCGCCCTGAACTGGCTGGGGTCAGGTCCCAACGTGACCATCACCGCCCTGGGAGATGTCTTCCAGGACCGTGTGGAGTCGTGCCGGGCAAAAATCAAAGGCGATTACAACATCGATGTTCCCGAAGAGAACTGTTTTGTGGGTTTCGACAGCTTCCAGAAGGTGATGGATTCAGGGGTTGACGTGGTTCTGCTCTGTACCCCTCCGGTATTCCGTTCTCTGCATTTCGAGGCCGCCGTCAAGGCCCGCAAGCATGTCTTCATGGAAAAACCGGTGGCCGTAGATCCTGCCGGCGTCCGCAGTGTCCTGGCTTCGGCAAAGATGGCCGACAGCCTGGGACTGAAGGTCGTGTGCGGCACCCAGCGGCACCATCAGCGCGACTATGTCGAGGTGTACAAACAGGTGGCCACGGGAGCCATTGGCGACATCATCTCGGCCAATGCCTACTGGAACCAGAACAAGCTGTGGCACCGCAATCCCCAGGCCGACTGGAGCGAAATGGAGTGCATGATCCGTGACTGGGTCAACTGGTGCTGGCTTTCGGGCGACCACATCGTGGAACAGCATGTCCATAACATCGACGTCATCAACTGGTTCACCGGGGAGTACCCCACAAGTGCCGTAGGCTTCGGATCACGCCAGCGCCGCATCACCGGCGACCAATTCGATAATTTCTCAGTCGACTTTGCTTATGACAACGGCATGCATATGCACAGCATGTGCCGTCAGATCAACGGTTGCGAAAACAACGTCAGCGAATATATCCGCGGCACCAAAGGCTATACCAACTGCCAGAATAAAATCTACGACCTGGCGGGTAACGAAATATACAGCTATGCCTATCCGCTCGACGAAAGCGGCACCCCCCTGAAGTCGGTGGCCGTGAACCCCTACGATCAGGAACACATCGACCTGGTGACCTGCATCAGGGAGGACAAGCCCATCAACGAAGCCGAAGCAACGGCCATGAGCTGCCTGACGGCTATCATGGGAAGGGTCTCAGCCTATACCGGGAAAGTAGTCACCCTCGAGGAGATGCTCAATTCTGACCTGAAACTGGGTCCCGACACCTTTGTCATGGGCGATGTGGGCATCATGAAAAATGCCATGATTCCCGTTGCAGGAGAAGCCGCCAACGAATAAACCGTATACGGATAAGCCGGGAACGGATACTATCAACTGCAAGCGATTACTGCATTGCGGAAATTGTA
>CAZMMX010000002.1:58215-79837 GCA_964567485.1 uncultured Prolixibacteraceae bacterium | reverse complement strand
AAGCCGGGAACGGATACTATCAACTGCAAGCGATTACTGCATTGCGGAAATTGTAAAGACGCAGGAGCCCTGGCCCCTGCGTCTTTTTATTGATTATGGTGGAAAATTCCCCATTCCGGGGTCCCTGTTGATTTCCTCGCCCTGCCGTCAGGCTACCCCCCGATGATCTTCCCCGGTCTCTCCCCTGCCGATGATGAAACGGTCGTAGAACCAGAGGAGGATCATGGCCAGCACGGCGATGCCGCTGAAGAGAACCCAGATGTGCCAGGGGTGATACTGCTGCCACAGGAAGGTGCCCAGTTCCGTGGTACTCATCCCCATTTTGGCGGCGGCTTCCTGCCAGAAATCATTTTTGGAGAAAGTATCGGAAATCCCAGGGAGGGTGATCCCCCGGCGTGAGACCTCACTGGCCAGAAGATAGTGCTTATCGGAGATACGTTCATAGATGCCCCCCGAGAGCCATCCAGCCAACTGGTGGCCTGCGGCGATGGGCAGAAAGGAGGTTCCCATGTAAAGGGCTTTTTTATCTTCCGGGGCAATGCGGCCGATGTATTCGGTGAATTTCGGAGAGCTGGCCATTTCGCCAAGTCCGAAAATGAGAATGCCCAACAGTACCATCCATCCGTTCTGCATGCTGAACATCATGGCCAGTCCGCCCGCCAGAACCAAAATACCTCCCATCATGGCCGACAGAGGCCGGTAACGCATGACCAGAGCCGAAACCATGATCTGAAAAAAGATGATGAAAAAGGAGTCCATGCTCGACAGGGTCACGGCGGAAATGGTCCCCTCAGGGGTTCCTATGGCTTCTGCCAGGGCCGGAAAAACCCCGGCAATACCCCGGTATAGAGAGGAAGTGTCGACCCAGTGGTCCACAAACACCGGAAATGAGTAGTATAACTGGTTGAAAGCCGTCCAGAAAAGCACCATGATGACCAAAAAAAGCACATACTTCCAGTTTAGAAGGGTCTCCCTGATATTCAGCAGAGCCTGTATGATGCTCTTTCCGGCAGAAGATCCCCCTTCACGCGATATCGGATCACGGAAAAAAAGAAAGGTAACCAGGAAATTAAACCCTATGGCTGCCATGGACATGTAAAAGACATAATCCCAGCTCTTGTTCAGCAGGATCCCCGCAATGAAAGGACCGATAAATCCGCCGATATTGACCATCATGTAAAAGATGCCAAAGCCTATCGAAGAAGTTACCTTGTCGGTAGTGCGGGCGATCATGGCTGAAATGATCGGTTTGAAGAAGGACCCCCCGATGCAGGTCCAGATAAAGGCAAAGAAAACCCCCCCGAAGGAGTGAAAGGTACGGATCATGAAAAAGCCGCTCATGTAGAGAAGAAAGGAGAGGTAGAGCATCCTGCGGTAACCCAGTTTGTCGGCGAGGGCCCCGGTAAAAAGGGGAAGCAGGTAGAGAAGCATAGAGCCTGTTCCCATGATGATGCCCTTCTGGCCCTGTGACAACCCCAACGCCCCGGTATCGGAAGAGTTCACCAGGTAAAGGGCAAAGGCCATGTAAAAACCGTACCACGCCCACCGCTCAAAGAGTTCAATGACATTTGACGTCCAGAACAGACCGCTGTACTTCCTGAAAATCCGAAGAGCTTTCACTGAGGTTATTTTTGGTTCAACCCCCGAAAATAACCATTCTGATCAGAATAACTTAAATTCGTCGGAAAAGAGCCCCAGGGAAAAAATCACAATGATGAGCAACAGAACCAGGAGAAAGAAGAGAATGGCGCCCTTGCGGAGCCCTTTTCTGGTCATTTCCTTTTTTTCGCCGGCAATGGCCATCCTGATGGCCGAGATCAGGTTTTCAGGGGCCTTTTCATTTTTGACAATATAGTCGAAAGCCCCCTGCCGCATGATGCCGACAGCTACCTCCACACTGTTCTGGCCACTCAGGAATATAAAAGTCACCTGTGGCCGGCTTTCATGGACCTTTTTCATCAGGTCAAGCCCCGTAAACCCCGAATAGGCATAATTGAGGATAATGATATCAGGGTTGAGGTGGATACTCTTCAGACACTCCCCGGGGTTAATGAACGAATGCAGGTTATTGAACTGCTTAGATTTCAGCACACCGGTGATCAGGTCATTGTATACCGGATTGTCCTCAACGACAAAAATCAAGGGATTACGGGTGTTTTCCATCGGTCACGGATATAAGTTACAACATCACAATTTATGAATATTTCCCGGATAACCTTTTTAAAATCAGTTAAAAAAAAGGTTTTTCGCTATTGGAGAATAGGGGTGACCAATTTTTAATAAACTTGCAGGCGTAACCGGCTTCCGGGAAGTTCCCGGAATCCTAAAATTCACGGATATGCTTTTGGTGATCGATATTGGCAATACGAATATTGTTTTCGGGATACATTCGGGAGAAACGTGGATCACGCATTGGCGTATCCAAACCGACACGGAGAAGACGGCCGATGAATATGAGGTGATTTTCAGGACGCTGATTTCCAACGGGCAGGTTCTGCCTGACCAGATCACCTCAGTGGTTCTCAGCAGCGTGGTGCCCACCCTGGTGCAGCCCTTCATCGACATGCTCGACAGTTTCCCCGGAATAAAGCCGGTAATTCTGGGTCCTGAGACCTACGACAGGCTTCCCCTGGGAATTCTGAACCCTTACCAGATAGGGTCTGACCTGGTGGCCAATTCGCTGGCGGCTTTCACCAAATACGGGGAATACGTCATGGTCATTGATTTTGGCACGGCCCTGACTTTCACCACGGTGGGACCTGAAGGCAAGATCCTGGGGGTGGCCATCGCCCCGGGGATGAATACCGTGGTGAATGCCCTGGCCGGGAAAACCGCCCAGTTGCCCCGGGTCCACCTGGTGCCTCCCCCCTCGGTGCTGGGCCAGAATACCATGCATGCCATACAGTCGGGAATCGTGCTGGGATACGCCGGACTGGTAGACTCCATCATCCACCGTACCGAGGAGGAATTGCAACACAAGCTCACCGTGGTCGCCACCGGAGGCCTCAGCACCATCATGGCCCCCCTGGTTCTTTCCATCGGCCACATCGAACCCATGCTCACCCTCGAAGGCCTCCAGCTGGCAGCACGCTATACCGCCGCCCCGTGAACCCCGGCGCCCTTCACAGGAAGCCAATCAGCACAAATATGCTATATTTGAACCGAAATCACCGTTGAATGGAATCTCTGGATAACAATCTGCTCCCTACCATCAATTCTCCCGAAGATCTGAGAAAACTCGACATCAACATGCTTCCCCAGGTCTGCAGTGAATTGCGGGAATTTATTATCGATGCCGTCAGCCACAATCCCGGCCACTTCGGCGCCAGCCTGGGTGTCGTAGAACTGACCGTGGCCCTGCATTATGCCTACAACACTCCTTACGACCAGCTCGTCTGGGACGTAGGCCACCAGGCTTACGGCCACAAGATCCTTACCGGCCGACGCGACCTTTTCCACACCAACCGAAAAATGGGGGGCATCAGCGGGTTTCCCCGAAGAAGCGAAAGTGAATATGACACCTTCGGGGTCGGCCACTCTTCCACCTCCATATCGGCAGCCCTGGGCATGGCCGTGGCCAGCAGACTGAACAACGACAACCGGAAGGTCGTCGCCATCATCGGTGACGGAGCCATGACAGGAGGAATGGCCTTCGAAGGCCTTAATAATGCAGGATTCATGAAATCTGATATCCTGGTGATCCTCAATGATAACAACATGGCCATCGACCCCAACGTGGGGGGGATGAACCAGTACCTGCTCTCGATCACCCGGTCACAGACCTACAACCGGATGAAAGACGAGGTGTGGGAAGGACTCGGAAAATTACGCGGACTGGGACCCCTGGCACGCCGGGTGGTCCAGAAAATGGAGGGTGCCCTCAAATCGCTCCTCCTCCACCAGAGTAACCTCTTCGAAGGTCTGAACTTTCGCTATTTCGGCCCCATCGACGGCCACGATGTCCTTCATCTCACCAAAGTCCTGTCCGACCTCCGCGAAATCAAAGGCCCCAAGGTGCTCCATGTCATCACCAAAAAAGGAAAGGGTTTCCCCGAAGCCGAAAACAACCAGACCAAATACCACGCGCCCGGAAAATTCGACAAACTCACGGGAAAGATATACTCCTGCGGCTGTGAACTCGAGAAAGCTCCCAAATTCCAGAATGTCTTCGGGGAAACCATCGTGGAACTCGCCGAAATGAATGAGAAAATCGTGGGAATCACCCCCGCCATGCCCTCAGGCTGTTCCCTGAACATCATGATGCAGAAGATGCCCCACCGGGCCTTCGACGTGGGCATCGCCGAACAACATGCCGTGACCTTTGCCGCCGGAATGGCCACCCAGGGAATGGTCCCCTTCTGCAACATCTACTCCACCTTTATGCAAAGGGCTTACGACCAGGTGATCCACGACGTGGCCCTCCAGAACCTCCACGTCGTCTTCTGTCTCGACCGGGGCGGACTGGTGGGGGAAGACGGAGCTACCCATCATGGTATTTTTGACCTGGCCTACATGCGCACTCTTCCCAACATGGTGGTGGCGGCCCCCATGGACGAACCCGAACTGAGAAACATGATGTTCACCGCCCAACTCGAAGGTAACGGCCCCTGGTCAATCCGCTATCCCCGGGGATGCGGCACCAATGTGAACTGGAGAAATCCCTTCGAAAAGATAGAACCCGGCACCTCCCGGCTGCTTTCTGAAGGAAGCGGCATGGCCATCCTCACCATCGGAAAACCAGGAGTCTTCACCCAGAGGGCAGTAAAAAAACTGCAACGCGAAGGGGTCTCCGCAGCACACTATGACATGCGGTTCGTAAAACCTCTCGACGAAAAATGCCTCCATACCATCTTCAAGGAGTTCAACACAATCATCACCGTCGAAGACGGCACCATGGCCGGCGGCTTCGGCAGCGCCATCGCCGAATTCAAAAGCGCTCATAACTACACCGCAAAACTCAAAATCATAGGTATCCCCGACCGTTTCATTGAACACGGAACCGTGGAACAACTATACAAGGAATGTGGCATCGACACCGATTCTATCTTCAGGGAAGCCTTAATTATGGCCGGCAGATAATTTTCCCGGGCTTCCTGCGTTGATTAGGTTATTCACTTGAAACGATCTGTTTTGGACATATACCTGAAAAAACGACGCTGGAAAATCCTCCTTTTCATGGGAGCCATCCTCATCGGCATGGCTTCGCTCCTCTATACCAACTGGCTCACCGACAAACTGTCACAGGAAGAGAGAAAAAAGGTGGAACTCTGGGCAGAAGCCATCAGACGGCTGGCCAGTGACAATATCCATTCGGAAACCGACATCTCCCTGATTGAGATGATCAGCAACCAGAATACCTCCATCCCCCTGATCGTCACCAATGACCAGGACACCATACTGATTGATGCCAACATCACCTATCCCCCGCAACGAAAAGATGAAATCCTCAGCAAAGAGCTCAGGAAAATGAAACTCCAGAATACCCCTATCGAAATATACATCGATGAGGAAACCCGGCAGTTTCTCTACTACCGTGAGTCCTACCTGCTTCGCAACCTGCGGCTCTTCCCGGTGATCCAACTCCTGGTAATTTTTCTTTTCATCGGGGTGGCCTACCTGGCTTTCAGTGCTTCGCGGAGTGCCGAGCAAAACCAGGTATGGGTGGGCATGTCAAAGGAGACCGCCCACCAGCTGGGCACTCCCATCAGTTCGCTGATGGCATGGGTGGAGCTCCTGCGGCTCCAGAATTACGACTCCTCCACCATCGACGAACTGGAAAAGGACGTCAGGCGCCTGGAAAAAATAACGGAACGTTTTTCCAAGATAGGCTCCCGACCCGAGCTCCTGATCACCGACCTCCTCAGGGTCATCACCGGCACCGTCGATTACCTCAGACGCCGAACCTCCGAAAAAGTGAAATTCGATATTATCGCCAACCCTTCCGTCAACTGGGAAGTCCCCCTCAATGAAGCCCTCTTCTCCTGGGTGATCGAAAACCTCTGCAAAAATGCCATTGACGCCATGAACGGTGAGGGATCCATCACCCTGACCCTGATAGAAAAAGAAAACAACCTGGTCCTCGACCTGGCCGACACTGGCAAGGGATTGCATAAGGCACAGTTCAATGCCATTTTCCGCCCGGGATACTCCACAAAAAAGAGAGGCTGGGGCCTGGGCCTCTCCCTGGCCAAAAGAATCGTCGAAAATTACCACAAAGGGAAGATTTTTATCCGCGATTCTGAAATCAACAAGGGCACCACCTTCCGCATCCTCCTTTACAAGAAGGTTACAAAATGATAATATTCAAATATTTTCGTGAAAATTCCCGAGTTATTACAAAAAAGGTTAATTTTGCAGCACTTTTTTTGGCCGTGGAAAAATTGTCATCATATAACATTGCCTTCAAGGGATTAAAGGAAGGTAATCACGTTTTTGACTATCACATAGGCAAATCGTTCTTTGAACATTTTGAAAATAGTCTGGTAGAAGAGGCCAACGCCGAAGCAAGGATCCTTCTGGAAAAGAGGACCACCTTCATGGTTTTGGAACTCACAGTCACCGGCACAGTCATGCTCACCTGCGACCGCTGCCTGGAATGGTACGACCAGCCCATTGAACATTCCGTACGTCTTTACATTAAATTCGGGGATACGGAAGAAGTCGACGGAGACGACGTCATTTGGCTTCATCCCGATGATTACCAGTTCAACGTGGCCCAGATTATCTACGAATACCTCATTCTCAGCATTCCGATGAAGCATGTCCACCCCTCCCAAAAAGGAGGACCCAACAGCTGCAACCCCGAAATGCTCAAAAAACTGAAAGAGTACTCCCCCCATTCCGAAGAAACAGAGGACGGCAGATGGGAGAAATTAAGAAACTTAAAGAATAACAATTAAATATAAAAATAGCTATGGCACATCCTAAGCATAAACATTCGAAGACCCGGAGAGACAAACGGAGAACCCACGATAATGCCGTTGCTCCGACCCTGGCCACCTGCTCCAACTGCGGTGCCACAGTGAAGTACCACACCATTTGCGGTGAATGCGGACACTACCGCGGAAAACAGGTGATCGAAAAAGAAATTGCCGTCTAAAAGGCCCTGCAGAAGATCAGAAGAAATTCTGGTCTTTTTTTTTATATCTTAGCGATTCTTTTTATTGGCTTTCAATGGAATGAGAGTTTTCATAACGGCTAATCATTAAAGATAATGAAGATGAATCAGAAGAGTTATCCGGAGACCCCCTCCCAGAATATCAACCTGATCAGTCAGGGCACACGGATTACCGGCGATATTGCTGCTGAAGGGGATATCCGCATTGACGGTCACCTGAAGGGCAACATCAAGACCAAGGGGCGGCTGGTCATTGGTGCGTCAGGAAGCATAGAGGGGGAAATCCTCTGTTCCAACGTGGAGATTTCGGGCACCTTTAAGGGGAAAATCTCAGCTGCAGAACTTCTGACCCTCAAGGCAACGGCCATCATCACCGGTGACATCATCGCCACCAGGCTTTCCGTAGAACCGGGATCCCTCTTCACGGGAACCTGCCAGATGGGCCCCACGCCCGAAAAAGTCCCCCAGGAAATCAAAAAGCCGTGATTTCCGGCGATTCCTTCCGGCGGTTTATCCTCAGACTGTCACTCCTGACCCTCCTGCTGCTTATGGCAGGATTTGTGGTATTCAGGTGTTTCCTCCATGAATGGTTCTCTCCCTGGCTGATCGTCATCCCTGTGGCCGCCTTTCTTTTTTCTGTCATCTCCTTTGCCATTCAACTCAACAACAGTGACAAAAAACTCGGCACCTTCACCCGCACCAGCCTCATCATCACCATGGCCCGCCTCCTCTTTTACCTCTCTCAAGCCGTGATCTTTCTGCTCATTTTCAGGGAAAACGGGGTGAGCTTCGTCATCTCCCTGGCCCTCTTTTACCTCCTGTTCACCTCACTCGAGGTGGCCGAAATCTCCCGCGAGCTTCGCAATAAAAGGCCATCCCGGCTCGAATAAGAAAAAACCCCAAAGGATGAAAATGACCTCTTCATTGAATGGTTCAGAAGGGTATTTCGGTTGTCAAAAATAATTACATTTGTCCCTAACAGCCATCAAAAGGCCAGGATCATGATCACACTGCTCCGGTTGGTTCTTCTGTTATTCCTGATAACCCCCGGAATCCTTCCGGGAGTCACCTCCATGCCCGCCAGTGCCGGATATGCAGGAAGCCCTGCCCAGGACACCCTCCTTTCCGCAGACCAGGGAACAACACCGACTGAGCCGGCACCCCCTGAGGAAGCCTCTCACGATCAGGAGCCTTTCAATGCAGGCGAATATGTAGTCAGCCATGTGGCCGATGCTTATGAGTGGCACTTCGCCACCATCGGAAAAACCCACCTCTCGCTGCCCTTACCGGTGCTTCTTTACAGCCGGGAGTCGGGGTTCCACGCCTTTTTTTCCTCCCGCTTCCACCATGGCCATGCGGCATGGAAGGGATTTGCCATCGCCGGTGAAGGCCCGAAAAAAGGCAAGATCGTCGAGGTCAACGACCAGGGAGAGATCACCGGAAAACCCTTTGACTTTTCAGTCACCAAGACAGTGGCCGGCATCATCATGGCCTCTCTCCTTTTAGTGGTGCTGATGATGACCGTCGCCCGCTCTGCCGCCAAAAACAGCGGGAAAGCCCCATCGGGACTCCAGAACCTCGTGGAACCGGTGATCTTCTTCGTACGCGACGATATTGCACGCCCCGCCATCGGCGCTCACTACGAAAAGTTCCTGCCCCTGCTGCTGACCATGTTTTTCTTTATCCTGATCGACAACCTGACCGGGCTCATCCCCATTTTTCCCTTCGGAGCCAACATCACAGGCAATATTTCGGTGACCCTGGTGCTGGCGCTGGTGACCTTTCTGGTGACCACTTTCAATGGGAACAAACATTACTGGAAAGAGATCTTCAATCCCGACGTTCCCTGGTGGATGAAATTTCCCATTCCCGTGATGCCCTTTGTGGAATTTTTTGGCATGTTCACCAAGCCCTTCGTCCTGATGGTCCGGTTGTTCGCCAACATGATGGCCGGCCACCTGATCGTGACGGTCTTCGTGAGCCTGATTTTTATATTCACCCACCTCTTCGGAAGTGCCGCAGGATGGCTGGTAAGTCCGATATCTGTAATTTTCAGCATTTTCATCCTGTTACTCGACATGCTGGTCTCCTTTATCCAGGCATTTGTCTTCACCCTGCTGTCGGCCCTCTATTTCGGGATGGCCACGGCCAAACATCATTAGTTCATCGGTTAACACTTTAATATATTGATTATGACAGCTTTATTGTTTTTTTTGGCAGAGGTGGCGCTGGGGTCCTTCGGGGCAGCGCTGGGAGCGGGACTGGCCACCATTGGGGCGGGTCTCGGCATCGGAAGGATCGGGGGAAACGCCATGGAAGCCATTGCCCGGCAACCGGAAGCCAGTGGTGACATCCGCTCGACCATGATCATCTCCGCGGCCCTCATCGAAGGGGTGGCCTTTTTTGCCGTTATTACCTGTATTCTCGTGATTTTCCTGGGGTAAGGTTTTCTCAGGTGCCTCACCATAACATGGGAGGATGCCTCAGATTTGACCCACTCAAAAACTGAATGATATGGAATTAGTAACCCCGGCAGCGGGCACCATCTTTTGGATGGTGATCATCTTCGGAAGTGTCGTGTACATCCTGGGGAAATATGCCTGGAAACCTATCCTGACCGCCCTCAAGGAGCGGGAGGATTCAATCAGGGATGCCCTGGCCGCTGCGGACCTCGCACGACTGCAAATCGACACCCTGAAGGAACAACAGGACCAGATCAGGGCCGAAGCCTTGCGCGACAAGGAACAGATCCTCAAGGATGCCCGCGACATCAGGGAAAAACTGCTGGCGGAAGCCCGGGAAAAAGCCGAAAAGGAGAGCCAGCGGACCATGGAAAGGCTGCGCGAACAGATGGAAAATGAAAAATCCCGCGCCCTGGGAGATATCCGCCGTCAAATCGCCGACTATTCGGTGCTGATCGCCGAAAAAATCCTGCGCGAAAAACTGGAAAGCACCTCCCGCCAGGAAGAGATCATCGCCTCCCAGCTCGAGGATTTCAAACTCAACTGATCTATGAACCAGGGAAAGATCAACGTCAGGTATGCCAAAGCCCTCTATTCGCTGGGTCAGGAATCGGGAATCCTCAGGGAGCTCCACAACGACATGGCCGCAGTGCTGAAACTCACCGGCCAGTCAGCGGAATTCAGGGAGCTCCTCGACAACCCCGTGATCAAAACCTCACAGAAGAAAACCATCTTCCGCGAGGTTTTCGAAACCCGTGTGCATGAGCTGACCCTGCGGTTTCTTCTTCTGGTGACCAACAACAACAGGGAAATGGATATCCCGGGCATTTGCCGTGATTTCCTGGACATGGTCCGCAGCAGCGAGGGAATCCTTCCGGCAGTGATTACCACAGCCTCTCCACTCTCTCCTGGCATCCTGGAAAATATCAGACAGGCCCTGGAAAAGGAAACCGGGAAAACCATAGAACTTACGGAAATGGTGAAACCTGAAATTCTGGGAGGCATGGTCATGAGAATCGAAGACCGGCAGTTTGACGGAAGCATCGCCACACAGCTGAAAAAAATCAGGGCATCGCTTTTGGTATGATCCCCCGGCATGATAACAAGTAACAGAAAATAACGAAGGATATGGCTGAAATCAGACCGGCAGAAGTGTCGGATATTATCAGAAAGCAGCTGGAGCATTTCAAGATCGAGTCGGACCTCGATGAAGTGGGCACGGTACTGCAGGTGGGCGACGGCATAGCCCTTATCCATGGGCTGGCCAACGTGGAATCGAACGAAATGATAGAGTTCGACAGCGGCACCCGGGGTATTGTCCTCAACCTGGAGGAAGACAATGTCGGGGCGGTATTGCTGGGATCTTCAGATACGGTGAAGGAGGGGGATACCGTCAAGAGGCTCAACCGCATAGCCTCCATCATGGTGGGAGAGAACATGGTAGGAAGAGTCATCAATACTCTGGGGGAACCCATCGACGGAAAGGGGCCCATCAAAGGGGAGCTCCATGAGATGCCTCTGGAGCGCAAGGCCCCCGGAGTCATCTTCAGGCAGCCGGTGAAACAGCCCCTGCAAACGGGCATCAAAGCTATAGATACCATGATACCTATTGGCCGGGGACAGCGGGAACTGATCATCGGCGACCGCCAGACCGGCAAAACGGCCATTGCCATAGATACCATTATCAATCAACGTGAAAACTTCGAAAAGGGAAAGCCGGTCTACTGCATCTATGTGGGCATCGGGCAAAAGGGATCTACGGTAGCCACCCTGGCGGCCATTCTTGAGAAATTCGGGGCCATGGAATATACCGTCATTGTGATGTCTTCGGCAGCCGATCCTGCGGCACTTCAGTTTTACGCCCCCTATGCCGGGGCAGCCATCGGGGAGTATTTTCGCGACACGGGCCGTGACGCCCTGATCATTTATGATGATTTGTCGAAGCAGGCGGTCTCCTACCGTGAAGTCTCGCTGTTGCTGCGCCGTCCACCCGGCAGGGAAGCCTATCCCGGTGATGTCTTTTACCTCCATTCCCGGTTGCTGGAAAGAGCCGCCAAAATCATCGACTCTGACGAAATCGCCGGCCGCATGAACGACCTTCCCGAGTGCCTCCGGGGAAAAGTCAGGGGAGGAGGCTCCCTCACGGCCCTGCCCATCATTGAAACCCAGGCTGGCGACGTCTCAGCCTACATCCCCACCAATGTAATTTCCATCACCGACGGACAGATCTTCCTGGAAACCAACCTCTTCAACGCAGGCGTTCGCCCCGCCATCAACGTGGGCATCTCCGTCTCCCGCGTCGGAGGGACGGCCCAGGTAAAGGCCATGAAGAAAATCGCAGGTACCCTGAAACTTGACCAGGCGCAGTTCCGCGAACTAGAAGCCTTTTCCAAATTCGGCTCCGACCTCGACCAGGCCACCCTCAGGGTGCTCGACAAAGGACGTAAAAACGTGGAACTCCTGAAACAGGGACAGTACCAACCCGTGAAACTGGAACATATGATCGCCGCCATTTACTGCGGTACCCACGAACTCCTCAGGAAAATCCCTGTCGACAAGGTGAAAAGCTTCGAAGCAGAACTCCTCGAACTCCTCGAACTCAAATATAAAGAGGTCCTCGACCTGCTGAAAGAGGGCATCCTCACCGACGACGTGGAAAAAGCACTCCAGCAGGCCGCCGCCACGGTCTCAGCGAAATATACGGTATAGAGTTCTTCCGCAGCACTCTGAAAATATGGAGATATGTCAGGACTGAAAGAAATCAGAACACGCATAGGTTCTATCAGAACCACCCGTCAGGTGACCAGCGCCATGAAAATGGTCTCGGCAGCGAAGCTGAAAAAAGCCCAGGATGCCGTGATCAATTTCAGGCCTTATGCGTTGAAATTCAAGGAGCTATTTCTTTCAGCCGCTTCCGACCCCGAAAATTTCAGCGCCTCTCCCTATGCTGCCCAAAGGACGAACGGCAGGGTGCTGGTGGTTCTCATTTCCGGAAACCGGGGATTGTGCGGAGCCTTCAATTCTTCGGTCATCCACGCCGCCATGGACCTTATCGAAGAAAAATACATCAGCGAAGCACATGACGACCTGGTCGATTTCCTGGCCGTCGGAAAACAAGGCGAAAGATTTCTCAAAAGCCACAATATCAACATCATAGGAAACCGCAACCAACTCTTCGATCAGCTCGACTACGATCATTGCGCTGATTTTTGCGCTGAGATGGTGGGGGGATTTCTCAACGGCCATTACAAAGCCGTGGAATTGGTATACAACGATTTCATCAATGCCGCCCGCTATACCCAGGTCAAGGAGAGACTTCTGCCCCTTCCCATTCCTGTGGTTAAGGATAAAGAGACGACGGGCGACATCATTTTCGAACCCTCGAAGGAAGAGGTCGTCACCGGCATGATTCCCATGTGGCTGAAGATCACCTTCCACAAGGCGCTTCTGGTGTCGTGGGCGGCAGAACAGGGAGCCCGGATGACGGCCATGCACCAGGCTACCGACAACGCTACCGACTTGCTGGCGGAACTGACGCTGCAGTACAACAAAGCCCGCCAGGCCGCCATCACCAAGGAGATCCTCGAAATCACCGGCGGCGCCGAAGCCCTCCGCAAATAACCCGCCACGGAAGACCCCGACCAGTAACACCCTGAAAAGGACCCCCAAACAGAAACATCAGGCAGTACCCCGGAGGAAAAAATAACACCTCCCGTTCGGGATAATAAAAAGATTTGTAATTTTGCCACCACTACGTGGAAAGATTTGTGATTGATTGCAACCACTCAAAATGCTAAAACAATCGGACAGCAAAGCTGTCTTTTAATCTTTTTTCCTGTAGTATATATTGGTGATTGTTGAATTGTGCTTTTTGTGAAGGCACGTAAAATTATTCATTATGAGTTACTTATTCACGAGTGAATCAGTTTCGGAAGGCCATCCCGACAAGGTGGCTGACCAGATTTCCGATGCTTTGCTGGATCAGTTCCTGGCCTTTGACGCCTATTCGAAGGTGGCCATAGAGACGCTGGTGACTACTGGACAGGTGGTCATTGCCGGAGAAGTGAAATCAAATACTTATGTCGACGTCCAGGAAGTGGCGCGAAATGTCATCAAAGAGATTGGCTATACCAAGGCAGAATACCGTTTTGACGGCGATTCCTGTGGTATTTTCAGCGCCATCCACGAGCAGAGTGGCGACATCAACAGGGGTGTTGAGAGGGCTCTCAGAGAAGAACAGGGAGCTGGTGACCAGGGGATGATGTTTGGGTATGCCTGTAAGGATACCGAAGATTATATGCCGCTACCTCTGGAATTGTCGCATCGCATTCTGATTGAGCTGGCGGCCATCCGCAGGGAACCGGGGAGTCCCATGCCCTATCTGCGGCCCGACTCCAAGTCGCAGGTGACCATCGAATATGGTGACGACCACACGCCGCTAAGGGTGCACACCATTGTGGTGTCCACGCAGCATGACGAATTCGACGACGACGAGCCTATGCTGGCGAGAATCAAGCGTGATGTCATCAATATCCTGATTCCCAGGGTCATATCAAAACTTCCTGCACGCACGCAGTCCCTTTTCAACGGAGAGATCGAATACCATGTGAATCCCACCGGGAAATTCGTGATCGGCGGGCCCCATGGTGACACGGGACTTACCGGGCGGAAGATCATTGTCGACACATACGGAGGCAAGGGAGCCCACGGGGGAGGTGCCTTTTCGGGCAAGGACCCCTCGAAGGTCGACCGGTCAGCAGCCTATGCCGCACGCCACATCGCCAAGAATATGGTGGCTGCCGGCGTCGCCGACGAAATCCTCATCCAGCTGGCCTATGCCATTGGAGTCGCCCGTCCTGTGGGACTTTACGTGCACACTTACGGTCGCAAAAACGTGGCCATGAGCGACAGCGCCATCGCCACTAAAGTAAACGAACTCTTTGACCTGCGCCCCGGAATGATCGAGGAACGCCTTAAACTCCGCCTTCCCATTTATGCCGAAACCGCCCGTTACGGCCACATGGGCCGCACCCCGGTCACCACGGTTAAGAAATTCTCCCCTCTTTACCATAAGGCCAGAGAAATAGAAGTGGAACTCTTTACCTGGGAAAAACTGGATTACGTCCAAAAGATCAAAGAGGCTTTCGGACTGAAATAACCGGAGAAGCAAGACCGGCATCTGCCGGGCATCTGATTATCACAGAATTTGTAAAAAGGCCCTGAAGAGTCCTGCAGGAGAGGCAATATGGCTTCTCCGGCAGGACTTATTTTGTTTTTTACCCCGGCATTGTAACCTCTTTTTAGGTTTTCACGAATACATAGGTGATGCCCATAAAAAAACCAATAGCCATGACACAGAAACTGCTGACCATCGCCACGCTTCCTTTTGCCAAAGCACAGATCCTGAAAACCCTGTTCGAAAAAGAGGGAATCGACGCAGTTCTCGATGACCTCAACCTGCCCGAGGGGACCTCTTCGTTGGCAGTAAGGGTTCAGATCAGGGAAGAAGAACTGGAGAAAGCCTTTCCCATTCTTGAGGAGTTCCTGGGGAAATCGGGTGCCCAGCATCCTCCGCTGAAAAAGACAGAGCCGCAGGTGTTGGTTCCTGTCGATTTTTCGGGGTATTCGATGAAAGCGGCCCGCGTAGCTTTTGGCATTGCACGCTCCCTGAATGTCAAAATGGTGCTGTTCCACGCTTATCCCAACCCCATCGTCTATTCGGTTCCCTTCAGCGATATCTATGCCTTTGATACCGGACTGGTGGTACACCTCGAGAATGCCGAGAAAAATGCCCAGGAACAGATGGAAAACTTCCTGAAAGGGCTGGTACGCCATTTTACCAAAGAGGTATGGAACCAGGTCGATACCGAGTACATCATCAAGGCCGGGGACCCGCGTGATGATATCCTCTCCTATTCCCACAAACACCAGGTTATGGTGATTGTCATGGGTACCCAGGGCAAAGCGGGCAGCGACATGGACATTCTCGGAAGTGTCACCGCTGAAATCATCACCGATGCCAGGGTGCCGGTACTGGCCATACCTGCCGATACCCCGGAAGATATCGCCACCCGGTTTCACAAAATCCTGTATGCCACCAATTTTGATGAAAAGGACTTCGTGGCCATCGAAAAGCTCATGCGTATCATTGAACCCTACCAGGCCCAGATCAACTGCGTCCACGTCGGCCGCAGCGAGGAACCGGTGTGGGATATGGCCCGCCTGCAGGGAATGAAGGATATATTACGCAGTAAGTATACCGGAAAGGAATTTGATTGTCAACTGATCATCGGAGAGGATATCCTGGGAGAACTCGACAAATTCATCACGGAACACCAAATTGACATTATTGCCCTGACCACCCGGAAAAGAAACATGCTGGCGCGGATCTTTAACCCGAGTATCGCCCATAAGATGCTGTTTCACACCACTATTCCCCTGCTGGTTTTCCACTCGTGACCGATGAGGCCCTGAGGTCACGCAGATAGCAGCCAGCGGTATTTTGGATGGCCTCTGAGATGGGCCGGTAGGAGAATCCGAAGAGCCGGGTAATGGCAGAGCCGTCGTAACAGGTTTCCTTACGTCCACTGGCGGCGGTTTCCCGGGAAACCAGGGGCGATCGCCCGGTAAGGAGGGACAAAAGAGCGGAAGCCCGCCAGGCCCCCTCCAGCATCAGCGTCGTCGCCCTGATGGCAGGGCGCGGTTTCCCCAGGGCATCGGCGACCGCCCCAAAAAAATCACGGTAACTGATGTTTTCAGCACTGATCAGGTACCGGCGACCACACGCTTGTGCAAAATAGTCGTCTGAGGTGAGCAACATGATGGCATCCACCACATCCCGCACATCCACATAACCGGTCTTTCCACCAGGATAAAAACGTAATCCCCTATCCACGGCAGGAAAAAAAGAGGTGCTCCCGGAACCCCATTTTCCGGGCCCCACGATGATCGAGGGATTGACGACCACCGCCCCTAGGCCTTCCTCCATCCCCCGCCAAATCTCAGCCTCCGAAAAAAACTTACTCTCGGAATACCCCGTATTTTTTCGCGATGGCACCCAACTGGTCTCCTCGGTGACCGGAGTTCCGTTACTACTGCTCCCCAGTGCCGAATTGGAACTGACATGACAAATCCGCTTCACCCCGCAAGCCAGAGCAGCATCTACCAGATGAGCCGTCCCCTCAACATTGTAGTGGATCATCTCACTCCTCTTCCTGCTGTCAAAGGAGACCACCGCAGCACAGTGATAAACCGTTTCCACCCCTTCGAGAAGGGGCTCCAGAGAGTAAATGTCGAGAATATCACCATCGACCCATTCAATAAGGTCGAAAAGAGCCCACGCATCCCCGCTGTACCACGAGAAGAGCTTTCTCACCTCTTGGGTATCGCTGCTTTTCCTTTTCAGGGCCCTGACCCTTCCAAACTTCCTGACCAGCGACAGCAAGAGATGGCTTCCTACCAGCCCGGTTCCTCCGGTGACAAATATCATGTGCTACGCATTACTATTCAACAATCAAAAAAGGCCGGCAGTTCCCTATTCCTCAGGTTTGCGCCAGGGAGTGACGGCCCTGGCGCCAAAGCGGCGCGCCGAAATATGGCTGATCCTGACCCTGATCACCCCCACATTACGGATCGAAGGCTCACTGAAACTGAAAGAGAGATCGCTGTATTGTGCCATGATCAACTCCATACACCGCAATTTAGCCCCATAATCCTCCACGAATTCCGCAACCCCTTCCACAACCACAGAAGCCGATTTCACCCGGTAACTACACCCCACCGGCAGATCCTGCCAAACAATCTCCTCCCCCAAAGTCCAGTTGATGCATACCTTCGGATTCCTCTTCAGGGTCTCCCACATACGCCCCGACTGTGCAGAATGGAGAATGACCGTGTCACCGTCAAGGGCAAAATTCAGGGGGAGTACATAAGGCTGATCCCCGTCGCTCATGGCCACAAAACAGGTTTTGCACGACTTGATAATCTGATCGATCTCCTCACGATGATCTATCCTGATGGTTCGCATAAATTCTCCTTCCTGAATAAAAGCCGAAAATTACACATTATCTCATTTACCAACACCAGCGCTACCCCTTAACTTTCGGGAAAGTGTAACGGAAAAATGCGTATTTTTGGAGATTATAATTCTCCGTCATGGAACAATTTTCAACCCGTCAGAATAAAATTGCCCGTCTCCTCCAAAAAGAGATGGCAGAACTCTTCCTGAAAGAACTCCGCGGTGAGTTTCAGGGATTGATGGTCAGTGTCACGGTGGTACGTATCACCAGTGACCTGTCGCTGGCCCGGTGCTACCTGAGCATTTTCCCGCCGGAAAAAGCCCCTGAAACGCTGAAGCATATTAAACTGATGACCAAAAACATCCGCGGACTGATCGGCAATAAGGTGGGTAAACAGTTGCGTATTATCCCCGAACTGGAGTTTTTTATCGACGACAGCCTCAATTATCTCGAAAACATCGACCGGCTGCTTCATTCATAAACCCTTCGGAGGAGCCATTCATCACACATCCCATGAATTTTCCGTTGTTCATAGCCAGGCGGTACCTCTTCTCCCGGAAGAAACAACATGTGATCAACATCATTTCGGGGATTGCCGCCACGGGTATGGCCATAGGCACTTTTGCCCTGGTGGTGGTCCTGTCGGTATTCAACGGCTTCGACGGGCTCATTAAATCCTATTTCAGCGTGTTGGACCCCGACCTGAAGATCGTCCCACGCGAGGGAAAATTCTTCGATCCTGCCTTTCTCAGGGACCAGGTACTGGCAGACATGCCCGGCGTGGCGGATTATTCGGAGGTGATCGAGGGAAACGCCCTTCTGGCTTACGAGGAGAGACAATTCATCGCTACTATGAAAGGGGTCGACGACCAGTTCAACGATATCACAGGTATCGACAGCCTGATCATCGACGGACGGTTTCTTCCTGAGAAAATCGATGACTATTTTGCGGTACCCGGACAAGGGGTTGCCGCATATCTGGGCATCAGCCTCAGTTTCACGGCTCCCATTCACTTTTATGTTCCTGCAAAGGGACTCTCGGGAATGATGAGCCCCGACAAAGCCCTCCGCTTTGGCAGCTGTTACCCCGCCGGCGTCTTCGCTCTCCTGGAAGAGGTAGACGCCAGCACGGTCTTCGTTCCCATAGCCTTCGCCCGTGAACTTTTTGAAACCGGGAAACAGGTCAGCGCCCTGGAAGTGAAGGTAAACCACGATATGCCGGTCAGAAAGGTGAGGAATGCCATCATCGCCAAGGCCGGCGACGACTACCTCGTCAAAACAAAATACCAGCAACACGACTCCCTCTATAAGACCATGAAAATGGAGAAATGGGCCACCTACCTCATCCTGGCCTTTATCCTGGTCATTGCCTCCTTTAACATCCTGGGAAGCCTCACCATGCTGATCATCGACAAAAAAGAGGATATCATGATCCTCAGAAGCATGGGCGCCTCTGAACATCTGGTACGGAGAATCTTTCTCCTGGAAGGATGGATGATTTCCCTGGTAGGCACAGCCGCGGGGTTGCTCCTGGGCGTGGCCGTCTGCCTGGCGCAAATCAGGTTCGGACTCATCACCCTGCCGGGTGAGGGTTCCTTTGTCATATCGGCATACCCAGTGGAAATACAGCTTGCCGACCTGCTGCTGATCACCGGCGTTGTACTCGCCATTGGCTTTCTGGCCGCCTGGTATCCCGTAAGACTCATCACGGCCAGAGAACTTCACCTGAATCCTGCACCCCGTAAGAGAGAAGTATGAATTCAGGAGGGCTGACGGCCCACATAAAAAGAGGTTCCACCATGATTTTTAGCGCCTTTTTTTTCTATTTTCACCCCTACCTTCAGCCCGTAAAAAATGACAACACAAATTAATTAAGGAATATGAAAGCACTGGTAAAGAGAAAGCCTGAGAGAGGCATCTGGATGGAAGAGGTTCCGGTTCCGGTTCCGGGGCCCAATGATGTTCTGATTAAAGTGAGCAAGTCGGCCATTTGCGGCACTGACCTGCATATATACAAATGGGACGAGTGGGCCCAAGGGGCAATAAAAACGCCTGTAATTATAGGACATGAGTACATGGGACATGTTGTGGAAACCGGCAGTGAAGTGGACAATGTCAGGATTGGGGAGCGTGTCACCGTAGAGGGGCACATTTCCTGTGGGTATTGCCGCAATTGCCGGCGGGGAAGACAGCATATCTGCGAGAATACCATCGGGATCGGCGTCAGCCGTGACGGAGGTTTCGCCGAGTATATCTCTGTTCCGGCGAAAAATGTACTTCACATTGACGCCCGTATTCCCGACGAGATCCTCTCCATCATGGACCCCATGGGCAATGCCACCCATACGGCCCTTTCCTTTCCCCTGCTGGGGGAAGATGTGCTGATCACCGGTATCGGAGGACCCATAGGCTCCATGGCTGCCGCCATCTGCAAGTTTGCAGGTGCCCGGAACATCGTGGGCACCGACCTGAGCCCCTTCCGCCGTGAACTGGCCCTGAAAATGGGCGCTACCCTGGTTATCGATCCCACCCGGGAAAACCTGCGCGAAAAAATGGCTACCCTCCACATGGTGGGTGGCTTCGATGTCGGCCTCGAATGCTCCGGTTCCCCGGTAGCCTTTAATGATATGGTCAACAATATGTACAACGGGGGAAAAATCAGCCTCCTGGGTCTCCTCCCCCAATCGACAACCATCAACTGGGGAAAACTGATTTTCAAGGGATTAACTCTGAAAGGCATCTACGGGAGGGAGATGTATGAAACCTGGTACCAAATGGAAATGATGCTCCTGTCGGGTCTCGACATATCGGGAGTGATCACCCACCGGTTCCCGGCCACACAGTTCCAGGAAGCCTTCGACATCATGGAAGCCGGCAACTGCGGAAAAATCATCCTTGACTGGAACTGATAAAGAAATAAGATATTGAAGACAGGAATTGTCATTCGCTCCACAGGAAGCTGGTTCACCGTCAGGGATGATGACGGCATCAAATACGAATGCCGCATCAGGGGAAACTTGCGCATTAAGGGATTGAAAACCACCAACCCGGTCGCCGTGGGTGACCGGGTTGATTTTCAATATCTTGAAAAGGAGAGCCACAACCAGCAAACAAAGATCGGAACGATTCACTCCATCCACGAACGAAAGAATTATATCATCAGAAGATCACAGAATCTCTCCCATCAAGCCCATATCATCGCCTCCAACATCGACCAGGCTTTCCTGATAGCCACCATCAGCTATCCGGTGACCACCACCACCTTTATCGACAGATTCCTGGCATCGGCCGAAGCATACCGCATTCCCGTGGTTCTGGTCTTCAACAAAACCGACAGGTATCATCCGCAACAGCAGCAAACCCTGGCCGAAGTCACCTCCCTCTATGCTTCCATCGGATATCCCACCCTTCACACCTCGGCCATCAGCAACGAGGGAATAGATGAACTCAGAGAGATGATGAAGGGGAAAATCAGCGTGTTTAACGGCCACAGCGGGGTAGGCAAGTCTACCCTGATCAACATCCTCCAGCCGGGCCTGCAACTCCGCACCTGCGAAATTTCCGACTCCCACGAAAAAGGAAAACACACCACCACATTTTCTGAACTCTTCGAACTCGATTTCGGAGGCTATATCATCGATACCCCGGGTATCAAAGCCTTTGGTATGCTGGAAATGGAACCTTGGGAAATCTCTCACTATTTTCGTGAGTTTTTTATAATCTCATCAGATTGTCAGTTCAACAACTGCTCCCATACCCACGAACCGGGGTGCGCCGTCAAGAAAGCAGTGGAAAAAGGAGAAATTGCCCTCTCCCGGTACGTCAGCTACCTGGGCCTCCTCGAAACCGACGAAAAATACCGCCCCTCCTTCTGAAACACGCCACGGCTCCTTTTCTCCCCTCCCACCGGGATTAAACATACTTAGTCACCGGGATCAAACACAATTCAGTCATCATGACCATGCATTCGGCAGTCTTACTGACCCAACATGTTCCCCACTTCCTATCTCAATATGTTCCCCGCT
>CAZMMX010000002.1:19406-58115 GCA_964567485.1 uncultured Prolixibacteraceae bacterium | reverse complement strand
ACATGTTCCCCGCTTCCTATCTCGACATGTTCCCCACTTCCTATCAAAACTAGCTTCAGTTATACATCCCCCTCATTTTAACCCCGCAGGAAGGATCTCCTCCAACCTCCTCCCAGTGAAGAAGCCATTTCCGGACCGATAAGGTTTACATACTGTTAAATACAGTTTATCACATTGTATATCTGTGCTTTAAATACGCACAACATCTTCGAGTCATTTGTCCGGCCACAGGAATATACCCCAATAATTGAGCAAGGAAGCCTCTTATTCGTTGGGGGAAGCCCCTTCCCCTGAATTCTCCGCCTCTTTTCTAAAATAATCGAGCAGGAGGGTAGCTTTGGCTTTTCCCACCTCTGAGGTAAGTTGTGCGGAACTAAGTTCTTTGATGTTGTGTACCGATTTGAATTTTCTGAGGAGTTTCTGGAGGGTGGCCGGACCGATTCCGGGGATGGATTCCAGTTCTGATTGGAGGAAGGCGGTAGATCTTTTCTGTCGGTGGAAGGTGATGCCGAAGCGGTGAGCCTCGTCACGCAGGTGGCTGATCAGTTTCAGGGATTCTGATTTTTTGTCGAGGTAGAGAGGGATCTGGTCCCCGGGGAAATAAATCTCTTCCAACCGTTTGGCAATGCCGATGATGGTGATTTTTCCGCGGAGGCCCAGGTTTTCCAGGGCCGAGGTAGCCGCAGAAAGCTGTCCTTTTCCACCATCAACAATGATGAGCTGGGGCAGGGGTTTTTCCTCTTCCACCAGGCGCTGGTACCTGCGGGTCACAATCTCGTCCATAGAGGCAAAATCGTCGATCCCCTCCACGCTTTTAATGTTGAAATGGCGGTATTCTCTTTTGGCAGGCCTTCCATTAATAAAAACCACACAAGCCGCAACCGGAAAACTTCCCTGCAAATTGCTGTTATCAAAACATTCTATATGGGTAGGCACTTCCTGCATCCTGAGATCTTTACGCAGGGTTTCCAGGATCCTTTCCGAGGGGCGCAGGGGTGTGGCGGAAGAGTATTGCTTCTCCCTTTCCAATCTGAAATAGCGGGCATTGCGATGTGAAAGTTCGAGTAGCTTAAATTTCTCACCCTTTTTAGGTACTGTAAATTTGACATTTTTCAGTTCGGCGGTGAGACGGAAAGGAACGATAATTTCACGTGCATTGCTGAAAATTTTCTGCCGGATTTCTATCATGGCAGAGAGGAGAAGTTCATCGTCGGGTTCATCGAGCTGTTTGCGGATTTCCATGCTGTAGGTTTGAACGATGGCCCCGCGGATGATTTTAAGATAATTGACCACCGCCATTTTTTCGTCCGAATCGACGGTAAAGACATCTACATCGGTAATGGAGGAACTCACCACGGTTGAGCGGCTCTGGTACTTTTCGAGGGCGGAGATCCTCTCCTTGATCATTTGGGCCTCCTCAAATCGGTAGTCTGAGGCGTGCCGTTTCATCAACTCCTTCAACTGACGAATCACCCCCGTCACATTTCCCTTCAGGATATCCCTGATTTCAGCGATGCCCTGACCATACTGGTCAGCACTGATGAGATTTTCACAGGGTCCCGTGCAATTGCCGATGTGGTATTCCAGACACAGCCGGTATTTTCCGCGTTGTACGTTATCTTCCGACAACAGATAATTGCAGGTGCGGAGCTTATATAGTTTTTTGAAGAGTTCCAACAGGGTGGAGACGGTGATCCATGAGGTAAAGGGACCGAAGTATTCAGACCCATCGCGAATGACCTGGCGGGTTTTAAAAACCCTGGGAAAACGCTCATTTTTGATACAGAGCCAGGGGTAGGTCTTGTCATCTTTTAACCTGATATTATAACGTGGCCTGTATTTTTTGATCAGGTTATTTTCGAGCAGGAGGGCATCCTCTTCGCTATCGACCACCATGTGACGGATATCGGCGATATTACGCACCAACAAGGCGGTTTTGCGATTTTCGGGGGTTTTATTGAAATAGGAGGCTACCCTTTTTTTTAGATTTTTGGCTTTGCCGATATAAATAATCATCCCCGCATTGTCGAAATACTGGTAAATCCCAGGAAGGTCAGGCAACAGGGCAACGAGTGACCTCAGGTGATCAATATTCCTATTGATAAATTTATCGGCCAAGGAAAGGGAATTAGGGATAACTCACCAGGATGTGTGGTTCGTAGGTATTCAGTTCCTCCTTGAGGGGTGTATGGATAAACTGCAGGTCACAGATGAAGCTGAAGTAAATCTTCTTCACCCCCAGTTTTTGCACCAGGTGAAGGGCTGCCAGGGCCGTACCTCCCGTAGCCAGAAGGTCGTCATGGATAAGCACGGTGTCGTTTTCCCCCAGGGCATCGGCGTGGATCTCGATGGTATCGGTTCCGTATTCCAGGTCATAAGACATAGAGATGGTTTGTGAAGGGAGTTTTCCGGCCTTACGGATGGGAACAAAGCCGGCCTGCAGGTGGTAAGCCAGGGCTCCGCCGACAATAAATCCCCGTGACTCGAGCGAAACCACCTTGGTGATTCCCCTGTTGCGGTAATGACGGGTAATACGATCAACCATGACCCTAAAAGCTTCCGCATCTCCGATCAGTGTGGTAATATCCTTGAAACCGATTCCCGGTTGCGGAAAATCGGGGACCTCCCTGATGTAACTCTTTAAATCCATTTTTTCCATTTCATTATTTGTTCCACGTGGAACATTTATCGTCCGAGCAGGATCAGCAGAACGTTGATGTCGGCCGGAGAGACTCCCGGTATCCGACTGGCTTGTCCGATGGTGGCAGGCTTGATCGAACTCAGCTTCTGTCGTGCCTCGGTAGAGAGGGATTGGAGGTTCGAATAATCAAACCTGCCCTCTATATCGATGTTTTCCAGTCTCTTAACCTTATCGGCCAGTGCCCTTTCCCGCTGAATATACCCTTCATACTTCACCGAAATTTCGGCTGATTCCATGATCTCATCATAACGCTCTCCCATGTGCAGTTTCCTGATCATTGCGCCGAATGGAGCAATATGCTTCACCAGATCAAAGATAGTCATCTGCGGCCTGAGTAATACATCAATGAGCTTTACAGGCTGCCGCAACAGAGAAGTACCTTTACTGTCAAGCAAATCATTGATATACTGTGGTTTAATACTAAAAGAACGCAGAAAATCAATGATTTCCGACCGAATTCTTATTTTCTCTTCCAGGAGGGTCACCCGTTCTTCTGATGCCAGTCCCAGAGCCACCCCTTTTCGGGTCAGCCGCTCATCAGCATTATCCTGCCGCAATAAGATACGGTATTCCGCCCTGCTGGTAAACATACGGTAAGGCTCATCCACTCCTTTGGTGACCAGATCATCGATCAGCACTCCGATGTAGGCCTCGTCGCGACCAAGTACAAAAGGTCCGCCAGTTCCCGAAGCGGTATAGTGGGCGTTGATTCCTGCCATAAGTCCCTGTGCTGCGGCTTCTTCATACCCCGTGGTTCCGTTAATTTGTCCGGCGAAAAAGAGATTCTTAACCAACTTGGTTTCCAGGGTAGCATGAAGCTGTGTAGGGTCAAAATAGTCATATTCGATAGCATACCCTGGTCTGTAGATCTTTGCCTCTTCAAATCCCCTGATGCGTCTGAGCGATTTGAGCTGTACATCCCATGGTAGGGAGGAGGAAAAGCCGTTCAGGTAGTATTCCTGAGTATTTTCGCCCTCTGGTTCCAGAAATAATTGGTGCTGTTGTTTTTCGGCAAAAGTAACAAGTTTGGACTCGATGCTTGGACAATACCGGGGGCCAGTACTCCGGATGGTACCATTATACATGGGAGAGTCGTCAAAACCCGATTCCAGAATACCGTGTACGTCGGGATTGGTAAAGGTTATCCAGCAAGAGCGTTGTTTCAGGGTTGATTTTTCCCCCGGGAGATAAGAAAACTTACCACCTCCAAGGTCGCCTTTCTGTTCGGCCAGCATATCGAAGTGAACTGACCTCCCGTCGATTCTTACCGGTGTTCCTGTTTTCAGACGGCCAGTCCGGAAACCGGCCTCATTAAGTTGGTCGCTCAGAAAATAGGAAGAGGACTCCCCTATCCGGCCTCCTTCCATCTGACTGCGTCCGATGTGCATCAATCCGTTGAGAAAAGTCCCGTTGGTAAGCACCACCGTGCGGCTTTCAAATTCAACACCTATGCGGGTAACCACGCCCCTTACCTCACCATCCTTCAGCAACAGCCTGACCACGGTATCCTGCCATAGTTCCAGGTTTGGGATATTCTCCAGTACCCCCCTCCACTCTTCCGAAAAACGCATCCTGTCAATTTGAGCGCGGGGGCTCCACATGGCCGGTCCTTTTGAGCGGTTGAGCATCCTGAACTGAATGGATGTACGGTCAGAAATAATTCCCGAAAAACCCCCAAGGGCATCCATTTCCCTAATGATCTGGCCCTTGGCAATACCCCCCATGGCAGGATTACAGGACATTTGGGCATACTTGGCCATATCCATGGTAATCAGCAGGGTACGGGAACCCATACGCGCGGCAGCAGCGGCAGCCTCACATCCCGCATGGCCTCCTCCAACCACGATGACATCGTATATGGGTAGCATCAGTAACTGTTTTCTATATCAAACATCCGTAGATAAAAATCTTCCTTTTCCACCATCTCTTTTTTGTCCGTTTTACGCTTATCCTTATATCCTACCAGGTGAAGGACACCGTGGATCACCACCCTGGCCAGCTCCTTTTTAAAAGCGACCCCATAATAAACGCTGTTTTCTCTTACCCTTTCCAAACTGATGTATAGTTCACCGGCAAGAGTCTCCTCCTGGCTGTTGTCAAAAGTAACGATATCGGTGTAAAAATCGTGCGACAAAAACTCCCTGTTAATCTTCAGCAAATATTCGTCGGAACAGAAAATAACATTGATTTCTCCGGCTTTCCTGTTTTCATTTTTTGCAAGGGATTGAATCACCTGCCGCAGAAACCGCTGTTTTACCCTGATAACGGCCACTTCCGCAAAGAAAAATCTAATTCCTGCCACCTTTTTCAATTTTGAATTCCACGATATTTCCCTTTTCCCTGAAAAAAATTCCGTCGGACATATTTTTGATAATAAAAATCCCCCTTCCCGATTCTTTCAGGATGTTATCTACGGTGGTGGGGTCGGGAAGATGGGTATAATCAAACCCATCACCTTCATCTATTACTCTGAAATACAGATATTTATTACATGTGAAACTCTCAATTCTCACCTGTTTCCTTTCATCGAATTTATTACCGTGCATGATGGAGTTGGTAACAGCTTCATTCAGGCATACAAGCACCTTTAAGTAGAGATCTTCGTCAATCTGGTAAGTCCTGAAGATTTCATACAAGAAGGTCTCAACCACTTTCAACTCAGTGGTATCAGAAGAAATAACGATCTCTTTTTTATTCAGTGGCATGGGAGTTAAATTTCTCTACGTAATTTTTATACTTATCTTGAAAAAAAGCATTCATTTTCAAACTATTACGTTGAATATTCTCAATAGATATATTCTTCGGCAAGTTCTTTTCGAAAAAGCGTGCCGGGTTGCTGTAGAATTGATCATCAGCGGTATGGGATTCTCTTTTGTTATCCTGATCGCGTTCCATTTCCGATTTTTCGGCTTCCAGCAGGCGCGTCATAATTTCGTTTTGTCGTTTAATAAGGTTGGGTTGTATTCTCTTATTCATGATATCGCGGCGGTTTTCCTCCAGCAGCCGGTCTGCCATTTGCAGTTGTTTACGGGCGTCACCGCCCATGTTGCCGTTGTTCATCAGATCACGAAGCATTTGTTGCATCATTTCGTGCATCATCAGCGATTCCCCCATTTGACGGCTCATTTTACCTCCTTTGCCGCTTTTCATCTCTTCGATCATCTGTTGGAGCTGGTTGCGCAGGTTCTCCGATTGTTTCTGCAGGCTTCCCGTGCCACCAGGCTTTCCTCCCTGAGGTTTGCTGTCATCGCCAGGCTGTGAATTGGCCATCTGATCTTCCATATTTTGCAGGGCGTCGCTCAGGAAAAGAGCCAGGTTATTGGCCGCAGTAATCACCAACTGCTGGTTGGCTGATGCCTGTAAAAACAACCCCTCTCCCATCAACTCTACCGCACGTACCAGGTTAAATTCCATCGCCAGAATTTCGTTGTTAACCACATTTCCGATTTCGGGCGACCTGTTGGCCAGAGCATACAGGGAATCACGTATGACCTGGCTTTGTTCCGATAAAGTCCTCTGCTGACGTGAATAAACCCTTAACGCAGGATCCCCCTGGGAAGTACCACGTACTCTCTCCAGAATCTCTTCCTGACTGAAAGAGAGATGTACCAGGTTTTTCAAAATCTGACGCAGCTCCCTGATGTTTTCCGTATTTTCCTGGCTTTGGTTTGATTCCAGCATCTGACGCATCGCAAAAGCCATATTACCTAACTTCTCTGATGCTTCCCTTCTTTTTCCGGCGCTTTTCTTCCTGTTATTTTTATGCAAATCCTCGTTAGATTGTTGCATATCCTGCCTTATTTCCTCAAATTCCTCCTTAAAATCATCGAAATTAAGGGGCTTTTCCATTTCGTTATTTTTCTCCAGAACAGAGTTCAGCTCTTGTTCAATATCGTCAAGTTCCATAATACTCTCTTCACTCCTCCCGTCCATATCCTTCAAATCCTTCTCCAGTTCAATGGCCTGGCCCTCTTCCAGGGTGCGTGACTTCATCTCCTCCACCCTTTTTACGATATCTTCGAGCTCCTGTTCCAGTTGCATTTTCCTAAGCATCTCGAGATTTCTGTCAAGCTGCTTCGAGAGATCCTCAAACGACATTTCCATCTTCCGGCTCAACTCATTTAACTCCTTACTGTTAAAATCCTCAGCCAGTTTACTGAATTCTTCCAGTAGTTTTTTCAACTCTTCGGTCATCACATCCTCAAGCAACTCCTGAATTTTCTCCTGCTTTTTAAGAATTTCTTCACCTTGTTCGTTGAATGTGTTGGAATAACTGTCCCGCTCACTATTCAGTTTTTCAATCTGCTCCAGCATCTGTTCCAGTTGGTTTTTTTCGGAAATTATCTCTTCCACCAAACGTGATTTCTCCCAGGCAGATATGTCGCTATTCATATTTTTCATTTGCAACTCCTTGATATCCTGTTGCAAATCCGAAGCTATCCTACTGCTTTCATTCAGCATTTTCTCCAACTCATCAAACTTTTCGTCCCGGGTATCCTCGATCTCCTTCCGGTCGGGGAAAGTAAACACAAAACTATCGGAAGTAGTATTTTTCGGTCCTTTTATGCCGTCGTTGTCACTGACTGAAAAATAGGAACTGATGGTTTTCCCGAAGCTGGTCAGTTCTTTATAATCAAAGGTAGTGTAAAACTCCTGGTCGGTCAGGTAAGGCACCACCGGAATAGTAAAGGAGGAATCCTTCTCTTCGGAATGGATATGAAACAAAAGCCGGGTAAAACCATAATCATCATGGATATTTCCCCGGAAATAGAAACGTGTAAGTCTGGAAGAATCAGGAATCTGCACCACAGAAATCTCAGGATAATAATCAGGGACCACCTGAATCGTAAAACTCATGGCTGATTTTCTTCCGGCTTTAACATTGTTGACAGAAACATCACAGATCTGGGGATCTGTGATCATGGCCGATACTGAAAAGTTATTTTTCCCTTCTCGGGAGGCGTTAATAGTATCCCCTTCCCTGAAGATAATACAAAGCGAGTCGGTGTCAAAGCAGCGGAAATTCCATGTCAGCCGGCTTCCTGCCATCACCCTGAGGTCACCCAGGTTTTCACTTTTTACGCTTTCCGCGCCGGTATAAGCAGGAGGGACTATTTCCACGGTAAAGCTGTTAATCACTGGAAGGGCCACCACATCGAGCAAAAACCCACCTGAATTGAATTTCAAGTCGGTAAAGTAAAACTCAACAGGCCTGACCACTGCAGTGAAGTCATACTCAAACCTACGCTCACCGGCAGGCTTCATCATAAAGTTATTTCCCCCGATATTAATATACATCACCGTGGGAATTTCATTGCCCCTACACTCCATCTCCACCCTGAAATCGTTCCCCTTTTCCACTTCCAGACGGGTGTTTCGCAATATAAATTCGTAAGGAGCAGGTTTCACAAACTCCTGATTAAAATGAATCATCCTGTTTCCCGGAACCGTAAGCAAAGATTTATCGGCTATAAAAATCACCAGGACCATCAGAAAACTGGCTGCAAAAGTTAAAAATATGGTTTTCAGGTTTTTTAAACTTAAGGCCTCTGAAAAATCAATAAACCTTAACTCGCTGATTTTCTGTGAAACAGCAGCTTCAGTAATGGATGAAGAATAATGTGGATCACGGCTTTCATGCAATTCCAGTACATTAATCAGTTTATCCTTTACCCCTGGAATATACTGCCTGATAATGCCGGTCAGTTTCCGGTAATTCAGAATACGTACCAATCCCGTCAACTGTACCCCCGGAAAAATGATGTATCTGATTATTAACAGAATAAAAAATAAAAAGCTGCTCACAAAAATGATTTTCCTCCACACCTGTGGCATATAGAGGAAATATTCCAAAAGGTTAATGATCGTAAAGAAGAAAATAAACAAGGCTCCCACCAGTAGTCCGCCCCTTAAAAACTGGTAAAGGAGATACTTCCGCCTGAAAGCTCCCAGCTTCTTTTCCAGTATGTTGAAATCATCCTTCACCTAAAATCACAAATACTTGATTACTAATTTTTTAAAAAAAATTTATGGTAAAACATCCCTGTTCAAAAGTATCTCAAAAATCCGAAATAAATAAAAGGTGTTTTCTTTGTACCGATACTCTGGAATTTTATAATAAAAAAAAACACGGCTTTCCATGGATTATTTTACTCTACTTGTTTTCATAATATCAACCTGTTTTGGACTGTTCATATTGCTCAGACAATTCCCCGTGAATTTATGAACAGTTATTGAAAACTTTATTTTCAAATTGGAATTCTGGTGATTAAGTAACGTAAAGTTGTTGATATGGTTCTAAAAGAGCTGTTATTCTCATGTGCAATAAATTCTCTAAAATTCTTTCAACACCAATGAACAGTACAGTATAATTTTCATCTATTTTTACCTTTATAGAAAAAAACAAATAATGAAATATAGAATATTGGTTGTTGAAGACAATCCCCTCAATCAGAAAATCGTTGGGTTCTATCTGGTCAGAAATGGATATGAAGCCATTATCGTATCATCGGGAGAAAAGGCGGTGGAGGTGATGGCAGGGGAGGGGGCTGATGTGGTGATCATGGATCTTATGCTTCCGGGAATCAGCGGATATGAGGCCGCCAGGAGGATAAGGACTCTGGAAAAAGAAAAGGGGTCGAGATCGGTGATTATTGCCTTAACGGCCAATGCGTTGGATAATGACAGGGATCAGTGTCTGAAGGCAGGTATGGATGAGTATATGTCAAAACCTTTTGATATCAGGAAACTCAATGATATCTTCGAATCCTTAAATTTGCAATAAAACAGGAATGACAGATCTGCTGGATATCAGGGGCAACAGTTACAATGAGCGGGACCGTGATTATGACAATCAGCTGCGTCCCTTATCGTTTGTGGAGTTCAGCGGACAGGAGCAGACGGTGGAGAACCTGCGTATTTTTGTGAAGGCAGCACGTCAAAGGGGAGAATCGCTCGATCATGTATTGCTCCACGGTCCACCGGGATTAGGAAAAACCACCCTTTCTTCTATCATCGCCCATGAGATGGGGGTGAATATCAAAATCACTTCCGGACCGGTGCTGGACAAGCCTGGTGATTTGGCGGGACTACTCACCAACTTGGAGCCCCATGATGTGTTATTCATCGATGAAATTCACCGTTTATCACCGGTAGTAGAGGAATATCTTTATTCGGCGATGGAGGATTTCAGAATTGATATTATGATTGATAAGGGACCCAGTGCCCGTTCCATTCAGTTGGAGCTCAATCCTTTCACCCTGGTAGGGGCGACGACCCGTTCGGGGTTGCTCACTTCTCCCCTGCGGGCACGCTTCGGCATCAAATTTCACCTTGAGTATTACGATGTAACGGTTCTCACAAAAATCGCCCTCAGGTCGGCCCTTATTCTGAATGTTCCCATTGAGGAGGAAGCTGCCGTGGAGATCGCCTCAAGGAGCCGGGGAACCCCCCGCATTGTGAATGCCCTGCTACGCAGGGTGCGTGACTTTGCCCAGGTCAAAGGAAATGGAAGAATTGACCTCAAAATCACCCGCTATTCCCTGGAAGCCTTAAATATCGACAAATACGGACTTGACGATATGGACAACCGCATTCTGGTGACTATCATCGACAAATTCCGGGGTGGACCAGTGGGAATATCCACCATTTCCACGGCTGTGGGAGAAGATGCAGGCACCATTGAGGAGGTGTATGAGCCTTACCTGATTAAGGAGGGTTTTTTAAAGCGCACTCCCCGCGGAAGGGAAGTTACAGAATTGGCTTATAAGCATTTGGGGCGGTTACGGTATGGTGACACCCCCACCCTCTTCTGAACAGTTGGCGGTAATTTCAAACATTTTGGGCCATAGCTTTCCGGTGACCAGCAGATTTCCCGAAGGGAGCACGGCAATGCCGTTGAGCACGTCGATACGTTCGGCCTCTCCCTTGTTCATGACGCTCAGAATACCCTTCAGATCGAGTAACGATGTGACTTTTCCCGTTGCAGCATCTATCCTTAACAACAGATCAATACCCCACACGTTGGCCCAGATATGGCCATGGTCATATTCCAGTTCGTTCAGGTTACTGAAGACCTTCTGGTGATCAACAACCTGTACCTTTTTGACCACCTTAAAGGTGACAGGGTCCAACCAGGTAAGATTTTCAGTACCATCGCTCATAATCAGGTATTTTCCGTCGTTGGTGAGCCCCCACCCTTCCTGCGAAGAGAAAGAAAAACTGTCAATGACGGCAAAACTTGACAGGTCGTACACAAAACCCTTCTGATGCCTGTAGGTCAGCTGATATATCTTTCCGTTGAGAATGGTGATCCCCTCACCGAAGTAGCGGTCGTCCAACTCAACAGACTTTAAAATTTGGAGTGTGGGCATGTGGCTTTTATAAATGGCTGACTTTCCGTTTTCGCCTGTTCCTTCGTAGAGAAAACCATCATGGAATTCGAGCCCCTGGGTAAAATGTGTGGTGCTGTGAGGATATTCCCTGATCACCCGATAGCTGCAGGCCGCGGGGGCCTTATCGGAAAAAACGGTGAAATTACGGATCAGAGTGGCGTTGCGGCCATCTTTTTTTTCGGCATATACCTTCACGGTGTTGACCCCCGTCACTTCGGCAGCAACAACGTCATGGATAATTTCGGGTTGGTCTCCGGAAACTAAAAGTTGGTTGTTCAGAAAAACCTCTACTTTAGCCAGTTCACCCTCTTTTACCTTGGTGTTGATTTTTAGAGATACGGGATCTCCCACACGGTAAGAGTTACCCGTTGGAAGGATTTCCAGGGTGATGACAGGCCTGGACGGTTTCCGGGGGGTGCCCGAACAGGAACAAATCAGGGCCAGCGAAAAGAGCAGGAGCACCCCCTGATGAGAGAAATTACGAATATGTTGCATGCTGTAGATGTTTTTACAAAAGTAAGCAGATCTCCCCTGAAAACGATGGAAGTGATATAAATTGAATTCTATCTTTGTTTAAAAATATCCTATTTTGAATCCTTTCAGAAAATTATTGGGAGATACGGCGATTTACGGGGTGAGCAGCATCATGGGGCGTTTTCTCAACTGGTGGCTGGTGCCTTATCATACCGGCATTTTCCCTCCGGCCGAATATGGGGTGGTCAGCAACCTGTATGGATATGTGGCTTTTGCCATGATATTGCTCACTTATGGCATGGAAACCGGTTATTTCCGGTTTGCCTCGAAGAGTGAAGAGAAGGAAAAAGTCTTTTCCACTTCGGTCATTTCCCTGTTTTCCACCACATTTCTCTTTCTGTTGGTCATGTTTTTTTTCAGGGGGGAAATCGCTTCGGCCATGCAATACGGGAATCATCCCGAGTTTGTGTGGTGGCTGGCGCTCACGGTCGGTCTCGATGCGGTGACGGCCATTCCCTTTGCGCAACTCCGTCTTCAGGGACGGCCGGTGAAATTTGCCGTCGTCAAATTGGTCAATATTGGTCTGAACATCGGTTTTAACCTCTTTTTTCTCACCCTCTGTCCGCTGATCGCCGAAAACCACCCCGAAGGAGTGGTCAGCCGTTTCTATGACCCTGCCATTGGAGTGGGTTATGTCTTCATCGCCAACCTGCTGGCCTCCCTTTCCACCCTTCTTTTACTCCTTCCGGAAATACTCGCCGTCAGGCTCTCCTTTGACAAGGTTCTCTTCCGCCGCATGATGGGTTACTCCTTTCCTATTCTGGTCATCGGACTGGCAGGGATGGTAAACCAGAACATAGACAAGATACTGATCCCCTTTCTGATTCCCGCGGAAAAGGATCCCATGTTCCAGCTGGGAATTTACGGGGCCAACTACAAACTGGGGGTGCTCATGAACATGTTCATCCAGGCTTTCCGCTATGCCTTCGAACCTTTCTTTTTTGCCCGCAGTTCCGCAGAATCGAAAGAAGACCCCGTCATTTATGCTACGGTGATGAAATATTTCATCGTTTTCGGACTGCTTATTTTTTTGGGGATGACGCTTTACATCGACATCGTCAAGCTGCTTATCCCTGCTGAATACCATCAGGGACTCCCCGTGGTTCCCCTGGTGCTGATGGCCGACCTCTTCTTCGGTATTTTCTTCAGCGCCTCCATCTGGTATAAACTGAAGGACCGCACCTGGTACGGCGCTTACATCGCCCTGACCGGCGCCGTCATCACCGTCATCCTCAACTTTCTGCTCATCCCCGTTTTGGGATACATGGGGTCGGCCATCACGGTGTTTATCTGTTTCTTTATTATGATGGTCATCAATTATTTCTGGGGACAGAAATATTATCCCATCCCGTATGAACTCAAAAGAATAGGAACATATTTTCTGGCGGCTGTCCTTCTCTTTTTGCTTTCCCTGCTCACCAAAGGACTCTCCCCCTGGCTTAAATTCCCCGCCAACAGCATGATGATGCTCCTTTTCATCGCTCTCGTCCTCCGTCTCGAGGTCAGGGAATTGTCATCAATATTATTTAAGAATAAAGGATAAAGAAGTAAAATATATTAAATTTGTTGTTTTCAACGGAGCGTTTCCGTTAGAAGGTAATTTTAGCATTTATTATGAAGGGATCTGTCATTGCAATGGCCAGTGATCATGCCGGTTATAGCCGGAAACAGGCGGTGATGGCCTATTTTCGGGAAGTGGGGATTTCCTATGTTGACCTGGGATGTTATTCTGAAGAGAGCTGTGATTATCCGGAGTTCGCCCATGCCATTGCCCGTGCGGTGAGTGCCGGGGAGTATCCTCTGGGGATTACCTTTTGCGGCACGGGACAAGGGATCAGCATCACGGCCAACAAGCACCAGAAGATCAGGTCGGCGCTGTGCTGGAATCCTGACATTGCCCGTTTATCGCGTGAACATAATGATGCCAACATTTGCGCCATCCCGGGGCGGTTTGTTACCGACGGGGAGGCCATAGCCATCGTCGAGGCCTTTTTGAGTGCCCGTTTTGAAGGAGGAAGGCATCAGCGAAGAATCGATAAGATCCCGGTCTCCTGCAACGAAGAAAGGGATTCCTGAGCAGGAAGGGAGTTAATAACACGGGAAAGGCCGCGGTTTGACCACCCGTACATTTAGTGCCCGAAGGAAATTTTTAATAACTGATATATGTTATCAAATACCTGTAAGTACGCCTTACGAGCTCTCATCTACATGGCGAAATATTCTCACGATGACATGCGGATCGGGATTAAGAAGATTTCCGCCGATTTGAGCCTCTCCTCCCCTTTTCTGGGGAAGATCCTGCAGAACCTGGTCAAGCAGAAACTGCTGGTGTCGACCAAGGGACCCAACGGAGGTTTCAGTCTGTCGCGGGCTCCCGAGGATATCTCCCTCTGGGACATTGTCGTCAATGTCGACGGAGAGGAATATTTCACCAATTGCCTGATCGGGTTACGCCCCTGCAAAGCCCATGATCCTTCCAAACCTTTCTGTCCGGTCCATTTCAAATATGAGGAACTCCGCAAGGTGACGGGTGACTTTTACCGGGAGACCTCCCTGAAGATGATTGCCGACGACATCGACAAGTTCGAGGATCTGGTGAGGTTATAGTGGCTGGTTTATACCTTCATATTCCCTTTTGCCGGAAGAGGTGCCACTACTGTGATTTTTACAAGACCACGGAGGTGCGGCAGAAGCCTCATTTTCTGGAGATGGTGGTCAGGGAGGCGGAATTGCAGGCGGGATATCTCGGAGGAGAGTCTTTGGAGACGCTCTATTTCGGCGGGGGAACGCCCAGTGTGCTCTCCCATGAGGAAGTACGTTTCCTGATGGAAAAAGCAGGTACTTTTTTTCCCGTAGAGAAAGAGGCCGAGGTCACCATGGAGGTGAATCCCGATGATATGACGCCTGGAAAGGCGGCCTTGTACCGTGCTGCGGGGGTGAACCGGCTAAGTATAGGTATCCAGTCATTCCACGACCACCTCCTGAAGGCCATGAACCGCCGTCATGATGCCCGACAGTCACGGGAAGCCGTGACCCTGGCTGCAGAAGAGGGATTTGACCAGATCAGCATCGACCTGATCTTCGGACTTCCGGGGATGACCCTCCGGGAATGGGAGGAGAGCCTCGACCAGGCCCTGGCACTTCCCGTGAACCACATTTCGGCTTATCATCTCACCTATCATGAAGGAACCCCCTTTTATACCCGCCTGCTCAGAGGAACCCTCACCGAAGCCGCCGAAGAGGAGAGCCTGGAACAGTTCTCCCTGTTGATGGATAAAACCAGGACTGCGGGATTCGAGCAGTATGAAATTTCCAATTTCGCGCGTAACGGCGCTTATTCACGGCATAACAGCGCATACTGGTCGGGCCGTAAATACCTGGGACTGGGACCTTCGGCCCACTCCTACAATGGGGTGTCGCGGCAGTGGAACCGGGCGAACCTTCCCTATTACCTGCGTGCCCTGGAAAAGGGAACAATTCCGGCAGAAATGGAGATGCTCACTCCTGCCGATCGGCTCAATGACTATCTGATTACCCGTTTGCGTACCCGGTGGGGCATTTCCATGGCGATGATCGCCCGTGATTTCGGGGATGCTGTGGCGGCGGCGGTCATGGAAGCCGCCCTCCCCTTTCTGGAAGAAGGCACCCTGGTCCGCGATGGGGATACCGTGCGCCTCTCTCCTACCGGCATCATGGTCTCCGACCATATCCTGCTGGCCCTGATCAGGGAGAAAATCTCCTGATCCTCCCCTGCCTCTTCACTGCACGTGCGCTTCTTTATTGCCGGAGGATATAAATGCCTTCCGTAGAGCCCAGCCAGAGGCCGTTAGAGCGGTCAACGGCCATGGAGCGGATAAAGAGGGCGGGGAAGCCCGCCGGAGTCTCCTGCCAGTTCTCACCATCATAGACCATCAGGTTGTGCTGGTCATCACTTGTGACAGCCGAAACCCAGAGATAATCACGGAGGTCGGCTTTCACACAGATAGGGGCGTATTCGAAGCGGTGATAATCGGGCAGCATACTGGTGACCGAATCGTTGCGGAAGCGGTAAACCTTGTTGGTCATATATGATGAAGAGGAGAGTCCCACGTCATCGATGACATAGAGAGTTCCATGGCTGCTGACGTCCATGTCCATGAGATAATACCCCTCCACGGGGAGGAGGTTCCAGGAGGTGGCGCCTATTTCCACCACTTTTTGCTGGCCGACGTAACCTCCTGTGGCGACATAGGTTTTTGAGCCGCTGCAGGCGATGTCTTTGATGAGGTTATCGGGAAGAATGGAGTTTTCGGGGGTGAAAATGTGGAGGGAGGAGCCTGAGAGGCAGCAGAGGCCTCCGAGTTGGTGGGCGGAACTCGCAAACCACACCCTTCCCTCGTTGTCGCAGGCCACGTGCATGATCACATCGCGGGGAAGGCCATGGCTTTTCGTGGTATAGTAGGTGACCCCCTCCTCTCCCACACACGCCAGTCCCGACGCCACGGTGCCGGCCCACAGGGTTTGTCGGGCCCCATTCCAGGCGATATCGAGGATGGCGGAGGTCAGCGTTACCGTGCGTTCTATGCCGTTGCGTACCCATACCACCTTATCACCCGAGGCATACCCATAGTTCTTCTCATCGACAGCATAAAGCGCCGTGATGGGAACACCGGGAGCCAGATGGTCGCTGATGTCAAAGCGTACTTCTTCGCGATACAGGAAGACGTCATCAACGGGTCCGGTTTTACATCCGGCCAGAAAAAGGGGGAGAACCGCCAGTAATGATAAAAACTTGATCTGTTTCAGCTTGGAATTCATTGTTAAGCCATTAAAAAGGAATATTTCCGTTTTCCCATCCCCGGTTTCCCTATCGTGAAGAGCCGGATGGTGCTTCTTCCTGTTCTGGAGGAGAAGTCATCAGGGGTGTCGCTATTTTCATTTATTGTAAGATCCTTTTTTCACGGTTCTGTTGCGTGGCTTTCCTCTTTTTTTTTGTTGACGGTCAGAATACCTTTTCGCCGTTGATCCTGGTTTCGAGGATTGTGGCATTGAGCACCTCTTCGGGGGAAGCTTTCATGAGGTCGGTGTCGAGGACCACGAAATCGGCCCATTTTCCGGCTTCGAGGCTTCCCTTTTCTTTTTCTTCGAATGAGGCTTTGGCGGCCCATATGGTCATGGAGCGCAGGGTTTCCTCGCGTGACAGGCTGTTTTCAGGCTGGAAGCCGCCGATGGGATTACCGTCATGGCCGGTGCGGAAGTGGGCAGCAAAGAAGGTATGGAGCGGGTCAACCCTTTCAATGGGGAAGTCGGTGCCGTTGGGGATCCATCCGTTTTGGGCGAGCAGCTGCCGGTAGGCATAGGCGCCTTTCATTCTTTGGGCACCCAGGCGTTCCGGGGCCCAGCCCATGTCACTGGTGGCGTGGGTGGCCTGTACCGAGGGAACGATGGAGTAGCGGGCGAAGAGTTCGAAGTCGGTGGGGTGGACCACCTGGGCATGTTCGATGCGCCAGCGGCGGTCGTTCTTACCTCCGAGGAAGCGGCCATAGGTATGGAGCATCAGCCGGTTGGCACTGTCACCGATGGCATGGGTGGCCACCTGGTAGTTGTGTTCCAGGGCCTTGCGGCATATCTCGTCATAGTACTCCTGGGTGGCGATCTGAAGGCCCCGGTTTCCGGGGTCGTCGGAATAGGGTTCCAGCATCAGGGCGCCCCGTGATCCCAGGGCTCCGTCGGCGTAGATCTTGATGGTATTCACCTGCAGTCGCGGGGTTTTATAGATTCCGGAGGCCAGGAAATGGTCGAAATTCTCCCGGTCGGGGTTGATCATGGCGTTGATGCGCATTTTGAGGCTTCCCTTTTGGTGGAGAGAGTCCATGAGGAGGATGACTTCTTTGGAGACCCCGCAGTCGGCGACCGAGGTGAGGCCCGCGCGGAAGCAGTTTTCCTGGGCTGCCAGCAGGGCCTGAGCCATCAGGTCCCGGTTGGGTGGGGGGATGACGGCGGTCACCAGGGCTTCCGCATTGTCGATGAGGACCCCCGTGGGCTCCCCATGGCGAAGGAGGACCTCCCCGCCGTCAACGTGTGTGGAGGCTGTAATTCCCGCCAGTTCCAGCGCCTGTGAGTTGCACCAGGCAGCATGGCCGTCGATGCGGATCAGGTAAACCGCCATTCCGGGAAAGAGCCTGTCGAGTTCCTCCTTGTCGGGAAACTGCTGCACGCGCCAGTCGTTCTGGTCCCAGCCCCTGCCCAGAAGCCATGATCCTCCCGTTTTTTCATGGTGCTCCTTCAGGCGGGCGTAGATTTCTTCAGGTGAGCGGGTGCCGGAAAGGTCGGCGTACTGCATGAGGTTCATCCCGTAACCAGAAAAATGGGCATGGGCGTCGATAAAGCCGGGATAGACGAATTTTCCCTCCAGGTCAAGGATTTCCGGGGCGTCAAAACGGGAGGTGATCTCCTTCGCGGTGCCTGTGGCCACGATTTTCCCATCGGCGACGGCAAAACTCTCGGTGACGGAAAAGAGGGAATCGACTGTGTAGACCGTGGCATGGAGCACCACCAGGTCGGCCTTTTCTTTGGAACATCCTGTGATCATACTGATTATCAGCATTAAAAAAGTGAGTATTCGCATTGAGGCAGGATTATGGGGTGGGTTCAGGCGGGTATTTCCAGGTTTAGCAGGGGGGAGAAATCCCTGGTGGCCGGCCACTCCTCTGCCGGTTCTCCCTTCCTGAAAATCCGGGCCTTCCGGGAGCCAGTCATGGTAAGGCGGTCTCCTTCCCTGATGAGCATGGTCCCTTCGCGGAGGCCGACCACGGTCACTTCAGGGTTGACTTCCAGGAATTCGAGGATGCGTTGTTCGCGGGTTTCCCCGGCATGGCCGTCGGGATTGGCATCGAGATAGTGGGGGTTGATCTGGAAGGGGACCAGGTTGAGGGTGTCGAAACCCAGGGGGTCTACGATGGGCATGTCGTTGGTGGTGCGCAGGGTGGGGCAGGCTACGTTGGCGCCGGCGCTCCATCCGATAAAGGGAGTTCCTTGCAGTACCTTCTCCCTGATGGGGTCCATGAGCCCCTGTTCATGCATCATCCTGACCAGCTGCCAGGTGTTGCCGCCTCCCACGACGATGGCTTCAGCGTCACGCACCGCCGCCACGGGGTCGGCAAAGCTGTGAATACCTTTCACATGGTGGCCGATTTCCGCAAAGCGCTCCTCTACTTTTGTGACATAGTCATCAAATGAAAAAGTCACCCCCGCAAAGGGAATGAACAGGGCTGTCACCGGACTGCTGCCCAGGAATTTGCGGATTTCCCCCTTGGGATAGTCGAGATAGGGCTCCCCCGGCATCGTGGAATTGCTGATCAATAGTAATCTCATGAGGCACTCTTTTATGGTTAATAAGCTGAAAAAAAAATCACGGACCGGGTATGATGCCGATCCGTGACAAAGTTAATAAAATCAGGGTTTTTAATGCTTTTCCCGCAAAGGGAGGCGTTCCTTTATGGCATTGGCAGATTCCGGGGAGAGGAAAGTCTCCCTTCAGGGAGTGTTACCATGCGTCAGAAGCTCATATTCGGGAAGGAGATGCCGATGGTGAGCGGCTTCAGTGCGGGTCCCCTGCCCTCCCTGAAGAGGGGGGACATGCCGTAATTGGCAAAGAGGCAGAGTTCTCCGAGGCCCAGGCGGCCGGTCAGCTCATACTTGAGGGAGTTGAGGTGAAAGTTGCCGCGGTCTTTTTCCTTGGAACCGCTGAATTTCACCTTGGTGTGTGATCCGATATTCACTCCCCCGATGACGCCGGCCGCCAGGGTCAGGCGGTGGGCATTGAGGCGCAGCGGCGTGGCCACCTCCAGGATGAGGGGAGCCGTGAGATAGGCCACGTTGAGTTTCGACTTCTTGGCCGTCTCCTCGAACATCACGGGTTCCAGGATATAGGGCGGGGTCTCTCCCTTGGCAATGGTATGGTCCGCATCGTCAAAACGAAAATCCATCAGGCTGAAACCCAGTCCGGTGACCAGTCCCACGGTATTGCGCGGGTTGGTGAAGGCCCATTCGGCAATGTTGAAGTTGACAGTGATCGATTTGCCATGGTCGAGGTCAAAGAACTCATACCCCTGGAGGGGAGTTCCTTCATACAAAGCATAGTCGGTGGTGTGGAACGTGTTGATACCCATTTCAAAACCTCCCCAGTGGCCGTTGAATTTTCCGTATCCCCTTCTCTTTTCCACAGGTTCCCGGGAGGTTTTCACGGAAGTCCCCTCTTCACTATCGACCACCTTGATGGTGCGGTTACCGATCCTGATCTTTACGGTATCGCCGGCATGGTTGGCATCCACCTCAATGATGCCATCATCACCCACTTTGACTACTGTTCCCACGCTGTCTTCCCTGATCGTGACCACATCTTTGTCACCCACCCTGACTTTCGTTTGAATAGTGTCTTGGATGGCGGTGACCACCTCTTTTTCCTCCAACACAACCCGGGTGGTGTCCTGAGCCCTGGCTGACCAAAGCATTGTGACGGCAAGTAAAAGTAAAATCGAACGTTGCATCTGTTTTCTGTTTTAAAGTTGTTTTTTCTGATAGATAATATTCTCTGATTTCTGAATGATCTGACCGTATGACGGAGAGGGGGAAGAAGAAGTTACAGGGAAGGTGAAAAAAGGTGGGTCAGGTATTTAGTAAGGGAAAACGGGGGCTTTCAGGGTACCCTGGCTCTTGCTTATTCTCCCACGGGGATGGAGAGGCCCACCAGGCGGGTGTCTACGTTAAGGGCAATGATTTGGCCGTCGTCGTCGGTGTCATAGTTGATTTTTTCCCCGGTCAGGGTGGAAGCCAGGTCGAGGCCTTTACGTGCCAGGAAGGCCAGGGAGATACGGTTAAGGCCTGTTTTTTCAAGGATTCTCTCATTCAGGGGCACGGGATCCTCCTCTTCCGCGGCAAGGCCGGTGGTTATGGCGGGGTGGGAGAGGGAGGCTGCCATGAGGGTGGGGGGTATAGATATTCCCCCCTTCAGGGAGGCCCTCAATGCGGGAATCTCCTTCATTCCGGGGTCTGTGGCGGCGGTGAGGGTAACAGGTGGGATGTCCCTTTCTTCGTTTTGTGAGGAAAAGGCCGGGATGGAGGCCCTGCCGCCATTTTTAGGGTTTACAGGCCCTGTTGCTGAGGGTTTTGTGGTGTTGTGGCCGGTTTGTGGGGATGTTGCCGCAGGGCGTCCTGTGGCTGTGATTTCTATGGGGGATTCCGTCCTCGTTTCAGGAAGGGGGATGGTGGGCTCCTGCGATGGGGTGACCGTTTCGGCGAGTGCCGGGGAGTCATCGCCTGCTTCAGGAAGGGGACCGGGTTGGTCGGTGAGGGTATAAATGAGCATGGCCAGCAACAGGATGGCAGCGATGCGCATGGTCCAATCCCTGAGGCGCCTGATGGCCGGCTGGCGGTAGAGTTTTTCCTTTCCGGGGAAGAGAATGGCGGTATCGGGGATCAGCCGGGTCAGCTCAAAGAGATCGGCTTCCCTCTTTTTTTCGGGGTGACGGAGGAGATAATCCCCGAATTCTGCCTCTTCTTCCGGCGAGAGGTCCCCCTCGAGACGGGCTGCGGCAGCCTGGTCAAACACCTCCGACTGGTCGTATTTTTCCTTCAGAAGACTCCCCTTTCCTGCGAAAACCACCTCAGGGGCCTTCAGGGTCACCTCCTCATACTCCCGCAACTCCTCCTTCAGGTCGGGATGACGGTTGAGGAAGCCGAGGAATTCGCCGGCCAGCTCCTCTTCCAGACGCCCCTCCAGGTAGTCGAGAAAAAAGGATTCGTAGTTATCGCGGGTGATCTTCATGAGCGTTTATACCAAAACATCGAGTTTACCAATATAATTCTTCAGAAAAACCCGGGCCCGGTAAATGTACACCTTGACCTGGGATTCGTTCAGGGCGGTGATTTCCCCGATTTCCTGGTAGGAATATCCTTCATAATCGCGCAGGGTGATGACGATGCGCTGGATTTCAGGCAAACGGGCCACGGCTTCCCCCAGGCGCTCCCTGACATCGGAATAGCCCGAAGAGACCGTTTCGGTGCCAGGGGGTATTTCCGCGGCCGTGACCATCCGTCTCTCCTTGCGGAGCCTGTCGATCAAGGTATGGTAAGCGGTGGTGAACAGGTAAGGCTTTACCTTGTCACCGCTGACCTGCGCCATGTTCTTCCACATCTTTTCATAGCTTTCCTGAACGACGTCCTCCGCAAAATGATGATCCTTCACGTTTTTGACGACGAACCGGTACAAACCGTCGGCATAATGGGTAACAGAGTGGTTATATTCCTCCAGGGTCATACGGCTTCCGAAGCTTTTCCACCATAAGACGGATAAATTCCGGAAATGTTACAGCTTCTTTTTTGGGGAGTAAATTTGAACTTTGGATGGAGAGCGCTATTTTTGCCGCAGTTCCGGGGAAAATCCCGGAGAATAAAGAGGCAACATGACAGAGAAGAAGCAAAAGATTGTGGTGAGCGGGATCCGCCCCACGGGAAATTTACACCTGGGTAATTATTTCGGGGCGGTGCGCAGTTTTGTAAAGATGCAGTCGGAGTACCGCTGTTATTTTTTCATTGCCGACCTTCATTCGCTGACGACGCATCCCACGCCCGCGAACCTGCAGTCGGGGGTGAAGCAGGTCCTGGCCGAGTACCTGGCCTGTGGCATCGATCCTTCTCTGGCCACCATTTTCATCCAGAGCGACGTTCCTGAGGTGGTGGAACTCTACACTTTCCTGAACATGAATGCCTATCTCGGGGAACTGGAGCGGACCACCTCCTTCAAGGACAAGGCCCGGCAGAATCCCGACAATGTGAATGCCGGACTTCTCACCTATCCGGTGCTGATGGCTGCCGACATCATCATTCACAAGGCTAATTTCGTGCCGGTGGGGAAGGATCAGGAGCAGAACCTCGAGATGGCGCGCAAATTCGCCACCCGTTTCAACCACATGTACGGCCACCGGCTCTTCCCTCTCCCCAAGCCCTTCACCTTCGACGGCAAGGAGATGATCAAGGTCCCGGGCCTCGATGGTTCGGGAAAGATGGGAAAATCGGAGGGAAATGGCATTTTCCTGTATGAAGATCCTGAAGAGATCAGGAAGAAGGTGATGCGTGCGGTCACCGACAGCGGTCCCACCGTGATGAACCAGGAAAAACCAGAGCCCATCCGCAACCTCTTCACCCTGATGCAAATCGTATCGACCCCCGATACGGTAGCGTATTTCGATGATAAGTACAACAAGTGTGAGATCCGCTATGGCGATATGAAGAAGCAGCTGGCCGGGGACATCATCGCCTTTACGGCGCCCATCAGGGAGCGTATTCTGGCCATCCGTGCCGATGAGGCTTATCTGGCGCGGGTAGCGCGTGAGGGGGCTGAGAAAGCCCGTGAGTCGGCAGCCCGTACCCTGGCTGAAGTCAAACAGCTGATCGGCCTGAAACGGTTATGGTGACCCATCGCTGGTGACCCATCGCTGGTGGCTGGTGACTCATCAGGATGGCCCGCTCACGGCCGCCGGTGATTTGTCAGCAGTGACGGGGCACCGCTGATGGCGAAAGCTGGTTTTATTCAATGATAAATGTTTAAATCCGGATCCTTCCGGGGTGCTTTTCCCGGCGGGACTCGCGGAGTCTTCAGGAAGAGAGGCTTTGGAAAGGGGCTTCCGAGTGGACAACGGGAAATACGGTCATTTTTTAATCACCTTCACTTTAATGGCGATGTCTTTCAGGGGGCGGTCTGTGGCGTCGGTCTCTGAGGCTGAGATCTTTTCGATGATTTCCATTCCTTCGGTGATTTCTCCGAAAACGGTATATCCGCCGTCGAGGTGGGGTGATCCGCCGATGGTGGTGTAGGCTTGGCGCTGTGCTTCCGTGAAAGTGAATTTCGGCGCGGTCTGGAAAAGGCTGTCGGCACGGTCCTGGAGGATGGCCACCCTTTCATTGAAGGCCTGCTGGTTGTTTTCCTGGCGGTATTTGTTGAGTTCTTCCTGGAAGGGGGTGAAGACGCTGCGCATGATGGTCTGGCGCGTCGTGGCGTTCATTTTGTTTTCGAGGGTGTCGAGTTCGCCGTTGCGCCACACTTTACCTTCCACGATGTAGAATTGTGATCCGCTGGAGGCTTTTTCGGGGTTCATCTGGTCCCCCAGGCGTGCTGCCGCCAGGGCCCCTTTCTTATGGAAGAGTCCGGGTACAAACTCGGCGGGAATGGTGTACCCAGGCCCCCCGTTGCCCAGGCGTGCCCCCTGTGCCGCCGTTTTGGAGTCGGGGTCTCCGGTCTGGATCATGAAATCACGAATCACCCGGTGAAATAACACCCCGTCATAAAACCCTTCTCCCGCGAGTTTCAGGAAATTGTCGCGGTGTTGCGGGGTCTCGTCATATAACCGGGCCTTCATATCCCCCATGGGAGTGGAAATGATGACCACCGTTCCCTTTTCCCCACCACCGGTCTGTGCACACGAGGTTCCTCCCACCATCAGAAGGGCCACCCACAACAAAAGATTAACTCTCATATCCGTTATTTTGTGTTTTCCTTAACTTTAGCGGCAAAGTTAAAAAGAAATCCAATGGAATATCTGGGGGTTGACGACCACATTCACCTGGAAAGGATCAAAATCACCCATGCCGGGGTGGTCTATGAAGCCATCGTGCAGAACCGTAAATTCCTGCGGCGGTGGCTTCCCTTTGTGGACCAGACGCGTACCATCGACGATACCCGTCAGTATATCAGGATGTTGATTACCCCTCCCGAGAAAGAGAGGAACGAAGTCTTTACCATCTGGGTCAGGGGAGAGTTTGCCGGACTGGTGGGATTTAAGGAGATAGACCTGCAGAATCACAGGGTCGAGATCGGCTACTGGCTCACCGAAACGATGCAGGGAAAGGGAATCATGAGCCGCACGGTGGGAAAAATGATCGACTACGGATTTCGCAACCACCGCTTCAACAGAATCCAGATCAAGGTCGCCAACGGTAACCTCCGCAGTGCCGCCATTCCCGTCAGACTGGGCTTTTCCTTTGAGGGGACCGAACGGGAAGGAGAGTTCCATACCGACCGTTATCTTAACCTGAAAGTCTTCAGCCTGTTGAAAAAAGAGTGGCTCGATAAACTTATGCACCCCTGAAGAAGCTTCTGCCGCTGAGTTTACCTGAAGGTTAATCCTTTAGGTTAAAAACTGTTAACCAAAGGCGATATATTTGTAAAATGAATATATTTGACCCGAAAATTCATTTGTTCGATTTCTATTGAACTAAGTTGTGCTAAAACAGACATGAATATGGGGAACAAAACAGTCAGGAGGAACCTGTACCGGGTTTTGCGCAAAACGGGGGTGAGAAAGGAAGATATATCGCTGGAAGCCAGTTTCCAGGATGACCTTCACTTCGATTCCACCGACTGGACCATCTTCACCTTCTATTTTGAGACGATTTTCAAGATAGATGTGGAGGATGAGCAACTGAAGAAGTTGCATTATGTGAACGACACGATCAGATTGCTGGCACATACTGCCTGACAAGATCTTTTTAAAATTCAGATGAAAAAGCCGTATTCCTTTAGGGGGTGCGGCTTTTTCCTTTCAGAATGCTGCAGATCCTGTTTATTCTCCCCAGCGAAAGGAGTCATGCCGGAATCCGGCGAGGCTGAGAATGCGGTCGGTGACGGTTTTCACGGCTTCTTCGATGGTTGCAGGACGGGAGTAGAAGGAGGGTGTGGCGGGACAGATGATGCCTCCTGCCAGGGTGATGTTCCGCATGTTTTCGATATGGATAAGGTTGTAGGGGGTTTCGCGGGGAACGAGGATCAGGCGGCGCCGTTCCTTGAGCATGACGTCGGCAGCGCGGGTGATCAGATCGTCGGAGAATCCTCCGGCAATGCGCCCCAGGGTTCCCATGGAGCACGGACAGACGATAAGGGTGTCGAATGAGGAGGATCCCGAGGCAAAGGGGGCAAGGAAGTCGTTCCGTTCGTACCTGCGGAAGGGGGGCTGGGCCACGAAGGAGTCGCCGGTCTCATATTTCCAGATCTCTTCGGCATTGGCGGAAAAGATGACGGCCACTTCTTCGGGTTGCTCTGCCAGGGTGGCGAGTTCTGCCAGGAGGATCCTGGCATAGAGGGCTCCGCTGGCTCCCGTTACGGCAACGGCTATTTTTCTTTTTTCCATGGATTCAGATGTTCTGGCTGTTATGATACTGGGTGATCTCTGGCGGCATATTCCATGTTTTCACGCCACGTTTTTCGGGAGTGCCGGGTGGGGTTACCTGTCGAAGCGGTAGTACACGGCCATGGAGAGGACATTGTTGAACTGGTTTTGCCGCCAGTACCAGAGGTCATTGTCGGGTTTTCCCCTTACGGGGAGCACCGAATAGGCCATGCGCAGGTCGAGTTTCAGCTGTTCCAGGATGTCGAACTGGAATCCCAGGAAAGGCTGGAGGTCGAAATCGTTGAAAGGTTTCTGGTCCTGCGGGGGGAAGAGTCCGTTTTCGTTATATTCCCTGGCACTGACGAGGTATCCCAGGGATACGCCGCCGATCACCGAGATAAGGTCACTGCTGCGGAATCCGGCAAACACGGGCATGTCGATATAGTCGAGGCGCATGATATATTTTTCGGTGACGGGTAGTTTGGGATCCTGACGGTTTCGGGCTCCTTTTTGGGAGAATTTCAGTTCGAGGCCTCCGAAAACGGCGGGGGCCAGGTCGGTTTGCACCCAAAGGCCCGCCAGCATCCCCGGCTTATGGTATCCCTTGTAGGCGTCGCCCTCTACCTGGGTGCCGTTGAAGCCCACCAGGATGCCCCCCTCGAAACGCTGGGCACCGGCCGTCAGGGCCCCCAGAAGAAAAACCAGTAAGGTCAGTTTCTTTGTATTCATCTTTTAAAAATACAAGTTCCAGCGGTTATTTCACCATAAGCCGGTGCTAATTTTTAATTTTGCATCATGATCGATCAGGTAACCATTGAACGCATCCTCGACGCTTCAGAGATCACCGAGGTGATTTCTGAATTCGTAAATCTGAAGCGCAGAGGAGTTAACTACCTGGGATTGTGTCCTTTCCACAACGAAAAAACGCCGTCGTTCACGGTATCGCCCTCCAAGGGAATTTTTAAATGTTTTGGCTGCGGAAAGGGGGGGAATGCCGTCAACTTCATTATGGAGCATGAGAGTCTCACCTATCCCGAGGCGTTGAAATACCTGGCCCGAAAGTACCACATCGACATTGTCGAGAAGGAAGAGTCGCCCGAGGAGAAGCAGCAGAAGGATGACCGCGAGAGCATGATGATTGTGTCGGGTTTTGCCCAGAAGTATTTCTCCCGGTTTTTATGGGAAGAGCCTGAAGGGCGCCAGGTAGGGCTGAGTTACTTCCGGGAACGGGGATTCCGCGATGACATCATCCGCAAGTTTGAACTGGGCTATTGTCCCGACGGAAAGAGCACCTTTACCGATGCTGCCCAGAAGGAGGGTTACCGCATGGAGTATCTCGAAATGACGGGACTGACGATCAGGCGGGAGGAGTGGATCAGGGACCGGTTTGCCGGCAGGGTGATGTTCCCGATCCACAACCTGGCGGGCAGGGTCACCGGTTTTGGGGGACGCATACTGAAGGATAAGGCCGAGACAGCCAAGTACCTCAACTCCCCGGAATCGGAAATTTACCATAAGAGCCGCATCGTGTACGGGATCTCCCATGCCAAGCGGGAGATTGCCCGAACCGACAAATGCTACCTGGTGGAGGGGTACACCGACGTGCTCTCCCTGCACCAGGCAGGCATTGAAAATGTGGTGGCCTCCTCGGGGACGGCCCTCACCAATGACCAGATCAGGCTGATTCGCCGTTTTTCCACCAACATCACGATTCTCTACGATGGCGACGAAGCCGGTATCAAGGCCTCGCTGCGGGGCATCGACCTGGTCCTCGAGGAGGGCATGAATGTCAAGGTGCTGCTGCTTCCCCCGGGCGAGGATCCCGATTCGTTTGCGCGTAGCCACAGCTCCTCAGAGCTGTTGAAGTATATTTCCGATAACGAAACCGACTTCATCAGGTTCAAGACTTCCCTGCTGTTGCGCGATGCCGGAAGTGACCCCATGGCGCGTGCACGGCTGATCAACGAAGTGATACGCTCGGTGGCCGTGATTCCCGATGCCGTGGTTCGTTCGGTCTATATCAGGGAATGCAGCCGCTTACTCGACGTGGAGGAAGCCCTTCTCTATACCGAAGTACACAAGATCCTGCGTAACCGCAGCGGCGCGGCAGGGAACCTTCCCCCGGTGGGAACCCCTTCCAAATCACCCCGCCAGGCCCCTGTGACGAAACCGCCGGCCGGTGAATTGCGCATCGAAGAAGAGGAAATCCTCCGCTTTCTCCTCCGGTATTGCAAAATCCCCCTCTTTGAACAGGAAGGGGAAAACCCCGGTGAACCGGTGATTATTACGGTGGGGGAGTTCATCTTATCCCAACTCGAAGAAGCCGAATTACTCAGCAACCAACATGTCTTCAAAACGATCGTGGAAGAGACCGCCGAAAGGATGGACGATCCGGATTTCCTGCCTGAGAAGTACTTCATCTACCATCACGACAGGGAGGTGAGCCAAACGGCCAGCACCCTTCTGGCCGAGAAATGGGTCGAAAGCAAACGTTGGAGCAAGGCCGGCGCCTTTACCGAAAAAGAGAGCGAAGTGCTCGACTGGCTCATCCCAAAAATCGTTAACGAGTTCAAGCTCATGAAAATCAAGGAGATACACATGAGTCTGGAGGAAGAAATCGGAGAAATGCAAAAATCAGGCGACGATGCGCACCTTTTTGAACTTCTGGCAAAAATCCAGAATCTGAAAAAAATGGAGAAGTTCCTCTCTGACAAGCTTGGAAACAGGGCCATTACCTGACCGACCCCCGCAATAAACTGTTGATAACTTGTCATATCTTTAGGAAGACCGCGCATGTTACATTTTTGATAAATTTTACATTTATTGGATAAAACCAGGCATCCCTGGGCAATTATTTAAATAACTGTAAAACAAAAGTATAAGCCTTTAAAAAACCCTGAATCAGGGATCATTCGCTTCCTGTAAGTGAAGTGAAAGTGAATAGTCGGGATTTGAAGTGTTAAAATTGTTTAAATAGTAGAAATCAAAGACTATTTTTGCGTCACAAAATTTAAAATGAAAAGTTGTATGAGTAAACAAATCAGAAAGCTATCAGTGATGATGCTGTTGCTGTTTTTCACAGTGACTGCAGCATTTTCTCAGGTGACTACCTCTGGGATTACAGGCCGGGTTGTTTCGGATTCGAACGAGTCGCTTCCAGGAGCAACGGTGGTTGCTGTGCACACGCCTTCGGGAACACAGTATGGGACCATCACCAATGCCGAAGGGCGTTATATCCTTCAGGGGATGCGTTCCGGCGGACCTTATGATGTGAGCATCTCTTTTGTGGGCAGTCAGACTGTCAAGGTGACGGATATTACTCTTCGTTTGGGAGAAAATTTCGTGTATGACGCGGTATTGAAGGAGCAGGTCACCGATTTAGGTGAAGTGATCATCACTGCTGGCAGGAACCCCATATTAAACAGTAACCGTACCGGGGCATCGATGAACGTCAATTCCCGGGAATTGCGGATGCTGCCCTCCATTTCGAGAGGGGTTTATGATTTTGCCCGTCTTACGCCGCAGGCCAGCGGCAACTCCTTTGGAGGCCGCGACGGCCGTTATAACCGTTTTACCATTGACGGTGCCGCCTTCAACAACAACTTCGGCCTCTCCAGCAGTCCGCTGCCCGGAGGTACTGCACAGCCCATCTCCATGGACGCCCTCGAAGAGGTGTCGGTGAACCTGGCCCCTTACGATGTGCGGCTTTCGCAGTTCACCGGTGGGAGTATCAACGCCATTACCAAGAGCGGTGACAACCAATTCAAGGGAAGTGCTTACAGCTACCTCAGACCCAAATCATTTACGGGTGACATGGTGGGCGATATCGAAGTCCCCGGTGCCCACGACCGCAGCAGCAAAGTGCTGGGTTTTACCATTGGCGGACCGATCATCCAGAACAAACTCTTCTTCTTCGTCAGCGGCGAATATGAAGACGAAATCTCCCCCAGCAACGCCTGGGAACCCAGCACCAACGGAACGGCCAACATCGAGCAGAACATCTCCCGCACCACCCAGACCGACCTCAAAACCATGAAGGATTACCTGCTGGATACCTACAAATATGATCCGGGGGACTACATGAATTTCGAATCCTTCCCATCTCAGAATTATAAGATCCTGGCCAAGCTGGACTGGAATATCTCCGATGTTCACAAATTCTCACTCCGTTACAACACGCTGAAAAACAGCAGTAACAGTCTGACCAATGCCACCAGCGGCCCTCCAGGGGTGACCCGCTCGAACTTCGGCCGTGTTTCTGAAAAATCGATTTCCTTCTCCAATGCGTTCTACGGATCGGAAAATAAAATCGACGCCTTCTCGGCTGAGCTGAACAGCCAGTTCAGCTCCTCGGCTTCCAATAAGTTCCTGGTTTCCTACACCAAAACCCTGGATCCACGCCGTACCAGCAACAGCGACCTCTTCCCCTTCGTGGAGATTTACAAGGACGGCGATCCTTACATGTCCTTCGGTTATGAGCTCTTCTCCTACAAGAACCAGGTGGTCAACAACACCTTCTCCTTCGTCAACAACTTCACCTATGTGGTCAACAAGCATGCCCTCACCGCAGGTCTTGCCTATGACAATATATATGTGAACAACAACTACATCAGGGAAGGGACCAGTTTCTACAGGTACAATTCCATGGAGGATTTCATGAATAACGCCAAGCCTGCAGCTTTCGGGGTCACCTACGGTTATGACGGCAAGGATATCGAAGGTGTGCAGATGAGTTTCGGACTCGCCAGCGCTTACCTGCAGGATGAGTTTACCTTACAGTCCAATTTCAAGCTGACCTTCGGGGCCCGGTTGGACCTGCCCTTGTACCACAACAAACTGGAAGACAATCCGGCCATTTCCGAGAACCTGGAATCGCTGAATGGGTATAAGCTCAACGTGGGCGAATGGCCTAACAGCCAGCTGATGATCAACCCGCGCGTCGGTTTCAACTGGGACGTGAAGGGAGACCGTTCCCTCCAGCTGCGCGGAGGTACCGGACTTTTCAGCGGCGTTCTGCCGTTTGTGTGGTTCACCAACCAGCCTTCTTCCTCGGGAACCGTCCAGAGTCCTGAAATCGGTCTGGCTGCCGCCAAGCTGCCCGCCGACTTCCGCTTTAATCCCAATATGCAGGATCAGCTGAAGAAATATCCCGCCCTCTTCCCCGCCACCATGGCGGCCACCCTGCCTTCAGGGTCCACCATCGCTGAAGTGTCGAAGGAATTCAAAATGCCGCAGGTGTGGCGTTCCAACCTGGCTGCCGACATCGCCCTTCCCTGGAACTCCATCTTTACCCTGGAAGCCATCTTCACCAAAGATGTCAACGCCACCGTGCAGAAGAACATCAACCTGCCCAATGCCCAGACCGTCTTTGCAGGCGTCGATAACCGTCCCCGCTGGACCAGCAAGCAGCTCAATTCAGCCCTCTCATCGGCCATGTTGCTCGACAACTCCAGCGAAGGCTACCAGGCCTCCTTCACCGGCCAGCTGACGAAAAACTTCTCTGACGGTTTCTCCGGAATGGTCGCCTATACTTACAATATCGCCAAGGACGTGACCTCCAATCCGGGATCCTCGGCCTATTCGGCATGGACCAGCAACCTCTCTAACGGATCACTCAACGACCCGGAACTGAGTTATTCCAACTTCTCGATTCCTCACCGTGTCGTGGCTTCTCTGAGTTACAGGATTGAATATGCCCGCCACTTCGGAACCGCCGTTTCTCTCTACTACAGCGGATCATCACAGGGGCGCGCCTCCTATGCCTATTCCAACGACCTGAATGGCGATGGCGCCTCTGGTGACCTGCTCTATGTCCCGAAAGACGCCAGCGAAATCAGTTTCGCCACCTATAACGGAATGACTCCTGCCGACCAGTCGGCCGCCTTCATGGAATTCGTGAATAACGACGAATACCTGAGCAGCCGCAAGGGCCAGTATGCCGAGCGTTTCGGCGTCGTGGAACCCTGGTACAACAGGATCGACGTGAAAGTCATCCAGGATGTGTTCACCAACATCGGCACCGACCGCAGGGGAACCCTCCAGTTCAGCCTCGACATCGTCAATGCCGCCAACCTGATCAATAACGAATGGGGGGTGTACCAGAAACACGGATTGTCTAACCAATACAGTGTCTATATGCCTCTGCGCTATGTCAGCGCCGATGCCAACGGAAAACCGTCGTTCGGACTCAACGCCTCAAGCATCGATAACTTCAAGTCCAAAACGGATTATGTCAACAACGCTACCACTTCAAGCACCTGGGGTATGCTGTTCGGCATCCGCTTTATCTTCTAAGATTCCGGGGTGAACTTCACCCTGAAACGATAAAAAAAGGCCGTCCCGGAAGGGAACGGCCTTTTTTATTTCCAGGCTATCGGAACCTATGAATTATAAAAAAAATAAAAAATTAGTACTGTGTGGTACAAGGTACTGAAATAATTATATATATTTGCAATACCTTATTCAATGTATGGAAAGGTATAGTTTTAAAGATAGTTCTTTGTTTTTGTAATGCTAAAGCGACAGCAGGTACAGATGATCATGACCACCACAGAAACAAATGATAACAGGAACTACAGAAACAGATCATAAAGGGTATTTCCCGGGCCGGAAAGCCATGAGCCGGTACGGGGAGCTGCCTCAAAGCCAAAAAAGTTAAATAATGGAAAGGGAGACAAGATGAACATTGAAAATTCGAAAGCGCAGATGCGCAAGGGGGTCCTGGAGTTTTGCATTCTCCGGGTACTTAGCGGGAAGCCCTTGTATGCCAGTGACATCATTGCCGAGCTGAAGGATGCCCGGATGATAGTTGTGGAGGGCACCCTCTATCCGTTGCTGACCCGTCTGAAGAATGACGGGTTGTTGGGGTACCGCTGGGAGGAGTCGTCACAGGGACCTCCGCGGAAGTATTATGAGCTTACTTCCGGAGGGCGTACCTTCCTGGAGGAGCTGGAGGAGTCGTGGTGCGAACTGGTGGAGGCCGTGGGCAAAATCAGGGACCATCACCAGGCCGCCGGCCAGTCCCAAACCTCGGCCCCCGGAGAAGCTGGCCAGCCTGAAGCTGCCAGTGCAGCGGAAGCCGCAAACTTCACCACAAGCCCACCGGAAACCACAAGCCAATCAGAAAACAATTAAAAAAACTGAAAACAATGAAGAAGACATTCACAATTAATATCAGCGGAACGCTCTTTCACATTGAGGAAGATGCTTATGAGAAACTCCAGGGTTACCTGGTGAAGCTGAAGGGTCATTTCGGTAATGATGCCGAGGGACGGGAGATCGTGGCCGACATAGAGTCGCGTATTTCCGAGCTTTTTCTTGGGAAGACCAAGGGGGAGAACAAGGTGATTATCGGCGAGTGGGTCGATGAGGTGGTTTCCACCATGGGAACGCCTGAGGATTTCCGGGCCCAGGAGGGAGAAGACAGGGATCTTACCGGGGTGGTCAAACGGCGCCGCCGCCTCTACCGCAGTGGTGAGAACCGCGTTTTTGCCGGGGTATGCAGCGGTCTGGCCCAATATTTCCGGATTGATCCCCTGGTGATGAGAATCCTTTTCGTGGTGCTCTTTTTTGCCAACGGCATTGGCTTGTTGGCCTACCTGGTTCTTTGGATTGCCGTTCCCCGGGCGCAGACCACAGCCCAGCGCCTCGAAATGAGGGGCGAGGAGGTGACCATCTCCAACATCGAGCGCTCGGTGCGTGATGAGGCCCAGGAAACGCCAGAACGCCCTGCCACAGGGGCAGGAACAGAACCCCCGGTTTCCCGGGTCGTCACTGCACGACAGGCCGACAAATCTTCGGAGGTCGCCCGTTCCCTTCTTAGGATTATCGCCGTTACCTTCGGAATTTTCCTGATTCTGGCCGGATTCTTCGGACTGGTAGGATTCATTTCCACCGTGATCGTGGGGCAGACTTTTCTTTCCGACTGGCCGGTGATGTGGAATCCTGACCTTCCCTTTAACGGTTTCCTGAGCCAGTTCATCTCGCCTACCGGGGCTTTCTGGGGGCTGACCTTCCTGGCTCTGCTGGCGGGCATCCCCCTGCTGGCCCTCCTCTATGTGGGCACCAAGCTGGTCTTTCGTTACCGTTCCAACAACACAGCCATTGGCCTGGCGATGGCCGGAATATGGCTGCTCTCCCTGGTGGGACTGGTCGCCGTGTCGGCACGGGAAGCCGGGAATTTCAAGAATACCACGTCGCTGTCGGGAAGCGAGAGTTTCACCCTGGCACCCGGGAAAACCCTGCGGCTGACAGTGGGGGAGAACAAATTTGAGGACTTCGGGGATCTGGACATCGACATCGACCGTTTCAAGGCCGTCATGGCTGACGATAAGACCCTGCTGTTGGGAGCCCCACGCCTTGACATAGAAAAGGCTACGGGTCCGGAATATGTGGTTGTCGTGAAAAAGAGAGCCCGCGGAAGAAGCCAGAACGATGCCAACGGGAATATCGGTTCCATCCTCTATAACTATCAGCTGAACGATACCACGCTGACCTTCGACCCCTGGTTTCTGCTCGGTGAAAAGGGGATCTGGCGTGACCAGCGCGTCGACATTACCCTGAAGGTTCCTGAAGGGGGCATGGTCTACCTTTCCGATGGCATGGAAAAGATCGTCTACGACATCGAGAATCTCTCCAACACCTGGGATCGTGACATGGTCGGGAAAACCTGGATCATGCTGCCTGAAGGGCTCTCATGGAAGGATGCCCCCGCAGAACCCGTCCAGGAGGAGGACACTGTGGCAGAAGACGCCGTCGTTCCGGAAGCACAGAGCGATTCCCTGTAGTAATAATAAACAAACGTCAGAAGAAGGCGTAGATCAATTCGGGGTCTTCGGGCCATTGGCACCTTGCGAGTACCGCGGCCACCTCGTCATAGAGATGGGGAGTTCCTGGCAGGGCCTCTTCTGTGATGGCCGCCAAAGCCGGGGTCACCCTACTTCCCGTGAGGCTTGCGGAAACGATCTTTCCCTTTTCCACGCCGAGGGTGACCGTGAGTTCTCTGTTGCCCACCCGGGTAGTGCGTGAAAAGGTATAGGGCGGGGAGTAGAAGAAATTCCACGCGGGAGTCCTGAATTTTTCCTCTGCCAGCTGTTCGATCAGGCGCCGCTCTTCTGTGGAAATTTCCATCATGCGGCTTCCGGGGTGATGCTCCAGCTGGGTGCGCAGGAGATGGTCGATGAAGGTGCCGATGGTCATGGGACGGGGCAGCCACGCTGTGATGTTGGTCACGGGACTGCGGTTCGACTGTACGGCTTTCCCGGTGTAGGTGCCGGGGATCGCGCTGATGGCCTTTCCCAGGCGTGCCAGATCGGCATCAAAGAGAAGGGTGCCATGGTGAAGGACCCTGTTTTTATAGACATGTTCGGCATTCCCCGATATTTTCCGGCCTTCCACCAGCAGGTCATTGCGCCCCGAGGTCTCTGCCGTGACTCCCAGGAGCCTTAACGCCTCCCTGACGGGTTCCGTGAACCGGGCAAAACTGATTTCCTGGGGCCCCGCTACCTGAAGGATATAGGTGAAGTTGACATTTCCCCGGTCGTGGAAGACCGTGCCTCCCCCTGATATGCGCCGCGCCAGACTGATGCCGTGTTCTCTGACATAGCGGTAATTGACCTCCCCGAGCATGTTCTGGTGCTTTCCGGCCACCACGGTATTATGGCTCTGCCAGATCATGAAGAGGTCATCGCTATAGTTTTTCAGCAGGAACTCCTCCGCTGCCAGGCAAAAGTAAGGATCTTCCTCTTTCAGATGGATGCACAGCATGGCCGGTCATTTAGGTGTTCCGAAGATATGCATTTCCGGGGTCGTTTAAAACAGGTCGTTTAAAACTCCAGAATAATACCGATTGAGGGCAAAAAAGTTCCGGTGGTGTTTTTGACGGTGCGCAGGCGGTAACGGCTGCCGTCGTCGCTCAGCAGGAAATTACCCTGGTCGTCGGTTTCCCTGACGACGATATCGTTCTGATCGGCCTGGAAGTTGTAGAAATTCTGGAAGTCTACATAGAATTTTGCGGTCACTTTGTTGAGGTACCAGGCCTTGTCGATGCGGACGTCAAGTTGGTGGAAGGGGTTGAAACGGGCGCTGTTGAGGCGGCTGTTGTCGGGGCTGGGGCCTCCGGTCAGGTTCCAGACCTCCACCAGGGCGCTCTTTTCCAAATCCCAGGGGGTGTAGGGGAGGCTGCCTACAAAGCGCCAGCGGATCCCTGTGCGCCAGTTGCGTTTCATCTCTTTGGTAGAAGTGAGCACCAGCAGGTGCTTGCTGTCCCAGCTCGAAGGAATGAACTCTCCCTTCCAGTCGGTGAATTCGCTTCTCACCAGGGTGTAGGAGAGGTTGAGGTTAAAACCTTTTCCGGTGATGCGGGTCTGGAATTCGGCACCGTAAGCCCTGCCCTCCGAGGTGGAGGTGAGCTTCTCATCGCCGATAACTCCGAAATCGGCCCCTTTGTTAGCCAGACTGATGGAGTCGTTGACTGAGAAGGGATAATGGCCGTAGCCCTTGTAAAAGGCTTCTGCCGAAAAGAGAATGCCGGTGCGGGGCCGGTATTCCACGCCCCCGATGAGGTGGTCGACCGAGATGTGTTTCAGGTTACTATCCTTATTGACAACCACTCCGTTTTCCTTGAATCCCAGAGAGGTATAGGAGGGCATTTGGTAATAGCGGCCGGTGTTGAAGTTGAGGCTCCACTGGTCGGTGAGTGCCCAGGAGGCCGAAAAGCGGGGTGAGAACTGCCTGAGCAGGTTGTTCATCTGGCTGGAATAGTTGTTGGCGTCGGCTCTGAATCCCAGGGAAAGGGTGAGCCGTTCTCCGAAAACAGGTTTGCTGGCCTGGGCGAAAAGACCCCATTTCAGGAGGTTCAGGTCGGTTTCGTACCTGATATCGGTGACCTGTCCGCCATAGAACCTGCGGGCCGCCGTGTTGTTGGTGTAGGTCACCAGTTCGGCGGAAGCCCCGAAGTTGATTCTGAACCCATCGATGCGGCTGTTGTTTTCCACCCTGAATTTGTTTTCGATCTCTTCCGACAGGTAGTCAAAGGTTTTGTTGTCCTCGGAGCTGTCGTCGTTTTCGAGGTATTTGGAAGCACTGTTGCTGAGGTGGTTGCGGCTGAGGACCACCGTTTGGTAGCTGTTTTCGCGGAAATGTTTGTACACGGCTCCCACGGTGTAGTTCCACTGTTCATTGACGGGAATGGTGCCCAGGATGTACTTTTGCTGGTCGTCGGGGTTGTCGATGCCCAGGTTGAGTTCGTTCACGTCGATGGCGCCCAGTCCGATGAGGGTCAGTTCGTTCTTTTTGTCGAAGCGGGTGCGCACCTTGAACTGCAGGTCATTGAAGGTGGGCAGGAAGGGGAGTTCAATGATGCCGAAGAGGAATTTGAGGTAGGAGCGACGGGCCGAGACGATATAGGTGGTCTTGTCGCTCAGGGGGCCGTCGAGGGTCGCTGACACTTCGCTGGCGCCTACAGAACCCCGGAATTTCAGCTTGTCGCTGTTGCCGTCGACCTGGGAAAACTCAAGGACCCCACTCAGGGCGTTGCCCCGGTTGGCGGGAAAGGCTCCGGAATAGTAGTTGACTTCCCTGAGCAGGTCGGCGTTGAGGATCCCCACGGGGCCTCCCGAGGCCCCCTGGGTGGCAAAATGGTTGATGTTGGGGACTTCGACCCCGTCAAGGAAAAAACGACTTTCTGATGGCCCTCCGCCACGGATGATGATATCGTTGCGGAAAGCAGGGGTCGACTGTACCCCCGGAAAAGACTGGATGACCCGGGAGATGTCACGGTTGGCACCCGGACTGTTTTCGATTTCCCCGATGGCGATGGTGCGGAGGCTCACCGGACTCTCCTCGGTTTTCCGGAAGGGGGTGGCCGTGACGGTGACCTCTTCGATGGTTTGGGCACTGATACTCATGGGAATCTCCACGGAAGCCGTACGGGCGCTGCTGATCTCGATCTCGGGTGACAGCGCCTGCTCATACCCCACAAAGGAGGCCTGGAGGCGCACAAAACCGGGCTTCAGTCCGGTGATCAGAAAGTTGCCATCCATGTCGGAGATGGTCCCTGTGGTGGTGCCCGCGACAATGACGTTGACAAAGGGAAGGGGTTCGTTGCTCACGACATCAAAGACACGCCCTTTAACAGTGGCTTGCTGGGCCATGGCCAGCAGGGGAAAAATCAGCAGGAGAAGTGAAAAAGGAATGTTATAAGGCTTCATAAGGATATGATATTCAGTAATATATAATATATTTCTGTTGTTTCCCGGCTTCAAGGGTGCAGGGTGACGGTAACCGCATGCAGGATTTCCCTGGCGGTGGTCAGGGTGGTCAGGTCGGTATAGAGGCGGCCGTCTTTTCCTGAGGGGTGGCCATGGCCGATGGGGTTGAGATGGACGACTTCGCCGGCGTCGGAGGGGTCGATGGTGGCGGCATAGACCAGCGAGGGCTGCAGCGATCCGAAGTAATCGAGGTCTCCGGGGAATTTTCCGTTGGTCCAGAATTTATTGGCATCCCAGGCCTGGTTGATTTCCAGGAGTACCCTGAAGCGGGCTTTCCTTATTTCAGAGAGATGGCTGCGCAGCCGGAAGCTCCCCACAGGGGTGGCGGCGGTCAGGGCATCGGGTACCGGATTCTGGGGAGATGGGATGTAGAGGCCGTCGGGAGCCTTCTCATCCCTTTTGTGGGCCCAGTAGGGCATGGTGGCCGGCCTTCGTGCCGCCCCCTCCTTGTTATCCCACTTCCCGGGGGCCAACTGACCATGGGCGTAAACACCCGCCGATACGTAACGCGTGACCATGAGGGTCTCGAGGTAATTCCCCTCCAGATCTTCGGCCCATACCACCATGCTAGGGTGGTTATAAGCCTCGCCACGCGTAAATTCCAAAATCACCACCTGACCTTTCCCGGTGGTGTTGGTCATGACCTCCGGTTCTTCAACCGGTGTCCCCTT
>CAZMMX010000002.1:6230-19306 GCA_964567485.1 uncultured Prolixibacteraceae bacterium | reverse complement strand
TGGCGGGAATAGCGGAAACCGATACGGAGGAGGATGTGGAGTGGATGGTCAAAAAGATCATGCAGTTGCGCATTTTTGCTGATGCCGGGGGGGTGATGAATCTTCCGGTCACGGAGGCAGGAGGAGACCTCATGGTGGTCAGCCAGTTTACCTTGATGGCCAGCACGAAGAAGGGCAACAGGCCGTCGTACATCAGGGCGGCACGGCCTGAGAAGGCGGTTCCTCTTTTTGACCAAATGGCGGAAATGCTGGCGAAGGCCCTGGGAAAGCCCGTAGCCCGGGGCATCTTCGGTGCCGACATGAAGGTCGCCCTGGTGAATGACGGTCCGGTGACGATCATTATGGACTCGCGCGACCGCGATTTCTGATTCCGCAAGGAGAATATTGTCACTGTTTATCCATTAACTTTGTGGTATGGAAGAAATCACGATCCGCGGGGCCCAGGAACTCGTCGACCAATGGATCAGAAAATACGGGGTGCGTTATTTCAGTGAGCTCACCAACATGGCGGTACTCACCGAGGAGGTGGGGGAGCTGGCGCGGATCATGGCGCGAAAATACGGGGACCAGTCCTTCAAGGCTTCTGACGAGGGAAGGGACCTGGGCGATGAGATGGCCGACGTCATGTGGGTGCTGATTTGCATGGCCAATCAAACGGGCGTGGATCTCACCGAGGCCTTCCGCCGGAACATAGAGAAGAAGAGTCAGCGTGATGCTACCCGGCACAAAAACAACGAAAAACTAAAATAAGCAAGGATGAATTTTCCACCGTTACCCATCACTCCCGGACAGCTGACCGCCGATGCTGACCGTTACAGGGCCGTATGTTCGATGCTCCGGTCAGCGGAGCTTTACCGCCTGGCCTTTTCATGCATTGACCTGACCACCCTCAACCAGACCGATACCGTGTCGCATGTTGCGGCCTTCACCCAGCGGGTGAACTCCTTTGTCAGGGAATTCCCGGGAATCGATCCCGTTGCTGCCATTTGTGTATTCCCCAATATGGCGTCGGTGGTGAGGGAGCACCTGGCCGTCGAAGGGGTGCAGATTGCCGCCGTGGCTGGGGGGTTTCCCTCGTCGATGACCTTTGCCGGGGTGAAGGCTGAAGAAGCCCGCCAGGCCGTTCTTTCCGGCGCCGGGGAAGTAGACATCGTGCTGCCCCTATGGGCTTTTCTTGAGGAGAATTACGACTATTGCCGCAGCGAGATCTCCCTGGTGAAGCAATCCATTGGCGATGCACACCTGAAGGTGATCCTCGAAAGCGGCATCCTGGCCGATCCCGCGAAGATCTGGAAAGCCTCCCTGTTGTCGCTGGAGGCAGGGGCCGATTTCATCAAGACCTCGACGGGAAAGATGGGCGTTTCGGCGACTCCCGAAGCCGCCATTGTGATGTGTCACGCCCTGAAATACTGGCATGATACCAACGGTGAGAAGCGGGGGTTCAAACCCGCGGGGGGCATTTCGGTGGCCGGGGAGGCCATGGTCTATGTCACCATCGTGGAAGACATCCTGGGGCGCGAATGGCTTAACAACCACCTTTTCAGAATTGGCGCCAGCCGTCTGGCCAACGACCTGCTCTCCCGCATCACCGGGAACGACACCAGCTATTTTTAACCCTCCGCCGATGGTGGGGTTCTGAGGTACCCCTTAGGTATGGTGTGATATCCCCTGTTCTGCAGCGGTTTTCGTGCCGGGGACCAGTACCGCTGCACCGACGCGTCAGACAACCATCCAGGGGGATTACTTTTTCCTTTCGGTGATATAGTTCATCAGGTCGATGAGGGCATTGCGGGCTTCATTTTCCGGGAATTCCCTGATGCCGGCGATGGCTTTTTCACGGAAGAGGTTCATCTGTTCCGTCGCGTAGGCGATACCTCCCTTTTTCACCACCAGGTCGACCAGCTCCCTGACCGCCTCGGTATTTTTGTTTTTCTTCTTCACCAGCCTGAGAATGCGCAGCCGTTCTGCAGGTTTTGAGTTGTTGAGGAGGTAAAGGAGGGGGAGGGTGATTTTCTTTTCCTTGATATCGTTGCCCGTGGGTTTTCCGATGATTCCTTTTTCCTGGTAGTCAAAGATGTCGTCCTTGATCTGAAAGGCGATGCCGGCATCTTGGCCGATGGCGTGCATTTTTTCGATGATTTCGGGCGAGGCCTGCACCGATGCGGCTCCGATAGCCAGACTGGTGGCGATTAGGGAGGCTGTTTTTTTCCGGATGATGTCGTAATAGGTGTCGGAGTCGATGTCGAGTTTCCGGCTTTTGCGAATCTGAAGGATCTCCCCTTCGCTCATGTCCTGGACCGCCCGGGAGATGAGTTGGAGGTAGCCGTACTGTTCGTGTTTCAGCTGGAGGAGAAGCCCCTGGGCCAGGATGTAATCGCCCACGAGGACCGCCAGTTTGTTGCGCCACAGGGCGTTTACCGAAAAGAAACCCCGGCGTTCATAGGATTCGTCGACGACATCATCGTGGACCAGCGTGGCCGTGTGGAGCAACTCGACGGAACAGGCCGCCACTTGGGTCAGCTCATTCGCCTTCCCCAGCATGGCTGCCGAAAGGAAAACGAACATCGGCCTGATCTGCTTCCCCTTGGTGCGGTAAATGTAATCCAGGATGGTCGACAGCAGGGGAATGTCACTCTGCATGGTCTTCCTGAAATAGGGTTCAAAATCTGCCAGTTCCTGCCTGATCGGTACTTTTATCTGGTCGAGCAATCTCATTTTTTTCTTCCTGTTTATCCCTGGTTTAAAAAAATTGCTGAAATTCACCTCCTGAAAGCAGCAAGCGCCCATTTCTGCAGTGATCCCTGGTTGGTGACAGCAGGATCTGATGTAAATTTATGGAGCCAAATTAACAAAAAAAGCGGTACGGCGTTAATTAGGAAATAATGATGCACAATGGAAAAGAGCGTATATAAACCACAGAAAGTAAGCAGCAGGATCATTGAGGTTCTTCAGTCCGATGCCCTGGGGGGCATCCTGCTGATGATATTCACGGTCATTGCCCTGATATGGGCCAACTCCCCCTTCAGTGATTCGTACCATCATCTCTGGCATACCCCGGTCATCCTGGAAGTGGGGAGTTTCAAACTGGAGTTGCACCTGCTTCATCTGATCAACGATGGATTGATGGCCATCTTTTTCTATATGATAGGCCTGGAGATCAAGCGGGAGTTTGTGGCCGGGGAGCTGAGTTCCGGCAAAAAGGCAGCCCTGCCTGCCCTGGGGGCTGTGGGAGGGATGCTGTTTCCTGCCCTCATTTATATGGGAGTGGTCTCCCTTTCGGGTGCCGAAGGGGTTTCACGGGGATGGGGAGTTCCTATGGCCACCGATATCGCTTTTTCACTGGGCATCATTAGTCTCCTGGGAAAGAGGATCCCCCTGGCGCTGAAGGTCTTCCTGGTGGCTTTGGCCATCGTCGACGACCTGGGGGCTATCCTGGTGATCGCCATCTTCTACACTTCCGAAATCAACATCTCCTTTTTGCTGATCGGCCTGGGACTTCTGGCAGTTCTCTTCCTCATGGAAAGACTTAACTTCAGGTCCATTACAACATACCACCTGGTAGGACTGGTCATCTGGTATTTCTTCTATGAATCGGGGGTGCACGCCACCATTGCCGGGGTTCTTCTGGCGCTGGTCACTCCCATGCGCAGGGAGATCGGCATGCGTTCGTTCCTGAAAAAGATGAGGAACTTAGAGTGCGAAGATCTCCCCGATGAAAAGGGGGCCTTGCTCACCGCCCAACAGACCGAAAAGGTACAGATGATCAAAAAACAGATTAAAAGGCTGGAAAGCCCCCTGCAACGCCTCGAACATGACCTTCACTTCTCTGTCAACTATATCATCATGCCGGTGTTTGCCCTGGCCAATGCCGGGGTGACCTTCAGCGGCGGCGGCGGCGGATTTACCGCCGTCACCCTGGCCATTGCCCTGGGCCTTCTCATCGGAAAACCCCTGGGAATCACCCTGATGGCCTGGATGGGAGTTAAAATGGGATGGGCCGAACTTCCTCCGCAAATCACCTGGAAGAATATCTTCGGCGTTGCCCTGCTCGGAGGTATCGGATTTACCATGGCCATCTTCGTGGCTACCCTCGCCTTCTCCAGTGAAACCCTCCTGGGACAGGCGAAAACCGGCATCTTCCTCGGCTCTATCGTGGCCGGACTCATCGGCTTCTTCATCCTGAAAAAGATGTTCCCGGGAGATTCCCGGTGATCGCTGCTGCAACCGGTGACGCGTCATCCATAATCAGAAATCGCTGCCCGCGGTAAGGGTTGATCGCTGCCCTAAATATTTATATATTTGCATTTTTACACAGGTATAAATGACAGGAGTGAACTTACCGGATGCCGGTCAGCTGGAGCGGGCTGCAGGGGTGTTGAAGTCGATGGCGCATCCCATGCGGGTGGCTATCCTCCATTTGCTACAGGGCGGAAAGAGATTGACGGTCACCGAGATTCACGGGTTACTGGGTATCGAGCAAGCCACAGCGTCGCACCATCTGGGGATTCTCAGGAGCAATGGGGTGCTCTGTTCGGTCAGGGAGGGTAAGAATAGCCTCTATTTCCTGAAGAACGACCTACTGAACCAGGTGATCGATTGCGTGGAACAGTGCAGTTGCGGGGAGCGGGAGTAACGATGTGTCGGGCTGGTGGTGTACCGCTCTCACATGAAGGCCTACCTCCACCTGTCACATGAAAGAGAGGCTTATGCCCATGCCGGCGATCCGGACTATTTACGCAGACGCCGGCCTTATGCCTGGGTTTGTTATCTTTTTAATCAGGAAACATGAAAATGGAACTCGTCTTTGCCACTAATAACCGCCATAAGCTGTCGGAAATAGCCGCGATGCTCGATGGCCGCTTCACGGTGCTGGGGCTCGCCGACATTGGCTGTTCGGAAGAAATTCCGGAAGAGGGGAGCACCCTCGAAGATAACGCCTCCCAGAAGGCCCACTTTATCCATGAAAAGTACGGATACGACTGTTTTGCCGACGACACGGGGCTTGAAGTGGAAGCCCTGGGCGGGGAACCCGGGGTCTATTCGGCCCGTTATGCCGGTGAAGGCAGGAGTTATGAGGATAACAACCAAAAACTTTTGGAGAAACTGGCGGAAATAAATAACCGGAGGGCGCGTTTTAGAACTGTCATCTCCCTGATTATCGGGGGTAGAGAGGTTCTTTTTGAGGGTGTTGCCGAAGGGGAGATCCTGACTGCCCCACGAGGAACGGCAGGGTTTGGTTATGATCCCCTCTTCCGTTCCGCGGAAAGCAGCCTCTCCTTTGCTGAGATGCCTGCGGAAGAGAAGAACAGGATCAGCCACCGGGGAAGGGCATTTATGAAAATGGTGAATTATCTTCTGCAACAGGCAGAACTTCCGCCAGAAGAAAAAGGGTAAGCGATGAAGAAGATTTTACTGATATGTTTTCTGGCCATGCTGGTCAGGGGAGTGCTGGGGCAGCAGGGCAACGGCAAATGGCAGGATCACCTCTCTTTTGTGAAGGCGGTCAGGGTGGCCGATGGTGGCGACAAGGTCTTCTGCGCTACCGACGGGGGACTCTTTTACGTGGACCAGGAAAGCAACAGTATACATAAGATTTCCACCAATGACGGTCTTAACGACGTAGGCATCAAAACGATTGCCTGGAACAGCACCCTGGAAATGCTGCTGGTGGTTTATCGGAACAGCAACATCGACCTGGTGATGGAAAACAGGATCCTTAATTTGGGAGATATCAAGCGGAAGCTGATGACCGGCGACAAGAGCATCTACAATGTGATGTTCAGGGGAGACCGGGCCTATCTGGCCTGTGGTTTCGGTGTGGTGGAGATCGACCTGAAAGCCGGGGAGATCAGGGGGAGTTACATCATCGGGGCTGAGGGTTCTCAGGTCAGGGTTTTTGATGTCGAGAGCGACGGCGAGTGGCTTTATGCCGCCACGGAGCAGGGGATCCTCAGGGCTCCCGCCGACCATCCCAATCTTCTCGATTACCGGAACTGGAGCCGTATGGAGACGGTGCCCCATTCCGGGGAGAAATTCAGCCACCTGGCCATGCATAATAACCGGCTGATAGCCGTCTACTCCCGTGACCAGTACGATGGCGATGAGGCCTGGCTATTCACGGGTGACACCTGGCAGCGGGTGATGCCCGAGGTTACCTATTTCAATGACCTTACGGTAACGGGGAATATGGTGACGGCTACCAGCAGGGAGGATATCTTTTTGTATGATCAGGCCCTGGCCTTGTCGGGGCGTATCAGGGAGTACCAGCTGGGATCGGTGAAGGTCTCTCCCATTGCTCCCGCCTCGGCAGTGGTGGGACCCGGCAATGCCCTCTGGATCGCCGATAATGACAACAGCCTGATTCGCACCAATGGGGCCTCTTTCGAGCAGTACCTGCCCGGAGGACCGCTGAATAACAATGTATTTTCGCTGACCACCTTCGGCCACCAGCTGTGGGTTTCGGCGGGGGGCCGCACCGATCCCTGGAACAACCAGTTCAGGCCACCCCTGTTTCAGCGCCTGGAAGAGGGAGAGTGGGAGTACTTCAGCAAGAAAGAATTTCCTGAAATGAGCGGCATCTTTGACATTGTGCAGGTGGTCGTCGATCCCCTTGATCCCGGCCATCTATTTGCCGCCAGCTGGGGTGGGGGAGTCCTGGAATTCAAAGACGACCGCTTTGTCAGGCACTACGATAACTCCAACAGTCCCCTGCAGACCGCCCTTCCCGAGCAGCCCCTGGAACCCTACACCCGAATAGGGGGTATGGCCTTCGACCGCAATAACAACCTGTGGATCACCAATGCCCAGTCGTCGAAGGGACTGCACAGCCTCTCCCCCGGAGGTGAGTGGGAAAGCCACGAACTCACAGGGGTGTCGGGTTTTCAGTACACCATAGGCCAGGTCATCGTGGCGGGAAATGACGACAAGTGGATTGTCCTGCCCCGCGGCCGTGATCTTTACGTGGTCGACAAGGATGGCTCCCGGAAGAAGCAACTTCCGGTGACCTCCTATTTCAACAACGGGGAGCAGGAGATCTTCAACCGGATGAACGACGTCTACGCCATTGCTGAGGACCTCAGCGGCGAGATCTGGGTGGGCACCTCGAAGGGAGTGGCCGTTTTTTCCAATCCCTCCAGGGTGTGGAATGCCGAGAGTACCTATGCTTACCAGCCGAGCCTGGAGCTGAAGGACGGTCTCTACCATCCCCTTCTGGAAAAGGAGACGGTGACAGCCATCGTGGTCGACGGCGCCAACCGCAAGTGGCTGGGAACCCGCAATTCGGGGCTTTACCTGGTATCGGAACGGGGCACCGAAGAGATCCTTCATTTCACCACCGATAACTCCCCCCTACTGTCGAACATCATCACCAGTCTGGCCCTGAACAGCCTCACCGGAGAGCTTTACATTGGCACTGATCAGGGACTGATCTCTTACAGGGGAGATGCCCCTGCGGGCAGCGATGATTACGCGGAGGTATATGTCTATCCCAATCCCGTGCGGGAGACCTACCATGGGGATGTCACCATCGCGGGAGTGATGAAGGATACCGATGTTCGCATCACCGACATTGCGGGGAATCTGGTCTTCCGGGGAAAATCGCTGGGGAGCCGGGTGACCTGGGATGGTTGTAATCTCAACGGGAGGCGGGTGGCCACCGGGGTATACCTGGTTTTTTGTGCCGATGCCACGGGAAATGAGACCCATATTGCCAAACTGCTCTTCATCAATTAAGCGGAATTTCTGTTTGCCGGAATCTGCCGGCAACATGCCGCACCGTCAATGATTCCGCCGATGTTGTTAAAAACCCGTGCCATAGTACTTCACACGGTCAGGTATGCCGAGAGGAGCCTGGTGGTGACCCTTTATACTGAGAAGTCAGGGCGGCAAACGGTCATTCTTCATGGCGCCCGGGGAGCCGGGGCACGGAACAAGGCCGCAGTGATACAGCCCCTGTATCTGCTCGACACGGAATCATACGTTCATAAGAACCGGGAGGTCCAGCTGCTCAAGGAAGTCAGGCTCTCCCATCCCTATCTCACCATTCCCTTTGATGTCAGCAAGTCGGCACAACTTCTCTTTCTGGCCGAGATCCTGCGGAAAATCCTCCAGGAGGAGGAAGCCCATCCGGCACTTTATGATTTCATGGAGAGTGCCCTGCTCTTTTTCGATATGATGGAGCAGGGGAGTTCCCATTTTCATCTCTGGTTTCTGGTAAGGCTCACCGGTTTTCTGGGGATTTTTCCCCAGGAATCGGAAGCTGGCGGGAACCGCTGGTTTGACATGAGGAAAGGAACATTTGTGTTTTCAGAGCCGCTGCATATGGGTTTTATGGACCGGGAGACCACCGCGCTACTGCTGAAGATCATGGGCCTGAATATCAACGGACTGGGATCTTTGACGGTCTCGCGGGAGCAGCGTAATCTCCTGTTGGAAAAGATTTTAGAGTATTTGCATTATCACTTTGGGAATGTGATGCCCCTGAAGTCGCTCCCTGTTTTAAAAGAGCTTTTCGGAGGTTGAATGAACGGAAATATGATTACATTTGTTGAATGCTAACGACCCGAATCAACAAAGGGAAAAACGGCTAAACATTTTATGCAGACGAAATTACCGGAAATACAGGGAAGCTCATTCTGGGACCTGAGGAACATGGCTCTGGAGAACAATGCCATAGACATGTCGGTGGGGATTACGGAGTTTGCCATTCCTTCACGGCTTGCTGAGCTGGCAAAATCGGTTATTCAGGATCAGATTCACAATTATGCTCCGGTGGAGGGATGTCTTTCGCTGCGTGAGCAGGTATCGTCGCGTTATTTTGCCGAATATGGAAAGCGTTATTCTGCGGAGACCGAAGTGACGATATGTGCGGGGCCTGTACAGGCGATATCGACGGCCATCACGGCCGTGGTCAACGAAGGGGATGAAGTGATGATTTTCGAGCCTTCATATGTTACTTACGGTCCGGCGGTGCGTCTCAACGGGGGAACCACGGTGCATGTGCCCCTCAAGGAGCCGGGGTTCCGGGTGGAGTGGGAGGACGTCAGGAAGATGATCACCACGAAGACCCGGCTGATCATCCTCAACACCCCGCACAATCCCACGGGCATGGTGCTGAGCAGTGAGGACCTTATGCAGTTGCAGCGACTGGTCGCCGGCACGGGGATTTACATCATCAGTGATGAGAGTTATGAATGCCTCTCATTTGACCAGGACAAGCACCAGAGTGTCGGTCAGTTCGAAGGGCTGGCCAGCCGGAGTTTCATCATTTCCACTCCCGGACCGGTGTACCACATCAACGGATGGGGACTGGCCTGGTGTCTGGCGCCGGAAGCCATGGCTGCAGAATTCAGAAAGATTCAGGAGTACCAGCTATCTCATGTGGCTTTTCCGTTTCAGCAGGCGCTGGCAGAATTCATGGAAAACGATTTCACCCGTGAGGAGATCACCGAGTTTTACCAGGGTAAGAGGAATTATTTCAACCGTTTGCTCAAGGGAACCCCTTATATATTGCAGCCCACCCAAGGCAGCTATTTTCAGTTGATCAACTTTTCGGAGGTCTCTTCGGAACCCGATACTGCGTTTGCCCTGAGGCTCCTCCATGAGGGGGGAGTGGCGGCGACCCCCTTGTCGGCATTCATGCACAAGCGAAAAACGACCAGTTATCTGCGGTTTTGTTTTGCCAAGAAGAATGAAACCCTCGAAGAGGTGGCCCGGCGGCTGATCGCCTTTGCCGAAAAGGCCAAAAATCCAGCCTGACGGAGTCTGAATTCCGGTGAGCCCCTGGCGGAATCGGATTCTTCGCCGGCTCTGCCACGAGGAGTATCAATCATCGTTATTATCCATTCTCTGCGGATGAGAAGATGATGGCTTCGTAGACGTAAAGTTCCGCATTTTTCCATCCTTCCCATCCGAGTCCTGCCTTATCGCGGGAGCAGCGGCCCAGGAGTTCTTCGCGGGTCCAGCCATATTTGGCGCCCACCTGGGGAAGAAAGGTCCCTGTTGACCAACCCTTTTTGATATAGATGCCATGTTTTCCGGGGATGAACTCTTCGGGGGAGTGGATGCGCCGCAGGGGGGTGAGTACGGAAATTTCGAGGCTCATGTGGTTTAGTTCTTCCGGTTCAGGGGGGGTAAAGCGGCCGTCGCGTGCCGCTGAGGATGCCGCGTGCGCCACCACTTCGGCCAGGGGATCACTGGTGTCGAAGCTGCCGATGCAACCCCGCAGTTTTCCCGAGATGTAAATGCTGACAAAAGCCCCGGCAGGTTCTGCCAGGTGGATCTCCTCCGGTTTTGTCCTCTCTGGCGAGAAACGGCGACCGGTGGTGACCATTTCGTGGACGGATTGACGGGCGATGCCGAGGAGGGTGGCTTTTTCTTCGGTGGTGAGGGTAAAAGGCAGTGGGGTGTTTCTGAAAAAGGCCACGGCACTATACCCCACGACTCTGTCATGGTCGCCATAAAGGGGTTCATCGCCCGAATTGCGGTAGTCGACCCAGGAGGCGGTGACCTCCTCATTTTCCGTAAGGTGGAGAAGGGTGAGCACCGATGTCCATCCGCAGAGCGATGTGACCAGTCCGGATACCTTTTTATGGCGGTTATCCTCCAGGGTTTTCAGCAGTTTCCTGGGGTTGTTGGCCAGGATAGCCTCCGTGGTGGCCCGGTCGGTGGTCACGGCATCGTCATAGCAGGGATAGTGCGACAGGTCGGAGCTGATGACGAATAGGTTTTCGGGGCGGAACCAGGGCCGCAGGGCTTCTGCCAGGCGGCGGCACTCATCATGGAGGTGGGTGCCCAGGACCAGGGGGACCAGGAGGAGCGAGGGGCCCAATATTTCCTGGAGAAAGGGGAGCTGCACCTCAAGGCTGTGTTCTTCGAGGTGGGGTTCCCGGGTGGCGGCGATGAGAGGGGTGGCCCGGGTCAGCCGGTGGCATGTCTCCCTGTCGGTGGTGACGGGTCCCAGGGGCGTTTCGTAGTCTCCGTCGCACCACACCGAGGCTCCGGGGAACTGGAGGCGGTGGCTCGGAGCCAGCAGGAAAACCCTTTCGTAAGCGTGGCCTTTGGGGATCTGGTTGAAAGCCGAGGCGGCGACACTGCCGCTGAAGAGATATCCGGCATGGGGCACGATCAGGGCCTGCGGGGCTTCTTCCTGTCGTTGGCAAGGCCTGGCCTGGCCCAGCAGCGCCTGCACCTCTGTCCTGAGTTTCATTTCCGTGCCGGGATAAAACTTTCCGGCCACCGCCGCCGGCCTGTTTACCTCTTTTTTATTCTCCCTGTCCATGATCCGGTTTTTATAATAGTAATCACCCTGAAATCCAAAAATATACAGCCTCCACCTATTTCTCCCGGGGTCCTTGTCCTGGTTTTTACGGTAAAAACGGGGAAGGGTTGGCACAGCGTGCAATTTCGGTCAAAAAACGCTAACTTTCGGAGGACAAAGGAATCTATCACCTATAAACGAAAACCATGACATCAACGATGAAGATTAACCGGCGCCGGTTTCTGGGGACTTCGGTGGCGGCAGCTGCGGGGTTGACCATAGTGCCGCGGCACGTACTGGGAGGAGCCGGGTTTACGGCGCCCAGTGACCGGCTGACCATTGCTTACATAGGCTGCGGCACACAGGGACTGCGCGAGATGACCACGCTGATAGCCGATCCGTCGGTGCAGATCGTGGCGGTCTGCGACCCCAATAAGTTCACGACCGATTATGTCGACTGGTCGGCCGACGGTCTCAAACAGGATATCCGCCGGGCCCTGGGCGATGACGCGTGGGGGCGTAAGCTGCCGGGTATTCCCGGGGGTCGCGATGTGGGACAGGAATTCGTGCAGAAGTACTATGCCAGAAGCAAAGGCGTGGAGCGTTACAGCTGTCCCTCGTATATCGATTTCCGGGAGTTGCTGGAGAAGGAGAAGGATGTGAATTGTGTGAAGATCATGACTCCCGACCATTTGCATGCCGCCGTGGCTTTGGCGTCGATGAAGAAGGGGAAGCATGTGGTGACGCATAAGCCCATTGCCAACCGGATGAACGAAGCCAAGAAAACGATCGCTATGGCGGGCAGTGCGGGTGTGGGCACCCACCTGCTGGCATGGAGCCATCGTCCGGAATATGAAACCATCAAGGGGTGGATCACTGCGGGGTTCATCGGCACCCTCAGGGAGATCCACAACTGGTCGAACCGTCCGGTGTGGCCCCAGTGGCAGGCCAATCCGGCAGAAACGGTGGCGGTGCCCAGGGGTTTTGACTGGCCCCTCTGGCTGGGGCCGGTGCCCGACAGGCCTTACCATCCCCACTACACGCATGCCGTCTTCCGGGGGTGGTACGACTTTGGCGGAGGAAGCATCGCCGATATGGGACATTACAGCCTCTTCCCGCTCTTCCTGGCCCTGGGGATCAATAGTCCGGCCGTGAGTGCCGAGGCCTATGGGACCACCACGTCGATCCTCGATAACGGGGTATCACGGGGACTGAAGAATGATGTGGCCTTTCCGCTCTCGTGCGTGGTGAGGTTCCGCTTCGACGCCCAGGAGGAGCTTCCTCCCTTTGACCTGATCTGGTACGACGGAGGCATGCGGCCCCTGGTTCCCGATGAGCTGCGGCAGGCCGGAAAGGAACTTACCCCCGAAGGCATGATGTTTGTGGGCGACAAGGGAAAGATCGTGGCTGGTTTCCGGGGGGAACACCCTGTTTTACTGCCCGAATCGAAGATGGCACTGCTCAGGAAAGAGGAGGAGCTGGAAAAGCCCGACCGCGGCAATTCGGTGTGGGTCGACGCCTTCCTGAAGGGAACCACCTCTCCCGGGAGCTTCATTTATGCCGGTCCGGTGACCGAAACCATCCTGCTGGGTGCCGTGGCCCTGCGCGCCGGAAAACGGGTGGATTACGACAGTGCGGCAATGAAAATCACCAACCTGCCCGACGCCAACGCCTTCCTGACCCGGGAATACCGGCCGGGATGGGAGGTGTAACTCCTCACCCCACCCGGGTGGTCAACAGTGAAAATGTGGGTTTTCGGGAGTGGCGCTTCCGGACGTGACGCCTCTGTTAATGGCGCTTCCGGACGTGACGCCCCTGT
>CAZMMX010000002.1:0-6130 GCA_964567485.1 uncultured Prolixibacteraceae bacterium | reverse complement strand
CAGGGAGGTTTTAGTGATCTTCCGGGATCACCAGGCGGTCGCCGGTTCCCTCGATCATGACCCGTTCCCACGCTTTTCCGTATCCCGGGAATTTGGGGGAGGGGGGTATGTTCTTGCCATTGCCGTTGTCTTTGAGGTGGCGTCCTTCCGTGACTTTCAGGTTGCCGTCGACATATTTCATGAAGAGGTAGTGGTAGAAGGCTTTCCAGTCGGCCACCAGTTTATTGCCGGTGACCACCGAATAGGCGGTGATAGTGTCGAAGGCAGCGCCGGGGTTCTGGTTATAGAGGGCCATGGCCTGCTGGTCGACCATAGCGGTTTCCGTGAAGAAGCGGTTTTCGATTTCGGTCTGGTAGGTCTCAATTTCAGGATGGATCATGTTGTAGCGTGTGTAGGCCCAGTTGTTGACCTGGCTGAAGGTCCAGAAGGCCGAGGTTTCCGACCAGGAGATCATGGATCCGTTTCCGTGGGCGTAGCTTTCGGGGACCTCGCGGATGCCGCAGTACATGGGGGCGTATACGCAACCGTCGGCATCGTCGACGCCGAACCAGAAGATGCCTCCCACAGGGTCGGGGAGCCACTGGCGTGACTGGGCTACGAAGCTGTATCCTGTTTGCTGGGTGGCTACGGCTCTTTCGTTGAGGTAGGTGACACTGTCGACGGTGAATTCCATGGGGCGCCAGCGGTAGGGGAGGCCGAAGGGTCCGGCGCCCTGGTCATGGCGCATGTCGAGGGGGGTATCCTCATAATGGTCGCGCATGGCGGCCATCACCTGCTGTAAAGTCACCGGCGCGTCGGGTTTCACCCACAGGGGCAGCCGGTTGGAGACGAAACCGTTGGGATTGGGGCTTTGGTCGGTCATCGAGGGGTGACGGTCGAATTTTCCCGTGACATAACGCGTGAAGTCGTCATTATCGCGAATTTCGCCGTTGATTTTCCGGAAGAAAGACCACACGCGGGCATCGCAATAGCGGGCGCCGCCGAAATTGACAGGGTTGTAAACATCGGAGAAGCTGAAGGACGCATCGGGACCTTTGTAAAAGCCCTGTTTTTTGGCAAATGAGATGACATCGGGGGAGTGGTAGACGGTTTGGCTGGGGTCCTCCCAGTTGTTGACCTTCCGGAAGGGAAAGGTGGTAATACGGGCCTGGTTGGCATGGCCGCTCACCATGCCGTCGGGGATGAGGCGGGCCACCCATACGGCGCCTTTTTCATATTTCCCCTTTCCGATGATTTCCATGATCCAGGCTTCTTTTTTGTCGGAGATGGAAAAGGACTCTCCATGGGAGGCATAGCCATATTCCGCCACAAGATCGGTGATCACCTTGATGAGCTCGCGGGCGGTTTTGGCGCGCTGGAGGCCGATTTTCATGAGGGAGCCGTAGTCAAGGATGGCTCCGGGCTGCGATTGCAGGGAGTCGAGGCCCCCGAAGGTGGTCTCCCCGATGGCCACCTGGTGTTCATTCATGAACTGTACTACCGAGTAAGTGTGGCGAACTTCGGGGATGGTGCCCAGGAGGCGGCCGTTTTCGTAGTGAAAGATTTCGCAGGCCGTTCCCGGGGCGTGGTCGGCGGCGGGAGTGAAGGCCAGGGCGCCATAGCGGGTGTGCGAATCGGCGGCATAGGTGATCATCACCGAGCCGTCACTGCTGGCGCCGCGGGTCACGATCAGATTGGTGCAGGCATGGCTGTCACGCAGGGAGGCCAGAAGTCCTACTCCGGCCAGCATCAGAAATATCTTCATCTTCATGGAAACCGTTTTTTACAAAAATAGGAAAATCCGGTTACCAAGTCCCCACCAGGTGCATGATGAGGTGCCCGCTATGGAGGCCTCCCTTTAAAGGCTGCCTTCTGGTTTCTTTTTTAAGAAGAGTTTTGTCTGTATGGATCTACCCGGAATGAGACTTATTTAAGGGTTTTTACCAGCCTGACGTAATATACGGCGCCGGCACTGTTTCCGGGTAACGCCTGGAATTTCAACTTGATATGGGTTTTCTCTTTCACCATGGTATCGGGAATGTCGTATTTTACCTCCTGAAACCTGCTCTGGTTCCATCTGCCGGTGTTGTCCTCGGTGATGAGTTTTTCGTCGTCGATGAAAATGTCGAATTTCCGGTTACCCCACTCGGCACCCCAGTAACGGACCATCAGGCTCAGGCCCGTTTCCGAATTCGTGGCCATGTTGTAGCTGAAATAACCTCCATTGCGGGCATCGCGCCAGAACTGGTCATGGAAAGTCCCGCTGTTGGACCTTTCTCTTTCCATCTGGTGGTCGGCTTCGGGTTGCTGTTCCCCGGGGGCCACAAAATCAACGGTTCTTTTCTGAAGCTCTATCTTTTCCTTTTCCACAATTTCGAGCGAGTCGAGGTAGGAAACATACTGCGACGGGGTAAGCCACATCCAGTAGATCATATACCGGGAATCGTGGATCCGGTAAAAAGGGAGGAACTCGGGGTTGGCATTGTTGGTCATCTTCAGTTCCGGGGCGGTAAATGTGAAGGGTTTATCCTTAACGGGGATGAGTTTTCCGGCAATCTCACCGGGGCTGTTGGCAATGATCACCGGGGCTTTATCCACCGGAAGGCGTTCGCCGCCTGCGATGTGCGCCCAGCGTCCGTCATCGGCCACCAGGCCCTTCAAATCTTCGTCACCGGTTTTGGCCCCCAGCAGGATGGGGCCGTGCATGAGGGCGATGTAATTGGGGACATGGGGCAAGGGTTCCACTGACGTGTGCATGGGCAGAAAGAGCTCCACCCGGTCCCCTTTTCTCCAGGTTCTTTCAATGCCCACATACGAGGAGGGGGAAGCATTATGATTATAAGGTTCTCCGTTGATCAGGATCTTCAGTTCGCCTTTCTTCACCCAACCCGGATAGCGGACCATCAGGGTAAATTTCGATTTTCCCCGGGTCACCTTCAGGGTGGTGGTTTCTTCGTCGGGGAACCGGGTTTCCTGCACCATGCTCACCCCTTTTTCGCGCCAGCGGAGTTGCGAAGCCACGAAGAGGTTCAGAAAGAGGGAGTCATGCTGATGCGTGTATATCAACTGGTTGTATTTGCCATGGTTTTCCATGCCGCTGCCCACGCAACACCACATGGCCTCGTTGGGTGCCGAGTACACCCGGTAATGGCGGGGCCGTGCCGGGGTGAAATAGACATATCCGCCGTGCTGGGGATGCTGGGTGGAGAGGATGTGGTTAAACATCGTGCGTTCGTAGAAGTCGGCATATCGTGCCTGCGGGCTGACCCTGAACAGATCTTCGGTCAGTTTCAGCATGTTGTAGGAGTTGCAGGTTTCGGGGCCTTCCACATCGTCGATAAAGTCGGTACACGAGGCCACACTGGGGAAGAACTCCCTGCGGCTGTTTCCGCCAAAAGCCAGGGAGCGGTTTCCGGTAACGGTTTCCCAGAAGAAACGGCCTGCCCTGACATACGGCTCATCGCCGGTGAGTTCGGCAATACGCTGAAAACCTACGGCCTTGGGCACCTGGGTGTTGGCGTGCTTGTTGTCGAGGTTATCAATTCCGGCAGCCATGGCATCGAGTAACATGCGGTGTGAGAAGCGTTTTGCGGCCGTCAGGTATTTTTCATCGCCGGTCATCTGGTAGGCATCGGCGAATATTTCGTTCATGCCGCCATGTTCGGTATCGAGCATCGCCTCCATTTGCTGGTCGGTCAGTGCTGAAGTGATGGCTATGCCCCAGTTGCAGAATTTCAGAAATATCTCCCGGGCATCTTTGTTTCCCGTATAAAGCCAGGCATCGCGCAAGCCGGCATACAATTTATGTACGTTGTACCAGGGGACCCATGCCGCGCGGTAGGCCGCAAAGTCCCCTTTCTGCAGGGTACTCCAGATTTGCCGGCTGTTGGGTGCGCCCCCCACGTATCCCTTTCCCCAGTCCGGGTTATTTCTATCGTTGGCTTCCTGGCAGGTTTTCAATTCTGCGATCATGTAGAGCATGCGTTTTTTGCATTCCCGATGGCCGGTGGAAGCGTAATGCATGGCCAGGGCCGAGAGGTAATGGCCGCCTACATGACCGTCGAGACCTTCCCAGTTGGGGTACAATTTGGCCTTTTCGGGAAGTCCCGCCTCCTTCCGGAAGGGGGCGATCAACCGGTCCACGTCATATTCCAGCAGCACGCGGATATTGAGGTCCCGGGCATGTTTAAAAGTTCCCTCAAGCAATGTCACATCGCTTGAGGGAAATGTATTATCATAAAGTTTTTCCTGGGCTACGCCCGTGAGATGGATTAGGAGGCAGGCCAGCGCTGTTGCCGTGGTTTTCAGAAACCATGATTTGGGAAGTACCATAAGCAAGTTGTATAGTTTAACCTGTCCGATATCTCATTATACTATGGGCCGGAAACCGGCAGCGCTTTCCCGTCAGTTTTGCTGCGGGCAGGAACCCAGCGTAGTCCTGCCCTGAAGTAAAATTCTGGTTCGCTCAGAGGCGAAGATAATCAAATGTCCCGGGTTAACGGACCTATTTGAATACCCGTTGGGCAAATTCGTAGAGGCTGCGTCTCCAGGTCTGCCATTCGTGGGCCGTCAGGGGAGATACATAGTAATGGGTATTCATGCCGGCATTTTTGAGGGCTTCTGTATTGGTTTCGGGGTCACCGCCGAAACCGGCCCTGCGGTTTTCGAGTTCGCGGCTTCCGAAGCTGACGAAGAGGAATTTGACTTTTTCCTTGAACCCGGGGGCGTTATTGACATCCTCCAGGCTGTAGCTTCCGCCGCTGAACATGCCGACTTGGGAGAAGACCTCAGGATTTGCCAGGGTGATGGCGCGGGTTTGCATGCCTCCCATGGAGAGACCAGCCATGGCGCGGTGGGGTTGATCGGCCAGTGTGCGGAAGTTGGCGTCGATCATGGGAATGATATCTTCCAGCAGGGTTTTTTTGAATCCGTCGGCCCAGCCTGCGGGTGGCCAGGGTCCGGCAGGACGTTCACGGGGTTGGGCGGGACGGGCCTGTGGGGCCGGCCCGGTCGGCCGGGGCATGGCCCAGCTGCCGTTGTCCATAACAATGATGAAGGGCGTGGCTTTTCCTGCGGCGATGAGGTTATCCATGATCAGGTTGGCATGTCCCTGGTTTGCCCAGCCGGTCTCATCTTCTCCCCCTCCATGCTGAAGGTACAGCACCGGATAACGGCTATTCAGATCCTGGTCATAGCCGGGAGGGGTATAGACAAAACAACGCCGCATGGAGTTGTTGCTCTTTGAGAAATAGGGGATTTCGCGGACCTGGCCATGGGGGACATTTTTCATGGCATAGAAATCCTGGTCTTTGGCGGGAATTTCAATGCCGCTGCCCCAACGGCTGGCCCCATAGAAATAGAGGCTTCCCGGATCGGGCACTGCCGCGCCGTCAATCCAAAGCTGGTAATAGTGGAACCCTTCGTCCTGGGGAGCCGATTCACCGGTCCATACTCCCTGGTCGTCTTTTACGAGGTCGTATTTCACGGCGCTGATATCGAGTTGAACCTTAAGTGCTTCAGGGGCGGAAATCTGAACACGTACCCTTCCTTCGGAATTGACCTGGGGAAAGAGCTTGCCGGGCTGATTGACCACTGAGGGTTGGAAATCTTCGACGACCGCCGGCGGGGTGGTCTGCGCCTTCCCCGTCCAAACCGACAGGGTCAGCATTAGCAAAATCATGGTTGCGTAATTTCTCATAGGTAAAATGGTTTTAAGTTTTTAAAGATAATAATAATTCATAGATGTATAGGAAAGGACACCACCTGACCACGCAAAGCCGGTCCCCGTACGTCAGGGACCGGCTTGCTTAATACCGAATTATTTCCTTACGGTAATTCTATTACCATCCCGGATTTTGCTGTAATTCAGGATTAATAGAAGTTACGCTGTATGGATAAGGGAACCATTCGTGTTTCCCTTCCACGAATCCAGCCTGTTTCCCTTCGTTAGGCTTTGAATATGTGGTATATCCTCTATGGGTAGTCTCGTTTGAAGTAAAGAAGGCATCTTTCAGCGAAGGAATATTTTTTCCTGCGTTCTTCGCTTTATTAAATTCGCCCCAACGTTTCATATCAATCCATCGTGCACCTTCACACCACAACTCATAATTTCTTTCTTTCTTGACTTCATCCAAAGTCAATGCGGAACTGA
>CAZMMX010000001.1:177245-179392 GCA_964567485.1 uncultured Prolixibacteraceae bacterium | reverse complement strand
GAAAACAATAAGATTAAAACACACATTAGCAGGATTGGTGGCAAAGCTCAGCCTTGTTGCTGTAATGAGCCTATTTGCATTATCCGCCACAGCTCAACGCGCATGGGAGGCATCTGAGGTTAAGGGGAGAACTTCTGTATTTATATGCGAAACAAGGGGGAATTATTTACTCATTACGAACAGTAATTATATTGACCCCAGGAAAACCAGGATTGAGTACAACTTTGATGTGTTAGGCTATTCTTATGTCAGAATAATCTCGCACGACCCCTTCCTTGAGGCTTTTAAAGAGTCTTTTAGGGCAGACAGGATAACTCAGCTTGCTACGGTCAACGATTTCGTTTCCCTAATCTTTGAGGTTGACGAGAAGGGTCAGGTCTTAGGAATTTCCTTCAGTTTAGACAAAGGGAGTGCCATTTTGCCTGAAGAATTGGAAATGCTTGAGCAGGAATTGTTATCCAGGGTAAAATTTGGTGTAATTGGGAAGAAAGTTGAAGGTATGTTTTTTCATAGCCTTCACCTAAGGGTCTATTTTACTGAAGTTCAGGATGGCGAACTTCGCATGGTTCGTACTTCAGTAAATCTTAAAAACTGCACCCAGGATTAGGATTTGGATGAGCATCGCACAGGTTTCCCCAAGTTCTATTTCAGGAATTTCAGGGCCCAGGGGATGAAATGTTTGACATTGGGGGCGTCGGTATGGCCGCCGTCGTGCTGGCGCCACGCCAGTTCCCCGTCGAGCAGTCCGGTGTTCACCGGGGGCATTTTCTCCGTCATGTAATTGTTGGAAACGCCCAGGTCCCGGGCTCCCAGGAGCTTGTATACGGGTCCTGCGGCAATGGTGGCCATCCAGCTGCCCTGCTGGTCGAGCCATTTGGCATCTCCTTTTTCAGGGATTCCGTAGCTGATGAAGGCCAGTCGGGGGGCACAGAGGGCCAGCAGCTGGTGGGAGTCGACGGGCAGGTCACAGCCTGTTTTTCTGCCAAAGGCAGCTTCTTCGGCTCCATATTTCATGTAGTTCCCGGCCATCCAGTAATATTCTCCGCCGGTAAGGCTCTCCACGGCTTCGCCGAAGTTACGGCGGTGCAGGGTGATGCCTCCCTTTCCCGAGGAACCGATCAATCCCATGGCAAAACGGGGTTCAAAGGCCAGGGTGACCAGGGCGGCTTTTCCATAGCGGGATACCCCTTCGATGCCCACTTTTTTGGCATCTACCAGGGGGTCGGTCTCCAGGTAATCGAGTCCGCGTGCGGCTCCCCAGGCCCAGGCCCTCAAAGCGCCCCAGTCTTCGGGTTTCCGGGGTTGTCCCTTGTTGACCAGTCCGATGATCCCCCGGGTGATGCCCGCGCCATTATCGGCCTGTATGGAATTGGGATCTATGGTGGCATATCCCCAGCCAGCGGCGAGGAGCTGTTCGGTGGGTGAGGGCTCCGCCTGACTCCGGGGTGCAAAGGGATTCGGCATGGCCGCCCGGGTGATGGGCGTATAGGCCGGATAACGGTCAAAGATCTCTTTCATCGAGGGATCATGGGCGATCATCATCGCCCTGAAGGCGTCGTTCAGCTTTTCCAGGTCTTCGGAAGAAGGCTGGGCCGGCGCAGGAAAAGAAGGACGCCCGAACATCATCAGCACGGGTACCGGTCCCCTGGCATTGGCGGGCACCACCAGCATCATGTCGATTTCCACGTCGATCAGCGGATATGCGCTGTTGTCGACATGCCCCACCAACTGTTTGGCAATCACCGGAGTCCACCCGACAAATTCGCGGTCGGTGATTTTTACCGTCCAGGTCACTTCCGGAATGCGGGCCGGAAGCCGTCCGTACACCTCTTTTTCAAACTCCTCCACAATCTCAGGCCTGCGTACTTTCCACCACAGGTCAGGGGTGGTCACCTTCATCCCTTTTTTTGTGGTGAGCACTTCGGGTAGTTCCGGACAGGGATTGGCCATTGTTTCGTCGTAGTTGGCATGGTTGGGATCCGATTCATTGCCGCTGGGGCCCGGCCGCAGTATCGTGATGCCCAGTTGCTTCATCATGTTTTCATGGTCCTGCTGTGCGGTGAAGGTGACCAGCGGGGGAAATTCCGCGGAGGAGGATTTTTTCTCCTGCGCCTGGCCTCCCAGGGCCATGGCCGCAGCCAAAACTA
>CAZMMX010000001.1:0-177145 GCA_964567485.1 uncultured Prolixibacteraceae bacterium | reverse complement strand
GAATGTTGAGGCGCTGGTAGCTCCCCGTGAGGTCGCTCCTGAGTCCTTCATATCCCCTGTTGCCGGCTGCGGCCTTCTCTGTTCCTGTTTCCCGGGCTGCGGTCTTCGCTGTTCCCATATCCCCGGTTTTCCCCGGAACCTCTTCTCTGGTCGCCGTCAGGTCTGTGGTGACTTTCCGGTAATCCTGAGTCACCCCCCTGTGGAAATTGAATACCTGCCTGCCGGCGGTATCCCTCATGCTATAGTCAGCGTAGTATTCCTTTCCGGCGAAAAGGAGGGGAGAACCCTGTTCTGCAGCTTTCTCCTCAAAGAGAGAGGCTACTTCGGGCTGCCATTCGCTGATGACCACCGGAACCCCCGGTTTGATGATCCCTGCCTTTTCCGCGGCTATTTCTGTAAGGGTGTTCCCCAGCAACGTCATGTGGTCGAAGCTGATGTTGGTGATGATGCTGACTTCCGGGGAGATAATATTTGTGGAGTCGAGCCTTCCTCCCAGACCGGTTTCGATGACGGCGATGTCGACTTTTTTGCGTGCGAAATAGTCAAAGGCCAGGGCTGCCGTGAGCTCGAAAAAGGAGGGGGCGATCTCTTCGTCGTGGTTCCGCCGGTGAAAATCACTGACCATGCGTACAATCTCTGCCTTGGGGACCATCCTTCCGTTGATTCTGATCCTCTCCCTGAAATCGACCAGGTGTGGCGAGGTGTAGAGTCCGGTGCGGTACCCTGAAGCCTGCAGGACGGCCGCCAGCATGTGCGACACCGACCCCTTGCCATTGGTCCCGGCAATGTGAAGGGTGCGGAACTCCCGGTGGGGGTGCCCATACATTCTGTCGAGCGCCAGGGTGTTCCCCAGGGAGTGTTTATAAGCCGCCGGCCCCGTGCGCTGAAACATGGGCAAACGGGTGTAGAGATACTCCAAAATCGACTGATACCGGTCCATGGTCTAAACTTATTAACCGTTGCAAGTTTATTAAATTATGGTCAAGGGCCCGAAAAATGAACCCGAAATATTTACATTTACGAAAATCAAAAATCCGGAAATGCCTAAAAAGAAGATTACGAGCAAGATTTTCATTCTTGACACCAATGTGATCTTGCATGATCACACCTGTATTTACCAGTTTGAGGAGAACGACATTGTCCTTCCCATTGTTGTTTTGGAAGAGCTGGATAAATTCAAAAGAGGCAACGACCTGATCAACTATCAGGCGCGGGAATTCGTCAGGTTACTCGATGAAATCGTAGGAGATGAGCTTTTCAACGGGGGGAAGCCGCTGGGGCCTAATCTGGGGAAGCTCCGCATCGAAACCGGAAAACCTTATTCCACCGAGTTAAAGAACTCATTCCATGAGGATATCCCTGATCATCAGATTCTTTCTATTGCCGAGTATACGGCAAAGCAGAATCCCACGCGGAAGACTGTCCTGGTGAGCAAAGACATCAATCTGCGCATGAAGGCCAAGTCTTTGGGGATTCAATCGGAGGATTACAAGACGGACCAGGTGAGGGATGTTCATATTCTGGAGAAAACGGTAGCCAGTTTTGAGAATTTCAGTCCCGAATTGATCGACAAGCTCTATCAGGAGGGTTCTTTCAGTGTGCTGGCGGTGGACTGGAACTACAAACCAGGGGCTAACGAGTGCTTCATCCTCAAGGGGGGCAATTCCAGTGTGCTTGCCCGTTACGATGCCCCGAACAAGTTGGTGCGCCGTCTGGAAAAGAAAAGTGTATATGGCATCAAACCCCGGAATGCGGAGCAGACCTTCAGCATTGATGTGCTGACGGATCCTGAGATCAGGCTCATTGCCCTGACGGGGAAGGCGGGGACCGGCAAGACCCTGCTGGCATTGGCAGCTGCGCTGGAACAACACCGTCAGTTTGAGCAGATCCTACTGGCCCGCCCGATCGTGGCCCTGAGCAACCGCGACCTCGGATTCCTCCCCGGCGACGCCATGGAAAAAATTAACCCCTATATGCAACCCCTTTTCGATAACCTGGGAGTCATCAAGCATGTTTTCAACGCCCGTAGTCCCGAATACCAGAAAATCGAAGAGCTTCAGAAAGAAGACCGCCTGGTGATCACTCCGCTGGCCTATATCAGGGGACGAAGCCTGTCGAATGTCTTTTTCATTATCGATGAGGCCCAGAATCTGACACCCCATGAGATCAAGACCATCATCACCCGGGCCGGGGAAGGCACCAAAATGATCTTTACCGGAGACCTTCAGCAGATCGACTCTCCCTACCTCGATATCAAGTCGAACGGACTGGCCTACCTGACCGAAAGGATGACCGGACAGGATATCTTCGCCCACATTAACCTGCTGAAGGGAGAGCGGAGTTTCCTGGCAGAACTGGCCAGTGACCTCCTCTGACGTTAAAAAATCATACCTTTGTGCCTGTAATTGTCAGGTATGAATTATCAGGGAAAGAAAGCAGCCTTCCAGACCCTGGGCTGCAAACTCAATTTTTCAGAAACCTCAGCGATTGCCCACACCCTGGCGCAGGCGGGCTTTGAACGTGTCGACTTTGAGGAAAAGGCCGATCTTTACGTTATCAATACCTGTTCGGTGACCAATGCCGGGGACAAGAGCAGTCGCAATGCCATACGCCGGGCGATTCGTCGCAATCCTGCCGCCTTTATCGTGGTCATCGGCTGTTATGCCCAGCTCAGTCCGGAAGAGATCAGCTCCATCGTAGGTGTCGACCTGGTACTGGGAACCCGTGAAAAGTTCAACATTGTTCCTTTTCTCGGGGACCTCAGGAAACGGGAAAAGCCGGAAATGGCCGTCAGTAGGCTCCAGCAGATCAGGGAATACCAGCCTGCCTTTTCCCAGGGTGACAGGACCCGCAGTTTCCTGAAGATTCAGGACGGGTGCGATTATTTCTGCACCTATTGCACGATTCCCTTTGCCCGGGGCCGCAGCCGCAACGCTTCCGTGGAGGATACCGTGGCCGAGGCGGCACGGGCTGTGGCCGGGGGTTTCAGAGAGGTGGTCCTCACAGGGGTCAACATCGGTGATTTTGGCCGGTCGACGGGTGAGAGTTTCCTGCAGCTTCTGGTCGCCCTGGAGAAGGTAAAGGGACTGGAGCGCCTGCGCATGGGATCGGTGGAACCCAACCTGCTCACCGATGAGGTGATTTCCATGGCCGCCGCCTCGACGGTGATCATGCCCCATTTCCACCTGCCCCTGCAGTCGGGATCAGACGAGGTGTTGGCTCTGATGCGGCGCAGATATACCACGGCACTTTTTGCCGGCCGCGTACGGAAAATCAGGGAGGTCATTCCCGGCGCCTTTATTGGCGTCGATGTCATCGCCGGCACCAACGGCGAAACCACCGAACGGTTCCGCGACTCTTACGATTTTATCAACAGCCTGGAGATATCACAGCTTCATGCCTTTCCCTATTCGGAGCGCAGCGGCACCCGTGCCCTGGAAATCCCCGGTAAGGTCCCTGTGGCAGAGCGTAAACTCAGAACACAACAGTATATCAACCTGTCAGAAAAGAAACTGCTGGCCTTTTACGGTAAAAACTGCGGCACAACGGCAAAGGTGCTTCTGGAAGAGCTTCTTCCCGATGGGAGGATCACCGGTTTTTCTGAAAACTATATTCGAACGGTGCTCCCATCAGGACCGCAGATGACCGGGGAGATCGCTTCCGTCAGGCTGGTGTCTCTTCTTCCTGACGGAAATATGGGGGGAGAGTGGTTGGAGAAAGCGGGTTCCTGAGGCCCGGCAAAAACCAGAATTGTACCTCAGGGAACTTGTCCTTATGGCGGTGCCGAGGTGAGTTGGAATGCATAAAAAATATAAAGAATGGACTATCAGATTATTGCAGGGGCGATGGAGGAGATCGCCAGGGAAGCTGGCCGCTTCATCTTGGGGGAGCGTAAGACGCTGACATCGAGTGATGTGGAGACCAAGAGCCAGGCCAGTCTTGTGACCTATGTCGATAAGCAGGCAGAGCAGATGATTGTGGAGAGATTGCGTAAATTGATACCCGCGGCGGGGTTTGTCACCGAAGAAGGCACGGCAGGGGCAGCGGGGGAAGAGCTGATGTGGATCATCGATCCCCTCGACGGAACGACCAATTACATTCATGGGATCTTTCCCTGTTCTGTCAGCATTGCTCTTTCTGAGCGGGGTGAGATGGTAGCTGGAGTGGTCTATGAAATGGGGCATGATGAGCTTTTCATGGCCTGGAAGGGGGGACCGGCACTTCTGAACGGAAAGGAGATCGGCGTAGCCCAGTCTTATCATTCCGTGGACACCCTCATCGGCACAGGATTTCCCTATTACGATTTCGACAGGATAGACCATTATATCGATGTTCTCAAGGAGCTGATGCGCACGACCCGGGGATTGCGCCGTATGGGGTCGGCAGCGGTCGATCTGTGCTATGTGGCGGCAGGACGCTTCGACGCTTTTTTCGAGCACGCCCTTCATGCCTGGGATGTGGCTGCCGGGGCCTTCATCGTCAGACAGGCTGGCGGCAGGGTCACCGACTTCGAGGGTGGCGACAACTGGCTCTTCGGCGGTGAAATCATTGCAGCCAGCAGCAACTATTTCCCGGAATTCTCAGGGATCATCCACCGCACCCTGGGACGTCACGATAAATAAATATCTTTGTGTAAACCTTTCACTCCAATGGGTGTTATTGGGAATGAAAAATAAATTTAACCGAAAATTATGAATTACGATGTATTGGTCATCGGGAGTGGCCCCGGCGGATATGTGGCTGCCATCAGGGCTTCCCAGCTGGGATTCAGCGTGGGCGTTGTGGAAAAGGAAAACCTGGGAGGCATATGCCTCAACTGGGGATGTATTCCCACCAAGTCCCTCCTCAAGAGCGCCCAGGCGTATGAATATGCCCTTCACGCCACCGATTACGGGGTGTCCATCACCGGCGAGGTGAAACCCGACTTCGAAGCCATGATCAAAAGAAGCCGTGGCGTCGCCGCGGGCATGAGCAAGGGAATCGAATACCTCTTTAAAAAGAACAAGATAGAGACCATCACTGGTTTTGGCAAACTTACCGGTAAGGGTAAGGTGGAAGTGACCGATGAGCAGGGAAATAAAAAAGAAGTCACGGCGAAACATATTATCCTGGCCACAGGAGCGCGTACCCGCCAGCTTCCCAACCTTCCCCTTGACTATGTCAAGGTGTTTGGCTACCGGAAAGCCATGACCCTGCCCAAACAACCCAGGTCGATGGTGGTGGTGGGTTCCGGCGCCATAGGCAGCGAATTCGCTTATTTTTACCAGTCGGTGGGAACCCAGGTCACCCTGGTGGAATTCATGCCCAACATCGTCCCCCTCGAAGATGAGGAAGTCTCCAAACAACTGGAGCGCTCCTTCAAGAAAATGGGGATAAAGGTGATGACCTCCTCGACGGTTGAAAGTGTAGACACAACCGGAGATTTGTGCAAGGTGACCATCAAAACCAAAAAAGGAGAGGAAAGGGTAGAAGCCGAGGTGGTCCTTTCCGCTGTGGGAATCACTCCCAATACTGAGGGCATCGGCCTGGAAGAGATGGGCGTTGCCGTGGAAAACGGCCGCATCAGGGTCGATGAATTCTACCGTACCAATGTCGAGGGGGTTTATGCCATCGGTGATATCATTGCCACACCGGCGCTGGCCCATGTGGCTTCAGCCGAGGGCATCACCTGTGTGGAGAAAATCGCCGGACTTACCCCGGAACCTATCGATTATAAGAATATTCCAGGATGCACCTATACCCAACCTGAAGTCTCCTCGTTAGGTCTCACAGAAGCCAAAGCCAAAGAGGCTGGCTATGAAATCAAGGTGGGCAAGTTCCCCTATTCGGCAAGTGGCAAGGCGAGTGCCGCCGGACAAAAAGAGGGATTTGTCAAACTGGTCTTCGATGCACAGTATGGGGAACTTTTAGGAGCTCATATGATAGGCGGAAATGTGACCGAGATGATCGCCGAGCTGGTAGTCGCCAAAAAACTGGAGATCACCGGCCACGAGCTTATCAAGGCCATCCATCCCCATCCCACTATGAGCGAAGCTATCATGGAAGCCGCAGCCGCAGCCTACGGAGAAGTTATCCACATCTGACCCCTGATCGGTGAATTCTGCCGTCCCTGCACTTTGCCGGCCCAGGGAATATTTGAATTTTTACAGAAATCGTTCAAAAGTTTTATAAGGCATTGAAAATCAAGGTCGATATTTTGTGATATCATAATTAATTCTACTTTTGCATCGTTAAAAAAATAAAAGATCCATTATGAAGAAATCTTTTCTGTTGACTGTGCTGGTTGTGGCCGCGGCGCTGACGACCTATGCAGGAGGTTTGGTGACCAATACAAACCAGAGTGCTAAGTTTGTGCGAATGCCCAGCCGGAATGCCTCGACACAGATCGATGCTGTATACTTTAATCCGGCGGGATTAACCTATCTGAACGACGGCTGGCACTTTGCGATTCATAACCAGTCTGTTTTTCAGGACAAGACGGTATACAGTAGTTTTCCACTGTTAAACGATGGGGATTATCTCGGGAAGGTTAAGGCCCCGCTGTTCCCGGATGTGTATGCCGTATACAAAATGGACCGTCTGGCATTATCTTTTGGTTTCGGACCTGTGGGTGGTGGCGGATCGGCAGAATTTGAAAGGGGTCTTCCCACCTTTGAGATTCCCCTGACCAAGCTGGTTCCCGGACTGGCAGCTCTCAAGCAGCTACCTGCTCCTTACAATTACGATGTTTCGGGTTATGATGCCGAACTCTATTTTAACGGAAGTTCGGTATACTACGGTATCCAGTTGGGGGCTACCTACAAGATTAATGACATGTTATCGGGTTTTGCCGGTGTCCGCTATACTCCTGCGAAGAACGTCTATGAAGGTTCTATTCGGAATATTCAGCTCAATGTGAACGGAACTTTTGTGAATGCCAAGGATTGGCTGACCGGCACGGCATCTCCTGCTGTCAAGGGTTTGGCCACGGCCGCCGGCGCTGCCTCTACCCAGCTCGCTGGTGTGGCTACCAGTCTGCAGCCCCTCATTACCCAGGGAGCAGGCGCCTTCACCCTCGCCCAGGTCCAGGGTGCCGGCTACATCTCCAGTGCCCAGAAGGCGCAGATAGAAGGCGGACTCCTCCAGCTCGGCCTCACCGCTGCCCAGGTTGCGGCCATGAATGTCACCCAGGTACAGGGGACCTATACCACGGCGGCTACTACCTACGGAGGACAGGCGACCCTTCTGAACGGCACCTCCGCCACCCTGGGAGCCACCGGAAACGGCCTGGCCGACAAAGAGGTGGAAACTACCCAGACTGGTACAGGATGGACTCCCATCCTCGGTGCCAACCTGAGCTTAGGCGAACAGCTGAATATCGGGGTGAAATATGAATTCAAAACCATCCTGAAACTGACCAACGACACCCCGATCGATGACCTTGGAGCATTTCCCGACGGTCAGGAAGTCAGTAATGATATCCCTGCCTTCCTGGCGGTGGGGGTGGGTTACAAACCCGCCGACTGGCTGGAAACACAGTTCTCCTACAACCTCTATTTCGACAAGGATGTGGATTGGGGAAACAATCTCAGGAGTGGCCTCAAACGTGAAATCGACAAGAATTATTATGAACTGGCCCTGGGTCTGCAGTTTAACCTGAGTGATGCTTTTTCCCTCAGTGTGGGGGGATTGACTTCCCAGCCGGGCGTTGCCGACAGCTACCAGAGCGACTTCAGCTATAGCAATCCCTCCTATTCCCTTGGGGGAGGCCTTCAGTGGAAATTTGCCGATAGGTTTATCCTTGACGCTGGGGTGATGAACACCTTCTACAAGGACCAGACCGTGAGCTTTAACGATCCCGATGTGGGTAATTACAATGAGACACTGGGGAAAACCACTTTCATTGTGGCTGCCGGACTGACCTATTCGATCTTCAAATAGTAAGGCTATTCTATTGTTTATTAGAATTTTGCCGAATAAAAAGGCCGTCTCCATTCCGGGGCGGCCTTTTTTTGGGAAATAGACCCATGATGCCATGGTGGTGCCTGGGTTTTCATCCCAGGTTTTTAGGCCAGCCCTAAAAATCCATTTATTCCAGCCGGTAGAGATCGCTGGCGGCATGACGGTCGGTAAGTTTTACCTGCATGTGGTCATGAAGGGGTTCAAAAGCCATAAAGGCTTTGTCGGGGGTGTTGTTTTCCTGGGAGAGATGGCTCAGAAAGAGGCATTCCAGTTGTGGATGGGCATGTTCCTGCACCAGCTGCAAGGCCTGAAGATTTGACAGGTGCCCCACGTCGGAGGCTACCCTCTGTTTTAAAGGCCAGGGATAAGAGCCTTCCCACAACATCTTCTCGTCATAATTGCTCTCCATGAAGACCGCATGGCACTCCCCGAGTTCTTTTTTCACCCGGTCACAGGGCGTGCCGATATCGGTGAACACCCCGACACTCTTCTCTCCATGGCTGATGCGGAAGGAACAGGGATCGGCGGCATCATGGTTTTTCAGGAAGGTATGCACCCCGAAGGATCCGATGGTGACGGTATCTCCCGGTTCGAAAAAGCGGACCCATGGCGGTCTGTGATAGACGGGCAGGGAATTCCAGGTTTTTGTGGACATCCAGATATTCACCGACAGCCGCTTGCTCAGGACCTGGATCCCCCGGGAATGGTCGGAATGTTCGTGCGACAGGAATACCGCTCTGATCTTGTGCGGATCCAGTCCGCGGCTCTGCATGCGCAGAATAAGCTGCTTGGTGGAGATTCCCGCATCGACCAGCAGGGCTTCCCATTCATTTCCTATGTAGTAGCTGTTGCCGTTGCTTCCCGACGCCAGTGCACAAATCTCTAACACGCCTCTATAATCTTGAATGATGAAATCCTGAATCTTGAATGATGGGGTTATTTCACCAGTTGGGAGATTCCCTTGAATTCTGGTGCTGTTGAACTGCGGGTCAGTTCAAAGAGGAGGGCTTCCACCGAGGTCATCATGATGCCTTCGTGGCGGAACCTTTCCCTGGCAAGGCCTACGCTGGCGGGTTTTCGTGAGGTCACGGCATCGGCCACCACCACGGGGGTCAAGCCGGCGTCCTTCAGGTCGACGGCAGTCTGCAGAACGCAGACGTGGGCTTCAATACCACAGATGATGACCTGCCGGGCTCCCAGTGATGAGAGCCTTTCCATGACAGATGGCTCATCATAACAGCTGAAATCCCTCTTTTCCAGATAGGTAAAGCCGGAAATGGCCTCCCTGACTTCGGGGATGGTATCCCCCAGTCCACGGGTGTACTGCTGGGTGACCACCAGGGGAATTCCCAACAACTGAAGACCCCTGATCAGTCTCACCGTATTATCCAGAAACTCCTCCCGTTCTGCCATCGCCGGGAATAATCTCTCCTGGATATCGACCACCAGAGCCACAGTATGTTCTTTTACGATTCTCATTCTCCTTCTAAATGTCCTGTCCTCTTTTTTTTCCTGCCAGTGCCCTGGATTTGTCGCCCAGGTATCCGCCGTGGTGTCTTTTGGCATAATCCTCACTGGTGAAGCCGATTTTTTTCATCATCAGGGCCATCAGGATGTCGCCGATAACGGTCATCGTCGTAGTGGAAGTACTCGGGGTGAGTCCCAGGGGGCACACTTCGGGGGGGGCTCCGGTAAAGAGAACGGCGTCGGCGATTCCGGCCAGTTCACTGTCGGGGTTCCCGGTAATCACAATCAGCGGAAGCCCGGGGTGGAGTCTTCCGGCCAGGTCGACCAGTTCCAGGATTTCCCGGGTTTTCCCGGAATTGGAGACCAGCAGGAGAAGGTCATTTTCCTGGATGACTCCCAGGTCGCCATGCTGGGAATCGCTGGGGTGGAGAAATACCGACGGGGTTCCCGTAGAACTGAGGGTGGTGGCGATGTTCAGGGCGATTTGCCCGGCCTTTCCCATCCCACTGGCCACCAGCTTTCCCTTCAGCTGGTGAACACGATGATGAATGATTTCCACGGCTTTCGCATAATCCCCGGTCACCGGAATATTCCGGATGGCTTCTGCCTCCTCGGAAATTATCCTGCTGATAAACTCTTTCATATTCGACACACTAAAAGCGCAAAAATAGGAAATTTTAGGCAGGGAGCCCCGACCTTCGGCAGAGGCTCCTGAATTCTTTTCCTCTTTTTTATGGACGTTTGCATATATTGTGGAATAATTCTAATTTTAGCAGGCATCAGGCATTTCCGGAAGACCTGGTTATCTGCCGAAGTGACCAATAAAAGAGTTAACAGCCGCTTGATCACCTTATGAAGTCACCCGGGGGAGCTGGAAGCAACAAGGGACAGCGCAAAATTTGCTTCTGCGGGATTCCTGATGAGGGATATTGTAAACCAAAATAGAGACCTATGAAGATACATGAATACCAGGCCAGAGATCTTTTCAGGAAATATGGGATCCCGGTACCCGATGCGATTTTATGCCATAGTGTGGAAGAGGTGGAAGCCATGGTTCCCGATGACCACCAGTTGCGCGTGGTCAAAGCGCAGGTTCATGCCGGGGGTCGGGGAAAAGCCGGCGGCGTGAAGCTGGCCCGGTCGAAAGCCGAAGCTGTGGAGAACGCCCGGAAAATTCTGGGCATGGATATCAAGGGGTATACCGTGGAAAAAGTCCTGATTGGCCATGCCGTGGACATAGACAAGGAGTTTTATGTAGGGCTCATCAATGACAGGAATACCAAAAGTGTGGTTTTGATGGTCAGTGCCGAGGGAGGGGTGGAAATCGAAGAAGTGGCACGGGTATCCCCCGAGAAGATCCTCAAGGTGTCCATAGATCCTCTGGCAGGCATGATGGAGTGGCAGGCCCGGGAAATTGCCCTGAAGCTCTTCCCTGACATCCGGCATGCCCGGGTGGTGGCGTCTATTTTCCTGAAACTCTATGATCTTTACCTCGATACCGACTCTTCTCTGGCGGAAATCAATCCTCTGGTTCTCACCCAACAGGGAGAGATCATGGCTATCGACGGGAAAATGAATTTTGATGACAATGCCCTGGACCGGCAGCCTGGGGTGCTTGCCATGCGGGAGGTGACGGAAGACGAACAGAAGGAGATTGATGCCCATGCCAAGGGACTGAGTTACATTAAGCTCGACGGGTCGATTGGGTGTATGGTCAATGGTGCCGGACTGGCGATGGCCACCATGGATCTGATCAAGCTTTATGGTGGGGAACCTGCCAATTTCCTGGATATCGGCGGTTCTTCCAATCCCCAGAAGGTCATTGATGCCATGGATATCCTTTTGAGCGACAAAAATGTGAAGGCTGTGATGATCAATATTTTCGGGGGAATCACCCGTTGTGACGACGTAGCTCGCGGACTGATCACTGCCCTGGATCAGATCAAAACCTCGGTTCCCATTGTGGTGCGTCTTTCGGGGACCAACGCCCGGGAAGGACTGGAAATTCTCAAGTCGACAGGACTTCCCACGGTGGGAACCATGGGAGAGGCCGCACGCATGGCCATTGAGCTGAGCCGGCGGTAGCCCGGCAGCGCCTTTCTGCGGGATGAGCACAAGGGAAGAAAATGATAAATACAAGAAACCAATAAGAGCTAACCAATAATCGCATGAGTATACTGATCAATAAAGATACGCGGCTGGTGGTCCAGGGGATTACCGGACGTGACGGTGCTTTCCACGCACAAAAGATGAAGGCTTACGGCACCAATGTGGTGGCGGGGGTTTCCCCGGGAAAAGGAGGCCAGGTTCTGGAAGGAATTCCCATTTTCAACAGTGTGGGGGAAGCGCGTACGGCCACCGGTGCCAATGCTTCGGTGATTTTCGTGCCGGCGCCCTTTGCCGCGGATGCCATCCTGGAAGCCAGCTACGCCGGCATTGACCTGGTAGTCACCATCACCGAAGGGGTGCCCGTGCGTGACATGATCAGGGTAATGCCCCTGGCACGCCAGAACGGTACCCGCCTGATCGGCCCCAACTGTCCCGGACTCATCACTCCCGGGGAGTGCCTGATCGGCATCCTGCCCGGAAATATCTTTAAAAAGGGAAATGTCGGCCTGATGTCGCGAAGTGGTACCCTCACCTATGAAGTGGTTAACCTATTGACGGGAAACAACATGGGACAGACTACCTGTATAGGCATCGGCGGAGACCCCGTAGCCGGCCTTTATTACAGGGAATTACTGCAGATGTTCGAAGACGATCCCGACACCCGGGGGGTGGTGCTCATTGGGGAGATCGGCGGGGATGCCGAAGAACAGGCGGCCCGCTTCATTAAGGAGAATATGACAAAGCCTGTGGTGGCCTTCATTGCCGGGCAGACGGCTCCTCCCGGAAAGAGAATGGGTCATGCTGGCGCTATCATCTCCAGCGGTTCGGGCACGGCTGAGGAGAAAATCAAAGCCTTCAACGATGCCGGGGTTCCCGTAGCCACAGAACCCTCCCTGATTCCGGGATTACTCAACTCAATGCTCTGATGTAATTATCAGCCCTTGGGTTTGATTTTCAGCTTCTGGCCGGCACGGAGGTTCTTGACATCGGTAATGTTGTTGAGTTTCATGATGTCGGTGTTGGAAATTCCCGGGTACTTGCGGGCTATGGTCCACAGGTTATCTCCCTTTTTTACCGTATAGTATTCATAGTCCCCGCTGGTAGCCATTGTAGAGGCCAGCTGTGAATCATCACTCCCCGAAGTTCCCTTTTGCCCGCTGCCCGCAGTGGCCCCGTTCCCCGTGGCCCGGGCTTCTGCCACCTGGTTCTCCGGGGCAGGTTTTCCTATCAAGGCCTGTTTGGCACTGAAGGAGAGATTATTGACTTTTTTGTAATAATCGGTTTTATCTTCCGGAACGTAAATCGTCAGCCGCTGCCCCGTTTTGATCATATTGCGCCTGATGTTGTTCCAGCTCCTCAGGTCGTTGATGTTCACGTGGAACCACTTGGCGATATATCCGGGATTGTCGCCCTTTTTGACGGTATAGGTCACCTTGCTTTTTCCTTCGGGGGAAAAGCCTGCAGAGGCTTTGGCTGAGCGCGAGGAAGAAGTGTTGGGAGTGACTACCGTATTATCGGGGAAATGGACCTCTCTTTGGTGGTTGTAAATAGTATCGGAATTAAGAATAAAATCGGAGACCAGTTCTACGGGAATGCGCAGGGGGTATGCTTTTTCAGGGGATCCGGGGATGATGTCCATCCGGAAGATGGGATTGAGGTCGCGGAGTCCTTCCAGGTCGATGGCCAGGTTGGCGGCGATTTGCTGCAGGTTGATGAGCTGGTTGACCATGATGGTGTCTGTATTCAGCGGCATGACAGGGTAACGTGGGGTCAATTGGTGCTCCCGGTAGTAGTTCATCACATAAGTGGCGGCGATATAGGCCGGGACGTAGCCACGGGTTTCCCGGGGAAGAGCGTAGTAAATCTGCCAGTAGTCGGTTTTTCCGCCTGCCCGGGTGATGGCCTTGTTGACATTCCCCGGGCCGCAGTTATAGGCGGCAATCACCAGGTGCCAGTTCTGATACACATCGTAGAGCTGTTTGAGATATCTGGCGGCGGCGTCGGTCGATTTGAGCACATCACGCCGTTCATCAATGAAAGTGGAGACCTCCAGGTTCAGGCCCTTGGCCGTTCCCAGCATGAACTGCCAGAGCCCCATGGCTCCGACCCGGGAAACCGCCCGGGGATTCAACGCCGATTCTATGATGGCCAAATACTTCAGCTCGTGGGGTAACTCATATTTGTCGAAAATCTCTTCAAAAAAGGGAAAGTAATAGGCCGAAAGTCCCAGCATGATCTCCACCTGTGTGGGTCTTCGCGTGGTGTACATCTCTATATAGTCACGAACCACAGCATTGTAGGAGAGCGGCACCGCCGCCTCGGCCTTCTTAAGCCTGGCAATCAGCACGGAATCGGGAACCACAATGTGGCGCTGCAGGGTAAAATCGGCATCTACTTTTTCTGACAGGAAAATATTATTGATATACCAACTGCTGACCAGGTCATTGAGTTTTTCATTGAAAACAGCCCTGCCGATTTCGTCGGGTTCCAGAAAGATGGTTTGTGCTTCGGAAGTGTCAAGAGTCAGCACTACATATTGGCCTATCTTCCTGATATTGTCCCCCTTGTTACCATAGGCATAAGACGTGAGGGTGGCGGTGATCAGCAAAAAGGCTAGTAATAGTGTTCTTTGAACGATTCTCATCTTCATTGTACTGTTTTGTTGTCAATGGATAGTCTAAAAACGGAAGGTGCAATTTAAGCAAAAAATATTCTGGTTTTGCGTCTTGCGGATCACGGGTTCCCAATTCAGGGAGAGGTCATCGCTGATATCGAAGTTGAAAAAATGGGCGTCGACGCTGGCATCGATGATATTGAGACCATAAAAGGCGGCGGTGATGATGATCAGCAGGTCACGGTTTCGCCTGTAGTAGTTCTGGCTTGAAATAAGTCCCTGTTTCAGGCTGGCCACATCGGAAGGTTTGCTCAGGTCGTAGTAGATAATCTGCGGCAGCCTCATGTGGGAGTCGGTTCCGGGAATGGTGTCGGTGAGGTCGCTATAGGCCTGTCGTGTCGTGGTGAAGTTCCTGTTATTCCATCTGATGAAGTAGCCAAAGGCTGCAAAACCACCATAGATGAGGGGTATTTTCCAGTATTTTTTGTTGTATGCCTGTCCCAGACCCGGCAGGATGGCGGAATAGATGGAGGCTTTCCTGGGGGAGTGGAGTTCTTCTTCCTTGGCGAGGATTTTCCTTCCTTTGGAGGTAAGGGTCAAGGTATCGTCCTGTAGGGTGGGGTCTTCCGCCAGAGAATCGGTCAGTAAAACGGGTGTTCGAAGGAGGGTATCACCGCTCAACTGTTCTCTATGGAGGGTGTCACCGCTCTGTAGTCCCCTCTGAAGGGTGCCGACCTTTCTGAGGGAATCCTTCCCCGGAATGCCTGCCGGGGCCATTTTCCCGGAAATGGTATCTCTGTTCAGACGAGGGGTGAGGAGAGAGTCGCCATGTAAAAGTGTAAGGGCGGTTGTTACTCCGGAAAAAGAGGCCGTTGAGGTGAGGCACTCCTCATGATAGGCGGTAGAGGGATAAAGACCGGGCAGGATGGTGGTTCCGGAGGAAGCCTGGTGATTGCCGCCGGCAGGTGGGGCAGGGTTTCCTTCTGCGGAAGGGATCCACCCTGACCACAAGAACAACATACTTAAGATGAAACTTATTTTTACCTCCCTGGCTGTTTTGGTCACAATTCCTGGTTTTCTGGCAAAATTAGCAGATTGCCGTTAATAGAAACGGTCTGGGCACCTACTTATTCCCGTTTTCAAGAATTTTAACAATTTTCCGGAGGTCTCCTTCATTTTTGAAGGAGATAACGATTTTTCCTTTTCCGCCGTTGTTGGCCGAGAATTTTACCGGCAGGGGAATGGCGCTGGTAATGAGTTCCTTGATGGGGAGCAGGTGGGCGGGGAAGGGTTCTTTATCACTTATTCCTTCCTCGGGGGTATTTTCCCTTTCGTTCATTTCCCTGACGATTTCCTCGATTTTGCGCACCGAGTAGTCATGGCGGATGATCTGGTTGAAGAGGGCCACCTGGATATCGTTTTCATCGATATTGATCAGGGCTTTGGCGTGGCCCACGGAGATCTGTTTCTCTCTGAGGCCTTTCTGTACTATTGCGGGAAGCCTGAGGAGCCTGAGGTAGTTGGCCACGGTCGACCGTTTTTTGCCGACGCGGGTGCTGAGGGTTTCCTGGGTGAGGCTGCATTCGTCGATCAGGCGCTGGTAGCTCAGGGAGATCTCAATGGGATTGAGGTCTTCGCGCTGGATGTTTTCCACCAGGGCCATTTCCAGCATGGCGTCGTTGTCGGCTTCTCTGATGAAAGCGGGGATTTTGTAAAGCCCGGCCATTTGGGATGCCCTAAAACGTCTTTCTCCGGTGATGATCTGGTATTTGCCGTCGCCGCTTTTGCGCAGGGTGATGGGCTGGATCAGTCCGATCTCCCTGATGGATGCCGAGAGCTCCTCGAGTTTTTCCTGGTCAAAGGTGGTGCGGGGCTGGAAAGGGTTGGCCTCTATTTTGCTCAGTTCGATTTCGGCGATTCCTGATATTTGTTCCTTAATGATATCGGCATCATCGATCAGGGCCCCCAGGCCCCTTCCCAATACATTTCTTTTTACCATTTTTCAGGATGTTAGTTGATGGTTATTTCAGACTGTCGCAGGCTGGTCATGTCGTTTCGCTGGAGGATTTCGCGGGCCAGGTTCATATGGCTGATAGCCCCCCGGGAACTGGCATCATAAAGCACCACTGGTTTTCCATAGCTGGGGGCTTCGCTCAGTTTGACATTCCGTTGGATCACCGTGTCAAAGACCATGTCCTGGAAGTGGCGCTTGACTTCTTCGTAGACCTGGTTTGACAGATTCAGACGGGAATCGTACATGGTCAGCAGGAACCCTTCGATTTCCAACTTGGGGTTAAGGCGGTTTTGGATTATTTTGATGGTGTTGAGCAGTTTTCCGAGGCCTTCGAGGGCGAAATACTCGCACTGCACGGGGATGATCACCGAGTCGGCAGCGGACAGGGCATTCACCGTGATCAGTCCCAGGGAAGGGGAACAGTCGATGAGGATAAAATCGTAATCTTCCTTGACATCCCCGATGGTGTGTTTGAGCACCATTTCCCTGTTGGGGAGGTTGAGCATTTCGATTTCGGCACCTACCAGGTCGATATGTGAAGGGATGAGGTCAAGGTTGGCGATGCCCGTGGTGAGAATGATCTTCCTGACGTCGATTTCATCGACAATCGCTTCGTAAATGCTGGTTTTGATGCTTTTCAGGTCAAAGCCAAATCCTGAGGTGGCGTTGGCCTGGGGATCGGCATCGATGACCAGGACTTTCTTTTCGAGCACGGCAAGGCTGGCGGCCAGATTAATGGTGGTGGTGGTTTTACCGACGCCTCCCTTCTGGTTGGCCAAAGCAATAATTTTACCCATACAATAGTTTCAATTGAGGCGTCAAAGTTAATATTTTCTCCCTAACCGGGGGTGGCGGTGACTCTGGTAATTACCTGCCAGCAGGGAACCCGGGGCGGGTCAGAATTTCGATTTCTCCATCTCTTTTTTGAATCTTTCCCGGTTGATGGGGACCACTCCCACCTGTTCGCATACCAGTCCGCCCGCCATGTTGGAGAGCAAAGCCATCATGTGGGGAGGGGTGTGGGTGGCCAGGCAGAGGCTGGCCACTGAGAGGACGGTGTCGCCGGCTCCCGAAACATCAGCGATATAGCGGATCTCTGCAGGATAATAAGTCTGGCTCACCCCGTTGCTGATAAAAACCCCGAGTTCCGAGAGGGTGATGAAAATAAGCTTGAAAGAGTTCTCTTTTTTATAATCTTCGGCGGTCTTTTTGAGGATTTCCAAGTCTCCTTTGCGGATGGGTTTGCCTGTTCCCTCCACAAATTCCTTGAAGTTGGGCTTAAAGAGGTCGACTTCGTGATAGAGGTGGAAATTTCTCTTTTTGGGATCCACGGCGACGAAGATTTTCTTTTCGCGGGCCAGGGCGTGCACCTTTTCAAACAGGGTGGGGGTGATCATTCCCTTGTCGTAATCAACAATAATGATCACGTCGATTTTCCTGCTTTCAATGGTGCGGTGAATGGCGTTGAATATCATCATTTCCAGGGCAGAGTCGATGAATTCGGTGGACTCTTCGTCGATGCGGGCGATATGCTGGCCATTGCAGATGATCCTGCTTTTGACGGTGGTGATCCTTTGGGGGTCGACGAAAATCCCTTCAGCCGGGAGGTTGTTCTTCTCCATGAGTTTGCGGAATTTCCGTCCTTTTTCGTCATCACCGGTGACGGAGAAGAGCAGGGGGGTAGCTCCCAGGGCCTGCAGGTTCAGGGAGACATTGGCCGCGCCTCCCAGCCTGTTCTCCTTATTGGTGACTGACACAATGGGAATGGGGGCTTCCGGGGAGACCCGTTCCACTTTTCCCCACAGGTAGCTGTCGACCATGGCGTCGCCGATGACCAGGGCGGTGATATTCTTGAATTGATCGAAAAGCTGATCTACTTCCTGCACATTCACAACCTCATATTTTAAAAATGCAAATGTAGAAATTTACGTTGACTAAAGCCACAAATTACGTTCAAAAGGAGGGAAAGTTACACATTCAGAAGGCGTCGACATCGGTTTGAATGTTCACGCTGCTGTTTCCCGTGATCTGACGGGTAGCGGCGGTAGCGGTGGTGATGGTTTCACGCAGGGAGGCCGGTGAGAGGTCGCGGGGGACCTTGATCCAAATTTCGCGGATATGCCACAGGTTGACTCTTCCCACCACGGGGCTTTCGGGTCCCAGGACCACGAGGTTTTTTTCGCGGCGTAAGTGCTGTGCCAGGGTGTTGGCGGCATTTTCTGCCCTTCCGGCATCTTTGTGCTTGACAACAACCCGCACCAACCGGTACCAGGGAGGGTAGCGGAAGAGTTTTCTCTCGGGCATCAGTGCTTTAAAGAGGCCGTCGTAGTCGAGGTTTTTGACGAATTCAATCACGGGGTGTGTGGGATTGGTGGTTTGCAGAACCACGACCCCCGGGTGGGAGCTTCGTCCCGGGCGGCCGCTGACCTGTACCAGCAGCTGAAAAGCCCTCTCGTAGGCGCGGAAGTCGGGATAGCTGAAGAGATTGTCGGCATTGAGGATGCCCACCACGCTTACCTTTTCGAAGTCGAGACCCTTGGTGACCATTTGGGTGCCTATCAGAATATCGGTTTTTCCCGATTCCAGTTGGTGGATGATGCGGTCGAAGGCGTTTTTTGACCGTGTGGTGTCCATGTCCATTCGGGTGATCACCGTCCCGGGAAAGAGAAGGGCGATTTCCTCTTCCACTTTTTCGGTGCCGAAGCCGCGGCTGCGGATGTCGGCCGATGCGCATTTTCCGCAGGTTTTGGGGAGGGGTTCCCGGTAGCCGCAGTAGTGGCATACCAGGCTATTTTCTTTTCTGTGGTAGGTAAGGCTGACGTCGCAATGGCGGCATCCGGGGATCCATCCGCAGTCGTGGCATTCCACGTAGGGGGAGTAACCTCTTCTGTTCTGGAAGAGGATCACCTGTTCTCCTTTGCCGAGGGCTTCGGTCATCAGGGTGTGGAGTTCCGGCGTCAGCAGTGATTTCATCAGGCGTCGTTTGCGGGCCTGTAGCAGGTCGGCGACGATGATGGCGGGGAGTCCGGCATTTCCATGGCGTCGGGAGAGGGTGACGAGTCCGTATTTTCCCGTCATGGCATTTCTGTAAGATTCGAAGGAGGGGGTGGCCGACCCCAGGAGGACGGGGGCCTGGTGTTGCATGGCTGCCACCACGGCCATATCGCGGGCATGATAGCGGGGTGCCGGGTCGTTCTGTTTGTAGGAATGTTCATGTTCCTCGTCGACAACGATAAGCCCCAGGCGAGAAAAGGGAAGAAAGAGGGCGCTGCGGGCTCCCAGGACCACCTGGCAGGAGGTGTCGCCCGAGGTGCCAAAGGCCAGAACCTTATTCCACACTTCCACCCGTTCGGCGTCGCTCATGCGGGAGTGGTAGATCCCTGTTTTGCCTCCGAACACCCGGAGGAGGCGGGTGACGATTTGGGGGGTCAGGGAGATCTCAGGAACGAGGTAGAGTACCTGTTTCCCGGCAGCCAGGGCCTCTCCGATGAGATGGATGTAGATCTCCGTTTTTCCGCTGGCGGTAATTCCGTGGAGCAGAACGACCTGTTTTTTCAGGAAATGTCTTCTGACCTCAAGGAGGGCTGCCTGTTGGGTGTCATTGAGGAGGCTGAGGCTGGTTTGTTCACCGGCGGCCATGGTGAGACGGGGGATTTCCCGGGTTCTGAAGGCCAGGAAATTGCGGGCTGTCAGTTGCTGCAGCAGGGCGTTGCTGAAGGTGGTGTTTTCCAGCACTTTTTTGCGGGGGAGTTCCCCGGGGCTTCCGGGGGTGAAGAGTGCGGCCACGCGGGCAAAGTGAATCATGAGTTCCTGTTGGCGGGGGGCCTGACGCAATTGCGCCACCGCTTCTTCCCAGCGCCGGGGATCGGCCACCGAGGGGTGGGGGATCACCATGATCTCCTGCCGGGGTTTGTATTTTTCGCGGACTTCTTCGCCGGGGATGAGGATTTCCTGTTCTATCAGTTTTTTGATAATTCGGAATGAGAAGGCCCCACGGAGGCGGGTTTCTATTTCTTCCACCCTTATTTTGGTACCTTCGGCCAGCCGGGCGTGGGCGGCTTCGTTCGTGGACAGGGAAGAGGTGTCGGCTGCGGGGGCCAGGGTCACCACCATTTCGCTTTCCAGCCGGAGCCCCCCGGGCAGGGCGGCTTTCATGACATCGCCCGGCGTGCAGATGTAATAGTCAGCCATCCACTTCCAGAGTTCCAGGTTTTTCTCACACACCACCGGGTAGTCATCAAGCACGGTGGTGATTTCTCTGATTTCTCCCTCTTGAGGAGGGTGATGCCCCAGGGTGCTGATGATGCCTGAGTAGCTTTTCTTTTTGCCGAAGGGGACGATGACTCTCATTCCCGGGGCTACCTGAGATTCCAGTGCCGGGGGTACCCTGTAGGTATAAGTTTCCTGCAGTGGCAAGGGGAGGATAATGTCAGCATAAAGGGGAGCCATAGGTCTGTTCCTGGTTCAGCAAAGGTAGTAATATTAACGGAGGCAGGGCCGGGGGAAAACTTCCGGGGAAGGGATTCATCCGGAAAATTCAGCAGAGATCCATGATTGCGGTGGCCACTTTTTCCATGAGCCACCGTGGGGTAGAGGTGGCTCCGCAGATTCCGGCGGAGGAAGCGCCGGTGAGCCAGGAAGCCTGCAGTTCCGAAGGATCTTCGACCAGGTAAGTGCGGGGATTCACGGTCCGGCAGATGCTGTAAAGGGCGGCGCCGTTGCTGCTTTTACGTCCCGCCACGAAGATCACCACATCAAAACGGGAGGCGAATTCCTGCAGGTGAGGTCCCCTGTTGGCCACCTGGCGGCAGATGGTATCCCTGATGGTCACCTGGCCCTGGTTTTCGGCACGCTCTCTGAGTATGGCGGCCAGCTCGTTGAACTCCCCGATAGGCATGGTCGTTTGGGAATACAACTCCATGGGCCGTGAAAAATCTACCATGTCAAGATCTTCTTTCGACTTGATGATAATGGCTTTGTTGTCAATTTGTCCGCTGATGCCCACGGTTTCGGCGTGGCCGGGTTTCCCGAAAAAGAGAAGTTGTCCGTTGTTTCTGGCCAGGAGCTTGTGGGAGGATTTCACTCTTCTCTGCAGCTGAAGAACCACAGGACAGGTGGCGTCGACCAGTTCTATATTGTTTTCTTCGGCATAGCGGTAAGTCTCGGGAGGTTCCCCGTGGGCGCGGATCAGCACCCTGCAATTGCTCATGGTGAAATACTCTTCCCTCGATATGGTGATCATTCCCTGATCCCTGAGGCGATGGATCTCTCCTTCGTTGTGGACGATGTCGCCCAGGCAATAGATTGTCTTGTGGCTTGCCAGTTCATTTTCTGCTTTGGTGATGGCGTTGATGACCCCGAAACAGAATCCCGATTTACGGTCGATTTCAACCTTCATAAGCCTGAAGAGCTATGATTTCACCTGCTTTTTCCAGGGCCCAGGCGAGCTGTTCCCCGGGGGAGAGGTTGCTGTTGTCAAGGACGATGGCATCGGAAGCTTGTCGCAGAGGACTCTCCTTCCTGGTTTGGTCCATGTGGTCACGGCCGCCGATGTTTTCTCTTATCTCCTCTAAGGACACGGGGACTCCCTTTGCCGAGAGTTCGAGGAATCTTCGGCGGGCCCTGATTTCCGGATCGGCAGTCATGAAGATTTTCAGTTCTGCCTCGGGGAAAACGACAGTTCCGATGTCGCGGCCATCCATGACAATGCCTTTTTCTTTTCCCATCTCCTGTTGAAGAAGGACCATGGCCTTGCGAACTTCGCCAATGGCACTTACCGGGCTTACCCAATCGGAAACCTGCAGTTGCCTGATTTCCTCTTCGATGTTTTCGCCATTGAGGAAGGTGGTATTCCTGCCTGATGCAGGATCATAGGAAAAGGTCACGGAAAAATGGGCAAGGCCATCGAGGATGGCCCGGGCATCGGGTATTCCATCTTTGATCCATTGGTTGCGCAGGGCAAAAAGGGTCACGGCCCTGTACATGGCGCCGCTGTCGATATAGGTATACCCCAGTTCACGGGCCAGTGCTTTGGCCAGGGTGCTCTTCCCGCATGAGGAGTAGCCGTCAATGGCAATGATGATCTTTCCCTTGTCCATGGATTTTTATTATGGGCGCTAAGATAGCACTTTAATAAAGATGTTTTACTCTTAAATCAGAAATATTGGTTCAGGTTGACGGCCAGGGAGATGTGGTTTGAAGAGCCGGCCAGGTGGTATCTTGTGGTGGAGTAGTCGAGTTTGAATCGTTTGATATGGACTCCGAAGCCGAGGGAGAAGCCTACGGTGGAGAGTTTCTGGTCGAGTTTCAGTTCCTGGCGGAGGTGGTAGTTATATCCGGCTCTGAGGGTAAAGTGGCGTGAAGGCATCACTTCCATGCCTGCCAGGAGGTGGCGCATGATCTGTTTTCCGAAGCTTTCCTGGGGTTTGATGACGAATTCGTCGGTGATCTCCTCTTCATCAGGGTCGGCGAGGTTCCAGTCGTTAAGGTGGTGGGCCGTGACCGAGAAGGTCACCGGGGCATGGCGGAGTTTCTGGGAGAAGCCGGCCTGGAGGTCGAAGGGAAGCTTTTCCTTTTCCCCGTTTTCGTAGTACGTGGTGATTTGGGTTCCGAAGTTGCGGGCGACGAAACCCACGACGGTATGCTGGCCCGGGGAGAACCAGGCGATGCCGGCGTCACCGGCGAGTCCCAGGGAGCGATAACTCTCGAATGCCGAAAACACAGGCTTCACGTTGACGCCGTATCTCCAGTTGCGCCAGCTGTTTGCCCAGATGAGGTTGAGGGCGTATTCCCCGGCCTTGAAGGTATTCCCGGTGATGGTTCCCTCTTCGTCGGCCTCTGTGAAAGTGCCGTAGTTGATATAGTGGACGCCGACGGCGGCGGTTCCGGAGTTTCCGGTGTTGAAGGCCCAGGAAGCGTAGCCATAGTTGATGTCGGTCATATAGTCGACGTAGTTGACCAGGATTTGTTGGGTCATGGCTTCGCGCAGGAGTGCCGGATTGTGAAAGGGAAGGTTCAGGTCGGCGGAATCGGTCAGGGCGGCCTGGTTTCCTCCCAGGGCGGCCACACGTGCCGAATTGGTGAGCGTGAGGAAACGATAGGTGTCTTCACCCCCGATCTGGGAGAAGCCTTCCAGGGAGAGGAGAAGCCACAACAGCAGCACTATCTTTTTCCGATCTATTCCGGCCATGATTCTTAAGAAACGTCAAATATACCGAATTATTTTAACCGGCCTTGTTCCTATTGTTCTGCCGGCGCTCGTGATTTCCGCTTTTTTATCTGGGCCAGGAAAAGGCCCGCGATGACCACGGCAATGCCTGTGAATTTGCGGGAGGTGAGTTCATCGCCCAGGACGAACCAGGCAAAGATGGCCACAAAAACGGGAATCAGGTTGATATAGGTATTGGAGCGGTTGATGCCCATGCTGCGCACGCTGAAGGTGAAGAGGATGAAGGCCAGGGAGGAGGCAAAAACCGCCAGTAGCAAAATAGCCTTAAAGGCTCCCGGGTGAAAGGGGGTTCCCAGAAATCCCTTCATCTCGAAAACCATCCAGAACGGTAAAAACATGAATATCCCGATCAGGTTCTGGAAGGTTATGATCGTGAAGGTGTTGTACCTGAAGGCCAGTTTCCTGAGTACCGTGGAATAGGCAATGGCCGAAAATACCGCCATGAATTCCAGGATGACGCCCTTGGGAGCGGCAGCAAAGCTGAAATCCCTGTTGGTCACCACGATGGTCACCCCGATAAAGGAGGCTACCAGTCCGGCAATATTCATGGAGCTCAGTCTTTCCCGGTAGAAGTACCAGGCAAAGAAGGGGGCAAAGAGGGGGATGGTGGCCACAATCACCGCCGCTACCGTTGAAGAGACATATTTCAGCCCGTAACTCTCGCCCATGAAATAGAGAAAAGGCTCAAAAAGGGCCAGCAGGAGAAATATCCCCGCGTCCTTTTTTGCCGGAATCTGCAGTCGGCGTATGGAAAGGGAGAAAACAAAGAGGAGTGCGACGGAGATGACCAGGCGCATGACGACGACGGTGAGGGGTTCGTAGGCCTCATAGGCTACCTTGACCCAAACAAAGGAGAAACTCCAGAATATCATGGCTCCCAGGGCTGCCAGAATGGGACGGGTATTGCGTTGGTTATTCATTTTCCGGTTGTGAAGCGCCAAAATTACAAAAAATGATCCTGCAGGGTGAAAAACCCTTTCCTTTTGGAAATTATTTCATTTTTCGCCACTCCGGATCATGCGGATTTTCTATTTTTGAGCTATTCTTAACGATTCCGGAGATTTATGTTTAACAATAAACCTGATTAAAATGAAAAAAAGAGTATTACTGAGTGTTTGGATGATGCCTGTGGTGCTGGTACTGGTGCTGACTGCCGTTGTTTCCTGTGAAAAACCTGTTCCGGGGAAGAACATAGGCCTGCAGTTGTATTCCCTGCGCGATTCGATAGGCCAGGATGTTCCCGGGACCTTGCAGAAGGTGGGTGAAATGGGGTACACCTTTGTGGAGGCCGCCGGCTACCGTGACGGCATGTTTTACGGGATGGATCCCGTGGAATTCAAAAAGCTGTGTGAGACCAGCGGGTTGGCATTTCTGGGATCCCATACGGGGAGGGATGTTCCCGACAGTGCCAGTTATGAGGAGACCATGGCGTGGTGGGATCAGTGCATCGATGCCCATGCGGCTGCCGGTGTCAAGTGGATCGTCCAGCCTTTTATGGGGCGTCCTGGCTATGAAAGCCTCGAGGGACTGAAGAAGTACTGCGACTATTTCAATACAGTGGGTGAAAAATGCCAGGCCAAAGGGATCCTTTTTGGCTATCATAACCACGACAAGGAGTTTTCGACCACCCTTGACAGCATGGTGGTGTATGACTTCATGCTTCAGAATACCGATCCTGCCAAGGTGATGTTCCAGCTAGACCTTTACTGGTGTGTGGTCGGAGGCAAGAATCCTGTCGATTATTTCAACAACTACCCCGGGCGTTTCTATCTCTGGCACATCAAGGATGAGGCTGAAGTGGGCACCAGCGGCAAGGTGGATTTTGCCGCTATATGGCCGTCGCTGGAGCTTTCAGGGATGAAATACGGGATTGTCGAAGTGGAGCGTTACAACTTCGAACCTTTTGAAAGTTGCAAGATGAGTATCGATTACCTGAACAATGCCGATTTTGTAGTGTTGCCGCAATAGGTCGGAGTTTTCAGAAGAAAGAGGGAAGGGGCGGTTCTGCAATGCAGGGCGGCCCCTTTCGTTGTTTCCGGGAATTTATGGTTTCTCAGGGCTGATGGTTTTCATGTGACAGTTCCCGTTCAATGGCGGCTTCGAGTCCCGAGAGTTCCGCCACTCCCCGGAGCCTGCCGATCAGGGGATATCCCGGGTGTGATTTCATGGTGAAGTCCCCGAGGATTTTCACGCCGTGGTCGGGGCGCAGGGGCATTCGCAGGTCTTTGCGGCCCTGGGATTGACGACGGTGTTGTTCCCTGAGGAGGATCTTCATCAGGGCGATCATGTCGGTATCACCATCGAGGTGTCCTGATTCGTAGAAGGTGTCGTCGTCGATCCACCGGGTATTGCGGAGGTGGAGGAACTGGATGTGAGGGGCCAGGGTGGCGGCCATGGCGGGGAGGTCGTTATCGCGGCGTGCCGCCAGGCTTCCGGCGCAGAAGGTAAAGCCGTGACTGGCGGAGGGGTGCAGATCCATGATGCTGAGGATATCGTCGAGGCTGCCCACGATGCGGGGCAATCCCAGAATGGGGTAAGGCGGGTCGTCGGGGTGGATGGCCATCCTGATTCCTGACTCTTCGGCCACGGGGATTACCGCATCGAGGAAGGTGCCGAGGTTTTCCCGCAATTTGCGGGAATCGATACCGTCGTAGCGGCTGAGATAGCGCAGGAACATCTGCTTATAGTCGCCCGATTCTCCTTTGATGACGCCGTCGATGAAGCCCTGGGAAACTACGATGATGTTGCGGGCCAGGGTTTCCCTTTCTTCCGGGGTCATGGAATGGTAAAAAGCCTCTCCTTTGGCAAGCATGGCCGGGGAGTAATCGTTGCCGGCACCGGGGCGCCTGAGGATGTGGACATCGAAGGCCACGAATGCAGGAAAATGAAAGAGCATGGATTCCCCGCCTTGTGGTGTGGAGTAGCTCAGGTCAGTGCGTATCCAGTCAAGCACGGGCATGAAGTTGTACACGACCGTGTCGATGCCGCAGGCGCCCAGGTTGCTCAACGATTTCCGGTAGTTATCGATAAGCCGGTCACGGTCGGGGGATCCTGTTTTGATCCCTTCGGAAACAGGGAGGCTCTCGACCACGCTCCACCGCAACCCATGGCCTTCGATTTCCATTTTTACCTTCAGGATCTCCTCAACAGGCCATATTTCCCCGTTGGGGATATGGTGCAGGGCGGTGACCACTCCTGTGATGCCCATCTGTTTCAGGTCAGAGAGTCTGATGGTATCGCCCGACCCGAACCAACGCCATGTTTTTTCGAACGCCATGTTATACTCCGCTATATGAACTGAATCCTCCGTCGATGGGGATGACTGCTCCGGTGATGAAACTGGCAGCTTCGGAACAGAGGAAGATCACGGCTCCGTTGAGTTCTTCCATCCTGCCGAATCTCTTCATGGGGGTTTTGTTGATCACCAGGAGGCTCCGCTGGGTGTAGGATCCGTCGGCATTCAGCAGGACTCCGGAATTTTGTTTGCTGAGGAAAAAGCCGGGGGCTATGCAGTTCACTCTTACCTTTTCGCTGAATTTTACGGCCAGTTCCATGGCCAGCCATTTCGTAAAGATCTCAATGCCTGATTTGGCCACGGAATAGCCCATCACACGGGTAAGCGCCGAGAAGGTGGCCATGGAAGATAGGTTGATGATACTCCCGCTGCCCGCCAGGGTCATACTCTTCCCGAATACCAGATTAGGAAATACCGTGCCGTTGAGGTTCAGATCGACGACCCTGCGGTAATCGTCGATATTCATATCAAAAACCGATTGGTCTACGGGAATGGTGGCCCCGGGAATGTTCCCCCCGGCAGCATTCACCAGGATGTCGATTTTTCCCCATTTCTCCATGATTTTGTCATTGGCGGTTTTGAGTTGGTCCATCTCCATCACGTCGGCGATCACCGGCATGGCGTCGCCACCCATGGCTTTCATTTTGGCCACCTGTTGTTCTATATTGATTGGGTCACGGCCCAGAACGGCTACGTGGGCGCCGTGCTTCATCAGACTTTCCGAGATGCTGCTGCCCAGGGTGCCTGCTCCCCCGGTGACGACCGCCACCTTCCCGCTGATATCAAAAAGAGATTCCATAACACTGTGTTTAGGATGTATATATTTCTTAGAAGTGAGAGGCGATGAAGGGATGGGTTTTTTGTGCCGGAAAACGGATCAGACGATCTCTTTTCCGGCCTCTTTGAGAAGGCGGGTGCTCATTTCCGTGAGTTTGAATTTCTGGATTTTCCCGCTGGCGGTCATGGGGAATTCTGTGACAAAAAATATGTATTTTGGAATTTTGTAGCGGGCGATCTCACCGCGGCAGAAATCGGTGATCTCTTCTTCGGTGAGGGTGTGTCCTTTTTTGATCTTTATAAAGGCTCCCACCTGTTCCCCATATTTGGGACTGGGCACGGCGGCCACCTCAACGGCTTCTATCTGTTCCATTTTATAGAGGAAATTCTCAATTTCGCGGGGGTATATATTTTCTCCGCCTCTGATGATCATATCCTTGATGCGGCCGGTGATGCGGTAAAACCCCTCTTCGGTTTTCACTGCCAGATCGCCAGAGTGAAGAAATCCTTCGCTATCGATGGCTTTCAGGGTAGCTTCTTCGTTTTTATAGTACCCTTTCATGACGTTATATCCGCGGCAGCATATTTCTCCCTGTTCTCCGGTGGCACATTCCCTGCCGGTTTCGGGGTGGATAATTTTCACCTCCACGTTGGGAAGTTCGAAGCCCACGGTGGTGGCCTTCACTTCGGGGGAGTTGTGGGTGCGGGTGGCGGTCATTCCCGGCGAGGTCTCCGTCAGGCCGTATACGATGATGATATCGTGGGCGTGCATTTTGGTCATCACCTGGTTCATGGTTTCTATGGGGCAGAGGGCTCCAGCCATGATGCCGGTGCGGAGGCTGGTGAGGTCGAACATGTCGAACATGGGGTGGTGGAGTTCGGCGATGAACATGGTGGGCACGCCGTAGAGGGCGGTACATTTCTCGCGCTGTATGGAGGCCAGGACCATCAGGGGGTCAAACTCCTCGACCAGCACCATGGTGGCCCCGTGGGTGATCACGGCGCAGAGGGAAAGGACACAACCGAAACAGTGAAACAGGGGAACGGGGGTCATCACCCGGTCGGCAGAGGTGAATTTCATGCACTCTCCGACGGAATAGCCGTTGTTGAGGATGTTGTGATGCGAGAGCATCACCCCTTTGGGGAAGCCCGTGGTTCCCGAGGTGTATTGCATATTGACCACGTCGTGGCAGCTGATGGTCTCCCTGATGGTTTCGACTTCGAAATCGTCGACATGGCTCCCCATCAGTAGCAACTCAGGGGTGTTGTACATTCCCCTGTTTTTTTGCTGCCCGATGAAGACCACATTCCGTAATTCCGGGAACCTGCTGGTGTGTAGTTCTCCCCGGGGTTGTTCCCTGAGTTCGGGAACCAGCTCAAAGATCATCTGCAGGTAATCGCTCTCTTTGTATCCGTCGACCATGCAAAGAGTATGGATGTCGGCGTTTTGGAGGATAAATTCGAGTTCTGCCTTTTTGTAGCTGGTATTGATGGTGACCAGGATAGCGCCGATTTTTGCGGTGGCGAACATGAAGGTCAGCCAGTCGGGCACATTTTTGGCCCAGATTCCCACCTTGTCGCCGGGCTGAAGGCCAATGTAAAGGAGTCCTTTGGCCAGCCTGTCGACCCGGTCGTTGAAACTGCGGTAGGTGAAGCGGAGGTTGCGGTCGGGGTAGACGATAAACTCCTGGTCGGGCGTCTCAATGGCCCATTTTTCCAGAATTTCGCCCAGCGTGTAATCGAGTAACTGCATGGTTCTAAGATAAACAGACTGCTGGTTAAAACTTCAGAATCAGTAAGGGGTATAAACGACGGCGAGGATTTTCGCCGGTTGTGAGCATCCGGCGTGGACATTGTGGAGGACGATAGAGTCGTAATAGATGGTATCGCCCTTTTCCAGGCGGAAGTTCTCTTTTCCGTAGCTGATTTCCACGCAACCATCGAGGACATAAATAAACTCTTCTCCTTCGTGCGAGGAGAGTTTGTAGTCGGAAGCCTGGGACGGCTGTATATCGACGATGAAAGGCTCCATATGGCGGCCGGTTTTGTCGGCCGCCAGGGAGAAAAAGTTGAGGTGCTGCCTTGACGAGGGATCACTCGAGGAGAAGCTGACGGTGCTTTTCTCGGTTCCGGCCCTGACCACAACAGGCCCCAATTCTTCTGCATCGTCGAGGAAGGTGCCGATTCTAACGCCCAGGGCCCTGGCGATACGGATCAGGGGGCCCAGGGAGGGGACTACCCCCTCTTCTTCAATGACCCGCAGCTGTTCCAGCCCCAGGTTGGAATTCAGGGCAAGATCTTCACGGGTGACCATCCGCATTTCACGGAACTGCTTGATCTTTTCTCCGATGTTGCTCTTTTGCATGGTTTTATCCTTTTAAAGTTGTGCAAATACAGAAGGAACAGATGGCCGGCCTCCCGGGGAGGCATCTTACGAGGCGTTCTGGTTTACAGCCACTTCACGTACCTGAAATCCTGGCGGTGCCCGAGGTTTTCGTTTTTGGGGAAAAGCCTGAGTCCATAACTGTAGGTTCCTGATTTCTGGATGTGGACATCGAGGAAGAAGGTGGCCATGCTGCCTTCACATTTTTCGACGGCGAATTCCATTTTTTCCACCAGTTTCATGGGCTGGTTAGTTCCGTTGAGGGCGATGACCAATTCCAGGCCCACGTCCTTACTGGTGAGTCCCTTAAGGTCGACGACCACCCGGGCAGGATAATCCTGGCCTATCTTCATCAGATTGGTGATCCCATGGGAGATATGGACCTCCTTCACCTCGATCTGGTCCCACACTGAGCTAACCCATAATTTCCATGCCGCCAGTTCTTTGGCGATTTTGAAATCATCGCTGGTGAGTTTTCGTGTTCTGCTGTTCTGGGGTAGGTAGAAGCGGTCGAGGTAGTCGCGTATCATTCTGCTCGTGGTGAAGTTGGAGGCTACCCTGGAAATGGTATTTTTAATGAATCCGACCCATTTTTCGGGGATTCCCTGATTGTTGCGTTCGTAGAAAGCGGGGACGATTTCGTCTTCCAGGGTGTTATAAATGGTGCCGGCATCCAGTTCATCCTGGAAGTCCTGCACGTCATAGGACCTTTCCATGGGAAGGGCCCATCCTGCGTCCTTTTTGTATCCTTCGACCCACCATCCGTCGAGGACTGAGAAGTGCAGGGTGCCGTTCATGACGCCTTTTTCGCCGCTGGTACCTGAGGCTTCCAGGGGGCGGGTGGGGGTGTTGAGCCACACGTCGACCCCCTGAAGGAGCATCTTGGCCAGGTTCATGTCGTAGTTCTGTACGAAAAGGATTTTTCCCTTGAACTGTGGCAGTTTTGAAATTTCCACGATATGTTTGATGAGGTCCTGCCCCATTTTATCGGCGGGATGCGCTTTGCCGGCGAAGATGAATTGCACCGGACGGTGGGGGTTGTTGACGATACGGTCGAGGCGTTCCAGATCACGGAAGATGAGGTGTGCCCTTTTGTAGGTAGCGAAGCGGCGGGCAAAGCCGATGGTCAGCGCATTGGGGTCGAGGATGTCGATCAGGTCGGTGATGTACCGGGGATTTTCGTTGCGTTGTATCCACATATCGGAGAAGCGCTGCTTGATGTAGTTGAAGAGCTTCAGCCTCAGCTCCTGGCGGAGAGCCCAGATCCTTTCATCAGGGACCTGGTATATTTTCTCCCACCTGTCGGGGTCAAGCTGGTTTTCGACGAAGTCCCCACCCATAAACTCATTATGGATCTCTTTCCACTCCTTGGCCGTCCAGGTGGAATAGTGAACGCCGTTGGTGACATATCCCACCTCGATTTCCTCTTCCATATAACCGGGGTAGAGTTCTTTGAGGATTTTTTTGCTGACCTTGCCGTGGAGCCAGCTCACGCCGTTGATACCGTGGGAAAGAGTACAGGCCAGGTAGCTCATATTGAAGTGGTCTTCCTCGGGCTTAGCTTTACCCAGCCGGACAAACTCATCCCATGAAAGGCCTATTTTTTCAGGAAAATGGTTCATGTAGGCCCTGAAGAGGTCGTTATGGAAAGCGTCGTGGCCGGCGGGAACGGGGGTGTGGGTGGTGAAGAGGGTTGATGCCCTGACCACCTCCCTGGCTTCCGCGAAGGCCAGTTGGTGGTCTTCCACCAGGTGAACCAATCGCTCGATGCCGATAAGTGCGGCATGACCTTCGTTGCAGTGGTAAATGTCGGGCTGGTAGCCCAGGGCTCTCAGCAACCTGATTCCGCCGATGCCCAGAAGAATCTCCTGCTTCAGACGGTTCTCGTTGTCGCCGCCATAGAGGTTGTGGGTGACTGTACGGTCAAAATCCTGATTCAGGTTGGTATCGGAATCGAGCAGGTATAGTTTTACTGCTCCTACGTACACTTCCCAGACATGGGCTTTCAGGTTCCTTCCGGGGTATTCCACCTCAATGGTCAGCCATTCGCCGTTGGCATTATAGGTGGGCTGTACGGGGATTTTGGAAAAATGCTCGGGGATATAGTTGGCCATCTGCTCGCCGTGCATGTTGATGGTCTGGCGGAAATAGCCGTAGCGGTAGAGCAATCCGATTCCGATCAGGTTCACCTTCGAGTCACTGGCTTCCTTGAGGTAGTCGCCGGCAAGAATTCCCAGTCCTCCCGAGAAGATCTTCAGGCTGTCATGTAACCCATACTCCATGCTGAAATAGGCAATCTGCGGCTGGCTGAGAAATTCCCTTTCCTTCATGTACCGCGTGAATTTTTCGTAAGCGGTATCCATCATTCCGGTAAACACAGGGTCCTTCTCCAGTTCACGAAACCTCTGGAATGAGACTTGTTCGAGCAACATGATCGGGTTATGCTCAACCTCCTCCCATAATTTAGCGTCTATGGTGCAGAAAAGCTCCCTGGCTTCATTGTTCCATACCCACCAGAGGTTTCTGCAAAGTTCCCGCAAGGGATTGAGCCTTGCCGGAAGATCTGATTCAACGATAAACTTCCTCCATTGTGGTGTCTCAACCTGGGTGGGCTGTATATATCTTACTCCCTGTCTGTTTTCCATATAAGTTCTCTTTTTCGGAACCGGTGTTCAATTCCCCGGCGTGCAATAATAGTAATTTCTACATTCTTTTTTCCGATGCAAAAATAATGTCTTAAACTATACGAAAACTGTTTTTTGCACAATAACACTTCTAAATGGGTCATTCTTAATATACGCAAAAGGGGATCATGCTGTTTCGGGGTGGAGGGATATCATGGATATAAATTATTGAAAATCAGTTAGTTTTACTGGTTTCTGGCCGAAAGGGTCACTGTTTCTGATTTTTCTTTTTAGGAGTGTGGTTTCTTTCCAAAGATCTTTCCAATTCTTTTTCTTTTTCCGCCAGTTGTGTTCTGAGGAGGCGGATGGTTTCTTCGGGGGAAGGTCCTGAGTAGAGTGATTTTACCCTGATGGTGAGGTCATTCAGGATATTCATGTAGTTGATGAAGGCTTCGTAGGGTGAATTGAAGGGGTTTTTGCGATGGTGGAGGCAGGGGGAGGTGTTTATTTCCGACATAAAGCGGAAGTATTCGCTATCCTGGAGGGTGTTCCAGTCTTTTTCAATCAGGGGGTCATTTATCTCCTTCATGATGGGGGCGAGGTTATAGAGGTGGTTGAGGGCTTCGTTCTGGAGGTCGTTGCCGTTCCACAGGGAGATATCTCTTTCTTCGCCTGCCTGGGAGAGGGGGTTGGGGACGCTGATCATGGAGACGGGCTGGAGGCGGGTGATGATTTCCGAGGGAGTGGCCATGGTGAGTTCCGGGTTTTGGGAAGTCATAAAGAGCAGGTGGTCAAGGAAGTTGAATATTCCGGAAGAGGCGTGGTGGTAGTGTCCGAAGGTTTCCATGTCGATGCAGAGGTTGACCGATTCCCGGGGCTGGCCCCCGTTAAGGAGCCATGAGAGGTATTTGTCGGCAGTCAGTGGGAATTCGCTCCATGAACGGTCAGAGAAGCGGTATTCGAGGTCATCGCTGAGCTTGTAATGGCGCATGAGTACTTTCAGTTTAGGCTGGAGGGGGTTGCAGTAAAGGAAACCCGGGCTTTTCCAACCCAGGATATGGCGTGCCCCTTCGGTGATCACTCCCTTATAGCCCAGGGCGGCAATCATGGCGCCTATTTTGTCGGAATAGATCAATTCCGGATGGAGGAAGACTTCCGGTGTTTGTCCGGTCAGGTCAACCATGTTTTCCTTGTGGAGGGTGGCCTGGGTGTTGAAGGTCTCCTCATCGGCAACCGATGCCAGGGAGTGGGAATAGGTGCCTCCGAGGAATTCCACCTGTTGGGTGGCGGCCAGTTCCCTGAAGAGGGCCGTGACTTCAGGGGTGTATCGGTCGAAGAGTTCCCGGGTGGTTCCTGAGAGGTAAATGGCGGCTTTAACGTCGCCATCCTGTCTGTTGATTTGGTGGAGCAGCAGGGTGGCTGTGGGGAGGTAGCAGCGGTGTGCCAGCTGTTTAATGGCGGCTTCCAGGGTATAGTCGTCGTAATAGCCATGTTCGGCACCGATGTCGAAAAAGCGGTATTTCCGCAAAGGAACCGGATGATGAATCCGGAATGTCAGGCACAGGGACTTCATCTGTCTAAGGTATTAAATTGCTGTATTTGATCAGGATGGGTGTCGGGGGTTTCACGGGTGACCATACTTTTGTACACCTTAAGGACCTCTTCTGCCGAGTTTTTCCATTTGAGGTTGGTGGCTTCTTCTTTTCCTCTTTGGGTGAAGAGGCGTGCCAGCGGCGGATAGGAGAGAAGTCCATGAATGGCGTCGGCCAGGGCGTAGGTATCCCAGAAATCGGTTTTTATGGCGTGGTGTACCACTTCAGCCACGCCCGACTGGCGGGAGATGATAACCGGAACGTTGGCCAGCATGGCTTCGAGGGGAACGATGCCGAAAGGTTCCGACACTGAAGGCATGACAAAGACGTCGCTCATGTGCAACATTCTGTATACGTCATCGCCCTTGAGAAACCCGGTGAAGTGAAATTTCCCGGTGATGCCCAGCCGTGCGGCATGGGCCACCATGGCTTCCATCATGTCGCCGCTTCCTGCCATGACAAACCTGACGTTGTCCATTTTCTGAAGCACCAGGTTGGCCGCTTCCACAAAATATTCAGGGCCTTTCTGGTGGGTGATCCTCCCCATGAAGGTGACTATTTTTTCGCTGATGCCTTTTTTGAAGATCCTCTTCTCTTCTTCGGTCAGGGGTTCCACGGCATTGTAAACGGTAACCACTTTTTCGGGGGGGATTCCGTATTTTTCGATGATGGTGTGGCGGGTGAGGTTACTGACGGCGATGATTTTGCCGGCGGCTTCCATGCCTTCACGTTCTATGTTGTAGACCTGGGTGTTGATGTTCCCGCCGCTGCGGTCGAATTCCGTGGCATGAACATGGACCACCAGGGGTTTCCCTGCCCTTTTGCCGGCCTCAATACCGGCAGGGTAAGCCATCCAGTCATGGGCGTGGACCACATCAAAGGGGTATTCTTCGGCGATGTGGCCGGCGACTATGGCATAGTTCCTGATTTCCTGGAAGAGGGAGGAGCCGTAACTCCCCGAGAAGGGGATGGTGCCCTCGCCGGTGACTTCGACAAACCGGGTGCCCTTAACATAGCTTTTGTTTTTCAGTTGCCAGAACTCTACGGGGGTCTGGTATGGAACCAGGGGGAGGGACACCCTGATGGTTTCGCTGACGGTGTCATGTTCTTCTTCTGTGACCCATTGCCGGGAAACGGGAATGTGGTTGGCCCCAACCAGCTGCAGTTCGCCGCTCTCTTCGTCGCCCCAGGTGCGGGGGACGACAAAGGTGACCCTGATGCCGTCGAGTTCCGAAAGTCCCCGGGTCAAACCGTAACATGCGGTACCCAGTCCTCCCGAAATATGGGGGGGAAATTCCCATCCGAACATCAGGATTTTCATACGTTTAAGATATTTCGTTGATGTGGTCGGCTTCCTGAAACAGAGGTAATGAGCTCTGACGAACTTCGTTTCTCCTGTGGTAGGTCATTCCGGTTGGTGCAAGTCTGATGGCTGGGTATTTCATCATGGTTATTCGGCCTCTGTTTCGGAGATCATTTGCTGGAGAGCCAGGATAGCGGCCACATTCCAGGCTTGGGAGGCCGCCCCTTTGCCGGTATGGGGAGGGGTGCCGTTGTACATTTCCGAGAGGGTTCCAATACAGTTGTCGGTTATTTCGCCTTCGAATCCCTGGAGGATTTTTCTGATGACAGGGAGTCCGTTTTTCCCGTAAACTGAGATCCAGGCTTCGGCGAAGAACTGGAGCAGCCAGGGGTAGGCGGCGCCGCAAAAGGCAGCTTCTTCCCTTTGGTTGGGGTCTCCTTTGACGGCACCTTTGAATGCGGGATCGTCGGGGGAGAGGCTGCGGAGTCCCCGGGGTGTCAGCAGTTGCTGGCGGACCACCTCCAGGAGGCTGCGGCGTTTTTCCTGATTAAGCGGGGAGTATGGCATGGCGGCGGCAATGGCCATATTGGGGCGTACTGACCAGTCGGTATAGAGTCCGTTTTCCACGTCGGCCAGGTATCCCTTTTCCGCGTTCCAGAAGGCTTTCAGGAACGATTCTTCGATCATGCCGGGGAGGTTTTTCCACTCTTCGACGAAGTCCATGTCTTTTTCGCTGCGCGCCATATCAATGCCAAAGCATACGGCATTGTACCACAGGGCATTCAGTTCCACGGGTTTTCCGTACCTTGGGGTGACGGGTTTTCCGTAGCTGTATCCGTTCATCCAGGTAAGGGCCATACCCTGTTCTGCAGCAAAAAGAAGGCCGTTTTCCATCATTGTGACTACGGAGGTTCCCTTACGGTAGTTATTGAGGATTTCGCAAATGGCCTGATAAAAGGGCGGTCCGAATTCCTTGAACCGGGAGCCCTGTTTTTTGAGTTGCTGGAGGGTCCATATAAACCAGAGGGAGGCGTCGGCGGAGTCGTATGCGGGGTGGTGGTCGGCGATGGATCTTGGGAAGAGCCCGTTTTTGAGGTGGGGCAGGTAGGTGGAGAGCACTTCCAGGGCAAGCCTCCTTTCGCTTTGGGCGAACCGGAGCCCCGGCAGGGCAACGAAGGTTTGCCTGCTGATGCTGTTGTACCAGGGGTAGCCGGCAATGATGTCGACAGCGGTATCATCGAGGTATTGGATGAACTGGTTGGCGGCATTTTTCAGGCATCCGGTGAAGGAGTCGCGGCTGATCCTTTTGTTGACCTCCCTGTTGAATCGCTGCCTGAATTGGGCAGGATTACCCTGGAAGGTGGCAGCCGAGAAAACCAGGATATCTCCCTCCTTCATAGTGAACTCAAAATATCCCGGGGTGTAGAGGTCTTCGTGGCAGTCGTAACCGCGGTTTTTTTCCTTGATATATTCGATGTTGTAGTGCCAGTCGGGGGCGGCCACGAATTCCGGTTCTCTGCTGAATTGCATGTAAAGCGGGGGATAGCCGGCATAGAGTGACAGGCTGACGCCGTTGGGTTCCCCGTTATAACGGGTGTTGATGTAAAGGTTGCATTTGCTGAGGTCGTGGATGCCACGGAAAGCCAGAAACGGCCTGAACTGAATGGTCACCGGAGATGGTGATTCCTCCAGGGTATACCGCACCAGCAATTGCTGTTCTTTCTCTACCAACAACCTCTCCTTGGTCAGGATCACATTGCCCACCCTGAAGGTGAATTTCGGAATTTTTTCAACGTCAAATTTCTGAAGATACTTGTTCCCTTTGGGTTCCATGTATCCGTCGAGGTACCTTCTCACCCCCAGGTTAAAGGTGGAACCTTTGATCACGATACTTTCGTCGAGCGCTGAGAGGAGGAGGTGTTTTGTGTTTCCCAGGGTGGGAATGGGACAAATGAAAAGCCCGTGGTATTTGCGAGTATTGCACCCGTTCAGGGTGGTGAAAATATAAGAGCCAGCATGGTTTGAGTGGAGGATCTCCCTTTTAGAGGTAAAATCCAGATTGGTGAGTTTGGCAGGATTGAAATTTATGGTGCTCATGGCATATAATTTTTCAAAATATGGTCAGCCTTTCCGGTGTCCTTTCCCGGTCTACGGGTCAATAAGAGGATCGGTTGCTTTCTGTTTAGAAAAATAGTCAATTTCCCGTGAAAAATCAAGAGTTGGGTAGTTTTTTGCCATGAGGAGGGTTTTTTCGAGGGAGTGTTTGATAAAGAGCTGAAATTGGGGAGTATGGGGATAGAGGGGGCGGTGGGCTGTGGCTTTCCGGAGGTTGGCGATTTCATGGCTGAGGGCTGTGGCCTGTGGGGTCAGAAAGGCATCGCTGAATTTTCTCCAGATATACTCTATGGCCACCGGGGAGGGGTGGATCATGTCACTCTGGTAGAAGCGGTAATCGCGGAGTTCGTCCATCATGATTTCGTAGGCTGGGAAAGAGGCGCAATTCTCCCTGCCGAAGCTCTTTTCCAGGGCGTCGGCAGCAAGGAGGAGGACCGCCTTGCTCAGTTGGTTCTCTGTGGCACCATCCTGGGTATGTCGCACAGGACTGATGGTAAGGATGATTTTTATCGTGGGATAGGCATGCCAGATCTCTTCCAGGGCCTCTTTCATCACGGTGACGGTTTTGGCGACTGAAAGCCGGGTTGTGTGGAATTCCCGGGCAGGTACCTTGTGGCAGTTGGCCACAGTTTCACCTGTCGATCTGAGCTCATAGACCCGGGCGGTGCCCAGGGTGATGATCAGAAAGTGGGCTTCCCTGAGAAAAGAACAGGCCTGTTCGAGGCTGCCGTTGATTTTTTCCAGAGCCCGGGCAGGCGTGGCCGCCGAGAAGCTTCCGTGGTGGCTGTAGCTGTGCCACAAACCGTCATGTTCAAAAAGGTCCTTTTCAGTAAAGGCCTCTCCCGAGAGGATACGTCTGAACGCTTTGGCTACCGACACTGGATTGTACAGGATGCCAAAAGGGTTGACCATCACGGGAAATTTCAGCCCCTGCATGATGGACCCTATGTTTTCGGTGAAGCAGGAGCCTATCAGCAGGTGTTTTTTCGAGTGATCAGACGTCCAGGGGAAGGGCGTCACCTCAACCGGTGTTATGAATTCAGGCATATCAGTGACCGGTGGGGAGTTCTTCTCTGCGCAGCACCATGGCCGTCCGGGCCGGGAGGTAAAGCCGCAGGTAATGCTGGCTCTCTTTTTTGCCGGAATCGAGGGTGTAGTAAGAGAGCGCTTCGTCGATGCGGTCCTGTCCGCCATATCGTCCATTGTCGGTGGAAAGGAGGATGTGATATTTCCCTTTGCCCAGCGGGATACCATAGTCGGTGAACGATTGCACTGGATTGAAGTTAAAGACGAAAAGCCAGGGGCCGCGGTGGTAGGCCAGGACCTGGTCGCCGTTTTTTTCCCACACCAGGTTGACGGGGGGGATTTCCAGTATTCTTTCATTTCTGAAGAGCCCCGTCATGTCATAATCGAAATCGAGGAGCCAGTGAAATTTCAGTTCCGGGTCGGTGGCGATACTCCAAATTCTGCGGGCATGGCGGTAGGACCAGTTATTGCCTTCTCTGGGGAAATCGATCCATTCGGGATGGCCGAATTCATTGCCCATGAAGTTGAGATAGGCACCTCCGGCACAGGAGAGGGTGGCCAGCCTGATCATCTTGTGGAGGGCGATACCCCGGTCGACGGTGAGGTTGGGCTGGTCTTTCCGCATGCTGAAATACATCTCCTTATCGATGAGCCTGAAAATGATGGTCTTATCCCCCACCAGGGCCTGGTCGTGCGACTCAGCATAGCTGACCACCTTTTCATCCATTCGCTTGGAGGTCAGTTGGTAAAAGATGTCCCCCATTTGCCACTCATCATCCTTCTTCTCCTTGATAATTTTGATCCAGTAGTCGGGAACTCCCATGGAGAGGCGGTAGTCGAATCCCATTCCCCCGTCGGCCACGGGAACCGCCAGTCCGGGCATGCCGCTCATGTCTTCGGCGATCGATATGGAACTGGGGTTGACCTCCTTGATGAGCTGGTTGGCCAGCATGAAATAGGTGACCGCTTCTTCGTCGCAGTTGGCATCGAAATAGTCGCCGTAATTGGTGAAGGCTTTGCCGAGGCCATGGTTGAAGTAAAGCATACTGGTCACGCCGTCGAAGCGGAATCCGTCGAATTTGAAAACGTCGAGCCAGTATTTGATGTTGGAAAGGAGGAAATGGAGGACTTCGTTTTTGTTGTAGTTAAAGCAGTAGGAGTCCCAGGCGGGGTGTTCGCCTCTGCCGCCGTCGTGGAAAAACTGGTAGCGGGTGCCGTCGTATTTCCCGAGTCCCTCCACTTCGTTGCGTACAGCATGGGAGTGGACCAGGTCCATGATCACGGAGATCCCCATGCTGTGGGCTTCGTCGATGAGCTGTTTCAGTTCTTCAGGGGTTCCGAAGCGGGATGAGGGGGCGAAGAAACTGGAGACGTGATAGCCGAAACTGCCGTAGTAGGGGTGTTCGGGGATGGCCATCAGCTGGATGGTATTGTAGCCGTTGGCTTTGATGCGGGGAAGCATCTGCTCCCTGAATTCGGCATAGGTGTGGACCCGTTCCTCTTCTCCGGCCATGCCCACGTGGGCCTCATAGATGAGCAGGGGTTCTTTCTCCCTGCGGAAATCAGGATGGCTCCACTGGTATGGGGTTTCGGGGGCCCACACCTGGGCATTGAAGATATAGGTCTTTTCATCCTGGACGGTGCGTGTTGCCCAGGCCGGGATGCGTTTTCCCGACCCTCCGGGCCAGTGCACCATCAGGGCGTAAAGATCGCCGTGATGCAACTTCTCAGGGGCCAGGGTCAGCTCCCACACGCCATTGGACAAAGGAGTGAATTCGTAGTTTTCCTCAACCTTCCAGTCATTGAAGGTGCCCACCAGAACAATCATGGAAGCGTGGGGTGCCCATTCACGGATCACCCAACCATCGTTGGTCCGGTGCAGCCCGAAATAGAGGTAGCCCGTGGCAAAACCTGACAGGGATTCCCTGCTGATGAGGGATTCCTTTTTCTTTTCTGCATTGGTATGCCTGCGGAGGATGGTCCCGGCAAAAGGCTCCAGCCACGGATCGTTCCTGATCAAAAGAGGGTTTTTCATGGTGCTGTCCAGTTTTTCGATAAAGATAAAAATATCCCTTGATAAGAAGGTGGAAGGGGGGATTATTTGCCGGGATAATTTGAGGTGGTGGCGGCTATTCCCTAAAAAAGAAAAAAAAGGTTTGAGGAAATGATTTTTTCCTTAATTTTGCGCCGCTTTCTCTTCGTAGCTCAGTTGGTAGAGCAGCTGACTCTTAATCAGCGGGTCGTGAGTTCGAGCCTCACCGAGGAGACTGAAAATTAAGCAAATACAGGGGCTTCAGAAATGAGGCCCCTTTTTTTTTCTTGCTCTTTCACCTTATTCTTGCTACTTTTGAGATAAATGTTTATAGCTGGTATAAACCTTGAAAGAGCAGACCATGGCAGAACTTAAGACCAAACAGACCGATGCAGATGTAGTTGAATTCATCAACTCCTTTGCTGATACGGAGCAAAAACGGAAGGATAGTTTCGAATTACTGAAACTGATGCAGGATTTTACGGGATTTGAACCCAGGATGTGGGGACCGACCATGATCGGGTTTGGATCCTATCATTACAAATCGGAACGAAGCCGGCAGGAGGGGGATTGGATGTTGGTCGGCTTTTCCCCCCGAAAGGCGGCGATATCCCTTTATGTATATTCCGGGCAACCTGAACATGAATCTCTCTTGCAGGGTTTGGGGAAATTCAACATGGGGAAAGGCTGTATTTATGTAAAAAAGCTCTCCGACATAGACCTTGAGGTGCTCAAAAAAATCATGAAATCGACCATAGAATACCTTCAGACCAGGTACCCATAAACCGTTATGGTTGTTCCATGGCCGTCACGCCATTACGGGGCGCCAGCGGGAAATGCCGGAGCCGCCGGGACCAGACAGAAGAGGAAAAATGGTGAGCAATCCGTAATAATCTTCGTAAGATTACAGTTTTCCCAGTACCACCTTCCCCAGGAAAGAATCGCCGTCAGAGGTCACCCTGATCAGGTAAATTCCCGGAACATACCCTGACAGGTCCACGGTGATTTGCGGACCGGAATGGTCTGTTCTGCCGAATATTTCATTTCCCACGATCGAGAAAACCCTGATGTCTGTTTCATTCAGGGTACTTCCTGCCATTTCGATATGGACCACCCCCAGGGTAGGGTTCGGAAAGAGTTTTATTCCCCGGTTTTCTGCAACGGCATCAGATGATGTGACCACGTTGTTGTTCTCAGGGGTGGACGTTTCGGCAATTTCTTCATCATTCACCTTCGTTACCATAATCCTGAAACTCTTTATGGTGGTATCGGTACCGCCGTTTTCCACTCCTCCGTTATCCCTGACGGTAATGGTCACCAGAGCTTCTCCGGTGGTGCCGGGGGCAATGGTGATCAGAAGGGTTCCTGTGGTAGCCCCGGATTGGTGGATCACTTCTATGCCGGTGATCAGCAGGGGGTTATTTGTAGATGCCGTAAGGGTGACCATTTGTGTCGTTTCGGTGCCGGGGGTGATATTGTTCAGGGCCACCCTACACTCCAGCGGCTCATTAGTAATCTCCATATCGGTCAGGTCTGCCAGGGTAGGGGCTGAGTTGGTCACGACGGGTGGGGGGATCAACTCATCTGATTCCTGGGTCGTTCCGGCTTCTTCAGCAAAGGGATCGGTAATGGTGACAGTGGCCTGGCATTCGGCACTGTTGCCGCCGGGGTCTACCACGGTCAGCACGACGTCATTAACGCCAACATCCTGGCGGGTGAAGATGCTCTTACTCAGGACCATTTCGGCAATTCCGCAGTTGTCATAGCTTCCTCCTTCCAGCTCCTGATAGTATTGAGCCCATTCAGGAACACTTTCCCGGTCACCACCTTCGTTTACATATCCTGGCACCACCAGGGCCATGCCGAAGGCGTCGAGTTCCACTTCGATATTCCGGCATTTGGCGACGGGAGTGATGGTATCCAGCACCATCAGTTCAAAGGTGCCGGTAGATGTGTTCCCTCCGGCATCGGTGACCGACACCATGACTTCTGTGAACGGCGGATAGGCATCAATGCAACCAAAGCTTCTTTTGGAGAAGTGAAAAACAAGATTTTCTGCTTCCGTACAGTTGTCGGTACTTCCTGCCGTTATTTGTGCAATATCTGAGTTATTCAGCGTCCATTTGCCTTTTTCAGTCAGGAAAACACAATGATTGCGGAGTTGCAGGGTGGGGGGGATCTGGTCTTCCACGGTCACCTGGGCGGTGCAGGTTGAAGAATTTCCTAAGAAATCGGTGACGGTCAGAACGACCTGGTTCGGGCCCAAATCAACGCAGGAGAAGCTGGTTTTGTCGGTATCAAAGGTCACCTTTTCGCAGGGGTCAAACGAACCGTTGTCCACGGCATTTTCGGCAATGGTCACATTTCCGTTGGCATCGAGTTGTGCCGTGATGTTCTGGCAAACAGCCACCGGGGGGAGCTTCCCGTTGACGGTCACATGGTAACTGCAGGTGGAGACATTCCCGGCGGCATCGGTGGCCGTCCAAACCACGGGGGTGGTGCCGGCAGGAAATTCTGCATCTGAAAGGGAAGATAAATGGTTGTAATCGTTGGTGAGTGTCAGTGCACAGTTGTCCCCGGTAACGGGGTCGAATTCCGTGCCCTGAACCTTATAGAAACACTCTTGGGTCTCTACCACCTTCTCTTCGTAAACTTTTGGTACAGTTGCGAAGATCTTTTCCGCAGAACCGGGAGATATATAATAGAGATAGGCTTCTGCCTTAACATAATACGCATAATACTCCATCATAACAGGGATCGTCTCTCCCTCTGTCAGATCAATGTTGCAGGAAGAAGACCCATTGTCCATCAAACGCCATTCATCAAACATTAGCGTGTTGTTGAGATACAACCTCACCCCGTCGTCGGTCACCGTTCTGAAGGAGTAGGTTCCCGTGACCGGAGCGGTGAAGGAAGAGGTAAAGCGGACCGAGAAGTATTGGGTGCCCAAAAGGTCGGCGCGGGGGAAACTGGTTCCCCAGTTAAAATTTATGGCCGGGACGGTCTCCGCATATTTCCAGGCAAACGATGCCAGGTCGTACCCCTGGTAGGCCAGAGATTTGTTAAAACTGATGCCGTCGAAGAAATCAGCCCTGATGGGCCCTACCTCCCCGAACCCAAAGTGGGGTTTCTCAGTGTCATGGACAATAACATCGAGGTTACAATTGTAGGTAGTATGGGTGTTGGCATCGGTGACCGAAACGGACGCGGGAGTCGTTCCTGCCGGGAACGTATCACCGCTGTTCAGTCCGCCGTCTGCCGTCAGCGAAGGATAAGTGACCCGGGCCCCGCAGGTTCCTGGTTCATTATTCACCATAATATCTTGCGGGCATTCGAAATTGTAATCATAATGAATCGTTCCGGAAAACATATACCCATCCTTACGGTCCGTTTCCGGAAAAGCGCTGTTCAGAAACCTGCGGTTTTGTAGTTTAGTCCCGGGAAAAACCGTCATCTGTCCGTTGGATACAGGAGGAAGTCCGGTACAGTTAAAAATGTTATTTTCATTTTCCCGCCCCTGGGTGATGTATATGCCGTATATTTTTCCAGCCTGCAGGGGGATGGGCTTGTTCAGGATGATGGGAATATAGATATTTCTTTGATAATTATAATCTGACATATGTACATCCACCGAATCGTGTAATATCCAATTCATGGGTTCATGTTCGGCTCCCCAGTAGGTCCCTTCCTTGTAATAAAAATAGACCCTCCGTGATTCTCCATACTGACCATAGGTATACATGTACATATCAAAGGTGTGGATGGAGAGATTGTAATCTTTCACCTGAACGTCAAACATAATGCCCGCGGAGTTTCCTCCTGGATGTTTGACCGTAGTCAGGGAATCAGAGGCCGGTGTTGAAGGCACGGCAAAACTGGTGTTTACCTGCGGTGGGGTACCCTGAGACTCCAGTTCTCCGGCATGGAAACGAACGGAATTTCCGCCAAAGGAGAAGGTGTAAAAAAACAGGAACAGAATAAAATAACAGGTTTTCATCGTATTGGATTATAGGTTTACTAAATGGACGTAAGGTTAATTGAGATAAGAGTGGGGTCTCAGCGTTTAGAATTTTCCCTGGTTGGTTTATGGTTTTAGGTTCAGAAAAATAAGATTCTTATCATAGCATAATATACGACTTCTATATAAAAAACATTATGTTATTATCCATTATTAGGGAATTATTTTTTCCTTATTTCTTAAGGTTAAGATAGTGTAGCTAACAGTATGATTACCAACAAGAAGGAGAAATTGCTGAAGATTTTCCGGGGGATCCCTGTTCCCCTTGGTTCAGGAAAGAGGATCTGAAAGCACTACTTTTTACGAAAATTCACCGGCCAGGCCGCGATTATCAATCGGAAAACATCTTTATCTTTGAAGAGCAGAGGAGTAAAACCACGGAATACAAACTTTAATAATTGATATTATGGGAAAACAAGCAATTAAGGTCGCATCGGTTGATGTCGACAAACTTTTGGAGATGCTCAATGCCGCCTTGTCAGAGGAGTGGCTGGCGTATTACCAGTACTGGATTGGTGCCCGTCTGATGGAAGGGCCCATGCGCAGCGAGGTGGAGCCTGAGTTGTTGGTGCATGCCGACCAGGAGCTGAACCATGCTGTTTTGGTGGTTAACCGGATTATTCAGTTGGGAGGGACACCTGTGATCAATCCGAATGAGTGGGCCAAGCTGTCACGGTGTTCTTATGATGAGCCTGCCGATCCGTATATCGAGGTGATCCTAGAACAGAATCTGAAGGGTGAGCGTTGCGCCATCCAACGGTATAAGGAGATTGCCGACTTCACCTCTGGAAAGGATCACTCCACTCACCAAATGGCGGTGCAAATCCTGAATGAGGAGCTGGAGCATGAAAATGACATTGAAGATTGGCTGGCCGATTTGGAACGTATGAAGGAGGAGTGGAAAAAAATCAGGTTTTGACCTCCGGTGATTCCTCACCCCGCCGGTATTGCCGTGGGGTGAGGTTTTCCGGCGGCGGTGTTATTTTTAAATGATTTAGCCTTAGTTAGAAAAAAGCGGGCACCAGGATTTTCATCTCCTGAGGCCCGCTTTTTTCTATTGGTAGTTGTGAAAAGCCTGATGGTTTTTTTTCAGAAACCTCCGGGACTACCCACGCGGGTCATGGCGCAGCGGAATCCCAGGTCATTCTGTGATTTTGTTTCCTGGAGGAAGCGGCGGGTTCCCGGGGTAAGCCAGTAGGGGCGGTCTTTCCAGGATCCTCCCTTGTAAACGCGGACATCATCGCCCACGAGCGAGGAGAAGGAGCCCTGGCGGTCATCCTGAATGTACATATTTTGGGTGGTATTGTTTTGTACGGCAGTCCACTGGTCTCCTTCGATGATCTGGGAGTTGGGGTCTCCGTCTTTAAAATTCCGGTAGTCGGCCAGGGTGTCGAGGCGCATCACGCCATATTCATCGCGGGTCAGGTTGCCGCTATCATCTTTTTGGGGAACGGTGAAGATATTTCCGCGGAAGGGCTGGAATTCGGCGACGTCGCGGTTGGAAAGAGGGCGGTATACGTCGGAAACCCATTCGTTGACATTTCCGGCCATACAGTAAAGGCCATAGTCGTTGGGGTCGTATGATTTGATGGTGGAGGCGATGTCAGCTCTGTCGTTGAGGGCTCCGGCCATCCCCATCAGGTCACCGCGGCCACGGGTGAAGTTGGCCTGCATACGTCCTTTGGTTTTCTTGTCGGCTTCACGCATGTACGTGCCGTTCCAGGGAAACATTTTGCGGTCGGTGAGAAGTTCACTTTCGGCATTTCCGATAAGACCCAGGGCGGCATATTCCCATTCCGCCTCGGTGGGAAGACGATAAGTGGGGAGAAGAATCCCATCTTCCCATCTCACCTTACGGGCTGTTCCGTCGGCATTCTCCTGGGGTTTGTTTCCGGCAGTCCCCTGGTACATTCCCGCAAGATAGGTGTCGGTAGTGAAAATATTCTGGCCATTCTGGGTGGGATCATGGGTGATGATTCCCTTGTCGACCAGTATTTGTTCGTTGACGCGGTCGGTACGCCACTGGCAGTAGGCATTGGCCTGAACCCAGGAAACGCCAACTACCGGATAGTCGGAATAGGCAGGATGGCGGAAATAGTTCTGGATATAGGGCTCATTGTAAGCCAGTTCCTCCCTCCAGGTCAAAGTGTCGGGAAGTACCGACTCCTTTTTGGCCCTGTCGCCCGGATAAACCCGCTCGATCCAGTAAACGAACTCACGGTAATCCTGATTGGAGACTTCGGTTTCATCCATATAGAAGGAAGCCACGGTAACCCTGCGCGGTGTGTTGTCCCACTTCGACATCACATCCTCTTCAACACGTCCCATGGTGAACGTCCCGCCTTCAATAAAAATCAATCCGGGACCTGCTTCTTGTTCATAGCCTGATAAATAGGGTATATTTCCGGTTTCCGGATCATTATATTTCCACCCGGTAGTTCTGGAGCTGTTCTGCTTCTTGATGCTGCAACCAGTTGCTGCTAAAACTACAAGTATGTATACCAGTAATTTACGGTTCATCTTATGAGAAAATTTAAATAAGGATTTTTGAACGACACAAATATAACTTATTTGGACAATCAATATTGTTCAGCTTTGCGATTATTTAGAACCTATCATTTCAATAACTGTTATTTTTGTAGGGTCAGCAAACCGCCGTTTATGCCCAGCCTGATATGGCAATAAACGCATGGTGACTCCGTTTGTTGTTTAACAGATCAAGCGCATGTACAGATTTTTAGCAGTTATCATACTCATGATGCCATTCTGGGGGAGTGGACCCGGGGCCCGGGCAGAGACCACAGCCGTTTCCTGGAAGAACACTTCTGTCCTGGCTAATGGCAAGTGGTTGAAAATAAGAACATCAAAGAAGGGAGTCTATAAAATAACTTACGATAAATTGAGAAGCTGGGGGTTTTCCTCCCCTGAACTGGTCAATGTTTACGGGAACGGAGGAGCCAAGATGGAAGAATCCCTGGGGGATCCTCCCCCCGATGATCTGGTGCGGAACCGTACCTGGTGGGGAAAGGATGGTTCAGGCAAGGATTGTCTGTTTTTCTTTTCTACGGGAACGATTTCATGGCGTTATAATCTTTCGGCAGCTCTTTTCTTTCATACCGTCAATCCTTACAGTGAGGAAAGCACTTATTTTCTGACCCAGGAAAGTGCCTCTTTTACGGCGGAAATGGCGGCTTCTGAGGGAGCAGAATATACGCACAGGGTCACCTCCTTTGATGACATGACGCGTTACGAGTCGGAGAGTTATAATTTGATCAGATCGGGGCAGCAATGGTTTGGGGAGAAGTTTGTGCCGGGGACTACCCGGAATTTCGCGCTCGTTTGTGACCAGCCTCTTCAGGGGGAGCAGGCCAGGATCCTCGTCAGGGGGGCCGGCCGTTCGCAGGTGGCTTCCGTTTTTGATGTTTCCGTGAACCAGGCCAGGCAGGAGGCCATCGCCTTCAATGCGGTAAACATGGAAAACGAGACCACCACCTACGCCGATGAGCGGCAGAAGGTGTATATGGTTCCCCTCACATCGTCCTCATTAGCGGTATCCCTCACTTTTACCACGACGAATGCCCTTGCCGAGGGGTATCTCGATCATATCACCGTCAATTGGCGCCGCCAGTTGAGGATGGGAAGCGATGAACTTCTTTTCAGGGATACCCGGAGTATGGGGGCAGGCAGGGTGGCCCAGTTTGTTTTGGAGAATGCGGTGGCGGGAACGCGGGTTTTTGATATCACAGACCCCCTGCTTCCCGTGGAGATCCCCGTGACCTTTCAGGGCAACCAATTGCTCTTTACCCGCCCTGCCGGTTCCCTGCGTGAATATCTGGCCTTTAGTCCCGCCGGGAATTTCCCCGAGCCTCTGCTGGTGGGAGAGGTGCCCGCGCAGAACCTCCATGCCTTGGATGTTCCCGATTATGTCATTATCACCCATCCCGACTTTAAGGCCCAGGCTGATCAGGTGGCGGGTTTCCACCGGAGTGCCGACGGTATGGATGTAGAGGTGGTCACCACCACCCAGGTGTATAATGAGTTCGGCTCGGGAACGCCCGATGCCACCGCCATCAGGAATTTCCTCAGAATGCTCAGGGACCGGGACAGAAAAATCAAATATGTTTTGCTTTTCGGGGATGGCTGTTTCGACAACAGAAACATCACCGGGGCCAACAAGGCTTTCATCCCCACGTTCCAGTCCGACAATTCGCTGACGCCCACGGCCTCTTTTGTTTCCGATGACTATTTTGTGATCCTCGATGAGGGGGAGAGTGTTTATAGCGGACAGGTGGATCTGGGCATCGGCCGGTTGCCGGTATCGACAGTTTATGAGGCCACCATAGTCACCGATAAGATCCTCTCCTATAATTCACCGTCATCGCTGGGAATATGGCGAACCAATCTCTGTTTCATCGGTGATGATGAGGATGGTAATCTTCACATGTCGGATTCCGAGACACTGGCCACCCAGGTGAATGCTTTTCACCGGGAGTTTCAGACCGAGAAGGTCTATTTTGATGCCTGGCCGCAGCAGTCGACCGCCGGTGTGGAGCGGTATCCCGGAGTGGTGGAGGCCATCAACCGGCAGGTGAAAGACGGGGTGCTGATCCTCAATTATGTGGGCCATGCCAATGCCCGCTTCCTGGCCGATGAGAGAGTGATTGATGTCTCCTCCATCAATTCCTGGTCGAATTCCAACAACCTGCCGATTTTTGTGACGGCCACCTGTGAATTCAGCCGTTTTGACGATACCGAAACGTCGGCGGGGGAATACATCCTTTTGAATCCCAATGGGGGAGGAATTGGTTTGTTTTCGACCACCCGGGTGGTGTATGCCTATTCCAACTTTTTGCTGAGCCAGAATTTTTACCAGTATGCTTTTGAGAAGGATGCCCAGGGGGAGAATTTCAGGATGGGGGATATCATGCGTCTGGCCAAGATCAACACCCTGAATACTCTGAACAAGAGAAATTTCACCCTTCTGGCCGACCCGGCTCTGCGGCTGAGTTACCCTAAATACAAGGTGGTGACCAATACCGTCAACGGCAAGGCCACAGGTGAACTGGCCGATACCCTGAAAGCCCTGAGCAGGGTCACCGTTACCGGTGAGATTCACGACCATTGGGGCAGGAAACTGACTGATTTCAACGGAGAGGTAACCGCGGTGGTGTATGACAAGGCGGTCACCCGCCAGACCCTGGGGAACAGCGGCGCCACTCCATTCAGCTATAAATTGCAGAACAGCATTATTTACAAGGGAGAAGCTACGGTCACTGGCGGAGGGTTCAGCTTCAGTTTTGTGATTCCCAAGGACATTTCCTACAGTTTGGGCCACGGGAAAATCCTCTACTATGCCCAGAATGGAGAGACCGACGCTCACGGAGCCTTTGAAGATTTCATGATCGGTGGTTCCGGGGGCGACCAGGTCACTGACACCCGGGGGCCAGAGGTACAGCTATATATGGACGATCAGAACTTCACTGACGGAGGGGAGACCAGCCGTAATCCCCTGATGATTGCTGAGGTGTCGGATGAAAACGGCATCAGTACCGTAGGAACGGGGATAGGCCATGACATCACGGCCATTCTTGATGGCGATTTCTCCAATATTCTGGTTCTCAATGATTTCTACCAGTCGGCAAAAGACGATTTCACCCGGGGAACCATCCGCTATCCGATGAGGGATCTCTCTCCGGGGGAGCATACCCTGCAGGTCAGGGTGTGGGATGTGGCCAATAATCCGACGACGGTGGAGATTACTTTTCGGGTAACGGGCGACTTTTTCATGGCCACCTTGGGTAGTTATCCCAATCCTGTGACCCAATATACTGACTTTGTCTTCACCCATAACCAGCCCGACGGGGTTTTTAAGACCCTGGTAGAGATTTTTGATATCACCGGCAGCCGGGTCGACCAGTTCCAGACAACGGTTTCTTCTGTGGGGACCCGGAGCAACCCTTTGCGGTGGACCCCGGCAGAAAGAGGAGTCCCTCTTCGCAGTGGACTTTACCTTTACCGTATCACCATCAGGTCAGCACAGGGACAACTGGCCACGAAGTCGGGAAAATTGTTTTACAGCCGCTAATTTTCAGGACCTGGATAATTTTTCCAGGGAGTATCCGTTTTGTTACTGTCTTAAACGATAATAAATAAAGTCTTATCTTTGCACCCTTTGAAAATTCAGAATATGACCAGATTGATCAGATGTACGGTTGTTTTTATCTTGCTGGCTGTCAGCGTTGAGACCCTATATGCCCAGACTTCTCTTACCGGGGCGAATGTCATCACCACCGGAGTTCCCTTTCTGACGATTGCCCCCGATTCCAGGGCCGCGGGTCTTGGTGATGCCGGGGTGGGGACCTCTCCCGACGTCAATGCCCAGCACTGGAACCCGGCCAAGTATGCCTTCATAGAAAGCGACATGGGGGTGGCCCTTTCCTACTCCCCATGGCTCAGGTCATTGGTCAACGATATCAACCTGGCCTATCTGGTGGGCTATAAAAAACTGGATGAATTCCAGACCATCAGCTCTTCGTTGCGTTATTTCACTCTGGGGGACATTGCTTTTACCGATTTGAATGGGGAATCAATGGGGCAGATGAGTCCCAATGAATTTGCCATTGACCTGGGGTACACCCGTCTGTTGTCGGACCGCTGGGCTGGTGCCGTGGCCATCAGGTATATCCGTTCCGACCTGACCGGCGGGCAGCTGATCAACGGTGTGGAATCCCATGCCGGCAACTCTTACGCTGCCGATGTGGCCTTTTACTACATGAACGAATTTCAGACCCGTACTTCGGAGAATATTTTTTCGGCGGGGATCAACATCCAGAACATCGGAGCCAAGATCTCCTATACCGACGGGGAAATCAAGGATTTCATCCCCACCAACCTGAAGCTGGGGATGGCCTATACCACAGAACTCGACGATTACAACACCTTTACCTTTGCCGCCGATATCAACAAGCTGCTGGTGCCCACGCCACCCCGTGATACCACCACCTATGACCCGGGGGCTATCATTTATCCCGGAGGGATCAACTCCGATAAATCGGTGGTGGGAGGTATGTTCACCTCTTTCAACGACGCTCCCGGCGGTTTTAAGGAGGAACTCCAGGAAGTGACACTTTCAGCAGGGGTGGAATACTGGTACAACAAACAGTTCGCCCTTCGTGCCGGGTACTTCTATGAGCATGAGAACAAGGGAAACCGTAAATTCATGACGGCGGGTGCCGGTCTGAAACTTAACGTTTTCTCCCTTGATTTCGCTTATTTGCTGCCCATTGTCAGAAACCACCCCCTGGAGAACACCCTGCGGTTTACCCTTTCTTTTGATGTGGATGCCTTCAGCGGACAGAATTAGGATGATGCAGCGTATAGGTTTTGGGTTGGATGTCCACCGGTTGGCTCCCGGGGAGAGCCTCTGGCTGGGGGGCATTCTGGTGCCCTCTGATATGGGCACGGTTGCCCATTCCGATGGCGATGTCTTGCTTCATGCCCTGTGTGATGCCCTTTTAGGGGCTGCCAAGCTGGGAGATATAGGCTCTAATTTCCCCGATACTTGCGACGAGTATAAAAACATAGATTCCAAGATTCTTCTGGAAAGGAGTTGCCAACTGCTGAAAGACCGCGGGTGGAAGGTCGTCAATGTGGATGCCACTCTAGCCCTTCAGCAGCCCAAAGTGAGACCTTATATTGCGGAGATGGAAACTGTCATGGCCCGGATCATGGATATTGAACCCGGTCAGGTTTCGGTGAAGGCTACCACCACCGAAAATCTGGGATTTGAAGGACGCCGTGAAGGGGTCACCGCCTATGCTGTCGTCCTTCTTGCCGGGGCGGAAGGATGCTGACACCAATAATGCTATGTTTCATACCATAACATCGATCGAACAATTCGAGGGGTTTCTGGTCTCTCATGAAGCGGTGCTGGCCTATTTCAGTACCCGTGAGTGTCATGTTTGCAAGGTGTTGAAGCCCAAGGTGGGGGAGATGGTTTCCGCTCATTTCCCTAAAATGGAGCGGCTCTTTGCCGAGATCAATGACATGCCGGAGCTTGCCGCCCGCTTCCATATATTCAGTGTGCCCACCCTTGTCGTTTTCTTTGAAGGCCGCGAGTATATCCGCAAAAGCCGCGCCTTTGGCCTTGACGAACTCAGGGGCGACATCAGCAGGCTCTATGGGTTGATGTTCTGATTTTCCTCTACGCTTTCTTTTTCACTTTGTCTCGATTCTGCTGACGATACCGGGTCCTTCCGTGAGCGATTCTACCTTTTCATCGGGAGCAGGGGGGTGGTTCAGAATTCTGTCTTTTTCTTCCAGACCGCTGGTGATCACCACAACGTCGTCATTTTCGGGGCCGGTTTGTACCTTTTGTTTCCGGAGTTTACCCTCTTTTTTCAGGTAGACGAAGGGGTGGCCTTCTTCGGAAAAGAGGCAGTTCCGGGGAATGATAATCTGATTGGGGAGTTGTTCCACGATGATTTGGTTATTGCTGGTCATCCCGGGCAGCAGTTTTTGATCGTGGTGGTTGAGTTCTATGGTGACGGCGAAGACGCGGGTATCGGCACCCTGGAGTTCCTGTCCGATGTTGGCGATGGTGGTGACCCTGCCGTGGTAGGTCATGCCGGGGAGGGCGTCAACGGTGACCCGGGCGCTGTCGCCGGGTTTTACCTTAGCGATGTCAATTTCAGCGATGTAGGTTTCTGAAATGAGGACCGACAGGTCGGGGAGAGTGGCGATGATGGGTCTCCAGGGGCCTACTTCATCGCCGATGCGGATTTTCCGGTTGCCGCGAACACGGGCATAGATGACCATCCCCTCTTCCGGTGCGTTGATGGTGGTGGCTGTCAGGGCCTGCTGGAGTTTGACATCGACGTCTCTGTGAAAGTTATATCTCTCTTCATTTCTCCCGGTGCGGGCTTCCAGATCCATTTTGCGCAATTCATAATCCCTTTTTTGCCGTTCTATCTGGCGCATGGTCTGGTTAAAGGCCGTCTGCATTTTTCGCTGGTAGGCAGGGGATTCAAATTTTGATTGTTCCAGGTCGAGTTGCCGGTATTGGAGGTCGAATTCGAGCTGGGCAATACGTTGTCGGATCTCTGATAGGGTAAGAGCAGAGTCTATTTGGGCATCGTTGAGTTGTGCCTGGCGCATCTCCATCTGTTCCCGGTTGATCTGCAGCCTCTGGTTGAGGTTTAACTGGTCGAGGGTGGCTACCCATTCTCCTTTTTTTACGATGGTTCCTTCGGGAACCATATCCTTAATGCTGTATTCCCATACCTGCAGGTCGTTATCCTTGAATATGTCATCAAGGGTGATGTTGATGGCATTTTTGCCATGAATCTCCCCTTTGGTTTCGATGATTTTATCGAAGGTGCCCCTTTTGACCACGTAGACGGACTGCATAATTTCGGAACGGCGGATGTACCCTCCCACGGCTACGGCTATCAACAGGGCGGAGGCCCCGATTAACCACCGGTATTTTACCAGATAGCGCTTCATGTATTAATTGTTCAGCAGGTTTTCAAAATCCTCGGCCAGGGTGATTCTTTTTTCGAAGTCGAAAAGGGTAAGCTGGCGGAGGGTATAATAGTAGGACCAGTAGGTACGCAGGGCGTTGATGTATGCCCGGCGTGCCTGTTCCTGGTCATTGCGGGCCAGGTTGAGTTTGGTGACGTCGAGTTTCCCGATCAGAAACCGCTGTTTGGTCACCTCAAAACCCATGCGGGCGATGGTATCGGCTTTTGCGGTGTTGCGCACCTGCTCCCCCTGGAGGTTGAATTCCATGACATTCATGATGACATTCTGTTCGAAGTCGATCCTTTCCTGGTTGATGCTGATGCGGACCACCTCACGGTTCGATTTGGCCATGGAGAGCTGTCCCTTTCTTCTTCCCCAGTCCAGGACCGGAATGGTGAGTCCCACGCGCAGCCGTTGTCTCTCGAGGGGGTCGAGATAAACCTCGGCGAATTTTTCGGCGTTCTGGTTAAGGCCGTAGAGGGCATAAAGTTCAGCGTTGATGCCGTTCTGGGCTTCTGCCTGTTTTACTTTCCGGTCTTCTTCCAGGAGCCGCTGGGTATGGTCAATGATGTCGGGATTGTTTTCAATGGCGAGGGCCAGGGCTTCTGAGGCATTGATATTGAGTTCTGAAAGTAATGCCGGCACGATGCATTCGATGCGGGTATTTTTTTCGAACCCCAGGAAGGAGTTGAGGTCGGCACGGGCTCTTTCGAGGCCCAGGTTTGACCTGTTGAGGGCCAGCTTGGCGTTCATGAATCCCAGTTCCAGGTTAAGGAGTTCATCCTGGGTCACCGTTCCCGCCTGAAACCTACCCTGGCCTATCCGGTACAGGGTGTCGGCGTTGGCCAGATTGGTGGTGGCAATGGAGACCTCTATCTGGGCATCTACCAGGTCGAAAAAACGACGGGTGGCCTTTACCGCCAGTTCCTCCTTTGACTGGATGAATTCCTTTTTGGCTTTCTCATATTTGATTGGCTCTATTTTGGCCATCCATTTGAGTGCGTTATAGCCGTTCAAAGACTGGCTGTATCCGATACTCACCGGTGTGGAGTTGAAAGAGGTGAGGTCTTCGCCGCCCCAGTTACGTGTCAGGTTCAGTTCCGATTGGGCAAAAATGCGGCCTCCTGTCAACCCTACATTCTGGCTCAGGGAGAGCGCCATGTCAGAGTTGAAGAACTCCCGGGGCTTGTATTCATCGCGGTTCTCGTCGAAATTGTAGACCTTTTGCATAGAGCGGTTAAAGTCGAAAGGGGTGGCCTCAAAGGTGAGCGAGGGAAGCCTGTCGGCTTTGAAATTGCGGAATTCCCAGTAGTTATACAGGAACATGTTCTTATTCCTGAAGGCGTCAAGGGACTGCTGTGAGGCAAGATTGATGACCTCATCGAGGGTAAGTTCCCGGGTTTCCTGCTGCGCCTGCACATGGAGAACTGCCAGCACCGGGATCAGGAATACTATTTTGGAAAATTGCATGTGTTTTATTATTTTACGTTGAAATGGTTCATCAAGTGCCTGTATACGAAATGCTATTGCCTTAAAGATTCCACAGGATCCTGGTCGGAGGCCTTTTTTGCGGGGAGGTATCCGAAGGTGATCCCCACCAGGGCACTAACCCCGAAGGCGATGATGATCGAGAACAGCGACACAATGGTTTTAATGTCAAAAACTGCGGTGATGATCATGGACAGGGCGACGCCCAGGATGATTCCCGCGAAGCCGCCGACCACACTGATCAGGGTGGACTCTGCCAGGAACTGCACGATGATATCTTTCCGGGAAGCACCGATGGCCTGGCGCAGTCCGATTTCCCTGATCCGTTCCATCACGCTCGATAGCATGATGTTCATGATGCCGATACCGCCAACAATCAGGGAGATGCCTGCGATGACTCCCAGAACGATGTTGAAGATGTTTTTGGTGCGCTGTTGTTGTTTCAGCAGCAACTCGGGAATGGTCACCTCAAAGTCATAAAGGTTGTTATGCCTGCGGAGAATGAGCCGTGTCAGGATCTGGGAGGTGGAGGTGAGGTGTTCTGTTTCCTTCACCTGGACGATGATTTTGTCGAGCTGGTTGAGGTTTTCGCCTCCTCCGGCAGAAGACTGGCTGCCCTGGCGTTCGATTTCGTCGGCTCTCACCAGGGCGCGGTTTCTGAAACGGAGCAGCATGGTTTTCACAGGAATGAAGATCTTGTTGTCGGTACTGCTGATTCCCATTTCGTCGCTGGCTGAGGCGGTGAAATCACGCCGTTCCACCACCCCGATCACCTGGAGCCATACCTCTCCGGCCTTGATGTATTTCCCAATGGGATTGTCTTGTCCGAAAAAGAGGTTTCTGATATTATCGCCGATGATGCACACGGGATATCCCTTTTCCTGCTGTCTTTCATTGAAGACATTTCCTGTCTGTAATGAGATATTGAAGAGGTCGAAATAGTGGTTGTTGGTACCCTCCAGGGTAATGGGTTTGCTTCTTCCGTTCAGAATGGCCGAGTAGTTGATGGAAATCACGGGGCTGACCCTGGCCACCGTAGGGACCACGTCAGTAATGGCTTCGGCATCGAGGAGGGTGAGGCCCCTTGAGAATTTCTTCTTTCCGGCGGCGGCATCTTCATCCTGGGTGCCGGTGCTGCTGTCATTGCCTTCGACGCTGGTCCCCGAAGGGCTGATGATGATATTGTTGACGCCCACCATTTTGATCTGTTCCAGGATTTCGTGTTCGGCGCCGTTGCCAATGGCCAGCATGCTGATGACCGCGGCTACCCCGAAAATGATGCCCAGGGCAGTGAGCAGCGATTTTATCTTGTTGGTCTGGATGGCTTCAATGCCGATAAGGATATCGTGCAGATAACGCTGGATCAGTCTTTTCATTTTTCTTCTCCCGTTATTTGCGGCTCACTGGTTTCTTCGGCGGAAGTTACGGCGTGGTTATCCGTGCTTTTAGCCTGGCTTTCTGCGGTGCTTTTCCGGGCGGCTTCCCGCTCCATGATTTCCTGGTAAATTTCCATGCCCCGCAGGGGAAGATCCTTTTCATCTTCGGGAGGGGTGAGCAATACCCTCTCGTTTTCCTTGAGGCCTTTGCGGATGATGGTAAAGTTTTCATTTTCATCACCGGCATCCACTACCTGCCTGAAAACCGACTTATCATATAAGTAGACATAACGGAGGGAGTCGTTGCCAAAGATAGCGTCGGTGGGTATGAAGAGTTGCTCGGTGAAAATGCCTGTTTGGATGATATTGCTGGTGGTCATGGCCGGCCGCAGGTCGGGGTCGTTTCCGAAGATGCGGATCCTGACTTCGAAGACCTTGGCGTCACTCTTGGGCAGGGGCTGCCCGATGTTGGCCACGGTGATGACTTCACCCTCGAGTTTTTTCTCAGGAAAAGCATCGGTGCCCAGGGTAACCTTCTGTCCGGGCTTGACTTTCGAAATATCTATTTCGTTGACCCAGGTCACTGAAATCATGCGTGACAGGTCGGGGAGGGTGGCGATCACCGGCATCCACCGGCTCACGGTAGATCCTGACTTTATTTTATCGCCGAAGCGGTCCTTGGCATATATCACCATGCCCTGTTTTTTGGCGTGGATGTCCAGAACGCGGTAGGCATCTTCGAGTTCCTTGACCCTGTTCTGACGCTGGTTGAGGAGCACTACCCTGCGGTTGACGCGGGCTTCGGCCTGCTGGACCCTCAGTTTGTAGGCCGACAATTCCTGTTCCAGGGTTCTGTGGGCCTTCTCCAGATCCATTTCAGCCTTTCTGATGACCGATGGGGATTCATACACCGACTCGTCGAGGATGATCTTCATCTGTTCCACCTGTTCCCGGGCGTTGATGATCTGGTCGCGGTTGTTGCTCAGGTTGAGGTTCGAGTCCATTTTGGCATCTTCGAAATCGTTGAGCGCCTGTTCCCACTCTTCGCGGGCCTGCACGAGCACCTCCTCCACGGCTTTGTGGTCGAGAGAAGCCACATAATCCCCCTCCTGCACCACGGTGCCCTCTTCCACGATATCGGTGATCTTGATCTCGTAAATGCGCACGTTCCTGCCGCCCAATTCCTCGGGAATCACAATCTTTTCCGAATTCTCGGCTTCCAGGGAGCCGCTGGTGTATACAAGCACCTCAAAAGTCCCTTTTTGGACTTCTGCCGTAACAGGAGGTTCTGATTTTTGGGTTCCTGTGAGCAGGATCACCGCAAGGACAAGCGCAATTACAGCCAGACCGATGTAAATGATTTTTCTATTCATACGTCCTTTCAGGGTTTCGTTGCTTCTCTCTCCCAAATGGGAGAAGGCAAAAAAATATCCGGCAAAATTACCAATTTTCTGCCGGATATGAAAACCTGAGGAGGTGGAACTTCCCAGAAAGGGCTACTCTGTGATGGTTTTAGGAAGCTTTTGTTCGCCGTCAAGGTAAAGATTTCTCTTCAGGGGGTCAAAACGGGAGAATCCCCTGTCGACCACTTCGTAGCTGAAGGGGAGTTTTGCCCGTTTCACGGAGGCGATGGGGACCCCGGTGATGTCCTCGACGGCCTTTTTCAGCAGGGGTTCTGAGAGATCACCCAGGGGAAAGGCGGGCAGCAACTCATCTTCGACGAGGAAGGTAGGGGCAAATCCGTTCTTGAAGTTGGTCAATCCCTGGGAATTGGCAAAACGGAAGACAATGGGCTGGATTCCCCAGTTTTTGAAGTCGCTGTATGACAAAGGATCTGAATAGTAATCCTCTGGTTTGAGGGTGATGGATCCCGTGTACTTCCCGTAGGTGGTGTCGCCAACCATGACCACGCTCATGTAAGGCTGCAATCCTGCGATGGTGAGCTCCGAGGCGCTGGCACTGCCGCTTCCTGTGAGAATATGTATTTTGTTAAGTCCCAGATTTACCGGCACCGAGGAAGAGAAGTTGATCCCTCTCCATCCGGCATAGCTGGGGTTGCTGTTGATCTCGGGCTGGTATTTGTCGTTCCACTGGTAGGTGACCAGGGGGCTGTTGGTGCTGACGATGGAGGCAGGGGCGATGGAGCTGCACAGGTATTGCGCCGCGGTGGTTTGTCCGCCCGGATTGTAACGCAGGTCGAGGACCAGGTCGGTGATTTGGTTGTCCTCGAAATACTGCATGGCCTCGGCCAGACTGGTATTGTTGTATCCGGCGATGTACTGGGTATAGAAGAGGTAGCCGATTTTATGGCCCTCCTTTTCAATCACCGATTTCATTACTACCGGGTCGAGATTGAGTTCCTCAGCGGTCATGGTCAGGGTGGTGTCGGCCGCGATCCCTCCGGTGGTGAGAATCCCTTTGGTGACCGTGGCGGAGCTCCCCGAAAGAAGGTCCATATAGTTGCTGGCCGTGATGTTGCCGTTGTTGAGCCTGATGATCAGATCACCACGCTGGAAGTCAGCACGTTTAGCCGGTGTGTTGGGGTACACATATTCGACAATGGCAAAATAGTTGCCTGTAGGGGCTCCTGTGCCGTCAACAAAACGTCCGAAGGCCAGCGAATAGCCGTAGGCTTTTTCTACTCCTTCCAGACTGTTCTCAAAAGCGGTGATGTCATCGGTGATGTAGGACCATTTGTCCTCCTCGTTCAGCAATTTCTTGAAGAAGGCCTTTGAGTCGGTCTCGTATTTGGGATCGATGTCGGGAAGGGTGTTGTACCAGAGGTAAATATCGCTCATGCAGGTCTTGATGAAGCTGTTGACCTTTTGGGTCAGAGCGGGAGCTTCCGGTATTGCGGGAACTTCGGGTTCCGGCTTGGGTTCCGGCTCGGGCTCAGGGTCGGTGCACCCCGTTAAGATCACTCCTGCCAGCAAAACGGCGAAAAGCCAGTATTTCAGAATCTTCATTTTTTAATATTTCTTTTAATGGGTTAATCCTTCTCTTTTTCGGTGATGTCTCTTTGAAGGATATTCTATTCTCTGACATTACCGTTGATACTTCTAAATAAAGAACTCTTCATCAGGCGGGAAAGCCCTCCCGGCTGGTGCTTCAAATTTCGTGCAAAAGTAACGGTTTTTCAGGAAATGTATTATGCTTTTTTCTCTGAAGGGTATTCGATTCTAACATGATAGATGTTGACCAGTTTGCTGAGCAGGATCTCCTTGATTTTGTCGATATCGGCGAAGGTCAGGTCGGAATTGTCGAGTTGGCGGTCTTTCATTTTCTGGTCGATCATTTCCTCGATCAGTTGTTTGAGGTTGCCGAAAGTTTTCTCTTTCATACTGCGTGAGGCTGCTTCGATGCCGTCAACGAGCATGACCACCGTGGCTTCACGCGAGCGGGGGAGGGGTCCGGGATAGGCGAAGTTCTTTTCGTCAAAATTTTCCCCCGGGTTTTCTTGTTGTTGTTTAAGAAAAAAGTACTTGGCCTTGGAGGTGCCGTGATGGGTGGCGATGAATTCTACGATGCTCTCGGGGAGTTTGTATTTCCGTGCCGTTTTGATCCCGTTCCTGACATGGTCGATGATGATCTCGGCACTTTTTATGTAACTCATCTGGTCATGGGGATTCATGCCGATCTCCTGGTTTTCGATAAAGAAGTTTGGCTGGGCAGCTTTCCCGATGTCGTGGTACAGGGCGCCTGCCCTGACCAGAAAGGGATTCCCCCCGATTTTCAGGATGATTTCTTCAGCCAGGTTGGCGATTTGCATGGAATGCTGGAAAGTGCCGGGAGCCTCCTCGGCAAGTTTACGCAGCAGAGGTTGGTTGGTATTGGAGAGTTCTATCAGAGTTACGTCGGAAATGAAACCGAAGATTTTTTCAAAGATGAAAATGAGGGGGTAGACGACCAGAACCAGCAGGCTGCTCCAGGCAAACCACTGCAACATCCTCAGATCATAGGTAGCCAGGGTTCCCTCCTGAACCAGCGTAACGGTGGTATACACCACCCCATAAGTGAGGGCGACCAGCAGGGAAGCCACCACGACATGGACCCGTCGGTGCATTTTGTTGAGGCTGAAAACGGCAATCATCCCCGCTGACACTTCCAGAAGCACATATTCGTAATTGTTGGGAGCGTAAAAGCCAATTAGCAGTGATGTGACAATCAGGGTGAAGATGGCCGTCCGCGGATCGTAAAAAGTGCGCACCACCACAGGAAGTATGGCCAGTGGAAACATGTATATGTGCAGTCCCTCGAAGGAATTAATGGTGAGGGCCAGAAAAACGATGAGGATGATAAATGAGAGAAGGAACAGTAGTTTACGGGCATCGTTGAGGATAAACCGTTTGTAAGTGTACATGTAGCTGAACAGGAGGGTCAGGAATATGACGATCAGCAGCATTTTTCCTATGGCCACCAGCCGGCTGTTGATTCCTTCACCCTTGCGGATTTCGTAGTTTTGTTTCAGCGATTCGAGGAGCTGGAATTTTTCATCGTCGACAAGTTCTCCCTCCAGGATTATGCGTTCTCCCTCCTGTATCATTCCCCTGGCCGGCGAGACGCTGGCTTCCAGCTGGTGTATCTCTTCGCGGGTGTAGTTTTCGTCGAACTTCAGGTTGCTGCGGATATATTTCCCCGGGTCTATGTCGCTGATGCTCAGGGCAACGCCTGGGTATTTGTTTCTGATTTCCGCCACTTTAGCGGTAAAAAGGTTAAAGGCGGTTTTTTCCGACAGTATGGTATTCACGGGCACTTTCTCTACCATGTTGCCGGTGATGCGGGAGATTTCTGTTTTGTTCCGGAGGATTTCGAGTGATTGGGGGGCCGAAGTAAGGATTCCCGGCGTGTACAATTCGTCGAGGGTTGCCAGGAATTCACTCACCACCATGTCAGAACGGCTGTACTCTTCTCCGATGGCGTTCGTCAGGTCAGCCCTGAGTTCTTCTTTTTTCTGGCTGACCACGGTGGTGTCCCTGACAAAGTAAGGGGCGAAATCCTTGGTGATTTCCCTTCTTTCGGCTTCTAAATCTGCCGTGGATTTCAATACGGCGAAGTCGAATGGAGCTACCAGGTTATCGTGCTTCCAGGGAGAACCCCTTTGGTATTCAAATTTGAAACGGGCTTCAGAAGGGAGGATCTGGTGAAGTAACAGTGCTGCAGCGATAAAGACAATCGCCCTGAAAATAGTCTGAGAGTAGGCTGAAACCTTTTGTCGAAAAGTTTTCATGTTTTTCAGATTGATAAGGCTGCAAGGATAGTGGATTCATTGCAGGAAACCCTATATTTGATTTCCTAAAGTAACTAAATTTTCACGAAATGACCATGCACGAATTTGCACCGACCGGGTTGATCACACACATGGTCAGTTCATCAGTTACACGCAATGAATCATCACCGCTTAATGTTTCAGACCGATGAATTACGGAATTGCGGGACTGAGTTTGATCCCGGTACGGCGGGAGCCTTCGGAACGGAGTGAGATGGTCACGCAGATTCTCTTTGGGGAGTCTTTTGAAGTGCTGGGATTTCTGCCCGGATGGTACCAGGTGCGGCTTGATTACGACGGTTATGACGGTTGGATTGACCAGAAAATGGCGACTTTGCTCTCTGACAGAAGGTATGAGAAACTCAGGAAAGCCCCGGTTGCGGTGACGACCGATATCTTTTCCCTGGTTCCCGTGGAACAGGAGCAGAATCAGATGCTGGTGGCAGGCAGCAGCCTTCCGCTGTGGAGGCCCTATAAAAGGCAGTTCTCTCTCGATGGTGAGCCGGTCAGGTTTGCGGGACATGTGTCGCTGGGGCAGCCCCGGGATATCAGAACTTTCATGGTGACCCAGGCCTTGAAGTACTTTAACGCGCCCTATCTCTGGGGTGGCCGCTCTCCACTGGGCATCGACTGCAGTGGCTTAACCCAAATCATCTACAAAATGGCGGGAATTCCCCTTCCCCGTGATGCCTCACAACAGGTGAAAATGGGCACCGCCCTGAGTTTCGTGGAAGAGACTTCCCCCGGTGACCTTGCCTTTTTCGACGACAACGAGGGAAACATCATCCACGTAGGGATCCTCTGGAAAAAGAATAAGATTATCCATGCCTCCGGTAAAGTGAGGATTGACAATGTCGACCAGTTTGGGATCTTCAATGTGGAGACCAAGCGGTATACGCACAAGATGAGGGTGATGAAAAGGATATTGCCATGATTGAACGGACTGAACTGCTGATTTTTCTGCTCATCGTGGTCGCCATCGTGATCGTGATGCTGCGTTACTGGAACAAAGACAAAGAGTAACGGATTGATAATCCATAACGAATTTCTCAATGGCGTATACCTATCTTTATCCCCGTCCGGCGCTCACGGTTGATGCCCTGGTGATGGCGGGGAGAGGGGAGAGTCGTCAGTTGCTGCTGATTCGCCGCGACAGGGATCCCTTCCGGGGCATGTGGGCGTTACCGGGAGGTTTCGTGGATATGGAAGAGACGCTGGAGGCTGCCTGTCTCAGGGAATTGGAGGAAGAGACCGGTTTGCGGTTAACGGCCATGGAACAGTTCCGGGTTTTTGACGCTCCCGGGAGGGACCCGCGTCACCGTACCATCAGCGTGGTTTTTTATGCCGTGATTCCCGAAACGGAAAATGTCAGCGGTGGTGATGATGCCGCGGAAGCCCGTTGGTTCCGGGTGAGCGACCTTCCACCCCTGGCCTTTGATCACCTGGAAATTGTCGGACGATTCCTCGCGGAATAGGGTGACCGGTGACTTCGGCTGTAATCGTTAATCGCTGACTATCTGATATTTAAGTCTCCAGACGCAGGATTTCAGATTTAAAAGGCTTGCCGATTGTATTTTTCCGTTATCTCCCTCAGAAACCTGCGGTGTTTTCCTCTGATCTGGTCCCAGCGGAAGCGCCAACCCCAGTTGCCCTGTGCTATTCCGGGGATGTTCATGCGGGCTTCGGCGCCCAGTTCCAGAAGATCCTGAAGTGGGGTTACCGCCATATACGCCACCGATGCCCAGGCCATTTCGATGAGTCCCCATGCCGGTTGCCACTGGTAACCTTTCAGGTATTTCATGGCGAATTTCTTCTCTTTCTCCGGAGCTTCATGGAGCCATCCCCACGCCGTGTTGTTATCGTGGGTTCCCGTGTAAACCACGGAATTGACTGTGAAATTGTGGGGCAGGTGTTCGTTGGATTCATCGGAGGTGAAGGCGAACTGGAGGACCTTCATCCCCGGCATATTGAAGCGGTCGCGGAGGCGTTCCACTTCCGGGGTGATGATGCCCAGGTCTTCGGCGATCAGGGGGAAGTCACCCAGCTGTTTCCGCAGGATGGCGAGCATTTCGGCCCCCTGAGCGGCGACCCACTCGCCATGGATGGCGGTCTCTTCGCCTGCAGGGACCGACCAGAAGGCTTCCAGTCCGCGGAAGTGGTCGATCCTCACCTGGTCGAACATTCTGAGATTGAAGTGGATGCGTGCCAGCCACCAGTGGTGTTCCTGGTGGCGCAGGCTCTCCCAGTCGTATACGGGAGAACCCCATAGCTGTCCCGTGGTGCTGAAATAATCGGGGGGAACACCCGCCACTTTTAACGGATTCAGGTCGCTGTCGAGAAGGAAAATTCCGGTATTGGCCCACACGTCGACGCTGTCACCGGCCACATACAGGGGAACGTCACCGATGATCGTGACCCCGTTCTGGCGTGCATATTCACGCAAGGCCTGCCACTGGCGGAAAAAGAAAAACTGCAGGAAATAGTGAAAGGCGATAGTTTCGCCCAGTTCTTCACGGTAACGTACCAGGGCCGCAGGTTCCCGTCTTTTAATATCTTCGGGCCATTGCTGCCAGGGTTTTTCTTCCAGGACCTCCCGCAGGGCCATGAACAGGGCATAGTCGGCCAGCCACCAGTTGTGCTCATCACAGAAACGGGCATATTCTCCTTCAAACTGTTTCCTTTGGCCATCGCGGAAGCGCAGGAAAGCCTTTTTCAGCAGGGGCATCTTCCAGCGGGAGACCTTGTCAAAATCTACCTGGCGGATGTCGAAACGGGGAATATTCTGCAGCTCTTTACCCTGGTGGAGTCCGGCTTCTTCCAGTTGGTGAAGGTCAATCAGCAGGGGGTTTCCGGCAAATGCCGAGAAACATTGGTAGGGGCAGTTGCCGTGAGCCACAGGGCCCAGGGGAAGGATCTGCCACAGGTGTTGGCCTGTTTCCCTGAGGAAGTCGATCCATGCAAAGGCGTTTTTGCCCATGGTGCCGATGCCTTCACGCCCTGGCAGGGAGGAGAGGTGCAGAAGAATGCCGCTGCTTCTTTTGTTCATATTTGCAGGTTTTGTCTGTATTTTTCAAGGTGGTATGCGGTTTCGCGGACCAGCCGCTGGACTTCGAGGCCGTGGCTGAGGGTGGGGATGAAGGCCCCGGCATCGCTGCCCCCCAGAAAGAGGTAGTGGGCGTGGACCATGGAACGGAGCCACCCTGCCGGAACATGTCCCGACGGGAAGGCGGTGATTCCCGGGTAATTGCTGCCCACAGGTCTGCGGATCCAGGCCCCTTCTGCCTCCGTGAAATATTCAAAAAAGTCGGGAGTTTGGGAAGAGTAGCGGAGGGCTCCTTTTTCGGCGAAGATCTCCAGGACCACGAGGTCCCCCGATCCTGAGGTGATACGGCTGGCCGACAGGTGACCGGCGGCCCGGGTCACGGGATCCACGAGCGAGACGGAAGAAAAAAGGTCAGATCCTGCGGGGACGTCATCAAAATGACCTGCCTGGAGGGCTGCGACCATCTGCAGCCCATTGCCCAGGAAAGCCGTGAGCAGGCTGAGTCCGTGCGATCCCAGGTCGGCCATGGCCCCCCCATCGGGAGCCGCGGTGAGGCGTGTCTTCCGTTTTTCGCGGTAGCTTTCCTGCAAATAGTCACCATGGTAATATTTCAGGTCAAAATGGAGGGGAGACCCCAGTAGCCCTGATTTCCAAAAGGCGAGGGCTTCCCTGACCGCCGGGGTTTGCAGGTACTGAAAGCCTACCTGGACCTGTTTATCTGAACCTGCCATGATATGTGCCATTTCCCTTTCTTCTGCCTCGCTGGAACAAACCGGTTTTTCGAGGTAAATACGCCGCACGGAAGGCATGGCCATGGCTGCCGTGAAATGGTCGAAATGGGTGTGGTTGGGGCCCAGGATAAACAGGGTATCCATATCGGTGCCGGCGGTGAACTCTTCATAGGATTCTGCCCTGGCAAAGCCATACTCCCTGGCAAAGGCCTCCCGGCTTCTGGGGTGGGCCGAACAGACGGAAGCCAGCCTGATTTCCGGGGTTTCGGGATAGTAAAACCTGAGTGCCTGCAAGGCATATATGTGAGCGCGGGCGATTCCCCCGGCTCCCAGAAATCCGATATTCACCTGATTCATGGGCTTATTTTATTGTATTGCGGTGGTTCTTGTTGTGCATCTATACCTCTTTTCCCTGTTTTCCCTTTTGGAAGTGGCACCTGCCTCCCTGGCTGCCCACGTATCAGGGTGTTCTGCTTCCATCTTCCCGACTGACAAGGTGAAGAAAAGGGTTATCCTATGTTTTCCAGGATATCGACCAGGTGTTTCCAGAATTTCTCCGTGGTTTTGATGTTGATTCTTTCGCTGGGGGAGTGGGCTCCCTTGATGGTGGGACCGATGGAGATCATGTCAAGGTCGGGATATTTTTCCAGGAAGAGGCCACATTCAAGACCTGCATGGATGGAGCGGACAATGGGTTCCGTGTTGAAAAGCTTACGGTAAGAGGCGACTGAGATTTTCAGGATTTCCGACCCGGGGTTGGGGGCCCATCCGGGATATCCGTCGGAGTGGGTGACCTCGGCCCCGGCCAGGGTAAATACCGATTCCACCATGGCGGCGGCCATGGCCTTGCGGCTGTCGATCTCGCTGCGCTGGCTGGTGGTGACTACGATCTCTCCGTTTCCCGGGAATTTCACCGAAGCCAGGTTGGTGGAGGTCTCCACCATGCCGGGCATGCGGGTGCTCCATTCCAGGACTCCGTGGGGGCAGGCCGCCAGGGCGTTCAGCAGGTTGTGCAAAGTGTGGGTGTCGATCACCGATTGTGGTGCGGGTACGCTCTCCCAGGTCAGCGCCAGGGCGGGTTCTGTTTTTTCAAATTCGAACTTCACCAGGGCGGTGTAGGCTTCGAACTCGGCCACCAACAGATTTTTGAGGTTTGCCGGAAGGGTGATGACGGCGCGGGCTTCCCGGGCAATGGCATTACGGAGGTTTCCCCCGTCGAATTCCGCCAGGGAAACCCCCAGTTTGGTTCGGGCCTGCCACAGAAAACGAGCCAGAATCTTGTTGGCATTCCCCAATCCCTTGTGGATGTCATCGCCCGAGTGACCCCCGGCAAGTCCTGAGACCTTAAGCTGAAGCGCCAGTTGTCCGGCAGGGAGTTCCTCTTCCCTGTACCTGAAAACCGCCAGGGTATCGATGCCCCCGGCACAGCCGATAAAGATCTCTCCCTCATCTTCCGAGTCGAGGTTCAAAAGGATCTTACCGGTGAGGAATCCCGGCTGCAGGGCGTTGGCCCCGGTGAGTCCGGTCTCTTCGTCGACGGTCATCAGGCATTCGACGGCGCCGTGCCTGATATCGTTGGATGTCAGCACGGCCAGCTGGGCGGCAATCCCGATGCCATCGTCAGCCCCCAGGGTGGTTCCGTTGGCCGAAACCCACTCCCCGCCGACAACCCCTTCGATGGGATCTGTGTCGAAGTCAAACAACTTGTCGCTGTTTTTTTCACATACCATGTCCATGTGGGTCTGGAGGACCACTACGGGAGCCTTTTCCCTGCCCGGAGCTGCAGGTTTGGAAATCAGAACGTTGCCGGCATCATCCCGTTTGGCCTCCAGACCATGGGTCGCGGCAAAATCCAGCAGCCAGGCGATCATCTTCCCCTCTTTTTTAGAAGGACGGGGGACTTTGAGTATCTCTGAAAAATAGTGCCACAGGGGTTGGGGGGTTAAACTGGAAAAGGTATGCATGGTATCATATTTTAAATCAGCAACCAGGTATTAGAATTTTGGTATTGACAAAAATAGCATATTTTTACGGACATGGAATCGATCAGGGAGATATACAGGATAGGGAAGGGACCTTCGAGCAGTCATACGATGGGACCCACGCGGGCGTCAGAGATGTTTCTGGGGCGTTTCCCTGAGGCTGACCATTACCGGATCACCCTGTATGGAAGTCTGGCCGCCACAGGGAAGGGCCATCTGACCGATAAGGCGGTGATGGAGGTTTTTAAAGGGAGGAACGCCTCCCTGGTGTGGGAGCCTACGCTGTTTCTGCCGCGTCATCCCAACGCTCTGAAGTTCGAAGCCTTCGATGCCCTGGAGACCCTTTTGGGGGAGTGGACGGCCTACAGCATTGGCGGGGGGGCCGTGGTCGACGACCAGAGCGAGAAGGAGACGGTTCAGGTGTATCCCCATAAGAGCATGGATGAGATTCTGGCCTTTTGTCATGCCCACGGATTGCGTTTCTGGGAATACGTGGAGAAATATGAAGGTCAGGAGATCTGGAATTTTTTGGAGGAGATATGGAAGGTGATGCAGGAGAGCATCAGGCGGGGACTGGAGGCCCAGGGGACCCTTCCCGGTGGGTTGATGCTTCCGCGGAAGGCGGGGGAGATCAAGGCCAAGGCGGGCCAGTATTCCGGTCCCTTTAAACGGCGGTCGCAGATTTTCGCCTATGCCCTGGCTGTTTCGGAAGAGAATGCCTCGGGCGGCATCATCGTGACGGCTCCCACCTGTGGGGCCAGCGGCGTGCTTCCGGCAGTGCTCTACTACCACAAAAAAGTATACAAGATCACGGGAGATGTGATCCTGAGGGCTTTGGCCACGGCCGGACTGATTGGCATGTTGGTCAAAACCAACGCTTCCATTTCGGGGGCGGAGGTGGGATGCCAGGGAGAAGTGGGCACCGCATGCGCCATGGCGTCGGCCGCTGCCAGCCAGATGATGGGTGGCACCATCAACCAGATCGAATATTCCGCGGAAATGGGACTGGAACACCACCTGGGACTCACCTGCGACCCGGTGGCCGGACTTGTGCAGATTCCCTGTATCGAACGGAATGCCTTCGGGGCTCAGCGGGCCCTGGCCCACAATACCTATGCCCTGATGTCTGACGGGCGCCACCGCATCAGCTTCGACGAGGTGGTCCTGACCATGTATGAGACCGGAATCAGCCTCCAGAGCAAGTACCGGGAGACCTCATTGGGCGGACTAGCCCTGCGGGATGCCATGCCTGACCCCCATTAAAAGAGGTAGTTGAGGCCGATGTACATGCCTGATTTGCCGTCCTGTTCGTTGAGGGCGCGGCCGTAATCGACGGAGATGACGAAATTCTCATTCATGACAATGCGTAATCCTGCCCCCACCGAGGTGTGGAATTTCTCAGCATCTGATTTGAAAAAGTCATCCTCGATCCACGGTCCGAGGTTCGGCATGTTGAAGTCGATTTTTTTGGTGACCTTTCCGAAGTCGGCAAACCCGTTGAGGCCGAGGTAGAAGTTATTCTTGATGAAGTTAAAGCGGACGAACTTCCAGCGGGCTTCCAGGTTTCCGTAGAAGAATCCATCGCCCACCACTCTGTTTCGCAGTACCCCGCGCAGGGTTTTGGCACCGCCCAGTCCCTCCGATAAAGCACCGGTGAGGATTGAGGTGACCACCTGCGACTGGTAGAAGAAGGGGACATCCCCGGCGATAGTCGTTTGGTAGGCCAGGCGGTAAACGAGGGAGAGGTTGCGGGGCACCAGTGTGAAATACTGCCTGTGGATCAGGCTCAGCTTGGCAAAAGAACTTTCGGCACCGAGGATTTTTGGTGATGCTTCCACCACGGCTTCGGTCCACATCCCCTTCATGGGGTTGGGGCGGTTATCGCGGGTGTCGAAGACCAGGCCTCCCTTGAAGGTGGGCACAAAGCCGCCATCCACCTCGTCGCCACTGATGATCCCCCAATCCTTGTAGTGCTGGAAGAGTCCGGGAACGTCCGGCAGCTTGTCGTCACCCTCCTTGTTCTTGTTCAGTTTATCGAGGTTGACTTCTGCAATTTTGAAATTCTGGAAATTCCAGCCGGTGATCCAGCGGAAGTGGTCGCCGGCGAGTTTTCCCTGGAGATCCACTTTGAAACGGAAGAGCTTGCGGTCGTATTTATAGAACATGCGGGTCACATACTGGTCAGATTCATCGTCGATCCACCCGGCATTGTAGAGGGCATCGTAGCCGTTGAAGCCGAAGAAATCATAGGCCTGGTCGGAGAGGTAACTGAGATCAACCGAGGTTTGCAATCCCTTGATCAGCCGGTCGGAATCGTAATAGAAGCGGTTGATGCCGCTGCCTTTGGTGAACCGCGATACCTCGAAATAGAGGGAGTGGTTGTAGCTGGGAAACCGGCTGCCGTCGCCGTAGTTGTAAAGGTTTACCAACGCACCGTACTGGAATCCCAGGTCGGTGTCGAAGGTGATGGTGGGCAGGGCTCCGAAATTCCAGCCGGTTTTGGTCACCATCTCTTTATCCTGGGCTTTGGCCAGCAGGAATGTGAGGATCATTATCGAAAAAAAGACCGCTTTCTTCATATTTTTAAAGAATTAGTGGAGTAATCGGTTTAAAGTTGTGTTGTTTACCCTCAAGATTAAGAGCGACCTAAGATAGAAAAAAAATCACTCCTGATGTTATTCGAAATTGTCGGCAGTGCTGTCGTAGTATTTCTCACGGAAATAGTGAAATTCTTCATCCTCAAAGAAGAATTTTTCCCCGAAGGCAGGTTTCAGCGTGTCCATCCAAATGGCTTCCGGGTCATATTTCGCGAAAAAGGGGCGGGCTACCCAGTCGGGATTACGCCCCTGAATAAATCTCAGAATAAATACCTTTTCTCCGTTGATTTCGTTGGCACCGAGCACCTGCACTTTGCCGGGGGTACACGACATGCTCGGTCCGCGGACCGTTCGGCAGACCCCGCTGACACTCTGGTAGGCCTTTCTGAAGATCTCCCAGGCTTCGACCAGCGGAACGGCAAAATAGTGTTGCGCCCCGGTATTACGGGCAATAAACATATAGTACGGGATGCAGTTCAGGTTCACCTGTTTCCTCCACATCTCGGCCCAGATTTCCGGGGAGTCGTTGACATGCCGTACGATCGGGGATTGTGTTCTGATTTGGGCTCCCGTATTTCTGAGTCGGTGAATGGCCTCCCTGACCGCAGGGGTTTCCAGCTCCCGGGGATGGGTGAAATGAGCCATAAAGGCCAGGTTGATGCCCCTGGCGTTGATCTCCTCAAACAAACGCAGGAAATCATCGGCATCACCGTCAGAAATGAACTTGTATGGCCAGTAACTCAATACTTTTGTGCCGATACGGATGGTTTGGATGTTGGTCTTATTCAGTTCTGACAGGAAAGGGTCGATATATTTCCTGAAAACTTTATAGGACATGGTCATCGGGTCGCCTCCTGTGAAGAGCAGGTCGGTGACTTCATGGTGTTGCTCGAGGTATTTGACCAGCAATTCGGTCTCTTTCATGGCAAACTTCAGCTCATCCATCCCGATGAACTGGGACCAGCGGAAACAGTAGGTACAGTAACTGTGGCAGGTTTGGCCGGCACTGGGGAAAAACAGGAGTGTCTCGCGGTATTTGTGTTGGATTCCCAGGAGTTTCACCCCGTCAATCTCGGGAACGTTGTGATTTTGCTGTCCCGCAGGATTGGGATTGAGCTGCATCCTGATGTTCCGGCATACTTCTGTCAGATGAGGCTTGCCGGAACCCCCTTCCATGGCCGCTGCCACCTCCTCAAAGTGATGCGGCAATAACATCTCTTTCTGGGGAAACGTCAAATGAAAAATGGGGTCATCTTCGTAATGCTCCCAGTCGATCAGTTCATCAATGACATAGTTGTTTACCTTAAAGGGCAGGACAGATCCTACAATTTCAATGTTACGTTTACTTTCTGCAGATAATTTGTTGATTTGGGGGATGGTCAGGTAGTTGCTCAGTGAATAGCTTTTAAACTTCATTTATTATCTTTTTGGTTCGTATTTTTCCTTCAGGAGGGGGCGTCAATGAACCGGAAAACATCACCATCCCTGGGTAATAATAGATCCAATTCCTTCTCAATTCTTTCAAAAATAGTCAAAATCATCGGGGAATGCAAATTTTTCCCATATGCGGTGGTACAAAAGTCGACCAGATGGCCCTCCTTTTATCCCCTTCACGGGGAGAAATGGCCGATAGACCATGTGTCCCAAATTCATTCTTTCGGGTTACCTTTGCTGATATTTGTCGTTAGAAAAAAACTCCGATGGAAACATTTGAAATTCAATACAGGGTCTCCTATTCCGATACCGACCAGATGGGTTTCATGCATCATTCCAACTATTTGAGGTGTTATGAGACAGCCCGTTGGGAGTATTTCAGGCAACTGGGGATTCCATATGCTGCGATGGAAGGGGAGGGGTTTATTCTTCCGGTGACCGAGGCTTCGCTGCGGTATATCAGGCCTCTGAAATATGACATGAAGGTAGTGGTGACCACCCGGCTCAAGGCGGTTTCGGGGGCCCGTATCACCTTCGTCTGTCAGATGAAGGGGGAAGAGGGCGAGATTTTCAATGAAGCGGAAGTGAAAGTGGGCTGTGCCATGAAAACCACGGGCAAGGCTTCACTTTTACCTGAAAAGGTGAGGGTTATCCTTTCGGGCCTGCTCTGACTTACAGATCTCCGGTCAGCACCCCCGACACACACCAGGCGCTGAAGCTGCCTCCTTCGGGTTTTCCCTGGGGAATGGCCACCCTGATCACATGTTTTCCGGGCTGCAGGTCATCAAGGGGGATAATTACCGGATTGGTGGCACTGCCGGGGCACCATCCCGAACGGCTGTAGTCGCTGGAAGTCAGTCCGTTCCAGAAATTCCCCGAAGCGGGGTTGTATTTCCGCCAGGTGCCGCAATCGGTCCGCCAGGGCGTCACGGAGTAAACCACCTGATGGTCTATGATAATGCGGTTCTCCTTCTGGGTAAACTCATCGCCGCCACCCCAGCCGCCATGGCCGGTGGTGATATAGCGGAGTTTCAGGTTTTTCACCCCTTCCGGTATCTCAAATTCCACGGTCAGGGAGTCCGTATCGAAGAGGGTGCCATAATTTTGACCGTCCATTTCCATGATATTCAGGGTGTTGAAGAGGGGCTGGGACCAGCTTTCGGGTTTTTCATGGGCCCTGATGGTTTGCGATCCTGGGTAGTATTTCAGTTGCAGGGTGACGCTGTGGCCTCCTTTGTCGTAGTTGCCGATAAAGGTGCCTATCCACACCTCGTCCTTCAGCAGGGGCATCAGGTCGGTGATCTCCTGTTTATAAAAGGCGGCATTTTCCCAGGTTTGTCCGTATACTTTCACCTGTTCGTTGAAATGGCTGACCCCAAAGGGGGTGAAAAAGCGGAGCAGTTCCACGGCTGGATTGTATGTGGGGGTGGAAGTCATTCCCTGGTAGCTTTTCCCGTTGCGGGCGGTGAATGAGGGTACCTGGTCGATCCCTTTCTGCAGGGCATCCAGGAAACTCTTTGTCTTCCCGGCCGGAATCATGAATACCGTGCCGGTGCGGTCGTAAGCATCGCCTTTCGAATACTGGGTCAGCTCAATGAAGAGCTGGTCATCGGTCGATGCTTCCGGGAGTTTTACCTTTTTCAGGATGACGGTACCCCCGGCATATTTGTAGGTTTGGTTCAATACCTCCCCCTGGGGGTTGTCGAATTTGTTGCCCCAGCTGATTTGTTCATTGCGGAAAATGTCAACGGTCGTGATGTAGTTTTCCGTGATGCGGTGACGGTACAGGGCCTGGTCGACTGCTTCCCCCATGTTTGCGGGAAGGGAGGGCAGCTCTTCTTTTTTCAGGGCGATAAGCGAGTCGGCGATGATCTCAAAGTTGTTGTTGCGGACAATCTTCAGGACCAGTCCGTCGGGTATGCCATAGGCCATCTGGGGGGTTCCCCGGAAGGGGACATCGCGGGTAAACCAGATCTCTATGGAGTTGCTGCGCAGGCTAGTGGTGGCTTTCTCGCAGGAATAGCCCATGATGGTTTGCTTTTCGCCGGTCATGGTGAGCGGCGGAAACTCATTGAACGGGGTGCTGATATGAAAGGCGGAGCCGCTGGCCAGCCGGGCGCTTTGGTAAGCCACCCGGTTTTGGAAATCGAGGATCTCTTTTTCCTCAGGGGTTTGCGGCAACAGGGGCTCTCGCCCCCTTTCGGTCAGGGCTACCGAAACCCCGGTCGAAGCCTCCAGAACAGCACTCGCTCCCCGCCTGACCATCTGCCCGTTGACCACCTGGCGATAGAAGATCCGTAATCCTTCGGGCTTTTGTTTTGCCGGTACAGGATGAGCCCCCAAAAGGAGAGTGCCACAGAGTGCCAACAAGAAGAAAAGCATCTTTTTCATAACGCAAATAATTGATATGGTGAAGTATGTGATTCGTTCATTTCACGGCCAATATAGTGATTTTTTATCGCACAGCCCATGACCCCGGGTGGCCGAGGAGCAGATTAAATTTGCTAATTTTACCTCCTGTTGAATTCCGGCGAGCGCATTCCCCGTCGGCTCTGCCGCGGGGTAAGCGAGCAAGACAATAGAGAAGTCCTCTACGGAATCGGATTCCTCACCGGCTCTGCCGCGGGGAGGTTCAATGGTGTTGCGAAGCACTTTTTTGAGGGCGCTTTAATACGGACAGTATACGCAAAAAGTAAACACATGGGACATGGTCTTCGTCAGCGCTCATTATATGTGCTTGATAGGATTAGCCAGAATAATGTAATAATTAGAGAATATGAAAATCGGGATTTTAGGGATTGTATTGGGACTTTTTGTTTTTGCGGCTCCCGGGGTGGCCGGTCCGCTGGACATCGTGCCGCTTCCTGTATCGGTTCAGAAGGGGGAAGGGGAGTTCACCCTTACCCGGCAGACTGTTTTTTTTGCGGACCCGGGGTTGGTATCGCTCACTGAGGTTGCCGGGAAAATGGTGGAGTCCAGACTCGGGTTTGTACCCGCCACTTTACCTGCTGGGGTGACCACCGGCAATGGGGTGATCAGGATGCAGCTGTGTACCCCGTTTGATGGCCTGCTGGGTACCGAAGGGTACCTGCTGAAGATCACTCCCCGTGAGATTTTGATCAGGGCCAATCTGACCGCAGGTCTCTTTTACGGTTTGCAGACCCTGGGACAGATGCTCGACGGTGCTGATCAGGGGAAGCTTCCGGCAGTGACCATTACCGACTATCCCCGTTTTTCCTACCGCGGAATACACATCGATGTGGCCCGTCATTTCATGCCCATAGAGTCGTTATACCGGTTTGTCGATTACCTGGCCATGCACAAGATGAATGTTCTGCATTGGCATTTGGTCGATGACCAGGGATGGCGCCTGGAGATAAAAAAATATCCCAAACTCACGGAAGTAGGGGCGTGGCGTGTCGACAGGGAAGAGCTTCACTGGGACAGCCGTCCGCTGCCCCAGCCGGGTGAAAAGGCCACTTATGGGGGTTTTTACACCCAGGAAGAGGTCAAAGCCCTCGTGGAGTATGCCCGGGAGCGGCATGTGACCATTATCCCTGAAATAGAAATGCCCGCCCATGCGATGGCTGCGCTGGCTGCTTATCCTGAACTCTCCTGTACCGGTGAAAACCTGGGGGTCGCCCCCGGGGGCGTGTGGCCCATCACCCACATCTTTTGCGCCGGGAAGGAGGAGACTTTTAGCTTTCTGGAAGATGTGCTGACGGAAACCATGGCTCTCTTCCCCTCGACCTTCATCCATGTGGGCGGCGACGAAGCCGACAAGACGGAATGGAAGAAGTGCCCGCTGTGCCAGAAAAGGATGAAAGAGGAGGGGTTGAAGGACGAGCATGAACTGCAGAGTTATTTTATCGCCAGGATTGAGAGATTTCTGAGCAGTCACGGAAGAAAGCTGCTGGGATGGGATGAAATCCTGGAAGGGGGTTTGGCCCCCGAGGCCTCGGTGATGTCGTGGCGGGGGGAAGAGGGGGGCATCGCCGCCGCCCGCATGGGACATACCGCGGTGATGACGCCCACATCGCCCCTCTATTTCGATTATTACCAGGGCGATCCCTCTTTGGAACCCCTGGCGTTCGGGGGTCATAACACCCTGAAACGGGTCTATTCCTTTGAGCCCATCCCGGCGGTGCTGACCGCAGAGGAGGGGAAAATGATTATGGGAGCGCAGGCGAACCACTGGGCTGAGTTCATTACTACCCCTGACCATTTGGAATATATGGCTTTTCCCCGGCTGGCTGCCCTGGCCGAGGTGGTGTGGTCGCCCAAAGAGCACCGTAATTGGGATGATTTCTCACGGCGCATGAAGAGCCAGTACCGGCGGTACGACGAGGCGGGCATCCGCTATGCCCGGAGTGCCTTTCAGGTGTCGGCCCTTCCGCGGCTCCTCCCGGAATCCAAAACCCTGGAGGTCGTTTTCACCGCTGAGGTGAGCCATCCCGAGATCCGGTATACCCTTGACGGAACCGCTCCGACCGTCTCATCGCCCCTTTATGTGGAGCCCGTGGCCATTGACCGGAGCGTGGTGGCCAAAGCGGCGGTTTTCGAGGACGGGAAACCCATGACTCCACCCCTGAGCCGGCCATTTTTCCTGCATAAGGCCGTGGCTTGTCCCGTGACCCTGCAATATCCCAACAGCCGGCAATATGACGGAAGCGGCGAATACACCCTGGTTGACGGCGTGAAGGGATCCACCAATTTCAACGATGGCCACTGGAAGGGGTTTTATGAGAATGATCTGGTGGCCACCATCGACCTGGGAAAGGTAGTCAGCATCAAATCTGTGGAGACCGATGCCATACAGGATGTCGGTTCCTGGATTTTCATGCCCATAGATGTGGTGGTCGCGGTCTCTGCCGACGGGCGGAAGTTCAGAACCCTGGGGAAGGTAACCCATAGGATTCCCGTGACTGCGGCAGAGAAGATCACCCATAACTTTCTGGTGAAAAAAAACGCCAAAAACGTGCGCTATGTGCGGGTCACCGCCCGTAACCGGGGGGTTTGTCCCCCGGGGCATGCCGGGGCAGGCAAGGGAGCCCATCTGTTTGTGAGCGAAATCATCGTGAACTGAAAGAGCATTAGGTTTCCCGAGTTTTCGTATTGACAGGTCGACTGGACTAAATCACAATAAATTGACCATTTTTTACAATGATATGGTCAAAAATTGCTATGCACTGGCCTCAGCATTGGTGTACCTTTATGTCAGAAATAATGCTGGTCTCAAAGCCATGAAAACAATGAGAACATGTTCAAAAGCAGCGTAAGCGTGCTTTTATCGGGAAAATGACTTACCCCCGATTATTGATAACTCCCTGTGATGCACCCTGGGATGCGGCATAAAGGAAATCCTCCGCACTCCCTTTGTTTTTGAAAGATGAAGTGAAATTCCTAAAACAAAAGCTATGTTCAGAAAAAAAATGATCTGTCATTGGTATGCTATGCCTCTGGCATTGCTACTGGCATGGATGTTTCCTTTTACTCTTCAGGCTGAGGAAAAGAAAGGGGAAATCCCCGTGACCACATCTTCACAAGAGGCTTACCAGGCTTTTATTGAAGGCCGGGAAGCCTATGAAATGGGCAGGATCGACGATGCCCGTGTTCTGGTGGACAAGGCCCTTAAGGCCGATCCCGGTTTTGCTCTGGGTTATCTCTATAAGGCGTACCTTTCCGGTTCTTCCGCCGACTGGAAGAGCAACCTGGAGGAGGCCTTCCAGCGCCGTTCCGGAGTCAGTGAAGGCGAAAATCTGCTGATAGAGATTGAACAGACGTGGCTGACCCAAAACCCCGAAAAGCGGTTTGATTTGGTGAAAACCCTGGCCGGCCGTTATCCCGGCGATGTCAGGGCCCTTCTGCTTCTGGCCGGGGAATACCAACTCAGGGAAAAGATTACTCAGTACCGCGATATGGCTCACCGTGCCATCCTGACCGATCCCCAGTCGCCGCTGGGATACCGGGCACTGGCCGTTTCCTATTTGTTCAACCTGCCCCTTGACTTTGACGTGGCTGAGAATCACATGAGGGAGGTTGTGAAGCTGCGGCCCGGCGAAACCATCGCTTTGATTTCTTGGGGGGATATCTGCCGTGCAAGACTCGATTTTCCGAAGGCCCTGGAAGCCTATACGGCTGCGCTTCAGCAAGATCCTCATTCGGGTATTGGTTTTTCCAAAAGAGGTTACGTTAATACCTATCTGGGCTCTTTTGACGAAGCCGTGAACGATTTCGAAACCGCCAGGAGCCTGAACGGCGGCGGATCACTCATTGGATTGCCCAACAACAACCTGGTCTCCTTTTTCTTCTCCGGAAATGTGAAACTGGCTGCTGAAGAGTTGCAAAAAGTGCATGGTTCGCTCCTGGGTGGTGCGGATGTCAAAAATGGCCTGCCTCAGGGGAAAGGCAATAACCACCGCTTCTGCTGCTCCATGATTGCTCAAAGTCATGGTTTGTATACCGCTCCCAATGGCGGTGATGATGAATGCTGCTGCCTGCAGAAGGATTTCATCCTGGAATCTTTTCCTCCTGAACCAGCAATGGTCGACGCCCAGTTTGCCTTTGTGGAGAGCCTCAGGGCTATCGAATCCCGGAATTTCGACCTGGCCGCCCAAAAGGCGGAGGATCACGCCTCGCTGCTCCAGCCCGGTGAGAAGCCCGGAAAATCACAGGTGTATCACTATCTGATGGGAGTCATCAGTTTCCGGCAAATGGAGTATCATCGCGCTGTTTCCCATTTTCTGAAATCGGATCTCTCCAATGACTGTGTAAAATTCGACCTGGCCCTGGCCTATGATCAGATTGGGGAATTTGAAAAGGCCGGGGAGATGATGAAGGAGGTGTCGGGTTGTGTTTTTACCAGTTCTTACCAACCCCAATTTGTGCAAAGATCCCAGAGCTACCTGAAAAAGGTGGCTATGCTTCCCGAAGAATAAGAAAGGAGGGGTTTGGAACTCCTGCCTGAGTTTATTTCTCCCTGAAGGCGAAGGCCCATGCTTCCCGGCAGGGGAGGTTGTTGTGCAGGAAAGCGGGGAGTGTGATTTTGCAGCCTTCGGGGGTTTTTTGCCATTTCAGGGATCCTTTAGCTCCCAGCAGGGAGACCGTAGTCCCGGGAGCGGGGGTGAAGCCTGTGATGGAGACCTCCGCGGGCAGGATGTTCTCCTCTTCCCCGGGGAGGTACAGGGCGTACATGGTTTTGGAATCTTTGGAGCGGGTGAAGCAGATGTTTCCCGACTTGTAGGGTGCCATGGCCCGGGTGGCGTAGATGGCTTCCCCGTTGACCCTGATCCAGTTTCCCATCTCTTCCAGGAGGGCATAGGCTCCCAGGGGCCATTTGCCGTCGGGACCCGGAGCAATGTTATAGAGGAGGTTGCCTCCCTTGGCCACAATGTCGATGAGTAGGTGAATGGCCTGTCGTGGGGTCATAAAACGGGCATCGGGAACCCATGACCATCCTCCGCCGGCGATGATGCAAGACTCCCAGGGGTAGGGGAGCATCTTCTCAGGAACGGTGTTCTCAGGGGTCAGGTAGTTTTGGTTGGGGCCTTCCACGGCCCGGTCGACCACGATGAGTCCCGGCTGCTTCTCCCGGGCTTTGGCCGCCAGCTCATCCATGCGGATGTCCTGGTTGACCGTGCGGCTCTTCACAAAACCACTCTCCGTTTCCCGGGCCTTGTGGAGATAGCTCTCTCTCACCTGCTCCGTGGTTTTTTTGCTGACCCAGCCGCCGTCAAGCCACAGAATATCGATTTTCCCATAGTCCGTCATGAGCTCCATGATCTGGTTGTGGGTGAACTCTACGAACTTATCCCATTTTTCGGGGTATTCGTCAGGGTCATAGTTGACATTGCGGTCGAGGGGCGGAAACAGCGGATCCCAGTAGTGTTCCGAATGCCAGTCGGGTTTCGAGAAGTAAGCTCCGGCCCATAGCCCCTCGGCGCGGAAGGCCTCAAAAATCTCGAGGGCGATGTTGGCTTTGGGATGGACATGAAAGGGACAAGCGGGATCGGTGACCTTGTAATGGGTGTATTTTGAGTCGAACATGGAGAACCCGTCGTGGTGTTTGGTGGTAAAAACGACATATTTCATCCCGGCGCCGGCAGCTGCCTTTGCCCATCGCTCAGGCTCAAAGCCCACCGGGTTGAAGGTCAGTTTCAGGTTTTCATACTCCTTTTTATAGGTGAAATAGTCGCCCGGATGGGATCCCATCTTCCGTTCACACCAGCCGTAATCCTCGGGACAAATGGACCAGGATTCGACGATGCCCCACTGGCTATAAGCCCCCCAGTGCATGAGAAGTCCGAATTTGAGGTCCTGCCACTCCTCCAGTTTTTGGAGGAGTTGTGGATCGGTGGGCCATACATACCTGGTCATTTCGTGCTCCAGTTGGGCCTGCACGCCAAGGCCGACAAACAGAAAGAGAAGGGTGATGGTTTTTTTGAGCATGGTGATCATCGTTAGAATGGATAAATCTTGTTTCGGGACATGAAAGTGAAAGAGTAAAATTAAAAAAAATGGCGGTTTTGAGGCCGCCATTTTTGGATGATTCGAAGTTTAATTGCCATTGCCGTAATCGGGGGTGTTTCTATCCCACCATACGCGTTGGCTGTTCAGGACCGTTCCGAAGTTGTCGTCGGGAGTAAATCCCTGTTCTGTCGTGGCGGTCTGCCAGTTGGCTTTGTTGTTGTCGATCGTGGGTGTTCCCCAGGGGAAGCGGCGGGGCAGTTTGAGTTCCGAACCAGCGGCGAGGTAGGGTTCCCAGGCCCAGAGGGTGCTCCCTTTTTTGGGATATCCGGTACGGCGGGTCACTGCCACCATTTCGTAAGGATTGTCGAAGAGGTTCACCAACTGCTGGAGGATAATCTTCTCCTTGTTTTTAGCATCTCCGGCAATGTATTTCACATCGTCTCTGGCCAGGAGGGCTTCTGTTTCACCCGCCACTAGTCCGCGGGTGCTATAATCGGGGATCTGGGCCAGCGATGCACGCTTGTCCATGTTCTGGAGGGACAGGGTCACGCCTTTTTCGTACCATTCCTTAGCGGTACCGATGCCTGAGACATATCCCTTTTCGATGAATTCAGCCAGGTAAAGGCATACTTCGGGAGCCCCCAGTACGAGGTTGCGGTATTCACCCACGCGGCCGTCCTGTTTGGGTTTGATGAAGTTGTATTCCACGATGGGAAGGCGGCGGTACTGGGCATTGGTGGCGTCGACCAGCACAGGACCGAAGAAGTCATCAATGCCCATGCTGTCGGGAGCCACGGGACCTCCGACAAGACGGTCCCAGGGTTCGTTGACCGGCAATTTGGCAAATTTGGGAAGAATGACTCCCGGGGTGGCCTGCAGGGCGGTGATGGCGGCCTCGCTCAGAGAGTTTACCCGGAAGTACATCCTCATGCGGGGATCCTGGTTACGGCACATAAACGCTGAGAAGTTCTTCGAGGGAGCGTAGTTTTCGACCCACAGGGTGTTGGTACCGCCAGGTCCCAGTTCCTGGGCTGAAGGAGCCCAGATGGCCTGGTGGGCAATCTCCGTGATCAGCAGCGGCTTGCCATCGCTGCCTTTCGTGTTGACGATTGAGGTGAGCAGCTGTTTCATTTTAGCGTTGTCGGCCACTTCGAGACGTGCGGCAATGCGCAGTTTCAGACTGTTGGCATAACGGGCCCACAGTTCCCAGTCACTCTTGAACATGAAGTCCTGGTTCCCCGGCTTCACCTGGTCGGCACTGGCGGTGGCCAGCACGGCAATGGCCTCGTCGAGCTGTTTGACCCAGAGGTCGAAAAGCTCCTGCTGGGTGTCGAATTTCGGGGTCAGGTTACCGCCATAGCGGGCATCGATGGCCTCGGAATAGACCATACTCCCCTCCCAGTCGCTGGCACGAATGCCCAGCTCAATCACCGGAATGACCGTGATGGCTCTGAAAGCCTTGTAGACCTCCTGGTCTTCGGGGGTCATGGCGTCGATGCGGGTCTGGATCTCTTTCATGTCGATCATCACCTTGTAGAAAGGAATACCTCCCAGGGCCCCTGTGTTGTTGAAGTCGGCCGAGGTCCCCGAACGGGAAACCGTCACCTGCGAAAACCGCCAGAAATAGACGCTGTTGTTGTAAAACCACTGAAGATAGTCATCGCCGGCGGTGTTGTACAGCGCGTTGGTGAAGAGGTGGGAGAGATCGGGATCGTTAATGTCGCTGGGATTCAGATTCATCTCGGCGAACCGGTCGGTACAGTTCACCATTAACAAAGCGGTTAAGGTGAATACCGTGAATATTTTGAAAATTCTGTTTTTCATATTTCTCCTGTTTATTAATTAGTTGTGCCACATGTTACAAGGAAAGGTTGAGACTGAAGCCCAGAGTGCGGGTATAGGGAATCTGGTTCCATTCATGGGCAGAACCTGCTTCATTGCTTCTCACGCTGAACGGGTGGAGATTGTCTTTCAGGGTCTTGTAGACGAATCCCAGGTCACGGCCAAAGAGGGAGATGTCGGCACTGGTAAGTTTCACCTTCTGGCACCACTTTGCGGGCACCTGGTAGGTCAGGGACATCTGGCGGATGCCGATATAGGAGTTTTCCTGCAATACGGCATCGTTGATGACGCCGCCGCCCCAGCTGTTCCCCTTGAAATGCCACCATGCCCCGTGCGCCGGATCGACCAGTCCCTGGGAGTAAGCTTCCTGGTAGGTCATCCCGCTGATGTCGTTGGTGATCATGTTCCCGTCAGAACCTTTCATCTGCACTTTGGTGCCCTCTTCAAACACCCCTTCAGGAAGGAATCCGTCATCATACGATTTTCCGCTCCATCCCGAAGTCCACTCCATGCCGCCATGTTCCTTGTCGCGGTTGGCCAGGGTGGATTCCAGCAAACCATATGCCGTTCCGTACCTGCCGGTGTAGGTAGAAATGTCCCCACCGATCTTCACATCGAAAAGGGTCTCGAAACGGAAGTTTTTCCATTCGAAACCGGTCAGGACACTGCCGGTAAAGTCGGCATTCATGTCGCCCACCTTCTCCTTAACGTTGCTGCGGATGTAATAGCCTCCCCTCTGACTGGCGTTCCAGCGGAGGATGGGCTGCCCGTTGCGGGGATCATTGGGGTTACTTTCGTTCTCCCATTTCAGGGGTGCCGAGTCGGAATAGAGTTCCCCCCAGTTGCCGCCCACGATGGCCAGCGTGCCGATACGGGTATTCCCGTAGTTCCAGCTTTCATAAAGGTTATACTCGTCGATCCCCTCATAGAGGTCGATGATGGTGTTGCGGTTACGGGCAAAATTGACATTGAAGAACCAGCTGAAGTCGTTGATCTTCAGAGGTACTGTGTTCAGCATAATTTCGATCCCCTGGTTCTGGATGTTCCCGGCGTTGATGAGCTGGCTGGAAACCCCCGTGTAGTAGTTTTCGGGAATGGCGAGAATCTGGTTGTAGGTATTGTCCTTGTAATAGGCGAAGTCAATGCCCAGCCGGTTTTTGAGGAATTTGGCCTCAAAACCCACTTCGACCGATTTTTTGTCTTCCGGGCGGATGTTGAGGTTAGGCATTTGGTCGTTTTTGAAGCTGTAACGCGGCAGGTCGCCGTTGTAGCTTTGGACGGTGCCGGTGCGGCTGAATCCGGGATTGATGGCGTAAGGCGAATAGTCATTACCCACGTGGGCCCATGAGGCGCGTACTTTTCCGTAGTCGAGCCATGCCGGCATTTCGAAGGTTTCGGTAAACAACCATGATAAGCTCACCGACGGATAGAAGTAGCTGAAGTTACCGCTGCCGTTGGCGTAAGTCAGCGTCGACGACCAGTCGTTACGGCCGGTGATGCTCAAAAAGAGCTGGTCTTTCCAGGATATGTCGGAAAAGAACATCACCGACTGCAGAATGCGGGTGTTGCTGATGGAGGCGTTTTGCCCGGGTTCGTTCTTACTGTTGGAAAGGGAATACTGCCCGGGAACGATCAATCCGCCATTGGTCCAGGCACTGGTGTAGCTGTCCCCTGACTCCCAGTGTTCCGCCACCGTGGAGAAGGATACATCCAGGCCATTGTCAAAATTCTTGAAGAAGTTGAGCCACACTTTCCCGTCATACTGCTGCTTCCGGGTATGGCCGAGGGAATAGTAACCACCTTCATTGCGGTATCCGTTCCCCAATTCCTTGGTTTCCGACTTGATGTAATAGTTGTTGACATACCCATCGAGGACGGCGTTAAACCAGGGGGTGATTTTAAAGGTCATCTTGCCGGTAAGGCGGAGCGACTCTTCGATCTGGGTATAGCTATTTTCGTAGATGCTGAACCAGATATTGGCCCCGGGGATGTTGACGCCGGGATCGTTGTAGTTGCTCTGCGGGATTCCGCCGTGGGCTGCTTGGTAGCGCGTGCGCCAGTAGGAGGTGTTGTAGTTACGGGGCCAGGGGTCCAGGAAATACTTCATCAGGTCCTGTGGCGGGTTTTTGGGGGCTGAGTTGGCGTAGCTGATCCCCAGTTCGGTGGTCAGGAAGTTACCGAAATCACGGGTGACCTTGGAATAGACCGACTCACGGGTGAAGTTGTTCCCCGGGTAGGTCCCCTGTTCGCCGAAGTGGGAAAGGGAGATGATGAAGGTGGAGTTGTCGCCGCCGCCATCAAGGGTCACGTTGGTGTTGGTCTGGTAGCCGGTTTGGTAGGCGTCGATGGCGTTGTCGGGTTGGGGGTCATAGCTCACCCAGTTGCCTTCCCAGTCGCGAACCTGGGTGCCGTCCATCTTATGGCCATAGCTATAAGGGGCCCACCCGTCGTAATATCCCAGCAGGATGGGTTCTCCCTGGGCATTGAGGACAAAATCATTTTGAGGGGCATACATATCGGGCATGCTGCTGTCGTAACCCGGCATGGCACCTTCACCGTAGACATTCTGGAAGGCGGGACCGTCATAGACCTGCTTGACGTTAAAACGCTGGCTGATTTTGATCCCCAGGTCCTTCCGGGCTTTTCCCTTCTTGGTGGTGACGACGATGGCGCCATTCAGGGCGCGTGAACCGTAAAGGGCCGTGGCTGCTGCGCCCTTCAGTACCGACACCGATTCGAATTCGTCGGCATTCAGGTTCTTGAGTTCATTGCCCCAGTCGACTCCTCCCCACTGGGAACCCCCTGAGATGTTATTGTCCATGATGACCCCGTCGATGACGAAGATGGGCATGTTGTTTCCTTTCAGGGTGGAGTTCCCACGAATGGTAATCTTGGAGCCGCTGAAGGCTCCTCCCTCACTGGGGGCGATCTCGACTCCGGCGGCGCGGCCCTGGAGGGCATTCACCGGGTTAACGGTCGATGACTCCGCCAGTTTATCTCCATCGACTTGGGTGACGGCATACCCCAGCTTTTTGGACTCTTTGGTGATGCCCATGGCGGTAACCACGACTTCACCCAGACCAATAGCGCTGGTTTTCAGATTTACATTGATCGTTGGGCGGCCGTTGACAGCCACTTCCTGCGATTCCATTCCCACGAAGGAGAAAATCAGCGTGGCATTTTCTGAAGCAACTCTCAGGGTATAATCCCCGTCGACACTGGTAATGGTGCCGTTGGTGGTCCCCTTCTCAAGGATGGAGGCTCCCGGAATCCCCATCCCGTCGGCATCCGTAACCTTCCCCGTTACGGTAAACTGCGCCCAGGCACTTGCTGAGAAGGCCAGGCACATGGTCAGCATTAATAAAACCTTTCGCATAGAAAAATGAATAATTAGTGATTGATTAGAGAAATTGAACTATTGTTTTATGAAGTCAATGTACGGTTGTCGTGTAGGTTCAAAGCATGGTTTCAGAAGGATCTCAATGTATGGTCACTGCTGTTCTACGTCGCTGAAAACCTGCAGGAAAAGCATGGCTGCTGTGCCCAGGAGTCCTGCCTGTTCGTCCATGTCGGAGGTGACAATGGTGGTGTTTTGCAGGATATGTTCCAGACAAAAACGGTTCAGCGCTTGTTGGATGGGAGTGAGGACAAACTGGTTGGCTTTGGCTACCGGACCACCCAAAACGATGATTTCAGGGTTCAACAGCTGGATGAGGTAAGAGAGCCCTTTCCCGAACATGAACCCTATTTTGCTAAGCACGGAAATCGAAAATTCATCGCCCAATCGTGCTGCGGCTATCACATGTTCAAGGGTGAGCTCTGACGGATTTCCGGCAAACTGCTGGGTGAGCTGGGAAATCTTTCCCTGGCTGATCCCTTCAGTGGCCAGTTTAAGAATGGCATTCGAGGAGGCTACCGTTTCGAGGCATCCCCTTTTTCCACAAATACAGAGGTCACCGTCCTCCTGCATCTGGATGTGGGAAAACTCACCTGCAAATCCCGTTGTTCCTCCGTAGAGCTGGTCGTTGACGATGATCCCCAGGCCCAATCCCCAGCTCCAGTTAATAATCACGGCATTGTGACATCTCCGGGCTTTGCCGAAGATGTACTCCCCGAAGGCCTGCATACGGGCGTCGTTGTCGACATATACCCTGGTGCTGAATCTCTTGCTTAGGAGATCCCTGACCGGTTGGTTTCTCTTTCCCTTAATGGTGTAGTTGATCCCCAGGTGGGCATCTACCAGCCCCGGCATATCCACTCCCAGACCAATGATCTTCTCTTCCGGAATCTGGTAATCGGTCATCAGTTTAACTGCGGTATCGTGGAGTTTCTCCACGAGTTTGGGGTCGTCGATGTGTGTGTCGATGAAAGTCAGGGGGGTGATCCGCTCGTTACGGCAGTTGAAAATGGCCATCTTTGCCGAAAAACGGCCCATATCACAGGCGATCACAAAAACCGACTCGTCGGAAAGACCGTAAAGTGAAGGTTTCCTCCCCCCGGTGGATTGCCCGGTGCCCAGTGAGATCACCATGCCTTCCGTCACCATGTCATTGAGCAAAACCTGGGTGGTGGGCATGCTGATCCCCAAAAGCTTGCTCAGCTCGGGCGCAGTGCACGAAGTCTCCTTATACAGGATCCTGAGAATGTTCTTCTTTAACCGGAACTGCTTCAACTCACTTCCTGTCAACTTTACATCATTTTTCAAGTCCGTTGGATTCATACATCCCCGTTTTTTTATGAGGCTAAGTTATGAAACAAATTTTAATAAATCCTAATGTTTGTTAAATATTTATTAAAGATTATTATGTCGAGTATGAATTTTATTTAGGTGGGGCCTGTAAATAAAAAAGTTTGCTTGCTTTTCTCTCTTAGGGGCAGTTGGGAAAAACAGGACCGTTTATTCCCCAGATTGCTGGTTCCCTCAAGTCACAGCTTCCCTCAAGTCACAGCTTCTCCAGATCACAGATTTCCCCCAGGTCACAGCTTCCCCAGATCCCAGGTTCCCCACAGATCACTGGTTCCCCAGATCCCAGATTTCCCCCAGGTCGCTGGGTTCTTCAGGTCATCGGGCAGGAAGGGGGCTCCTTTTTTTTAGGATAATCTTATGTTCGGCGGGAAGAAAACCGGGGGTAAACCTTAAATTTGCATCAAAAGCTTAATAGAAAACCAAATTTTCAACAAGATGAACAATTCCAGAAGAGCATTTTTAGGCAAGGCCGCCGTTACAGCGGCGGCAGTGGCGCTTTTCCCTTCAGTGGTGGAGGCCGCGGTTCCCAAACAGCGGAAGTCTTTAACGCTTCCTGAAAATGGGGTGATTCTTTTTCAGGGGGATTCGATTACCGATGCGGGGCGTGACAAAGACCGGGAGCTTCCCAATGCGGGTGGATCTCTGGGCGGGGGATATGCCCTTTTCGCGGCTGCGGGGATCATGGACCATTTTGCTTCCCGGGAACCGGTGGTTTATAACCGGGGGATCAGTGGCAACAAGGTCTACCAATTGGCAGAAAGGTGGCAGAAGGATTGTTTCGACCTGAAACCCGATATCGTGAGTATTCTGATAGGGATCAATGATTACTGGCATATGCGCAACGGTCATTATGACGGAACCCTGGAAAGGTATGAGCAGGATTACCGGCAGCTGCTCTCACGCACCCGTGAGCTTTTACCAGCGGTGAAGCTGGTTCTCTGTGAGCCTTTTGCATTGCCGGGGACCACGGCTGTCGACAACAGCTGGGTGGAACCGGTGAGGGGGTACAGGGAAGTGGCTGCGAAGCTGAGCCAGGAATTCGGAACGGTTTGGGTTCCTTTCCAGAAGGTGTTTGATGAGGCCATGGGTCATGCCCCGGCATCCTGGTGGTCTGCCGACGGTGTTCACCCCTCAGTGGCGGGAAGCCATCTGATGGCTTCGGCATGGATGAAGGCGGTGTTCGGGCGTTAACTGCGGGAAGGCGTCAGATTTCCACGACGGCCAGGCTTCCGTCATCGAGAATCCTGAAGCAGGGGAGATTGGCAGAGTCGGTGCTGCGGCACCATAGCAGGTCTATGGTGTCATTCCCCATGATATAGCCGGCCTCGAGGTGCAGAGCCCCGGGTTTGATGCCGGGCAGGCCAGCAAGGAGGCGCCCGTCGCGGTGGTAAACCATCAGCCCCTCGCTGGGATGGGCGATGATGCGGAAATCACGGTGCTCTATGGTGTCCTGCCAGTGGCCGGCAGTGATGCTCTCTGTTGCCTGAGACTCCATTTTCTTCATCGGAAGGAGGTTGTTTCTCCTGCATGCGGCATATACCAGCACCCCGCTGAGAAAGATGATGATGACAAAGTCTTTGTATTTTAACTTCATAACGGCTCCGGCATATGATGTGCGGCGACTTTAATTATCTGATAATCAATTTTTAAAAGTAGGGCTGTAAAAAAAACAGCCGCTTTTTTCAAAACGGCTGCAAACATATGGAATCTTTATTGTCCGGGACCATTTTCCCGCACGAATTAAGATTGGATTAACAATAGGGTGATTTTCCCGGTTATTTCTTCATCAGTTTCATCACCTGTTGGAAGACGTTTTCCCCGTTGAATCCCAGTTTTTCGTCGAGGACTTTGTAGGGGGCCGAATATCCGAAGGAGTTCATGCCCCAGATGGCGCCATTTTCGCCTACCAGTCCGGCCAGGGTCACCGGGAGTCCGGCCGTCATCCCGAACCTGGGGATTCCCGGAGGGAGGACTTCTTTTTGGTAGGGGAGAGGCTGGTTACGGAAGAGGCCTTCGGAGGGTGCGGAGACCACCCTTACTTTGAGCTGTTCTCTTTGGCGGAGGAGCGTGGCTCCCTCGATCAGGGTGGCGACTTCCGACCCGGAGGCCAGCAGGACCACATCGGGGGTGCCGCCGTCATCTTCCACGACATAGGCGCCTTGGGCAGCCCTGAGGGCTGAGGTGTAAGGATCCCCCTGAACCGGCAGGTTGGTGATGTTCTGCCGCGAGAGGATCAGCGCCGTGGGTGTCGCGCAGTTTTCCATGGCCATTTTCCAGGCTATCGTAGTCTCATATACGTCGGCAGGACGGAGCACGAGCACACTGTTGTGGCCCCGGTGGTTCTGCAGTTTTTCCATCAGCCTGATTTGGGCTTCCTGTTCCACGGGCTGGTGGGTAGGCCCATCTTCCCCGACGCGGAAGGCGTCGTGGGTCCATACGTATTTGACGGGAAGCTCCATCAGGGCGGCCATTCTAACGGCAGGTTTCATGTAATCGGAAAAGACAAAGAAAGTTCCTCCGGCGACGATGACCCCTCCATGGAGAGCCATGCCGTTCATCAGACAGGCCATGGTCAGTTCAGAGACCCCCGCCTGCAGGAAAGATCCCGAAAAGTCCCCTTTTTTGAAGGCTTTGGTCTTTTTTAGGAATCCGTCGGTTTTGTCGGAGTTGGAAAGGTCGGCGGAGGCCACTATCAGGTTTTCGATTTTCCCGGCAAAAGATGCCAGAACGGTACTTGAGGCCGCACGGGAGGCCTGGTTATCTTTTTGGACGATGCCCTGGTAGTCAAAGGCGGGAGCTTCTTTCGAGAAGAATATCTCCAGTCTTGCCGCCATTTCAGGGTTTTCTGCCGACCAGAGGGTTTCCTCTGCCTTTCTTGCTGCCGCCTTGGCGGTGAGCTCATGGCGTCTTTGGGCATACAATGCGGCCACATCATCGAAGATCACAAAGGGGTCTTGCGGGTTTCCGCCCAGGTTCTCCACCGATTTTGCAAAGGAAGCGCCGGCTTCGCCCAGGGGCATGCCATGGGTGGAGGTCTGGCGTTCGTAAGCTGTGCCGTCTTCCTTGACGGCACCCTTGCCCATGATGGTTTTTCCGATGATCAGCACCGGTTTTTCCTTTTCTTCTGTGGCGGACTTCAGGGCTATCCTGATCTGGTCGGGATCGTTGCCGTCGATGACGGTTACCCTCCAACCCCAGGCTTCATATTTCCGGGCGGTATCTTCGGCAGTGACCTCTGCCGTGGTGGTGGAAAGCTGGATGTCATTGGAGTCGTAAAACATGATCAGGTTACTCAGCCCCAGGTAGCCGGCGATCCTGCCGGCACCCTGGGAGACTTCTTCCTGGACGCCGCCGTCGGAAATGAAGGCATAGGTTTTATGGGCCATCCACTCTCCGAAACGGGCCACCAGAAACCTCTCGGCAATGGCAGCCCCCACGGCCATGGTATGACCCTGTCCCAGGGGACCCGAAGTGTTTTCGACGCCCCTGAGAAGATCCACCTCAGGATGCCCGGGAGTGATGCTGCCCCATTGGCGGAAATTCTTCAGATCCTCCATGGCGTAGGTGCCGGCCAGCGCCAGAACACCGTAAAGCATGGGGGACATGTGTCCGGGATCCAGGAAAAACCGGTCCCTGTTCCTCCAGTCCATATGGTCAGGATCATACCGGAGAAACTCACTGTAGAGGATATGAATAAAATCTGCACCTCCCATGGCCCCTCCCGGGTGTCCTGATTTGGCCTTTTCTACCATGGCGGCGGCCAGAATCCTGATGTTGTTGGCTGCCTTTACTGCTAAACTCTTCGTCATGTGTCTTTCTTATTAATGAATGGTACTGGTTAATGTATGATCCTTGCCATGAAAACACCATCAATTCTTCTGAGTTCTTCGGCAATTTCCGGCCTGATGTCACTCTTGTCGATGTCGATGATATTGTAGGCAATCTCCTTCTTATTTCTGTTAAGCATATTCATGATATTGACCCCTTCGCGTGATAGCACCGAAGCGATCTGATTGACCATATTGGGAATGTTTTTGTTGGCGACCACGATGCGGCTGCCTCCCGAACGGTCGAGTTCGACATTGGGGAAATTTACCGAATTGATAATATTCCCTCTTTCGAAATACTCTCTGAGCTGGTCGACGGCCATGATGGCGCAGTTCGTTTCCGACTCCTCGGTGGAGGCCCCCAAATGAGGAATGCAGATGGTGTTTTTCATGGTGAGTGTCTCCTCATTGGGAAAATCGGTCACATAGCGGAATACCTTTCCATATTCGAGGGCTTCTGCCATGTCGGCGTTATTGACCAGCTCCCCGCGGGCAAAGTTGAGGACCCTGACGCCATTTTTCATCATTTTCAGGATATCCTTGTTGATGTATCCTTTGGTATCGGGGGTCAGGGGGATGTTTACGGTCACGAAGTCGGCACTGGCGATGGCGGTTTCCAGGGTGCGTGCCAGCTGTATCTTGTCGCTCAGTTTCTGGGCCTGGGTCACCGAAATATAAGGGTCATAGCCTGTGACATTCATCCCCAGCAATTGCGCCGAATTGGCCACCAGCAACCCAACGGCACCCAGTCCGATTACGGCCAGGGTTTTCCCCATGATCTCATTTCCGGCGTAGTTTTTCTTTCCCTTTTCCACCAGTTGTGGAACCTGATCTCCCTGTTCGGCCAGTGTCTTCACCCACTCGATGCCTCCGCTGATATCGCGTGATGCCATCAAAAGGCCTGCCAGGACCAGCTCCTTGACGCCGTTGGCATTTGCCCCGGGGGTGTTGAAGACAACGATTCCCTGGCTGGTGCACCGGTCAATGGGAATGTTGTTTACGCCTGCGCCAGCACGGGCCACGGCTTTCACACTCTCCGGAAGTGCCATCGCGTGCATGTTGAAACTCCTCAATATAATGGCATCAGGAGTATCGTAACCGCTCCCGGTCTCATACTTCTCGTGCGGGAAATGGCCCAGTCCCTGCGGGTCAATCTTGTCGAGCGTAAGAATCTTGTACATGATCGTGTTGATTTATTGTTAAGTTCTTTGGTTGCTTTATCTTTACAAAGATTGTAATATTTTTTAATTTTCTCTCCCGTGAATTATTACTAACTTGAGTCGTTTTAAATATCACAATACCATTTTACCATGCGTTTCACCATTTTCACCAATGCCAGAAGGGGTACAGAGGCTTCAAAGTTTTGGATGCCAGCCTTCATTGTTCTTTTGCTGTTAGTGGGGGGTACTGGTTGTCACTATCGTGCCGGCGATGTGCAACCCGACCCTGCATTTTTACGCTACATCAGCTCTTTCACGTCAGGGGAGATTTCCGTGGAGTCGCCTGTGGTGGTGCAATTGGCGGTGATTCCTCCCGAACTGGAAGCCGGGGGAGTGCTGCCGAAGGGGTTGTTCAGGCTTGACCCGCCGGCCGATGGGGATGCCGTGATGGAAACCGGGGGGATGGTGCGTTTCAGGCCTTCAACTCCCCTGAAGAGGGATACCCGCTATCGGGTGACCTTTGACCTGGGGAGTCTCATGGAAGTGGAAAAAAGTTTCCAAAGTTTCCGTTTTGGTTTTTCCACCCTGGCCCAGGATTTTTCTGTTGAGGAGGAGGGTCTTCAGGCCATGGAGACTTTGGGATACAAGGGTTTTTCCTGGACGGGAAGGGTGACTACTGCCGATGCTGATGATCCCTCGCGGGTGGAAGCCTTGATCGGCGCCACTTACAATGGACGGAAAACTGCCCTTCGGTGGCTCCATTCTCCTGACCGGCGCACCCACACTTTCATGGCCGACAGCCTGATGCGGCAGGAATCCTCCTTTTCGGAACTGGTGGTCACCTGGGATGGCAAGCCCATGGAAGTCAGGAAAAAAGGAGACCTCAGGGTGGCCGTTCCTGCTGCCGGTGAGTTTACGGTCCTGAAAGCCCGGGCATTTACCTCCCCGGAACAAAAGGTGGAAGTGGTCTTTTCCGATCCCCTCTCTCCGTCGCAAACCATGGAGGGCATGGCCTCCCTCGGTGAAAACATCAGCTTTACCTGGCATATCGACGCCAACCACCTTATTTTATGGCCTGCGGAAAAAATCACTGGCGATGCCCCTTTGGTTCTACACCGGGGAATTGTGAGTGCCGAAGGGAAGAGCCTCCGTGAAAACATGGCCTTTGACCTCTTTTTTCACCATCTGAAACCCGAAGTCCGCCTGTTGGGGAAAGGGGTCATCGTTCCTGAGGAGGGTGTTCTCACTCTTCCCTTTGAGGCGGTGAGTCTTTCGGCCGTTGACCTGCGGATCATCAAGGTATATGCCTCCAATATGAGGCAGTTTCTTCAGGGCAACCAGGTCGACGGAAGCAGTGACCTCATGGAAGTAGGCCGCCTGGTATACAGCGGTAAGGTGAAACTTCACCCCGATCACCCCGAACAGCTTCACCGCTGGAACACCTATAAGGTCGACCTCAACCGGTTCCTGACGCCAGAGCAGGGAGCCCTCTACCGGGTGGAGCTCCGCTTCCGCAGGGCTTACTCTCTTTACGATTGTGGTGAGGATACCCCGGTGACCGATGAGGAGGAAATGACAGAGGAGGAGTGGGATTCCCCGGGATGGTACAGCCTCTATTACTGGCCCCGGGATTTTGACTGGGATGAAAAGGAGAATCCCTGCCACAACTCCTATTATAATTCAGAACGGTTCATGGCACGCAATATCTTCGCCTCTGACCTGGGGATGCTGGCCAAAGAGGGGAGTGGTTTCCGTTACACCTTCGTGATTACCAGCATTAAAACGGCCCTTCCCCTTGATGAGACCGAAGTATCGGTGTATGACCTCCAGCACCAGCTTCTGGGCACAGGAGTCACCAATGCCAACGGCATCGCCATGATCACTCTTCCCCGGAAACCCTTTGTGGCTGTGGCCCGCAAGGGAACCCAAACCGGATATCTCCGCCTCGACGATGGCTCTTCGCTGTCGCTCAGTAATTTTGATGTGACCGGCACTGAGGTGGTCGATGGCGTGAAAGGCTTTCTATATGGCGAGAGAGGTGTATGGCGCCCCGGAGACCAGATTTTTCTCACCTTTATCCTCGATGATCCGGAAAAGCGCCTGCCTGCGGCCACTCCCGTGGTCTTCCGTCTGACCAATTCCCGGGGCCAGGAGGTGGAAAAAAGAGTGGCCACCGTGGGGGAAAACGGGTTTTACCACTTTCCTGTCGTCACCCGTCCCGATGATCCCACCGGCAACTGGTATGCCCGGGTGCAGGTAGGGGGCGCTTCTTTCGAAAAAAGGATTAAAGTGGAGAGCGTCAAGCCCAATCGTCTCAGAATCAATTTGGAATTGCCCGTGCAGATCATCGCGGGCATGACGCGGAGTACCGGATTGTCGGCGGCATGGCTCCACGGAACCCCTGCCGGCGCTCTGCGAACCATCGTGGAAACCGAAATGTTCCCCATGAAAACTACCTTCAGGGGGTACGAGAAGTTCTCGTTCGACGATCCCGGAGCGGTGTGGTTCCCTTCGAAGAACGTTCTCTTTGAGGGAACTCTCGATGCCTCGGGAAAAGCAGATATTCCCCTCAGTTTCCCTGATAAGGTGGTCGCCCCGGGAAAAATGAAGGCCTGGTTCACCACCCGGGTTTTTGAAGAGGGCGGTGATTTCAGTATCAGGATCCAGGAAACGGAGTTTTCACCCTTCCGGAAGTATCTGGGAATCAAAATGCCTGATGATGACGATGGCTGGTATCAGACAGGGGAGGTCTATCGTCCCGAGCTGGTGGCACTTTCCACCGAGGGAAAACCTTTGCCCCTGGGCAAGGTGGAGATCCAGCTCTACAAGGTGGAATGGCGCTGGTGGTGGGAGTCGGGCGAGGATAACCTGGCCCACTATGTGAGAGGAAGCCATTACAAGCCCCTGAAGAGCTGGACCCTCCATACGGCCGATGTCAGGGAACAGCTTGACCTGAAGGTGGATTACCAAGACTGGCGGGATAATGGCAGGTACCTGCTTTATGTCAGGGACCTGGAGAGCGGCCATGGCACTGGGGTGACCTTTTACATGTCGGAGTGGGGAGGCTGGCGTTCCGATGCCATGCCCGACGGGGCCACCATACTCACCCTCCGCACCGACAGGGAAAAATACGCCCCCGGAGATAAAATCAGGGTCACCATTCCTTCTGTGGCCGGAGCCCGCGCCCTGGTAAGCCTCGAAGATGGCCGCCAGGTGAAGGATATCTTCTGGGTAAAGACCACAGAAAACGAAACCAGCTTTGAGGTGGAGGTAAAACCGGGGATGGCCCCCACACTGTACCTCCATGTCACCCTGCTGCAACCCTACGGATCCACGAAAAATGACGCACCTGTGAGGCTTTACGGCGTCACGGCCGTGGCTGTGGAAGACCCCGGGACTCTTCTGGAACCCCGGATCACCATGGTTGATGAACTCAAACCCGACAAGGAATTCAAGGTGACGGTAGGGGAAGCCAGGGGGAAGGCCATGACCTATACCCTGGCGGTTGTGGATGAAGGGTTGCTGGACCTGACGGGCTTCAGGACTCCCGATCCCCATGCCCATTTTTATGCCCGTGAGGCCTTGGGGGTGAGGAGTTACGATCTCTACGACTATGTTGCGGGGGCTTATGGCGCCCGTCTGGAAAAGGCCTTTGCCGTAGGGGGGGACCAGGATCTGAGGATCACCGGCCACCCGCAGGCAAGCCGGTTTACCCCCGTGGTTCTCTTCGCCGGGCCCTTCACCCTCAGCGGAGCTTCGCGGAGCCACACCTTACGTATGCCCAATTATGTGGGGGAGGTCAGGGTCATGGTGATTGCCGGCAATAAGGGGGCCTATGGTATGAGTGAAAAGAGCGTGCCTGTGCGCAAGGCGGTCATGGTCCTGGCCACACTTCCCCGTGTGGTGGGCCCGGGTGAAGAATTCTCCGTGGCGGCGGAGCTCTTTGCCATGAAAGAGAACACCCGTCAGGTGACGGTCAGGGTGGAAACCAACGACCTGGTGAGGGTCACGGGAGAAAAAAGCAGAGGCATCACTTTTGCCGGGCCCGGGGAAGAGACTCTGTGGTTCCGGCTAAAGGCTGCCAGGACCACCGGGGTTGCCCGGGTGAAACTGATCGCCACGGCAGGTAACGAAACCTCGGTGGCTGAGGTGGAATTGCAGGTGCGCAATCCTCATCCTCCGGTGACCACGGAAAAAAACGGACTCCTGGAAGCAGGGGTGTCGCTACAGGAGAGCATTCTTCTTCCCGGCCTGGAAGGAAGTAATGAGGCTTTCCTGGAGCTTTCGACGATTCCCGGGATGCACCTCTCCCGGCATCTTGACGAACTCCTCAATTACCCCCATGGGTGTGCCGAGCAAACGGTATCTACGGCCTTTGCCCAGCTCTTCCTGGAATCCCTGGTGTCTCTTTCGGCGGAGGAAAAGGCCGCTTCCGGGGAGAATATCCGCCAGGCGCTGGTAAAACTCAGGGCTCTGCAGACGGGAAACGGAGGATTTGCCTATTGGCCGGGACAGAACAGTGCCGACGAGTGGAGCACCAGTTATGGCGGCCATTTCATGCTGATGGCGGAACAAAAGGGGTTTACCCTGTCCCGTGAGATGAGGTCGAGATGGGTGGCTTACCAGCAGTTACGGGCCCGGGAGTGGAAACCCGGGGTTGCCGGGGATCCCCATATCCGCCGGCAGGAGGCGCTGAGCCAAGCATACAGGCTCTACACGCTGGCGCTGGCCCGGGCTCCGGAAGCGGGGGTCATGAACCGCTTCCGTGAGGAGGTCAGCGGTTTCCCCGAGGCCCGTTGGCGCCTGGCTGCGGCCTACCTGCTTGCCGGACAGCCGGCAGCTGCTGACCAGCTGCTCACCCGCCTGTCTGCGGACACCGGACCATATCCCGAACACAGCCTTACCTTCGGCAGCCAGTTGCGCGATAAGGCCATGATCCTGGAAACCCTTCTTCTGAAAAACGACCGCACGGCAGCATTTACCCTGATGCGGGAGATGGCTGAAGAGATAGGCCGGTCAGAATGGCTCAGCACCCAAACGGCGGCATGGTGTTTCTATTCCATGGCCCGCTTTTTCGGGACCCTTCCCGGGACAACGGGCGTCGCGGCTGCGGTGATCCTTGACGGCAGAAAACAAGAGGTGAAAAGTGCCCTTCCCCTGGTGAAAATCCCCATTGATGCCGCGGGGAAATCGCGGGTGACGGCCATTGTCGTCAATAACGGCGGCGCTCCCCTCTATATGAGGCTTCTGGCCCGGGGAGTTCCCCTGGAGGAGCTTACAGGAGCCCAGCATAACAACCTGAGGATCAGTGCGGCTTTTACCGGCAGGGATGGCCGGGCAGTGGATCCGGCGACACTTCCCCAGGGAAGCGACCTTAGCCTGGCGGTTACCGTTTCTCATCCCGGAACCCGGGGGCCATATAAGGAACTGGCACTCACCACCATCTTCCCCTCAGGATGGGAAATCCTCAACAGCAGGATCAGTGATATTCCTTCTGCTGCCGGCAGGGGTTTCGACTATCAGGATATCAGGGATGACAGGGTGTACACTTATTTCAGTCTGCGTACCGGAGAGTCCAAAACCTTCAGGTTTTCCCTGAACGCGGCCTATGAAGGGCGCTTCTACCTTCCGGCCGTGCTTTGTGAAGGAATGTATGACCATTCCATTGTAGCCCGGCAGCCAGGGGAATGGGTCACCGTGGTTAAGGAGTGAGAATTCTGCAACTGCACCAGGGGATGAAGAGCCGGGGGAGCATAAGGCGGGGAGGTGTACGGAGATTTCTGTGGTGGGGGTCAGCCCTGGGGATTGTTTTTCTGGCCGTGCTGGTGAGCACTCCGCGGAGGCTTTTCCCCGGCGAGTATTCCACGGTTCTGGAGAGCAGTGACGGGCGTCTCCTGGGGGCGCGCATTGCTACTGACGGCCAATGGCGCTTTCCGGCTCCCGACTCCATACCCCGTCGTTTTGAGAAGTGCCTGCTTACTTTTGAGGATCGTCATTTCTACCGGCACCCGGGGGTTAATCCCGTGAGCCTGGCCAGGGCGTTATTCCAGAATCTCCGCAGCGGCAGGATCGTCAGTGGGGGGAGTACCCTGACCATGCAGGTGGCGCGGCTTGCCCGTCCGGGCAAATCCAGGAACCTCCTGAACAAAGCCGTGGAGATGGTACAGGCACTGAATCTGGAACTCCGCTTTTCGAAGAGGGAGATCCTGAGCCTCTATTGCAGCAATGCGCCTTTCGGGGGAAATACCGTCGGTATGGAAGCCGCCGCCCTGCGATATTTTCAGCGGCCGCCTCATTTGTTGTCATGGGCCGAGTCGGCCACCCTGGCCATTCTCCCCAATGCTCCGTCGCTCATTTTCCCCGGGAAGAACGATTCTCTTTTGCTGGCCAAGCGGAACCGTCTGCTCGCCCATCTTTTCCGGCGGGGGACCATCGACAGTCTCACCCTGGCCCTGGCCCTTGAGGAGCCTCTTCCGGGGAAGGTCTTTCCCATGCCCGGGCATGCCTACCATCTTACGGAGGTGGCGATGAGGGAGGAGCAGGGACAAAGGGTGTCGACCACGCTGGATTATAACCTCCAGCAGCAGGTGAACGGTGCTGTGGCCTCCCATGCCCGGCAGCTGGCGGCTAATCATATCTACAATTGCTGTGTCCTGGTCGCCGAGGTGAACAGCGGCAGGGTGCTCGCCTATACGGGGAATGTCGCCTTCAGAGGGGGTGATGCCCACGGGGAGCATGTCGATGTGATCAGGGCCCCGCGCAGCAGCGGCAGCATCCTCAAGCCCTTTTTATATGCTGCCATGACAGCCCGCGGCATGGTGGCACCACGGCAGCTGCTTCCCGATATCCCTCTGCGCTTTGAGGGCTTTACCCCCCTGAATTTCAGTGGTAACTACGATGGTGCCGTGCCTGCCGCGGAGGCCCTGGCACGCTCCCTCAATGTTCCCGCCGTCAAGATGCTGCAGCTTTATGGCGTGGAGGCCTTTTATCATTTCCTCAGAAAAACAGGAATGACGACACTCTCTAAACCTCCCGGGCACTATGGCCTCTCTCTGATTCTGGGGGGTGCCGAAGTCACCCTGTGGGATCTCGGAGGAATGTATGCCTCCCTGGCGCGGATAGTCACCGGTTATTCTGCCGGCGATGGCTTTTATCCGGTGCGGCAGTTCCTGCCTCTGGTATGGAAAAAGGAAGAAACGGGAGTGGAGGAAAGGGAAGCCCTGGATCCCTTTTTGCCGGCGTCGGCGGCCTGGCTTACCCTGGAAGCCCTCCGCCAGGTCAACAGACCGGGAGAGGAGACCGGCTGGGAAGCCTTCGCCGGTTCGCGGCAGATCGCCTGGAAGACGGGCACCAGCTTCGGCTTCCGCGATGGCTGGGCTGTGGGCATGACCCCCGGCTATGTGGTAGCGGTGTGGGCCGGTAACGGCGACGGAGAGGGACGCCCCGGACTTACAGGGACCTCGGCGGCAGCCCCCCTGATGTTTGAGATTTTCGGTTTTCTGCCCTCTTCGGGGTGGTTCCCGGCACCTGACGAAGAACTGACCCCCATGGCCTTCTGCCGCCAGAGCGGATATCTTCCATCGCCCTGGTGCACCGAAACCGACACCCTGCTGGTCCCCCGCACCATGGCTGTAGGACAGTGCCCTTATCACCATCTCCTTCATCTCGACAGGGAGGGACACTACCAGGTCTCCGACGACTGCTATCCTGTGGCTGACATGCAGCATGAGAGCTGGTTCCTGCTTCCTCCGGCCATGGAACATTATTTCCGGAGAAGCCACCCCGGCTACCGCGGAGTTCCCCCGGTAATGCCGGGATGTCAGGTTTCCCAGGTGGTCATGGAGCTGATCTATCCGCGTGAGATGGAACGTATACTTATTCCCTTACAGCTCGACGGCACCCCGGGAAGTGTCATCTTTGAGGCGGCGCACCGCGATCCCGGAGCTTCCCTTTATTGGAGTATAGACCGCATTTTTGCCGGGGTGACCACGGGATTCCACCAGCTTAGCTTCCGCCCCTCCCCGGGAGGCCATACCCTGACCATTACCGACCCTCAGGGAAATCAGCTGGTGAAAAACTTCTGGGTCATCGGGGACGACCCTCTACGGTAAGTTATGCCGGAAGGTTGGCAAAACCGCGAATTTTGGTATTTTTGGTCATCAGAAACCCGGAGAGGAAAGAAAGGAGAGAATGATGGCGATTGCTGACAGTATCAGGGAGATCAGGAGTACCCTACCGCCGCATGTTCGGTTGGTGGCGGTATCGAAGACCAAACCGCCGGAGGATATCATGGAGGCTTATGGTGCGGGACAGCGGTTATTCGGGGAGAACAAGGCCCAGGAGCTGGCGGCCAAATATCCCCGGTTACCTGCCGATATCGAGTGGCATTTCATCGGGCACCTGCAAACCAATAAGGTAAAGATCATCGCCCCCCTGGTATCGATGATTCACTCTGTCGATTCGTTGCGTTTGTTACAGGAGATCGACAGGGAAGCCTCTCTTCTGGGGCGGGTGATCCCCTGTTTGCTGGAATTCCGCATTGCCGGGGAAGAGACCAAATTCGGCCTTTCACGAATTGAGGCGGAGACACTGCTTCGTTCCGCGGAATTTGCTAAGCTTGGTCATGTCACCATAGCAGGGGTCATGGGCATGGCCTCATTTACCGATGACATGAACCAGGTAAGAAGCGAGTTTCGTTCGCTGCGTGAGATTTTTGAAGGAGTGAAGAAAGAGTATTTCCCCGGCCATCAGGGCTTCAGGGAGATCTCCATGGGCATGTCGTCAGACTATCACATTGCCGTGGAGGAGGGAAGTACCATGGTCAGAATCGGAACCACCATTTTCAGCGAAAGGGTTTATCCCCGCAGCTGAATTATCATGGGCGGGTTTTGACCTTTTCTATGAAACTTTTACCTTTAGAGTTTTTAAGTGAGCACTTAATATACCTTATTATTATGGCAAATCTGGAGACCACCTATTTAGGGCTGAAACTAAGAAACCCCCTTGTAGCAGCCAGCTCGGGACTGACGGGGACCGAAGGGAAGATCAGGGAACTCGCCGATGCGGGAATCGGGGCCATCGTGCTGAAGTCGATTTTTGAGGAGCAGATCAACAGGGAGATCGGCGAGATGCTGGAGCAGAGCAGCAGAGGTAACGATTACCCTGAAGCCGGGTATTACATCCAGAATTATGTCCGCGACAACTCCCTTTCAAAGTATACCTCCCTGGTCAGCTTTGCGAAAAGGGAGACCGGGGTTCCGGTCATTGCCAGTGTTAACTGCGTATCGGTTTCAGAATGGTTTTCCTTTGCCCGGGAACTGGAAGAGGCGGGTGCCGATGCCATAGAGCTCAATGTTTTTTATCTCCCCGTTAAGCGGAACCAGGAAGCGGCCGAAGTGGAAAGGATTTACACCGATGTTTTAAGGGCGGTGAAAGCCGAGGTGAAAATTCCTGTGGCGGTGAAGATAGGCAGCCATTTCACCCATATCGTGGGAATGGTGGAAAAACTGAAAGCCAATGGTGCTTCCGGGGTGGTGATGTTTAACCGGTTCTACGAACCCGACATCGATCTTGATAAATTGGAAATCAAGGCTTCGGAAGTATTCAGCTCCCCCGCGGAGCTGCGTCACACCCTCCGGTGGGTGGGGTTGGTCTCCTCGCAGGTGCCCCAGATCGATATCGCTGTCACCACGGGAATCCACGACAGCCAGGGGGTGATTAAGCTGCTGCTGGCAGGGGCTACCGTTACCCAGCTCTGTTCAGCCCTTTATCTCCACGGAACCTCGGTGATCCCCGTCATTCTGAAAGAACTTACCCAGTTTATGAACAAATGGAGGTTTTCCGCCGTCGGGGACTTCCGGGGGAGGCTTTCTTACAGTAAACTGGGAGATCCCATGATCTATGAGCGTTCCCAGTTCATGAAGTACTATTCGAACAGGAAATAGAACTTCTTTTATTTCTGTGATTTTATTGGTATTTTTGCCGGGTGAATTGTGAATATAAGGCCTGATGGAGAGCGGAAGAATCCTGGCTGTTGATTTTGGGAAAAAGCGTGTAGGGCTTGCCGTTACCGATCCTGAGCAGTTGATAGCCACCCGTTTGGCGACAGTGGCCACCGAAGAAATTTGGAAGTTCCTCGACGGATATTTCCAAAGTGAGAAGGTCACGTTGGTGTTGGTGGGGTATCCGGTGACCATGCATAATGAACCTTCGGCGGCGATCGTTTTTATAAATCCATTCATCAGGAATTTTTTAAAGAGATATCCGGGGATAAGAGTTGAACAGGTAGATGAGCGTTTCACCTCTCAGCTGGCCCTGAGGGCGATGATCGACGGAGGTTTGAAAAAGAGCGGCCGCCGTGACAAGGCCCTGGTCGACGGCGTGAGCGCCACCATTATTTTACAATCTTATCTGGAACAGAAAAAATTCAGGACATGAAGTATCCTATCACTGTTTATGGCGATCCGGTTTTACGGAAGGTCTCCGAGCCCATAGGTCCCGACTATCCGGGACTGGAAGAGTTTTTAGCCGATTTTTGGGAGACGATGTATTATGCCGACGGGGTAGGGCTGGCTGCTCCCCAGGTGGGTAAATCGATCCGCATTTTTGTGATCGACGCCACTGCCATGGCCGATGAAGACCTCTCCCTGAAGGGTTTTCGCAAGGTTTTTATCAACCCCACCATTCTGGAGATTTCAGGAGAGCCGTGGACCATGGAGGAGGGGTGCCTCAGTCTTCCTGAAATCAGGGAGAATGTCGCCCGTCCCGACAACGTCACGATCCGCTACCAGGATGAGAAATTCCAGTGGCATGAGGAGAGCTACTCGGGATACGCGGCCCGGATTATCCAGCATGAGTATGATCACCTTCAGGGCAAGTTGTTCGTGGATTACCTTTCTCCCCTGCGCAAAAAACTCCTCAGGGGAAGATTATTGGCCATCACTAAAGGGAAAGTCAATCCCCACTATAAAATCAGGGTTCCCGTCTGATTTTTTTTCGTAACTTTATTTGTCAGGACGCTTTTTGATCCTCTGACGGTAAGTCCATGGCTGACCTTCTCAGGAAGATACCCTTTTTGAGGATGCTCATTCCCCTTGTTGCCGGAATACTTTTGGCAACAGCATTCTCCGGAATTCCGGTGTTACCCCAGCCGGTCATTCTCTGTTATGGCCTGTCTGGTGTGCTCTTTTTTTTTCTGATAGGGGCGTTTTTATTGTTCCGGGTACCGTCATGGCGACCTCTTATTTCAGGAGTCGTTCTTCTGTTTCTTTTCTTTTTTCTTGTGGGGGTGACCATCGGTTTGCAGCAGGAAAGCCGCAGCTCGGGGATCACAGGCGATCGTTACATGGCCACGCTGCTTGAAAAGCCCTACTTCAAAAACCGCAGTTTCCGTGGCGAGGCCTTGCTGACGGGGGTGAGGATGAGGGATTCTCTCATGGCGACCAGGGAGAAGGTGATGGTCTATTTCTCGTCGGCCGGTGCTGAGGAGAGGCTGGAGGCAGGGAGCAGGATCCTGTTTACCGTCGACCCCTCAGATATTGTCAACCGGGGCAATCCCGGAGAATTTGACTACCGGGGATATGCCGCGTCAAAAGGCATTTACCGGCAGGTTTTCCTCTCCGGAAAACCATGGCAGGATGCGGGGCGCGATCCCCGGTTCCGCCTAAGGGTAATGGCCGAAAATACCCGGGATCACCTTCTGGGCATTTACAGGGCGAGTGGACTCTCTGGAAAGGAATATGAGATTTTGTCTGCCCTTACCCTGGGATACAAAAAATCAATGGAAGGGGAGATCAGACAGCTGTTTGCAGATACGGGAGCGTCCCATGTGCTGGCGGTATCGGGACTTCATACGGGGATCGTCTATATGATTTTCAGTGTGTTGCTGGGGTTTCTGCGAAAGGGGAAAACCACCCGATATGTTTTTCTGGTGGCGGCTTTTGCCGCGCTATGGTCTTTTGCCTTCATCACGGGGCTCGCCCCGTCGGTACAACGCTCGGCCCTGATGTTTTCCGTGGTTCTGGCCGGTGAAAACCTCCGTCGTCCTGCCAATACCTGGAATACCCTGGCTGCTTCAGCCTTTCTGCTCCTTTTCGCCAACCCCCGGCTGCTTACCGATGTGGGATTCCAGCTGTCCTACGCTGCCGTGGGCGGCATTGTTTTCTTCCAACCCCGCATAGCCCATTTGTTTTTCTTCCGCAGCCGCGTGGTACGATACCTCTGGGAACTGCTGGCCGTATCCCTGGCTTCCCAGATCACCACCTTCCCCCTCTCCTGTTTTTATTTTCACCAGTTCCCCCTCTATTTCTGGGTTTCCAACTTCATCGTGATTCCCGCAGCTTTTATTTTCATTTTCCTGGGGATTCTGGTCCTGGTTACCTCGGTGTGGCCGCTGCTTTCGATGTTTCTGGCAGGGATCACCGGAATGCTGACCACAGGGGTGTGTTTTCTTTTGGGAAAAGTCGCTTCTCTGCCCTGGGCGGTACTCCCGGGGATCGGTTTCCCTGTCACCTCCCTGCTGTTGAGCTATGTCACCCTCGTCATGGTGATTCTTTTTCTGGTGACGCGGAAGAGCTATTATCTGCAGGGCATCCTTTTGTCGGCAACCCTGCTTTTTTTTGCGGGAGCCATACTCCGATACCGGCAGGCAGGGGTCAGGGAGATTATTGTCTATAACAGCAGGGAACCTCAGATTCACCTAATTCACGGTCGTGAGAACTACCTGCTGGTGTCAGGGGAGTCGGAGGACGAGGGAAGGGTTCCTCAGGAAGCCGGGGCCTATATTCAGGCCTGCCGGCTGAAGAAACCGGTGGTCATCGCCATTGGCGGTGATTATGATGATGCCCTGGTGCTGAAAAGGGGAAACCTGTTCAGTTTCGGGGGACTTCTTGCCGGAATAGTCACAGGGGATTCCCGATGGCCGGGGGAAGCAAAACCCCGGTTGCTGATCGTTACCCGTGCGGGGAGTCACCCTACAGAGCCTGCCGGTGATGGCTGGATTGTCAGCACCAGCAGCAGGGGAGAGAAGCAGGGAAGTCCTAAAGTCCATTACACCGCGAGCATGGGAGCCTGGCGCCAACAGCTACCCTAAAACAATAATTTCAGAAGGGCCGCGAAAAACGTATGCGATTTATAGTTACTTTGCATCTTCTTTTTTTTAGGGTTAACGGGAGTCTAAAGGAGCATTCTTTGAAATCTATGAAAACATGAAAGTAGTCATTGCAGGAGCCGGGGAGGTGGGTACCCACCTGGCCCGGATGCTTAGTCGTGAGGATCATGACATCGTTTTGCTCGATGATGATCCTGAAAGGCTGGTACAGATCAGCCGCGAAGTGGACTTGATGACGGTTACCGGGTCAGCGCACTCCTTCGCCGACCTCAAGGAGACCGGGCTGAACAAGGCCGATCTGTTCATTGCCGTTACCACTTCTGAGGAGCGCAACGTCCTGGCCTGCTCTATGGCCACCTATCTGGGTGTGGGCCGCACCATCGCCAGAATCAACAATTCGGAATATCTGCTGGAACGCTATCGCGAAAAACTCAGGAATATGGGAATCCATGAGCTGATCTATCCTGAGAGCCTGGCCGCCAAGGAGATCATCTCTTCGGTGAAGTTTACCGGGACCCGTCAGCTATTTGAGTTCTCGGGAGGAAAGCTGGTGTTGATGGGGATCAAGGTTAGGGAGAATGCCCCCATCGTGAATAAGAGCCTTGAAGAGCTGGGGCCTGTGCTCAGGGATATCGTGGTGGTGTCTATCATGCGGGGTCACGAAAATGTCATCCCCAGTGGTAAGGACATGATCCTCAATGGGGATATTGCCTATTTTGTCACCAACAGAGGCAGTCAGCAGCGCCTCTTTGACCTGTGCGGAAAGGAGCTCTTCGCGATTAAGAACATCATGTTTCTGGGAGGTAGCCGTATCGCCCAGAAGGCTATCGAAAAGCTGGGAGACCAATACAGGATCAAGGTCATCGAGGAGAATAAGGAAAGGTGCAGCTATTTGGCCGACAAGTTCGAGAATATCCTGGTGATCAATGGTGATGGCCGGAATTTGGACCTTCTCAGTGAAGAGGGGCTTGACAGGATGGATGCCTTCATCGCCACCACCGGGAGTTCAGAGGTCAATCTCCTCTCTTGTCATCTTGCTAAATCTATGGGAATCAGGCGATCAGTCGCTGAAGTTGAGAATTTTGCGCTGATCAACACGGCGGAAAGCCTCGACATCGGCACCATCATCAATAAAAAACTGATCGCCGCCAGTTATATCTACCGGTTTACCCTCAATGCGGAGATCTCGAATGTTAAGTGTCTCACTTTTTCCAATGCTGAGGTCTTTGAATTCATTGCCAAACCGGGAACCAAGATCACCCAGAAACCGGTCAGGGAACTCGATTTTCCCAAGGAGGCCAAGCTGGGAGGGATTATCCGCGGAGATCAGGGGATCATCGCTTCCGGAAATACAGAGATCAGAGAGGGGGATAAGGTGGTGGTTTTTACCCTCCCCTCAGGAATTAAAAAGCTGGAGAAATTCTTCAAGTAGAGCCTCAGGAGTTTCCCTATGAATTACAAGATTGTCATACGGGTATCAGGCCTTCTTCTTCTGGTGGAGGCCGCTGCCATGATGGTTTCACTGGCGGTGTCGCTGCTCTCGGGGGGGAGCGACGCCATGGCGTTTGTCTGGTCGGTGGTTGCATGTGCTGTTCCGGGAGGAATGGCCGTGTTACTGACCCGCCGGGTTCCGCAGACCATCACCCGCAGGGAGGGGTTCCTGATTGTCTCCCTGGTTTGGCTTATCTTTTCCCTTTTCGGGGCGCTTCCCTATGTGCTGAGTGGTACCATCCCCCGTTATACCGATGCCTTCTTTGAGACCATGTCGGGGTTTTCCACTACGGGGGCCAGTATTGTCGATAACATCGACCTCTTTCCCCGGGGAATCCTCTTCTGGCGATCGGTAACTCACTGGCTGGGAGGAATGGGGATTATTGTACTTTTCCTGACCATGATGCCGGCATTCGGAATCGGGGGCATGCAGCTCTACGACGCGGAAGTGCCCGGACTGACCGTTGAAAAAATCACTCCCCGGATTCACCAGACGGCCCGCATCGTTTGGGGCGTTTATGTCCTTTTGACCCTTCTCGAAGCCGTTTTGTTGATGTTCGGAGGAATGTCGTTGTTTGACAGTGTCTGCCATGCCTTTGCCACCATGGCTACCGGGGGATTCTCCACTAAACAGGCCAGTATCGCTTTCTGGCCATCTCCCTATATCCAGTATGTCATCATCTTTTTTATGTTCCTGGCCGGCACCAACTTCTCACTCCTCTATTTCGCGAGCAGGGGAAAATTCTCACGTATCTTGCGCGATGAGGAATTCAGGTATTATTTTCTCTTTGTACTTGGTTTTACAATACTGATCTTCAGTGGATTACTGGTCACTACCACTCTGCCTGCGGAAAGCGCCTTCCGGAATTCCCTGTTCACGGTGGTGGCCATCATTACCACCACCGGCTTCGTCACCACCGACTACCTGATGTGGACCCCGTTTCTCTATATGCTCATTTTCATTCTCTTTTTTTTCGGGGGATCGACCGGCTCGACCGGGGGAGGGGTTAAGATCATGAGGATCGTGCTGCTCCTCAAAAACAGCTATTATGAGCTGCGCCGTATTATTCATCCCAGTGCCGTCATTCCCGTGCGCTTCAACAGGCATGCCGTGGAATCGCGCATTATCTCCAATGTGCTGGCTTTTTTTATGTTTTACCTCATGGTATTTTTCATCAGCACCGTTGTTCTGATGATGTTTGTGGGAGACATGGATACCTCCATGGGTGCCGTGGCTTCGTGCCTGGGGAATATAGGGCCCGGACTGGGGAGGGTGGGGCCTGCCTTCACGTATTCCCATATTCCTGATGCCGGCAAGTGGTTCCTCTCTTTCCTGATGATGCTGGGACGGCTGGAACTCTTTACCGTGCTGGTGATTTTCAGCCCTTCCTACTGGACGGAACAGTAGTTCCTGCTCTTTTTCTGATTTTCAGGGGTGCTGTTTGCCCTGGTTTCACCATTGTAAGATGATGATGATTGTTCCCAGTTTCTGAGGCTTCATCGGTTTACCCCTGAAGGCACACCTGATGAACCTGGGAAGAGTGCGTTATATTTTAGTATATTCGTCAGCTTATATTCATTCGAAGAGTTCCCGGCATGGCCTCTTCTGGGGGACAAAATCGCAGGGCCAGAAATATATTATGAATTACAGGCTGATATTCAGGGTAATTGGGCTTCTGCTGGTGGTGGAAGCAGTCTCCATGGTGCTGAGCATGGTGGTGACCCTGATGACCGACGGTAGAGACACCCTGGCCTTTGCCATTTCGGGAGTGGTGGCTTTGAGTGCCGGATCTCTCCTTTTTTTCCGCAATGCCGGGGTGAGAGGGACCATCTCACGACGTGAGGGTTTCCTGGTGGTCTCCATGGTGTGGCTGATCGTTTCTCTCTTTGGAACCCTTCCCTATCTGATCAGTGGGGAGATTCCCGGCTTTACTGATGCCTTCTTTGAGTCGGTGTCGGGGTTCACCACCACCGGGGCGACGGTCATTCCCTATGTGGAATCCCAATCGGCGGGAATGCTTTTCTGGAGGGCTCTCACCCAATGGCTGGGAGGAATGGGAATCATTATGTTCACCCTCTCCTTCATGAAGTCGTTCGGGATTGGCGGCATGCAGCTTTTTAGTGCTGAAGTGCCCGGGGTGACCCACGAGCGGGTCACCTCCCGAATTCAGTTTGTGGCCCGCAACATATGGATGATCTATATCTCCCTGACTCTTCTGGCTGCCCTGTTGCTGCTGGCTGGGGGAATGTCCCTGTTTGACAGTGTTTGCCATGCCCTCTCCACGATGTCATCAAGCGGGTTCTCGACCAAACAGGCGGGACTGGCCTTCTGGCCCTCCTTATATATCCACGGGGTGATTATCTTTTTCATGGTCATCGCCGGTACCAATTTCAACCTCATCTTTTTGCTGGTGAACGGTAAATTCAGGAAGGTGTTCGGTGATGAGGAATTCCGGTATTATCTTCTGTTTATTCTGGGGTTTACCATTCTGATCTTTTCAGGGCTTCTGGCCACCACATCCATTCCGGCAGGAAGGCTCTTCCAGGATTCTCTTTTCATGGTGGTCTCCATCATTACCACCACGGGATACGTCACCAGCGATTATACCACCTGGGCCCCAGCAGTGGGGATGCTTCTCTTTGGCCTCTTTTTTTTCGGAGGCATGGCCGGATCGACAGGAGGGGGCATGAAGATCATGCGCATAGTTATTCTGCTGAAGAATGCCTGGTATGAGCTGCGCCGGCTTATTCACCCCAAGGCGGTTCTTGATGTCAGGTTCAACAAACACACGGTGGCTCCTAAGATTATCACCAATATTCTGGCGTTTTTCATCTTATATATGATGGTTTTTCTTCTGGGGAGCCTATTCATGATGTTTTTCCTGGGGGACTTCGCCAGCAGCTTCGGGGTGGTGGCTGCCAGCCTGGGAAATATCGGCCCCGGTTTGGGAAGCCTGGGACCTTCGGGTTCTTTCGCGGTCATCCCTGAAGCCGGCAAGTTATTTCTGAGCTTCCTGATGGTCCTTGGCCGCCTTGAGTTTTTTACCATTCTGGTGATCCTGACCCCCTCCTTTTGGAGGGAGTGATTTCTGAAACCTCTGGTCCTGGATCAGAAGAGCAGTTGGCCCTTTCCCTCTCTGGTAATGACCGGCTCCCCTGAGGTCAGGTCCACGATGGTGGAAGCGACAATCTCCCCGGTACCCCCGTCAACCACCAGATCGGTCACCTGTCCATACTTCTCATAGATCAGTTCCGGATCAATCGAATACTCCAGCACCTCATCCTCATCATGGATGGAGGTTGAAACGATGGGATTCCCCAGTTCTCTGACAATCTCACAAATGATGTTGTTATCGGGGATCCTGATCCCGACTGTCTTTTTCTTGCCCTTGAAATACTTGGGCACATTATTGCTGGCTTCCAGAATGAAGGTGAATGGCCCCGGAACATTTTTACGGATTATCTTGAAGACATGGCTCGAAATTGGCCGGGTGTACAGGGAGAGATGACTCAGGTCACTGCAGATAAAGGAGAAATTCGATTTCTCGATGTCTACGCCTTTCAGGCGGGCGACCCTCTCCACGGCCTTTGAATTGGTGATGTCGCACCCCATGCCGTAGACCGTATCGGTGGGATAAATAATAATCCCTCCGTCGCGGAGAATTTCCGCGATTTTACGGATATCTTTGGCGTTTGGATTTTCGTTATATACTTTGATCAGCATTGTATTTTACTGAAATTGAACTGCAAAGGTACTAATTTTCAATAAAAAGGGCGGATGTCCAGGTGATATTATGTTTTCAACCCTATTGCAAAAGAGTTCTGATGGTTCCGACACCCTGTTTGTGCCGGAGCTTGATGAGCATTTTCATTCGGTGAACGGGGCATTGACCGAAGCCCTTCATGTGTATCTGCAGCATGGCTTTCTCTATTCCCCCTGGGAGGAAGAGCGCAAGGTACTGGAGGTGGGTTTCGGCACCGGGCTGAACGGGCTGGTGACCCTGTTGGAAGCGCACCGTAGGGCTATTCCCACCCGTTACTATGCTTTGGAGAAGTACCCTCTTCCCCGGGAGTTGCTCAGGCAGCTCAATTATCCCGGGGTTTTGGGGGAGGGGAGCGGAGAGTGGTTCCGGGCCATCACGGAATCCCCCTGGGGGAGGCCGGTGAGGCTGTCGCCCCACTTTGAGCTCACCCTGCTGAAGGAAGACTTTATCACTTCCGGACTGGAGGGAATCCCCCAGGTCAACGTGGTATACTACGATGCCTTTGCCCCCGGCAAACAGCCTGAGATGTGGAATGAGGCCCTCTTTAGGAAGTTATACGACAGGATGGCCCCCGGGGGTGTCCTGGTCACCTATTGTGCTCAGGGGAACGTCAGAAGGGCTATGGCCTCAGCAGGAATGCGTATGGAACGCCTGTCGGGGCCCCCGGGGAAAAGAGAAATGTTGCGGGGAATCAAACCCGATTGATCGCAACTAATCAAAAATGATTTATCTTCGCGGATTATTTCTTCGATTTCCATAGAATTTAAATAGTATTCATCCATCAATTAATCAAAATGAAAATTAAATCATTTCTTTTATTTGCAGCAGTTGTTTCTTTCATTGCTACGAGTTGCCAGAATGGCGGAGCAGGCAAAAAGGTGAGCCTGAAGAGCGATGTGGATTCCACCAGTTATGCCTTGGGTGTGTTAATTGCCCAGAACAACAAGCAGAGTCTTGAATCAGTACCCGGAGGGGATAAGATCAACATTGATCTGTTGACAGAAGCATTCCGCCAGGTGTTAAAGGGCGACTCCACCCTGGTTACTCCCGTGGAAGCCAATGAAATGGTGTCCAATTTCTTCCAGAAGATGGGTGAAAAGGTGGCGCAGGAAAATCTGGAGGCAGGAAATGCTTTCCTGGAGAAGAATAAAGCCCGTGAAGGGGTAACTACCACAGCGTCGGGGCTGCAGTATGAAGTCATTACCGAAGGTACGGGACCGAAGCCTGTGGCTGAAGATATGGTGAGGGTTCATTACCACGGTACCCTGATCGACGGAAAGGTTTTTGACAGTTCTGTGGATCGTGGGGAGCCTGCTGAATTTCCTGTGGGCGGCGTGATTCAGGGGTGGGTGGAAGCCCTCCAGCTGATGCCCGTAGGGTCGAAGTGGAAAATATACCTTCCCGCCAGTCTGGCCTATGGTGAGCGTGGTGCCGGCGGGGATATCCAACCCAATTCAGCCCTTGTGTTTGAAGTGGAATTGCTCGAGATCCTTCCCAAAACCCAGGAAACCCAGGAGTAATCACACTTGTGTTTGGGGATTTAACAGGGCTTCTAAAAGTCTTGTTAAATCCTTTTTTTTATTTTATTTTATTCATTTGCCAATATGAGCCTGACGATCAAAGGAAAGCTTATCCGCATCCTTCCCCTGGAATCGGGGGTGGCCCGTTCGGGGAATCCCTGGAAAAAGCAGGAATTCGTAGTAGAGACACAGGAACAGTACCCCCGGAAGATTTGTTTCACCCTTTTCAATGACAAGGTGTCTTTATTGTCGGGCATCTCAGAGGGGGATGATCTGGAGGTCTCTTTCGACGTGGAGTCGCGGGAATACAACAATAAATGGTTCCACAACATCAATGCGTGGAAGTTAGAGAAGAACGGTGGCCGCGCGGGTGGGGAATATCCTCCTCCGGTTACTGAAACTGATTTGCCTCCGGAGCTTCCGGGGTCAGACCAGCCCGATGATCTTCCCTTCTGACCAGAAGGACGATATTTTCGACATGGTGGGTGTGGGGGAACATGTCCACAGGTTGTATGGTTTCCACGCGGTAGTGGTCATTCATCAGGGCCAGGTCACGGGCTTGGGTGGCGGGATTGCAGCTGACATACACTACTTTTGCGGGGGCCGCTTCCACGATGGCTGCTACGACATCGCCATGCATTCCTGAGCGGGGCGGATCGGTGATGATCACCGAGGGTCGTCCCTCTTTCTCCAGCAGTGAAGGTTTCAGCAGGTCGCGGATATCGCCGGCGATAAAGCTGACGTTGTCGATGCCGTTGATGCGGGCGTTGATGCGGGCGTCTTCCGTCGCTTCCGCGACATACTCCAGTCCGGTGACCCTCCGGCATGCCCGTGCCAGAAACAGCGCGATCGTTCCCGTACCACAGTAAAGGTCATAGACCAGTTCATCCCCTCTGAGGCCGGCCAATTCCCTCACCTTTCGGTAGAGGTGCAGAGCCTGCCGGCTGTTGGTCTGGAAAAAGCTCTTCGGTCCGATACGGAAGCGGAGCCCTTCCATCTCCTCGCTGATGTGGTCATCACCATGCCAGAGGAGGGGTTCCAGGTCGGTGATGGTATCGTTACCCTTGGGGTTGATCACATAAAAGAGAGAGGTGATTTCAGGGAACTCCTCCTTCAGGTGGTTCAGTAATTTCTCCCGCGCATCGCGTTCTTCCCTGAAAAAGGAGAGGATGACCATCACGCCGCCTGTGGTGGAGGTCCTGATGATGAGAGAGCGCAGAAGACCACTGCGGTTTTTGATATTATAAAATTCCAGTCCCTCCCTGGTGGCATAATCATAGAGAAAATTGCGGATTTTATTGGAGGGCTCGGGTTGTAACCAGCACTCATCGACCTGGAAGATTTTGTCGAACATTCCGGGGACATGAAAGCCGAGGGCATCACGTGAGGAGACTGGTTCTCCCGTATCGAGCTCATCTTTGGTGAGCCACCGGTTGTCGGAGAAGGAAAATTCAAGTTTATTGCGGTAAAACCGGGTTTCCTCTGATCCCAGGATGGGAAACATGGGGGGAAGCTCAATTTTTCCGATGCGTTCCAATTGGTCCTGAACCTGTTGCTGTTTATAGGAGAGCTGCAGTTCGTAGGGGAGGAACTGCCATTTGCATCCCCCGCACAATCCGAAGTGCCGGCAAAAGGGGGCGGTACGGTCGGGGGAATAAGCATGATAACGTACCACACGTGCCTCTTCATACCGCTTTTTGCTCACGGTGACCTGCAGGTCCACCACATCGCCGGGAATGGCATGGTCAGTAAAGACCACCTTATCTCCCACTTTGGCAAGGGATTTGCCCTCAGATCCAATACCGGTAATCATTACCTGCCCGTAGCAGGGCTTTGTTTTCTTTCTTCGCACGTTTTTTTCTGCAAATATAGATGTTTGCAGAGGAACCTGTGTCATGAGTATCTTTTTCATTTTGGGCAACTCTTTCCCATAATGGGAAGCTAAAATGTGATGAACAGAATAAAATATTTTGATAATGAGTGGTTTATTTTCATGGCATGGTTTTCGTTTAGTCTCTGGAACGCGTGTAACAGTTGTTTGAAATAAGTATTGGGGAAAGCATCTTCTGTATTTTATATGATTGGTTTTGTGTTTAGGGGTTTGTAAATCATCAATCATCTTCAAAAAGCGTCCATACAGCTTTCCCCATTTTTATTATAGAAGCCCGGCAATGCCGGGCTTTTTTTATGCCCTGTGTTGGTCATTCGCGTGAGAATGTTATTTTTACCAGACCTAACGAAAAACAGCACAATGCACCGATTGAATGAATTTCTGAGTACGATTGACGGGTACATTGGCGGGTCGCAGTGGTTTGTCTTTTTGCTTCTCGGCACGGGTCTCTTTTTCACGATATATCTGAAGTTTCCGCAGTTCCGGTATCTAAAGCATTCTGTCAGGATTGTCAGGGGCAAGTTTGACCGGGTGGGGGATGTTGGCGACACCTCCCATTTTCAGGCGTTGACTACGGCCTTATCGGGGACGGTAGGCACCGGTAACATCGCAGGGGTGGCCCTGGCCGTTCATCTGGGCGGTCCGGCGGCTCTGTTCTGGATGCTGATGACTGCTGCGGTGGGGATGACCACCAAGTTCGTCGAGGTGACCCTTTCCCATAAATACAGGGAGATCGCCGACGATGGCTCCATTGCCGGGGGGCCCATGTATTACATGAAGAACAGGCTGAAAATGCCCTGGCTGGCGGCCATTTTTGCCGTGGCTGTGATCCTCTCCTCCTTTGGTACCGGCAATCTGCCCCAGATCAACAGCATCTCCAATGCCATGTTTACCACCTTTGGTGTGGAGCGGTGGATTACCGGGGCTGTGCTGGCGGTTCTTCTGGCGGCGGTCATTCTGGGAGGTATCAAACGCATTGCCAAGGTCACCTCACGCTTGGTTCCCTTCATGGCTTTTTTTTACTTTTTCGGGGCCATGGCCGTGATCGTCTATAATTACCAGAATATCCTCCCTTCGCTGTATGCCATCGTGCACGATGTCTTCACGGGAACCGCCGCCACCGGGGGGTTCCTGGGGGCCGGACTGGCCTTTGCCTTCAACCGGGGGGTGAATCGCGGGCTTTTTTCGAACGAGGCCGGACAGGGATCGGCGCCCATCGCCCATGCTGCGGCACGTGCCCATGAACCGGTCTCGGAGGGTCTGGTGGCCTTGCTGGAACCATTTATCGACACCATCATCATTTGCATGCTCACCGGCATGGTCCTTCTGGCTTCCGGAGTGTGGAATGAAAAACACCAGAACCAGTTCCAGATTGCTGACATTGTGGCCCTGGCAGAGAACTATCAGGAGGCAGACCCGGGTGATGCCGCCCTTCTGCATGACTATCTGGGCGGAAAGAAGAGCCTGGCGCATTTCAGTGGTACCCTGGCGGTCAGCGAGGGCGTTATTCCCGATTCTCCCACCATCCTTCATGCCCGGTCGGTGGCTGAAGAGATCAGGGTGGACCTCAGGGGATTCCCCTATTCCGGGGAGATCACCTTTGAGGGGGGAAAACCTCTTCTGCCAGAGGGAATGACCATGTCAGGGAAATCGCTGCTCCACAGTGCCCCCCTTACCAACGTGGCCTTCAGTAAGAGCTGGCTGGGGAAATACGGCAGCTATATCGTCACTTTTGGATTACTCCTCTTCGCCTTTTCCACGGCGATCAGTTGGTCTTACTACGGCGACCGGGCAGTCACCTACCTCTTCGGAAGCAAGGGGGTGTTCTGGTATCGCACCGTCTTCATCGCCGGCTTTTTCCTGGCCTCATTCACCGATACCACCATCATCTGGACCCTCTCAGGAATCTCCATTGCCTTGATGACCATTCCTAACCTTCTGGGTATTCTGATGCTCCACAAGGAGATGAAAAACGAGGTCAGGCTGTTCTGGAAAGAATATGCTGACCGTTATCCCGGTGAGAAGGTGCCCAAGGATTGATTCTCCGACTCTGAATTCCGCGAGCGCCATCCCCGTCGCTGCCATGGGTAAGCGAACAACGTATTCAGGAAATCCTTGACGGAATAGGATTCCATGCCGCCTCTACTGCCGGGAGCTTCACTTCCTGAACAGGGGATGAACAGATCAGCAGATGTTCTCGCAGCGCTGGAAACGAAGATTTACGGAAGAGCCCGGGCAGCACAGGTAATTCCACAGAAAATGGTTATTTTTCGCCGTTTTTTCAGACCAGTCGCTATGATGGGGGTATACCCGGAGAATTTTGAGAGTAAGATCGGCTTTGACCGGATCAGGGAGATGCTGAAGCATAACTGTATCAGTCCCCTGGGTGAGGAGTGGGTGGACCGGATGCACTTCACGGCCGATGAGGCGTTGCTCAGGGAGCAGCTCGGGGAGACCGATGAATTTGTGCGTATTTTGGCTGAGTTTCCCCAATTTCCCGTCACCAACTACTTTGATATTCGGAAAACGCTTCATCATATCCGATTGGAAGGGCGTTTCATGGAAGTGGAAGAGCTTTTCAACCTGAAGAGGTCGCTGGAAACCCTCAGGGCGATCGTTCATTTTTTTGGTAAGGAGAAGGAGCAGATCTTACCGTTGCTTTTCCGGAAGGCACGGAAGATCACCATTTATCCGTCGGTATATGAGCGGATTGACGTGATTCTGGACCGTTACGGCAAGATCAGGGATAAGGCGTCGCCTGAGCTGGCGCAGATCCGTAAAGATCTGGCGGCGTTGTTGGCGGGGATTTCCCGCAGGCTTCAGTCGATTCTAAAGCAGGCCCAGAAAGAGGGGTGGGCTGAAGAGGGCTCTTCAGTCTCGATTCGTGATGGCAGGGCGGTGATCCCGGTTCCTTCGGCGCACAAGCGGAAAATCAGGGGCATCGTCTACGATGAGTCGGCCACGGGGAAAACCGCCTATATTGAGCCGGCCGAGATTGTCGAGATGAACAACAGCATCAGGGAACTGGAGAATGAGGAAAGACGGGAAATCATCAGAATACTGGTCCGTTTCTGCGATGACATCAGGCCTTATATCGATGATCTGATTGGTTCCAACGAATTCCTGGGGGAGATGGATTTTATCCGGTCCAAGGCGTTGCTGGCCCGGCTTTTCGGGGCCATCAAACCCGATTTCTCGGGGAGTCCCGTCCTCGATTGGAAGCAGGCGGTCCACCCTCTGCTGATGCTCTCCCTGAAGCGGGAAAACAGGAAGATCGTTCCCCTCGATATCACCCTGACTGGCGAACAACGCATTCTTTTGATTTCCGGGCCCAATGCCGGTGGAAAATCGGTATGCCTGAAGAGTGTGGGGCTGATCCAGTACATGCTCCAGAACGGACTGCTGATTCCGGTGGGAGAGGGAAGCCATACCGGGGTTTTCGACCGTCTTTTCATCGATATCGGCGATGAACAGTCGATTGAGGACGACCTGAGCACTTACAGTTCCCACCTGCTGAACATGAAATATTTCGTACGTCACAGCGACGGGCGTACCCTGGTGCTGATCGATGAATTCGGCACGGGGACCGAGCCGATGCTGGGAGGGGCGATTGCCGAGGCTATCCTGCACCAGCTGAACCGGCAGATGACCTTCGGGGTGGTGACCACCCATTATACCAACCTGAAGCACATGGCCTCGGGGACCCCGGGGATCATCAACGGCGCCATGCTCTATGATGCCCACAAAATGGATCCTCTTTTCCGGCTGGAGATCGGCAAGCCGGGCAGTTCCTTTGCCTTTGAGATTGCCAGGAAGATAGGTCTTCCTGAGGCCATTCTGCAGGAGGCCACCGAAAAGGTGGGCAAGAAGCAGATCGATTTTGACAGGAACCTGCGGTCGATCACCCGCGATAAGCATTACTGGGAGACCAAGCGGCAGAATATCAGGAAGGTGGAGAAGAGCGTGGAGGAGCTGGCCGGCACCTATTCCCGTGAGCTGGAGGAGATTCGTCAGCAGAGAAAGGAGATCCTCAGGGGTGCCCGCGAAGAGGCCCGGGCATTGCTGGCGGGAGTGAACCGGCAGATTGAGAATGCCGTCAGGGAAATCAAAGAGTCGCAGGCTGCCAAAGAGCCCACGCGCCAGGCCCGGGAGGCGGTGGAGAAGTTACGCCATGAAGTGGCCAACGGAGAGATCGCCGAGGATAAGGTGCTGGTAGCCACGGTAGGGAAAGTGAAAAAAGTGGCGGGGAGACTGGGGCGCAAGGAACCATCACCGCCTGAGCATCAGGATTCTGCGCTCCGTGCCGCTAAGGTAGAGGATGTGCCGTGGAAGGTGGGGGACCAAGTCAGGATCGTGGGCCAGGAGCTTACCGGGGAGTTGGTGGAATTCAATGAGAGAAATGGCATGGTCGCCTTTGGACAGCTTATTTCCACGATACCACTCAAGAACCTCGAGAAGAGAGGCCCCCAGGGAGTTGCCGCTTCCCCGCGCAAGGGAAGGTCAGGAGTGGCCATGACCCTCGATTACAGTGAACGTCGGATGAACTTTAAAAGCGAGATCGATGTCAGGGGAGAGAGGGCTGACGCTGCCCTGGCCAGGATTCAGGGTTGGCTCGATGAAGCTGTGATGTTCCAGGTGAGTCGTTTGCGTATCCTCCACGGAAAGGGTGAAGGCATCCTCAAAGAGATGATCCGTCAATACCTTAAGGCCGATCCCATGGTAAAATTTGCCGCTGATGAAGATGTCAGATTCGGGGGAGCAGGGATTACCATCGTAGAACTCGATATGTGAGACTCGCCACTATGAAGGAAAAAACAGGAAAACCATGGCGTGAAAATTTTCACTGCCTTTACGGGAATTCAAAAAAATAGTACATTTGTTATATCACCAATAATTTAAACAATGCTGCCAAAATTCTTATTAGCTGACAACTCACAGCAGGCCCCGGATACGATTTATGTGGTTCACAACGAGAATCCGCGGTTCATTATCGAAAGCGACATTGATGATTTCTGGAGCAATCAGCACATTCACTGGATTGACGAAGAGCCGCAGAACGAAGATCTCCTGGCACAGCTTGTCGAAGATGCAGAGGAATTCCTGAATGATGAATTTGCTCAGGAGTTTGACGAAGACGAAGAGGAGGAAGAAGAGTAACCGGGCCTTCAGATTCAGGTTGACAGAACATAATGGTGCCACAGGGAGAAGAGGTTTCCCTGTTTTTTCGCCGTGGTGGGGGAACCCTGCCGTAAGGAGAAAGGTCGGTTATTTATTCTTCCCGGGCCTGTTTCAGCGATAGCTGTATTCTTTGGCGGGCCAGGTCGACTTCCAGTACCCTGACTTTTACATGCTGGTGAAGTTTTACGATTTCTCCCGGGTCGGAGACATAGCGGTCAGCCAGTTCCGAAATGTGCACGAGACCCGACTGTTTCACCCCGATATCTACAAAAGCCCCGAACCTGGTGATGTTGTTGACGATGCCTGGCAGGATCATGCCTGGCTGTAGGTCTTCGATGCGGTAAATGCCGGCGGCGAATTCGAACATTTTTATTCCCTTTCGGGGATCTCTTCCGGGTTTGGAGAGTTCTCCCCTGATGTCGGTCAGCGTAGGAAGGCCTCTTTCGGGGGTAACATAACGGGAGAGTTCAATTCGGGCGATTTTCTCTTCGTTGCCGATCAACTGGGGGAGGGAGATTTCCAGGTCTTCCGCCATTTTCTCCACGAGGGGATAGGATTCGGGGTGTACTGCCGAGTTATCGAGAGGATTGGCGGAATCGGGAACCCGGAGGAATCCGGCCGACTGTTCGAAGGATTTGGCGCCCATCCGGGGCACGTCCATGAGGGATTGCCGGGAGGTGAAAGCTCCTTTTTCCCTTCTGTATTCCACGATATTACGGGCCAGTTGGGGTCCCAGTCCCGAGATGTAGGTTAATATTTCCTTACTGGCGGTGTTGACGTTGACGCCCACGTTGTTGACCACGGAGACTACCACTCCGTCGAGGCTTTTTTTGAGGAGTTTCTGGTCGACGTCGTGCTGGTATTGACCGACGCCGATGCTTTTAGGGTCGATTTTGACCAGTTCGGCCAGGGGGTCCATCAGGCGGCGCCCTATGGATATGGCACCTCTGACGGTGACGTCATAGTCGGGGAACTCTTCCCTGGCGACCGACGAGGCGGAATAGACGGAGGCTCCGTCTTCGCTGACCACGAATACTTTTACCTCCTTGTCGAGGTAGTGACCTTTGATGAAGTCTTCGGTTTCGCGGCTGGCGGTGCCGTTTCCGATGGCGATGGCTTCAATTTTGTAAGCCTCGATCATGGCGGACAGTTTTCGTATGGCCATGCGGCGGTCGTTCTGGGGAGGATGGGGGTATATGGTTTCATTGTGGAGGAGGTTTCCCTGTTCGTCGAGGCACACCACTTTACAGCCTGTGCGGAATCCGGGGTCCAGGGCCAGGGTGCGCAGGGGGCCGAGGGGAGGGGCCAGGAGTAACTGGCGGAGGTTTTCGGCAAAGACGTTGATGGCTTCCCTGTCGGCCTTTTCTTTCGTGATGGCGGCATATTCGGTTTCGATGGAGGGCGCCAGTAACCTGGAAATGGTGTCTTTGACGGCCATGGCTACCTGGTCACTGCTGGCTCCGTGGCCTTTCACGAAATACTGGAGCAGTTGTTCGGTAACCCCGGGAATGTCGGGGACGAGGGAGACCCGCAGGAATCCCTCTTTTTCACCGCGGCGCATGGCCAGAAGCCGGTGGGAGGGACAACGTTTCAGGGGCTCTTCCCAGGCATGGTAATCCCTGTATTTCTGGCCTTCTTCTTCTTTTCCCTTCACCACCAGGGAGCGGATGATGGCTGACTTTTCAAAACTTCGCCGCACCATGGCGCGGGCACGTTCATTTTCGCTGACCCATTCGGCGATGATATCTCGGGCTCCGGCCAGGGCATCATCAATGGTGGGGACTTCAGGGCTGAGGAACTGCCGGGCACGGGTCTCTACATTCTTTTCATACTGGGCCATGACGATTTTTGCCAGCGGCTCCAGACCCAGATCCCGGGCTACCGAGGCGCGGGTTTTCCGTTTGGGCTTGTAAGGGAGATAGATGTCCTCGAGTTCCGTGGGGTCATAACACCCTTCAATGCGGGCTTTCAGTTCAGGGGTCAGTTTCTCCTGAGCGGCAATGCTCTTCAGTACCGTTTCTTTTCGTTTTTCCAGTTCCGTAAATTTCTCATAGAGCTCCATGATCCTGGCAATCTGCACTTCGTCGAGGCTGCCTGTGAGCTCCTTGCGGTAACGGGCGATAAAGGGCACTGTTGCCCCCCCGGCGATTAGACCGATGGTGTTTTGAGCTCTCACAGGGGAAATCTGAAGCTCCCTGGCGATGATTTCGGTGATGGTGGAATTCATAATGCTGCCTGCTTTTTATTACAAAGTTACAATTAACCGTCAATTCTCCGCTGCGCGGTGAAACCATGGAGGAAGCCCCGTGGAAAAAGGGACAATTTTTGTATTTTTGCGGCAGTTCAAAAAAAAGAGAAGAGCATGTTTGAGAATCTGAGCGAAAGACTGGACAGGTCGTTTAAGTTGCTGAAGGGGCAGGGCCGGATCACCGAGATCAATGTGGCGGAGACGCTGAAGGAGATACGGAGGGCCCTGCTTGATGCTGACGTTAATTTTAAGACGGCTAAGAGTTTCACGGATACGGTAAAGGAGAAGGCCATCGGTATGGATGTGCTCACGTCGGTGAAGCCCGGCCAGCTTATGGTCAAGCTGGTGCATGATGAACTGGCCGAGCTGATGGGAGGCAAGTTTACCGACATCAAGTTGAAGGGGAATCCTGCTGTGATATTAATGGCGGGTTTGCAAGGGTCGGGGAAGACCACCTTTTCGGGAAAGCTGGCCAATATGCTCAAGCAAAAGCGGGGGCGTCATCCCCTGTTGGTTGCCGGTGACGTGTACCGGCCTGCCGCCATTGAACAGCTCAAGGTCGTGGGGGGGCAGATCAACGTGCCCGTGTACACCGAGGAGGGGAACCTGAAACCCGTGGTGATTGCCCGGAATGCCGTGCGTCATGCCCGTGAGAAGGGATTTGATGTGGTGATTATCGACACCGCGGGTCGTTTGGCCATTGACGAGCTGATGATGCAGGAGATTTCCGCCATTAAAGACGAGGTCAGGCCTGATGAGATCCTTTTCGTAGTCGACGCCATGACCGGTCAGGATGCCGTAAATACAGCCAGGGAGTTCAACGAAAGACTGGATTATGACGGGGTGATTCTTACCAAGCTCGATGGAGACACCCGGGGGGGTGCTGCCCTGTCGATTCGTTCGGTGGTCGATAAGCCGATAAAATTCGTGGGTACCGGAGAAAAGATGGAGGCCATTGAGGTCTTCCATCCCGACCGTATGGCCGACCGTATACTGGGAATGGGTGATATTGTCTCCCTGGTGGAGAAAGCCCAGGAGCAGTTCAACGCCGAGGATGCCAAACGGCTCCAGCAAAAACTGGCCAGGGACCAGTTCAATTTCAATGATTTTCTGAAGCAGATCCAGCAGATCAAGAAGATGGGTAACCTGAAAGATGTGGCCTCGATGATTCCCGGGATGGGAAAAGCCCTTAAGGATATCGACCTTGATAACGAATCCTTCAAGCATATTGAGGCGATCATACACTCCATGACCCCTGCGGAGCGGGAGGATCCCTCGCTGATGAACGGCAGCCGCCGCAAGAGGATTGCTGATGGTTCGGGGACCACCATCCAGGAGGTGAACCGTTTGCTCAAGCAATTCACGGAAACCAGCAAAATGATGAAAATGGTGGCCCAGGGGAAAAACCTGAAGAGTTTGATGGGGAGCAGGAGATAGTATGAAACAGCTCTGGTGCTGTTGAAATTCTGGTAGTTCCCGGGGCCAGGAATTTAGTGCCAACCAGGAGGTTTCAGGAATCATTTTTCAGCATGCCGGGATATAAGACAAGGGATTGGTAAACCGTAAAAATAGATAACCTATGCAACTGATCGACGGGAAGAGAATAGCGGCTGACATCAGGCAGGAGATAGCCCTGAAAGTGGAGGCCATCAAGGAAAAAGGGGGGAGACCCCCCCATTTGGCGGCCATTCTGGTAGGTCACGATGGAGGGAGTGAGTCTTATGTGGCCCATAAGATCAGGGATTGCCAGGAAGTAGGATTCACCTCGACCCTGGTCCGTTTCGAAGAGGAGGTCACGGAAGAGGAGTTGCTCGGGGAGGTGGCACGGCTTAACATGGCCCCTGAAATCGATGGTTTCATTGTTCAGTTGCCTCTGCCCGGCCATATCAGGGAGCAGAGGGTGATTGAGGCCATTGACCCGGCCAAGGATGTCGATGGTTTTCATCCTGTGAATGTGGGGAAGATGGTATTGGGGATGCCCTCATTTGTGTCGGCCACACCCCTGGGAATCGTGGAGATGATCAGTCGTTGCGGCATTGAGACCAGTGGCCGGTCGTGCGTGATTATCGGGAGGAGCAACATCGTGGGGCGGCCTCTGAGTATTCTAATGTCGCATAAAAGTATAAATGCCACGGTGACCGTGGCCCATAGCCGTACCAGGGATTTGGAGGCCTTGTGTGCCGGTGCGGATATCCTCGTGGCGGCCCTGGGGGTTCCCGGGTTCGTGACCGCCGGCATGGTCAGGGAGGGAGCCGTCGTCATTGATGTGGGGACCACGCGTGTGGCCGACGCCACTGCAAAATCGGGATTCCGGTTGAAAGGGGATGTTTGCTTTGAAGAAGTGGCTCCCCGCTGTTCCTGGATAACCCCGGTTCCCGGGGGCGTGGGACCCATGACCCGCGTAGCTCTGTTGCTGAATACCCTCAAGGCTGCCGGAGAATAGTCTCCTTCCGGTTACCTGCTTCCCCGGGCCATGGCCCTGTCATCGGAGGGAAATTCCTGCCCCGATATGCAAATTATCCCCCCCGCCGGGAAAATGTGGTTTTTTTTTCAGAAATTTGGGACTTCATCAGGAACTAACCGAAGGTAATCATGGCAGATCTGGAAAAACAAGAAATGGCGGATGATGCGGGTGGCGGTTTTAGCCAGGATGTCCGTTCAAAAGTAATCAGGGCGGGAAAGAGAACCTATTTCTTCGACGTCAAAAGAACCCGCAACGGAGAGATGTACCTTATTATCACCGAAAGCAGGAAACGGGTTGAAGATGACGGGAATTTTTTCTATGAAAAACACAAAATTTTCCTGTATCCCGAGGATTTTGAGAATTTCTCTTCTGCGCTGGAGGAAGTTTCGGAATTTATCAGGGAGAAGCAGCCTGAGAGGAATTTCGGGCATGACATCAATGACCGGGTGGATTTCACTCCCGGCAGTACCGATGAGGAATAGGAAAGGGGCATCAGCAGGGGGTTTTCCGTGGGTGACTGTTCTTTTCAGATCATATTGCGTTCCTTCTTGATGGTCTCATAGGCTTCATTGACCATTCTGAATTTTTCCTGTGCCGATTTTTGGACCTCTTCGCCGAGTGGGGCCACTTTGTCGGGGTGGTATTTCATGGCCATTCTCCGGTAGGCTTTTTTGACTTCCTCGTCGGTGGCGTTTTGATCAATTTCGAGGATGGTATAGGCAAATCCGCTATCTCTGACGAACATGGCCTTGATGGATTCCTGGTCGTTGTTGCTGATTCCCATTTGTTGTGCCATGAATCCGATCAGTTTTTGTTCCTCTTTGTTGACGGAGGTGTCGGCTTGGGCGATGCCATAGAGGAAGTGGAGGAGCTGAAGGCGTGCTGAGTAGTTCATGTTGGCCTGGATCTGGCGGCATACGTCAGCTACGGGGATATTTTGTTTGAGGAGGTCACGGAGCATGACGGAAGCTTCAGCGGCGGCATCCTCACCGAAGTTGGTGATCAGGAATCCCTTGACATAGTCGAGTTCGGAGCGCATTACCTTGCCGTCGACCTTCATGGTTGCGGCGATGAGCACCAGCAGGCTCATCAGGTACCCTCCGGAAGTTGTGCGAACAGGGCCTGCAGGGCCTGTGCGCTTGATAGTTGTGCCGGCGCCGTCAACGACAGAGCCGATGACGAATCCCATCAGGGCACCGATGGGGCCTCCCACGGCCCATCCCAGGCCTCCGCCTATCCATTTACCGAAATTTCCCATAGGTTCTTAAATTTTTGTCCGTTATGAGGATTTGTTCCAAAAGGGGTTTTTTGTCGTCGTTGACGATGATGATGGCATTTCCCTCTCTTTTCCGGTCGTCATCCCATTGGTTATCCATGCGGGCGATGACGGCTTCTCTGGTGACCTGGTCTCTTTCCATCACCCTAAGGATGCGCAATTCGCGGGGGGCTGTCACCAGCACGATGGCGTCCATGGTTTTCCAGGAACCGGTTTCATAGAGCAGGGCCGATTCGAAAAGGACGTAAGGGGCATCCTGTTGCCGGTGCCATGCCCCGAAGGCTTCCCTGACGCGTGGATGTACCAGGGCGTTAACGGCGGCCAGGGCTTCGGGGTCATTGAAAATCACAGAAGCCAGGTAGCTTCGGTTGATGGGGCCCTCGGGGAGAAAAACCTTTTTCCCAAAGAGACGCACCATCTCCTTTCTCACTTCCGGGTGGGAGGAGTAGAGATCCCTGGCGGCCTGGTCGGCATTGAAAACCGGAATTCCCAGGATGGAGAAAGCCCGGCAGACCACTGTTTTTCCGCTGCCGATGCCTCCTGTGATCCCCACTTTCAGGGGCAGGTCAGTTTTTCTCAATGAGGAATTCGACATGGGCAGGGGTTATTTTGAGGCTGTTGACGCCCTGGGGGAGTTTTTTTACATTGACGTGCAGTTGCTGCTGGTTTTGAAGGATATCATCCCAGGAGACAGAAAGCGTAATATCTTCGGGTTTTATCAGGGCATAGCGTGAAAGGGCTACCTTGAAGCTCACCTCCACTTCGTTGGGGAAAAGCCTGATTTTGGCATCATCGGGCTGGTTATCGACCCATACGGGGATCCGCATGTTCTTTTCGGTGAATTCGTCGATATCTACCGACATTCTGACGGTTCCTGGTTCCACGATCAGTTGCTGGGGAATAGCCAGGGGAATTTCCTGAGAGAAGGAAGATTCCAGGTTTTTGAAAGCTTTGGTGATGGTGTAGATCGTGTCGGTGGCATCGATGGCGTTTTGAGGGCCTGAGATGGTGACTCTGGAAGGGGTGAAATGAATGGCCGATGAGAGTCCGAACCTTGGTTTAAAATGGAATTCCACGGCCGGGGCAACAGGAACCTGTTTGACTTCCAGGCTGTCGAAAGCAATGGTGAATACTCCCGGGGAAATACTGACCAGCTGCAGCTCAGGGTCAAGCTGTGCTGAGATTTCGTTTCTGAGGTTGTCGGACGATATGATGTAGAGTCCTCCGGTGACCTGGGGGGTTTGTTCCGTCAAATCGGTAACGTTGATGGTTAGCGGCGAAAACGAGGTGCCCATTTTATAGCGTAGCAGGGCGAACCCATGGGCGCTGATTTTCAGGTTGAGTTTTTCCGGGGGGTTGTTGATAATAAATTTATTGCGGGGGAGGTCGACAAATTGCACAGGGTGGGAAATGGAGGTCGTATACTCCTTGCTCAGGGCATTGAGGAACCAAAGAATGGAGGCTATGACCAGACAGATCGCAAAGACCACCAGAGTACGGTTATTCGGCCAGTAAGGATTGCTCATTTTTTGAATGTTTATTGCAGGGAGAACTTCCTCACAGAAAGGGTTGGTCCGGTGCCGGAATTACAAAAAAAGCCGGCTAACCGCCGGCCTTCAGAGAATATCTTACTGATCAGCGCTGCTGTGCGGCATCGCTCATGTCTTTGATGATTGCGGCCTTGTCCACCTTGATGTTGACGTTGTTGTCGATCTCCATAATGACATAGTTGTCTTTGATTTCTACAACTTTACCATAAATACCCCCGGTGGTGACGATCTTGTCGCCCTTGCTCAGGGATTCACGGAAGGTCCTCAGCTCTTTCTGCCGTTTCATCTGAGGACGGATCATGAAGAAATAGAATATGAGCAGGATGACCAGAAAAGGAAGGAAGGTCGCCAGGGGATTGGCTTCTGCACCAGCAGGTGGTGCCATTAACAGGTAATTCATTCTTCTTTGTTTTTAATGGTTGTTATTCAATTTTCAGGGATGTATTTGTTCAGACCCAGGAAGTTCAAAATTAGTCAAATCCTGGGAGATTCAAAATAACCTCAGTCGATTTCTCCGATGAGTCCCCGGCCGCTTTTTTTGACCATTCCGCTCCCCTTGAGTTCTTTCAAGGCTTTGTCGAGGATGCCGTTGATGAAGTTCCGGCTTTTATCGGTGCTGTAATATTTCGAAAGTTCGATGTATTCATTCAGGGTGACCTTGGTGGGAATGGAGGGGAAGTAGAGGATTTCGGCCAGGGCGAGCTGCATGATCAGAATGTCCATGTAGGCGATTCTTTCAAGGTCCCAATTGGAGGAGTGTTGGTTGATCAGCTCCAGGAGTTCGTCGTGGTGGATGATGGTTTTGCGGAAGAGGTCGCTGGCAAAGGCTTCGTCCTCCTTATCCTTGTATTTGGGCAGCAGGAGCTGGTATTCATCGGACTCCTCCCTGAAATCGCGGAGGGTCTTGATGATCATGGCCACCACCAGGTCGATGTCGTCATTCCAGTAGATGCTCTCTTCCTCAAGGACCAGGTGAAGCTCTTCCGAGGCCAGGAAAATATTCTGGAAGACCTTTTCTGTGAATTTCCTGTCGTCGGCGTAGGAACTTTCCTTTCTCTCCATGTATTCCTTGTAGAAGGAGGATTCCGTCAGGAAGGCATAGAGTTCTTTGACCAGTTCGGGGTGGTTGACCCATGCAGGTTTGGAGTGCCTGAGGTGGGTCTGCAGTCGTCTGTTGATTTTTAATTGTGCGATGACGCGGTTATCGACAAAGCGGGTGTTGGGGTGGAGGTTTTCGTAGCTGGGGACCAGCCTGGCCATGTTGGTGTCGATGCGGTGTTGTGCGAAATCGGCCAGTTCGAGGAGCAGGGCCATAAGATGGTGGTATAGGTCGTATGACCTGGAAAGGGCATGTTCAAGCTCTTTCTCGCTGTTGGATATGGACTTGTCAGATGACGCGTTGTAGGCATAAAACACCTGAAGTACCTTAATCCTGATGGTCCGTCGGCTAATCATAAATACAGAACTACTTAAAGATATTGGCCGCAAATGTACGACTTTTTTCTCTCACTCTTCCGGGGCCCCTTTTTTTTCAGAGGTCCCGGCGGGGTGGTGGCGAGCCGTGGATATGGCTGGTCCGAAAGAAGGAACGGGAGTGGTGGTATCGACCGGCGGCAAGGGGGATCCTTCCGGGGAGAAAAAGGCCGTATCTTCTGTTTTTCCCTCTTCTCGTACCGCGTCTTTTCCGTCCTTTATCTCTTTCACATCTCGTAGATCTTTCACGTCTTCCAGGTTTTCCATCTCATCGGTGCTATCCTCCGTCTGTTCTTCTTCCCAGTCGAATTTTTGTCTGCGTATGCGGAATCTTCTGTAATAAATGGCCAGGAGGATTCCGGAGACGGCGCCCCAGAGGTGGGATTCCCAGGAGATTTCCGGTTTGAGGGGGAGGACACCCCATACCATTCCCCCATAGAGGAAGACGACCACGACGGAGATGACCAAAAGGCGCAGGTCATTGCGGATGACGCCGCTGGTGAAGTGGAAGGCTGCCAGGGCATATACGACGCCGCTGGCGCCGATGTGCCATGCCGGGCGGCCTGCCAGCCACACGCACAGTCCCGCCAGGAGGTAGAGCTGAAAGTAGATCCTGTAGGAGAGGCTGCGGTAGTAGTAGACCAGGGCAAAAAGCAGGACGAAAAAGGGAAGGGAGTTGGATAAAAGGTGATTATACCCTGAGTGGATGAACGGAGAGGTGAGGATCCCCGGGAGGCCCCGCAGGGTCAGCGGGAAAATCCCCGCTTTGGTGAGGTCCAGGCCGAAAATCTCCCCCATAATCTCTACCAGCCAGAAGAGGGCCACGAAGAAAATGGCAAAAAAGAAGCTGTGCCTGATGATTTTCTTCTCCAGTTCCTTGTCGTGTGCCGACAGATTTTCGGGGTAGTACCTGAAGACGGCCATTTAGGAAATGAGGTTTCTGATCAGTTGTGCGAAGTCGCGGATCTCCTCTTCTGTGGTATCAAAGGAAGTCATCCAGCGCACCTCGGGGGTTTCTTCATCCCATACATAAAAGAAATATTTCTCCTGGAGGGGGGTGATGATTTCGCGGGGGACGATGGCAAAGACCCCATTGGCCTCCACTTTTTGGGTGATGGTGATTCCGGGGATGGTGCGGATTTCTGATTCCAGGATTTTTGCCATTTTGTTGGCATGGAGGGCGCTTTTTTTCCAGAGGTCGTTTTTGAAAAATGCCAGGAATTGGGCTGATGTGAATCTCATTTTAGAGAAGAGCTGCATGCTTTGTTTGCGGATGTATTTTACGGAGGAGCTGAGGGTGGGGTTAAAGAAAAGGATGGCTTCGCCCGAGAGCATTCCGTTTTTGGTGCCTCCGAAGGAGAGGACGTCGACGCCGCAGTCGCGTGAGAAGGTGCGAAAGGGGAGGTCAAGGGCTGCCGCGGCATTGCTGATACGGGCCCCGTCCATATGGAGAAGCATGCCGTGGTTATGGGCCAGGCTGGCCAGGGCGCTGATTTCCCCGGGTTGGTAAAGGGTTCCCATTTCGGTGACCTGTGAAATCGAGATGACCCGGGGCTGGGCATGGTGCTCAAAACCAAAACCGTGGAGATGCGGTCTGACCAGTTCTGGGGTGAGCTTTCCGTCGGGAGTGTTCACTGCCAGCAATTTGCATCCCGTGAATTTTTCGGGAGCCCCGCACTCATCGGTGTGGATGTGGGCAGTAGAGGCACAAATCACCGCATGAAATGGGGAGGTGAGCGCGGACAGGGCCACGACATTGGCTCCCGTACCGTTAAAGACGAAAAAGATTTCCGTCTCCTGGCCGAAATGGTGCCGGAAAAGGGCCTCTGCCTCTTTGGTCCAGGGGTCGGCACCATACCCCGTCACATGGCCCGTGTTGGCCTCCCCGATGGCTTTAAGGATCTCCTGATGAACTCCTGCATTGTTGTCGCTGGCAAAACCTTTACGCATACTCTTCGTTTTTTTTTCAAAAGTAGTTTTTTTGCTCTTATGGCTGAATTTTTTCCGGTACCTGAGGAGGAAGAAAAAGTATGGCGTTAACTTTACAGAATGGAAAATCAGCTTACATTGCCTGAGAGATTGCTGTTATTGGCGATCAGGCCTGAAAAGGGGGGCATCAGCGGCACCTCTTCCATGGCGATTGACCTGGTTCTGGCGGGCGCTGCCATTCTGGAGATGCTCATCGCGGGTAATATCAGGATGGTGGACAGGCGGCTGGAGGTAACAGGAGAGAAAACGGGATCATCGCTGAACGCCTATCTTCTTGGAAAAATGGCCGCATCACAGGGACCGCGCAAAACTGATTATTGGTTGAATTCTTTCCGTATTTCCATGAAAAGGATCAGGGGAGAGGTTTACCAGTCGCTGTCTCAGCAAAGGGAGATCAGGCTGGAGGAGCGCCGTTTTCTGTTTTTTAAATGGCAGAAGCCGTTTTTGAGTCCCGGGAACCATGTGCACCAATTGGTGGACCGGGCCAAACGGCTCATTCACCAGCCTCCCGGGGACTCCGGGGAGATCTGTTTTCTTCTGTTACTGGAGCCGGCCCAGCTGCTCCGCAGAATCTATCCGGAACGCTCCATGAGGAAAACTGCCGCCCTGAAGCTCAAACAGTTCAGGATGGCTGAAACATCGTCTGACATGGTGCGGCAGGCCGCGGTTGTGGTCAAAGCCATCAATATGGCCCTGGCGGCCAGGAGGGCTGCTCATCATGCCGGGTAAGGATATGGAAAAAAAGATCAACCTTTTCTGGTTTCGCAGGGATCTCAGGCTTGACGATAATCCCGGACTCTTTGCCGCCCTGACGGCAGGAAGGCCTGTCCTGCCGGTTTTTGTCTTTGACACGGCCATCTTGGGGAAATTGCCTGACCGCGACGATGCCAGGGTTAGGTTTATCCACCAGGAGCTGATGGCCTTGAAGAGAGATCTGGAAGATGCCGGGAGTAGCCTCCTGACTTTTTATGGATCCCCGGTGGAGGCTTTTGAATATTTTGCCCATCGTTTCAGTCCCGGGGCTGTCTATTGCAACAGGGATTATGAACCTTACGGCCAGGAGCGGGACCGGGAAGTGTCGGCCATCCTGAAAAACCAGGACATTGATTTTTTCTCCTTCAAGGACCATGTCATTTTTGAGCCCGGAGAGGTTGTAAAGGATGACGGCACTCCCTATACTGTTTTCACCCCCTATAGCAGGAAGTGGAAGGCCCGGCTGGTGCAGGATCACCTTGGCCATTATCCTTCGGCTGCCAGGAAGGAGGCTTTTCTGAAAACCGTTCCTTTCTCTTTTCCTGACTTGTCAGAACTGGGATTCGCCGGGGGCCGCGGAGATTATCCTTCCCGCAGCATTGACAGGGAGCTTATCGGGAATTATGGGCAGACCAGGGATTTTCCCGGTATTGCCGGGAGTTCCCGGTTAGGCATTCATCTGCGGTTTGGCACCATAAGTATCAGGAACGTTGTTGAAGTGGCACATCAGTACAGCCAGGTATTCCTGAATGAACTGATTTGGAGGGAATTCTTCATATCGATACTGGCGCATTTCCCTTATGTGGAAAATGCGCCTTTCAGGAAGAAATACGGATTGATTAGCTGGCGGAATAACGAGGAGGAGTTTGGCCGGTGGTGCCGGGGAGAAACGGGATATCCGATGGTGGATGCCGGGATGAGGGAGCTCAGGGCTACCGGGTTTATGCACAACCGGGTGAGGATGGTCACTGCCAGTTTTCTGGCCAAACACCTCCTGGTCGACTGGAGGTGGGGGGAGGCCTGGTTTGCCGCTCATTTGCTTGACTTTGAGCTGGCCAGTAACAACGGCAACTGGCAGTGGGCTGCCGGGTGCGGATGCGATGCCGCCCCCTATTTCCGGGTTTTTAATCCCGCCACGCAGCAGCAGAAGTTCGACGCTGCAGGCAGCTATATCAGGAAATGGGTTCCTGAAGCGGGAACTGTGGGGTATCCCAGGCCTATGGTGGACCATGCCCTGGCCAGGGAAAGGGCTTTGAAAACCTATCGTGGGGCACTGGCATAGCCTCCCGGGCTCATGCGGGAATGCGAATCTGTCCTGCTAATGCGGACCCTCAACTGAGAAAGGCCTTGCAGATCGCCAGGCCTGCCTGGTTAACCATGAAAAAGGGGAAGAGTTTTTATTTTCCTGACAACCAGTTCAGGACTTTTACGTCGTCGGGTTTGGTCGCGGGAGGAAGAACATCCACCAGCCGGCCCTCCTCGTCGATGAGGAACTTCTGGAAATTCCATTTCACAGGGGCATCCATCACGCCGTTTTCCGTTTTTTCGGTAAGCCAGCGATAGAGAGGGTGGATATCTTTCCCCTTGACAGAAATCTTGGCCATCATGGGGAAGGTAACCCCGTAATTTTCGCTGCAAAAAGCGGTGATCTCCTCATTGCTCCCCGGTTCCTGTCCCATGAAATTGTTGGCAGGAAAACCGATGATTTCAAAACCGCGGCCACCGTAAGTCTCATAGAGCGACTGTAAAAGCTTATATTGGGGGGTAAACCCGCATTTCGAGGCGGTATTGACGACCATCACCTTTTTCCCTTTCAGGGAGGAGAGATCCAGTTCCTTTCCGTCGATGGTCTCCACCCTGAAGGAGTGGAGTGACGCTTTTTGTGCCGGCACGGTAAGAACGGCCATCAGGGCTAAAAGTGTAAAAATCAGTTTTTGCATTTGTCAAAGAATTTAAAAATTAGGTGAATCGGTCCATTTTTTTCTTGATAAGCAAAACACACGGAGCGTAAGAATGTTCAGGGAATGGGGATGGATATTTTGCGGGGGGATGGATATTTTCCCGTGAGTCTAGAATTTAAGGTGGGGAGAGTGGAGAAATTGTTCCGCGGGAAGGGAGGGTTGTTTTTTTTTTGCGCCGGCTAAGGGGAAATCGTTATCTTTGGCGTTTGAGGAAGGATGACCCGAGAATATGGAGAATTTTGTAGTTTCAGCCAGGAAATACAGGCCTGATTCGTTCAGGACGGTAGTTGCCCAGGAGGCCATAACTTCGACCCTGAAGAATGCCATCAGGGCGAAGCAGCTTGCCCATTCCTATCTTTTTTGCGGGCCCCGTGGGGTTGGAAAGACGACCTGTGCGCGGATTTTTGCCAGGACCATCAACTGCAGCAACCTGACCCCGGAAACCGAGGCCTGTAATGAGTGCGAATCGTGTAAGGCCTTTAACACCAACCGCTCCTATAACATTCATGAGCTGGATGCTGCCTCCAATAATTCTGTCGATGATATCCGGAATCTGATTGATCAGGTGCGCATTCCTCCGCAGGTGGGGCACTACAGCGTATACATCATTGATGAGGTCCATATGCTCAGTCCGAGTGCTTTCAACGCTTTTCTGAAAACCCTGGAGGAGCCCCCGCGCCATGCCATTTTTATTTTAGCCACCACTGAAAAACATAAGATCATACCCACGATCCTGTCCCGCTGTCAGATTTTTGATTTCAACCGAATCAGGGTGGAGGACATCGCCAATCATATCAGTTATGTGGCCACACAGGAAGGGGTGACGATTGACCCGACAGGCCTGAATGTGATTGCCCAGAAGGCCGATGGTGCCATGCGTGATGCCCTGTCGATCTTTGACCAGCTGGTCAGTTTTTCGGGCAGGGAGATCACTTACCAGGATGTCATCACCCACCTCAATGTACTGGATTATGATTATTATTTCCGTCTTACCGATGCTTTTCTGAAGAATCAGGTGACCGATGCCCTGCTGATCTTCAACGAGGTGCTCAACAAGGGTTTTGAAGGGCAACATTTCATAGGCGGAGTAAGTCGCCATTTTCGTGATTTGATGGTATCGCGTGATCCTATGACGGTACAGCTTCTGGAAGTGAGTGGTGACATCCGTGACCGATATAAGGCACAGGCCTCAGCGGCGCCCCATGAGTTTCTTGTGGAAGCCCTGGGTATCAGCAATGAATGCGATTACCAGTATAAGAGCAGTCAGAACAAAAGGCTTTCCGTAGAACTCGCTCTGGCCAGGATAGCCCAGCTGACCTTAAAAAAAAAATAGCTGACGCTCCTGATTCTCTCGAGCCCATTTTTGGAGAACCACGGGAGCCCGTTCCGGCGGCACTCCCCCGGGAGGTACCTCCCTCCCGACCCGGGCCCCCTTCCCGGCGCAAACTATCACAGGAGATCACCGGCCCCTCCATAAAATCGGTGTTGGCAGGAACTGAGCTTAACGACTCGGGGGTAACGACCAGGGAACAACATATTCTTTTTAACCAGAAACAGGAGGATGAGCCTCTTACGGAGGAGAAACTTCTGGAAAAATGGGCTGAATACCTCAACTCTCTCAATGACCGGCCCAACCTGAAATCCTCCCTGAACCGCCAACCTCTTTATTCTGCTGATGGAAGGCTGGTTCTGAAAGTCGAAAATTCGCTGCAGGAGGAGCTCGTCAGGGATGAGAAACCGCGCCTGGTAGCCTGGCTGAAGCGCGAGCTCCACAACAGTAATGTGGAGATCACCACGGAACTGGTCAGTGAACCGGCCCGGAAGATGCTTTATACCGACGGGGAAAAACTGGAGGAGATGCTCAGGAAAAATGCCAGTCTGGCCTTGCTACAGCAGAAATTCAACCTTGATTTTGACAGTTAGTCCCCACCAGGGAGCTTTGCACATCGGGGTGTTTCCTCACTTCTTTATTTTCAGCAGTAATCAGCAAGTAGCGGAACACCGTGGTGGGTCCTCCGGCCATTTTTTCGTTATGAAAGGGGCTGCTCCTGCTTGCTAGGGCGCCAGTCGGCTGATCTCCCAAAGCCCATCATTCCGGGAATACCGGAACCTGTCGTGCAGGCGGTTTTCACGCCCCTGCCAGAACTCCATTTCATGCGGGGTGATGCGGAATCCTCCCCAATGGTCGGGACGGGGAATTTCCTGGTTTTCGAATTGACGGGAGTAATGGCGGAATCTCTCTTCCAGGTATTCTCTGGAGGGGATGGAACGGCTTTGTTCGGAGGCCCAGGCCCCCAGACGGCTGGTCACCGGGCGGGTCAGGAAATAGGCGGTGGACTCTTCTTCCGGTACCCTGGCGGCCCACCCCGTTATCCTGACCTGCCGCTGTAATTCAGGCCAGAAAAAAAGAAGAGACACCTGCGGATGGGCGGCGATGGCTTCTCCCTTTGCACTGCGGTACCCCGTGAAAAAGAGAAATCCCTCCCGGTCAAACGATTTGAGCAATACCACCCTTGAGGAGGGAAATCCATCCTTTCCGATGGTGGATACCACCATAGCCGTGGGTTCCAAAACCCCAGCCTTCAGTGCCTGCTGCAGCCACTGCCCAAAAAGATCGTAAGGGTCGTCGGGCAGATCTCTGCGCCGCAAGCTTCCACGGGTATACTCTTCCCTGATGTCCTCTATTTTCATCAACCTCTTAAACAAACATCGGGGGAAGTTGTTTGCAAGAATCGGGGGAAGATGTTTGCAAGAAATAGTGTTAATAAACGGGATGAATAGGAGCCGGAGCCGTTATATCTTCTCTATTCCGGGGCTCTGTTTTTTCTTCTCCCATTTTTCGCGGAACTCTTCCATTTCTTTGTGCTGTTTTTCCATCAGCTGCTGCCACTCTTTCTGCTGGTCAGGATCGGCATAGCGCTGAAAAGGTAGTGCGTGGTTCCCGAAATCAGGGAACTGGCCAGGGGGCAAGGATTTGAAGTGACGTTCCAGGAGCTCTTCCATTTCTTCGAGGTCCTCCATTTCGGGGATAAAAAACCCGGGAGGGAGCATAAATGAGGAGTTGGGGCCCATGAAAAATGAAGTGTCATTGTGGAAGAAAAAGTCTCCGAACCGGGAGGAGTCACTGGGGAGATTCCTGAGTCCGGGGAAGAGGTCCTCAAAGAGATCTTCCCCGAACAGACTTTCCCATCCTTTATTTCCCGGAAAGGTGAAAAGCGAATCGGTGGACCATCGGAAGACCCTCAGGGAGTCGAAGCGGATGAGGTTCCCTTGTTCGTCAAATTCCCGTTTGACGGAGATTTCCTCGTCGGGACTGTTTTTTTCCTTCTTTTCTGTTTTCTGGGCTGATGCGGCCATGGTGATGGTAGCCATCAACAGCAAAACCATACATGTGTGCTTCATGACTTTTTTTATTCAAAAATAAAGTCATTACTTCTGAAATAGGTTTAAAATTTCCTAAAATCTCTTAAAGTCAGTCGTATTGGTGTTGGTCGCCCTGGGATTCGGATTTGTCGCAGGGGCACTCCATGCCTTTTTCATATTGTTGGAGGGCGGTCAGGCTCATGCCCATAGAGGAGAACCCTCCGTCGTGGAAAAGGTTTTGCATGGTGACCTTGCGTGTGAGGTCAGAGAAGAGGGTGATGCAATAGCCGGCGCACTCGTCGGCGGTGGCGTTACCCAAGGGGGACATTCTTTCGGCAAAGTCGAGGAGTTTGTCAAATCCTTTGACGCCACTGCCTGCGGTGGTGGGGGTGGGGGATTGTGACACGCTGTTGATTCTCACTTTGCGTTCCATGCCGTAGATATATCCGAAGCTGCGGGTGATGGATTCGAGGAGGGCTTTTGCGTCGGCCATATCGTTGTAGCCGTAGAAAGTGCGTTGTGCTGCCACATAGCTAAGAGCCACCACAGACCCCCATTCGTTGATGGCGTCGAGTTTTCGGGCGACTTGCAGCGTTTTGTGGAGGGAGACGGCGGAGATATCGAGGGTCTTTTCCAGCATCTGGTAGTCGAGGTCGCTGTAATGGCGGCCTTTTCTGACATTGGGGGACATACCGATAGAGTGGAGTACGAAATCGATTTTTCCGCCCAGGAGTTCCATCGATTGGGTGAAGAGGTGGTTAAGGTCTTCGACGCTGGTGGCGTCAGCTCCGATCAGGGGAAGCCCCAGTCTTTCGGCCAGTAAGGGGGTGTCTCCCATGCGCAGGGCGACGGGAGTGTTGGTGAGGGCGAAAGTAGCCCCTTCCTGGTGTGCCAGTTCTGCCACCTTCCAGGCAATTGAGTCGGCATTCAGGGCACCGAAAATGATTCCCCTTTTTCCTTTTAACAATTGGTAAGCCATATTATGCACAGTTATTTCGCTGCAAAATTAACGCATTGCCGCATTAAGGGACAAAAAAGTATTTAAAATAAGAGGGAATTAACGATTATCTGTGTGTTCCCCGGAATATTCCCGAAGAATGTTCGAAAATTTTGCAGCAAAGTGACGGAACTGCGGTGATTATATGTTCACCAGACAGGAGTCGCGGAGCCATCCCTTGTTGCCGTCGAGCAGGCGTATCTCTTTCCAGGAGTCGAGGCTGTCGGTGATTTCCACTTTCAATCCTTCATGGATGAGGTAGAGGTCGGTTCCCGTTTCCGCGGGGGAGCTTTTCAGGGTGACCCTGGGGCATTGGATAATGGCTTCCTGTCGGTTTTTCCGCAGGGAGTGATGACGGTAAGCTATGGAGAAGCTGAGGACGGAGAAAAGGATCGCGGCCAGGGCCATGAAAAAGGCCCCTTTTCTGACCAGGGTAGTGCGGCCGAAAAGATAACTGGCCAGAAGGACGAGGAAGAGCAGGAAGCTGATAACGCTCAGACGGGCCCATCCTGTTTCGGAAGTGCGGCCGGCCAGGGCACTGCCCCACCGCGAAAAGAAAGGTCGCGGCAACTCTTCGATATGGTCCACCACCAGTTGATTGGCGATCTGAAGGTTGAATTCTATATCGTCGTTCTGGGGGGCCAGAAGCTTCGCCCTCTCATAGCAAAGAATGGCTTTGGTGTTTTCTCCCAGTTTGAACCAGGCATTTCCCAGGTTATAGTACAATTCGGCCGACTCTTTTCCGGAAGCCAGGATTTGTTCATATTTGGCAACGGCCTGTTCATACTCCTGGCCGGTATAGTGTTTATTGGCCTCTTCGAGCAGCTGCTCCTGCCCCGCGGCTCCGGCGAAGCAAAACAACAAAAGGAAGAATCCCATGATAACTCGTCTCATAACCTTGTGCTTGTTAATCTGTTGTAATGCAATCTGTTATTCATCATTTCTCACCATGTTTTCCCACGATCTCCGGTGGCCTTCAGTCTTTTCCGTTTTCCGGAGAGTGCCGGTTGTCAGTGATCTCATCCCCTTTCGGATCGGGATTCCGAACAGGGAGATCATCGTTTTATCTGTTTTTCGAGTTGGGTGATTACCTCCACGGCCTGGTCATAAAGTTCCTTCATGGCCTGGGTACCTTCAGCCGGGGCAAAGCGGGCGTATTCGCACTGGTCGGCGACGGCCAGGAATTCACTGATCAGGGAGGGGTCAACCTTACGGTTTTCGAGCGCTTCGACGGCGGTTTCCCGGCGCAGGATGGCCAGCGGGATGGCCAGCTTATCGCTCAGGTATCCCCAGAAGGCCTTCAGTACCGAATCGTAGAATTCCTCGCTCCTGTTGTGTTGTAAATGTGTGGCCGCCACCCTGAGATGCCTGCGGGCCAAACGGTTGGCCTTTTTATTGCGCACCAGGGCCACATTGGCGTTCTCCACCATCTTTTTTCTGTATATCACAAAGAAGAGGGCAAAAGCCGCCGCTCCCAGAAGGTAGAATGACCAGAACAGGGTGCTTCCGAAAAAGGAGGTGCCCCTTTGGTGCAGTTTATCATTTTTCTGGCTGATGAAGCGGATGTCCTGTCCGATGGTCTGAACATCCTGTTTTCTCACTGACCTGACCACGCCTGTGCCGGGGTCATCGCTACCACGGGTGACCGTGAGCGCATATTCAGGGGTCGAGGCCCGTTCATATTGCCCGCTGCCCGGGTTGAACCAGCTAAAGGTGACCGGGGGGACCTTATAATTCCCTTCGTACCTGGGTTGAAAGAGGTATTCTATGGTTTTGGTGCCGCTGACTCCACCCTCGGAAGCCCTGACGTTGTCGGTGCTATTGGGGTCGTACTGTTCGAAATCACCGGAAAGGGTCAACTTAGGGGTTTGGATCAGCCTGAGATTGCCGGTTCCGGAAATGTCGATTTTCAGGGTAACGGCATCGTTGGTGGTGACCTCAGCATGGCTCAATTCCGAGGAGAGCCTGAAATCTCCCACGCCGCCCGAGAAATCGGCAGGCGCCGGGGGCAGTTCCTTTACCGAAACCGTGACGGCATCACTGGTCAGCCTGGCCTTGACGGTTTGCACTCCCGCGAAAAAGTCATCAAAAAAACTGCGTTGCCTTACCCTTTGCTGCACCAGGGTGGTGATGCTGAAGGGCCTGATGGTGATGTTTCCTGTCTGCTGTGGAAAGAGCACCGTTTTCTTGAGGACCCCCACCTGGTAGATTTTGTCATTGTAGACCTCTCTCTTGAAGTTGATTTGCTGGGGAATGTCGATATCCTGGGTATAGAAACCCTCGTAGGTGGGGAGGTTGACCTCTTCAAAACCCGAGAGTGGCAGATTGGGGTTGGCATACAGTTTGACGGTGGCGGTGATCTGCTGCCCCTTCCAGGCCTGTCTCCTGTTGAGTTCCAGCCTGATGAAGAGGTCGTTTTTGCTGATGGTCCCGGTGGGGGTTTTCTCTTCCCCGGAGTCCTGTCCGGGATTCTGTGTTCCCGGAGTGGTGGCCCCTTGTGGTTGCCCTGATACGACCTGGATGGTCAGCGTATTGGACTGGACGATTTTTCCGTCGACTTCTATCGACCCCGGCCTGATGGTGAAGGTTCCTGCCTCTTTGGCCCTTAATATGAAGGTGTAGGCAAAATCCTGGCTTTGGGAGGTTCGCCCGTTGATGATCTGCACCGAAGTGGAGGAGGAGAAACTGGGCCCCATCAATACATCGAAGCTTCCCAGGTCGGGAAGGGTCAGGTTCTCTCCCCGCTTGTTGATATTGAAAGTCAGCCGGAACTGATCTCCCACGGCCACCGCGTTGGGCGCCGACATCACCAGGCGCATCTCCTCGGCCATGGCTTGCAGGCCGAAGAGCACCATTACTGTGATTATTAAAAATTTCCTGAACATATCCCTGATCTGTTGTTTTCCGCACTCCTGTTACTCTTCCGGACACGGAAACCGTTTTCTTCTGATAAAACTACCACTCTTTTTCCACTCTTGAAGGTTTCGCTTCTGCGGCTTTAGCTTTTTTTACCTTCTCCTGGATGTTTTTTTCATCATTCTGGAGGGCTTGCAACAGCTGTTCCGCATTCTGCCTGGAAATCTTAGGCGGCGGTTGTTGCTGCTGATCCTTATTCTGGTCCTTGTTTTGATCCTGATCTTTGTTCTGGTCCTTATTCTGGTCCTTGTTTTGATCCTGGTCTTTGTTCTGCTCTTTATTCTGCTCCTGCTGCTGTTGTTGCTGCTTCATCTTCTGGGCATAAGCCAGGTTGTATTTTGTCTCCATGTCGCCGGGGTTATTGCGCAGGGCTTCTTTGTAGGCCTCGATGCTTTCGTCGATTTTTGACTGGAAGAGGAGGCTGTTTCCGAGGTTATGGAGGGCCCTGGCTTTTTCTTCAGGGTGGGGAGCCTGGGAGGCCAGTTGTTCGAATCCCTGTGCAGCTTCGCTGAATTTGGACTGTTTGTAGACCGAATTGTTCAGGTTGAAGTTCCATTTCGGGTCGTTGGGTTTCTTGTCGAGGGCCTTGCGGTAGGCGGTCTCTGCCTTGCTGAAGCTGGCGGTATCGAGACGGGTGGTGTCTTTGACTCCTTCCAGATAGAAGCGATTTCCCTGACGGATGAATTTTCTTTCGTTCTGGCCTGATGCCGTGGAGGCAACGATGAGGGCCATAAGGATGAGCAGGTGCGTTTTCATGGTTTTCGCACGTTAAAAAGTTTAATTCTTCTGAGGTATTTATTTTTCCTTTCCATGATAAAGAATTCTATCAGGAGCAGGAGCAGGCCAGCGGCGAAGAAATACTGGAACTGTTCTTCATATTCTGAGAACTGGCGGGCGTCGATTTCGCTTTTCTGCATTTTGTTGATTTCGTCGAAGAGTTCGTCGAGGCCTACCTGGGCGGTGTTCGCGCGGATATAGAGTCCGCCTCCGGCGCTGCTGGTCTTTTCGAGGGTGGCTTCATCGAGGCGGGTGATGACGATTTTTCCCTCCTTATCGCGGCGGTAGTCGCCATTGTTGCCACTGATGACCGGGATGGGGGCTCCCTGGGGGAGGCCCATGCCGATGGTGTGGACGATGATGCCATTTTTGTGGGCTTCTGTGGCTGCGGCGATGGCGTCGTCTTCGTGGTTTTCGCCGTCGGTGATGATAATGATGGCTTTTCCGGGTGCCGGGTCGGGGGTGAAGGAACGCATGGCCATATCGATGGCGGCGCCGATGGCTGTTCCCTGCCGCGGAACGATTTGGGTGTTGACCGATGCCAGAAAGAGCTGTGCCGAGTTGTAATCGGTGGTGATGGGCAGCTGCATATAAGCATCACCGGCAAAAACGATCAATCCTATTTTGTCATCCCTAAGTTTGCTGATCAGCCTGTCAATGGCCCTTTTGGCCCTTTCGAGCCGGTTGGGCTTGATATCTTCGGCCAGCATGCTGTTAGAGACATCGAGGGCGATGATGATTTCGACGCCCTGGCGTTTTACCTGTTTGAGTTGAGAGCCGAACTGTGGCCGGGCGGCTCCGGTAATGAAGAGGGCCAGGGCTAGCATCAGCAGGGCGAATTTGAAGCCGGGGCGGAAAGCCGAAGCACTGGGGGTGAGTTCCCTGAGGAGTTCCGGGGAGCCGAATTTCTTCAAGGCTCTTCTGCGCATGATCCGCGCCAGGATAAAGAGCGTGGTCAGCACGGGAATCAGCAACAATCCCCAAAAATATTCCGGATGGGCGAATCTGAACATTTCCATAGCAATCGGTTTAAGGAATATTCCGGAAAAGGGTGATTTTCAGGAACAGGGCAAGCAGCAGTACCAGGAGGCCTGCCAGGGCAAACGGCATGAACTCCTCGGAACGACGGCTGTATTCTTTGATATCGATGCGTGATTTCTCGAGTTGGTCGATTTCCTGGTAGATTTCGGCGAGTTTCATGTTGCTGGTAGCCCGGAAGTACCTGCCATCAGTGATGGCGGAGATTTGGCGGAGCATCTCCTCGTCGATTTTGACCTCCATGTTCTGCACCTGGGTGCCGAAGGGGGTCTGAACAGGGTAGGGGGCGGTGCCAATGGAGCCCACGCCGATGGTATAGACCCTGATGCCGTAGGTTTTGGCGATTTCCGCGGCCGTCAGGGGGGCCACTTCACCCCGGTTATTTTCTCCGTCGGTGAGCAGGATGATCACACGGCTCAGGGCCTGGCTGTCGCGGAGGCGCGCCACGGCGGTGGCCAGGCCATTGCCGATGGCGGTGCCATCTTCAATGAGGCCGGTTCTGATATCCTTGAAGAGGTTCAGCAGCACTGCCCGGTCGGTGGTCAGAGGGCACTGCGTAAAAGCCTCCCCGGCAAACACCACCAGTCCCATGCGGTCGTGTTCGCGTCCCGATATGAATTCCATGGCTACCTTTTTGGCCGCTTCCAGACGGTTGGGGGAAAAGTCCATGGCCAGCATACTGGTCGAAATGTCGAGAGAGACGACCATGTCGATTCCTTCGGTGGTGACGTTTTCCCAGCTGGTGCTTGATTGCGGCCTGGCCAATACCACGATGAAAAGGGCGATGGCTGTCAGTTGCAACAGGAAGGGGAGATGGCGGAGGTAATGCATCAGGGTGACAGGGGCCTTCGAAAGCGCGGAAGTCCCTGAAATGCGTATGCTGGCGTTGTTCTTCCGGTAGCGGAAGAGATACCAGGCTATCATCGGGAGCAGGAACAGTAATAGGTAAAAGAGCTCCGGGTTTTTGAAGGTAATATCGTTAAACATGGTCCTGCTGGTTTTTGTTGGTTTCGCTGCCGGTGGTAACCATGGGGGCGGAGGCCTTGGCGTTTTCCTGTTCCGGGGAGATGTGCTTTACCGTCTCCTCGGGTTTTGTCTCATTCACAAAGAAATAGGCGTTGACCAGGGCCAGCTGGTGGTCATCGGGCAAAGGCTGGTATTTGGCGAATTTCACCAGGTCAGCCAACGGAAGGATATGCTGCAGGTGACCGAGTGATTTCTCAGGGATCATCCCTTTGCGGGTGATAAAGCATTCCAGGATTTCTCCGGTGGTCTGTTCCAGGGCGGGAAGTTCGAATCTCTCTTCGATGTAGTTGCGTAAAACTTCGGTGAGATCGCTGTAGTAGGCCTTTACCTTGTCTCTTTGCCATAGTTTCTCCTCCTTAATTCTGTCGAGTTCCTTCAGGGCCACCACATGGGCGGGCTCTTTGGGCTTGACGGGAAGAGTGAACAGGGGCAGGTTTTTCTTTTTTCTTTTCAGGGAATAAAGGATCAGAAAGAGCAGGGTTCCTGCCAGGATGATTCCCATCATGTAAGGGGTTACTTCTTTCAGGGAGAGAGGGGCGTCGTAGGGCATTTTGACATCGGTGGGCCCGCGGGTGGTGTCGACTTCCATGGTGATCACCCTGAGGAGAAGCTCGTTGGTGAAGATGGAATCGAGTCTGTCGGCCATTTGAAGGTCAAAGCGGAAGGGGGGGATGCGGTAGTTGCCGCTATCGAAGCAGGTGACCCTGAAGGTCTGCACGAGTTTGATGCTCTGGTCGTTGAGGATCAGCGTGTCGATGGCTGAGCGCTCCAGCACTTCTATTTTTCCGGCCAGGGAATCGGCGACCGTGGCAAATCCCATTTCCAGGTTTTTGGGTTTTTCGAGTTCCAGGATCAGGTTGATCTGGTCGCCAATGAGGATCTGAGTGGAGTCGAGGCGGGCCACAGCCTTCACGGGCTGGGCATCCAGCCGGGAGACTCCGGCCAGGAGCAGAAACAGAAGATAGCTTATTCTCAGGTTTTTCAGTACACTTTTCACCTTCGGCCCTCCCTTTTCTTAAACAGGTTCATCAATGCTCTCACATAATCTTCACGGGTGTTGATCCAGGCGGCGTCTACGCCGCAGCGGGTGAAGATTCCCTTCAGCCGGCCGGTCTGTCCCAGCCACCAGTCGCGGTAGACCTTTCTGGTGGCTGCATCACTGCTGTTGATCCAGACATACTTTCCGCTTTCGGCATCCTTAAATTTGATCATCCCGATAGGAGGAAGCTCCTCTTCCCTTTCGTCGTGAATCCTGACGGCCACCACGTCGTGTTTGTTGTTGGCCACCGACAGCGCTCTTTCCAGGTCGGGGTGTTCATCCATGAAGTCGGAAATGACAAAGGCCGTACATTTCTTTTTGATGGCGTTGGTCAGATAACGCAAAGCTCCGGGGATATCGGTTCCCCTGCTTTGGGGCCGGAATTCGATCATCTCCCTGATGATGCGCAGGATATGGGACCTTCCCTTTTTGGGAGGGATAAACTTCTCGATGGTGTCGGAAAAAAAGATCACTCCTGTTTTGTCGTTGTTCTGGATGGCGCTGAAAGCCAGGATAGCCCCGACCTCGGTGATGATGTTTTTCTTCATCTTCCTGAAGGTGCCGAAATCGTGGGATCCGCTGACGTCGATCAGAAGCATGACCGTGAGCTCTCTTTCCTCTTCGAAGACCTTGACATAGGGATGACCATAACGGGCGGTGACGTTCCAGTCGATACTCCGGATATCGTCGCCGAACTGGTATTCCCTGACTTCGGCAAAGGCCATACCCCTTCCTTTAAAAGCACTGTGGTACTCTCCGGCAAAGATATTCCGCGTCAGTCCGCGTGTCTTGATTTCTATCTGCCTAACCCGTTTTAACAGGTCGGTTGTTTCCATAAAAAAAAGAATTTAAGGGACTTCGACGGTATTCAGGATGTCGGTGATGATCTCCTCGGAGGTGATGTTGTTGGCTTCTGCCTCATAGCTAAGGCCGATTCTGTGGCGCATCACATCGGGGCATACGGCGCGGACATCTTCGGGGATGACATAACCGCGGCGCTTGATGAATGCATAGGCCTTGGCCGCCTGGGCCAGGCTGATGCTGGCACGGGGAGAGGCCCCCCAGGTGATCATATCACGATATTTCTCCAGCTTATATTCCACGGGTTCCCTGGTGGCAAAGACGATGTCAACGATATATTTCTGAATTTTTTCGTCGATATAAACCTCCTTGACCACGTCGCGGGCCTTGATGATGTCTGATGGTTTCATGATGGTGGAGGTATCAGGGAATGTTTTGAGGAGGTTTTGCTGGATAATCATCCTCTCTTCCTCTTTTTTGGGGTAGTTGATGACCACTTTGAGCATGAAACGGTCGACCTGTGCCTCGGGCAGGGGATAGGTGCCCTCCTGCTCGATGGGGTTCTGTGTGGCCATCACCAGGAAGGGCTTATCGAGGGAGAAGGTTTGGTCACCGATGGTGATCTGTCTTTCCTGCATGGCTTCCAGGAGGGCTGATTGTACCTTGGCGGGAGCCCTGTTGATTTCATCGGCCAGGATGAAATTGGCAAAAATGGGCCCTTTTTTAACCGAGAATTCCTCCCTCTTCTGGCTGTACACCATGGTGCCGATCAGGTCAGCAGGAAGCAGGTCGGGAGTGAACTGCACCCTGGCAAATTTGGCATCGATGGTGTGCGCCAGTGATTTGATGGCCAGTGTCTTGGCCAAACCAGGCACCCCTTCCAGCAAGATATGGCCGTCGGAAAGCAATCCGATCAGCAGGCTCTCTACCAGATGTTTCTGCCCGACAATCACCTTGTTCATTTCTAAGGAAATGAGGTCCACAAAAGAGCTCTCCCGCTGGATGCGTTCATTGAGCTCACGGATATCAACAGACTGATTCATGTTTAATATATTTCGTTGTTATGGTTGCTGTGGATGAAAGTGCACGAAAATAGGTGATTGCACTTTAAAAAAAGGTATAATTCTGTTAAAAATATAAAATCAGGCCCCCCTGCGGGGCCTGATTTTATGAGAAGGTTACTGGATCGCAATTTCGCGGGCCGGCTTGGGTTTCACCTCTTCCTTTTTGGGAAGGCTGATGCAGAGAATGCCGTCGCAGTATTTTGCCGTGATCTGTTCGCCTTCCACCAGGTTTTCGGGAATGGCAAAACTCCTCTGGAAAGACTGATAGCTGAATTCACGGCGGCTGAAACGCCCCTTTTCTTCCTCCTTCTTCTCCTCCTTTTTTTCAGAAGAGATCGTCAGCAGGTTGTTCTCCATGTTTACCCTGAAGTCCTCTTTTGACATCCCTGGTGCGGCCACCTCAATCTCGAAGGCATCGTCGGTTTCCCTGACGTTCACGGCGGGCAGGGTCGTGTCGGTACTCGAAAAATTCGAGTTACCCCAGTCCATCAAGTCCCGGGAAAAAAAGTTGTCCCAGAACGACGGTAAAAACATGTTCGATCTTTTTACAATGGTCATGGCTTAATCCTCCTTTACTTTAATGGTTAAACGTTTTCTGTTGATAACTCTCTGTTTTCGTATAGGGATAAATCAAATTCAATACCATAGTCAACTCCTGATTTTGGAGGATTTTTGTAACGGATTGAAAGTCAAAGGAGGGGGTGCGTACGGTCTTTCCCGGGAAAGAAAGTCCCGGAGTGTTCCGGTGCCAAAATGTCCTGTTTCCGGTGAAAAATTGACAGAAGTGCAGTCAAAATGGAAGGATTTTGTAATTTCGTCGGGTGATGAAGGGCGCAGTGCAGCGATATATGGTGGAGTTGCGGTTCCGGGGCAGCCGTTATTTCGGATGGCAGGTGCAACCGGGGCACCTTTCGGTACAGGAGGTGCTGGAGAGGAGTTTTTCCCTTTTCTTCCGTGAGGAAATTGCGGTCACCGGGGCCGGGCGCACCGATACCGGGGTACACGCCTTTTATTATGTGGCCCATTTTGATGCCGGGGAACTTCCTTTTTCGCCGGCCGACACGGTCTATAAACTCAACCGCTTTCTGCCTGAAGATATCTCCCTGATCTCCATCAAACCTGTATCTGCTGATTTTCATGCCCGGTTCAGTGCCCTCGCCCGGACTTACCGTTATTTGATAACGCGGGAGAAGGATCCTTTTACCACAGAAACGTCATGGTACTATCCCCGGCCCCTTGACGTCGGAAAGATGAATGAGGCTGCCGCACTTCTGCTGCAACACGATGATTTTACCAGTTTCAGCAAGCTCCATACCGATGTAAAGACCCATATCTGTCATGTCGAACAGGCCTCCTGGGAAAATGACGGAAAGAAAATGGTCTTCACCATCACTGCCGACCGGTTTTTGCGGAATATGGTGCGGGCGATCGTGGGCACCTTGCTGGAGGTGGGCAAAGGAAAATTGTCGGTGGCCGGTTTTGAAGAGGTCATCCTGAAGAAAGACCGGTGTGCCGCCGGCACCAGCGTTCCTGCCCACGGCCTTTTCCTGGCCGGCATCCGCTATCCCTCCCTTGAATGTTGACCCACTAATGAGGTAAACTTCCCAAGGTCAGAAAAGTGAGAGACCATACACCTGTGATGAGAGAATTCCTCTGGCAGGTGGTTGCATGCACAAAAAAACTGTATTTGTCTGATAACAATACAGCGGATTATTTCGGATAGACTTCTTCGATCCATAACGTGTCAGCAGTCGATAGTTTAATCTTATATCCTTTCCCCGGAATAAAATTTCCGATGTTATTCTGCCATCCACCAAAGATGCCCAGGTTTTCAATGGAATTGCCCTTTTCATCCTGCACTTTTACCAATGTGTTACGGTCAATCAATTGTTTTACAATATGATCCATCCCGTCGAATGCCTGTGTTTGAGGATATCCCATGATATTCCAGCCCTGTTTCAATGGAACCGGATAAGGGTACTGGACACGCTTTCCGCAAATTACAAGAGAATCAGGACTGCTGACTTTGATCTTATAACCTTCAGCCGGCGCCAGGTCGCCAATGCTGTTGATCCAGCCTCCAAAAATATCCAGGTTCTCGAGCGAGTTTCCTATTTCATCCTGGATTTTCACCAACCGGCCTTTATCGATCCAGGGCTGAAAAACTCGTTTCAGGTCGGTCGTTTCGGGTAAATTGTTCACAGAAAACAGGTTCCATCCCTGACCTGGCTTTAATTTTATACAAATGTTAACCTCCGGTGTGGAATTCAGAAAGACATTCACACTATTTTCATAATTTACAACTGAGATATCGGCTTTACCATCCCGGTTGAAATCGCCTGCTGCGATGGCTTGCGGCATAGATCCGGTTGTGAAAAACAGCGGTGAGGCAAAGGTGCCGTTACCATTTCCCGGTAAAACAGACATCAAGTCATTGTCTTCGTTGGTGGTGGCCAGATCGGCTTTCCCGTCGCCGTTGAAATCTCCGGTTGCCAGACCCAAAGTATAGCTGCCTGCCGCGTAATTGACTACAGCAGAAAAAGTTCCATCTCCGTTACCCAACAAAACACCCACATTTGATGAGTAATTTGCCGTAACGAGATCGGTTTTCCCATCCTGGTTAAAATCACCAGTTGTTATATTCCAGGCGCCTTCCCCGGCATAGACAACGGCCGGAGTAAACGTCCCGTCTCCCAGCCCCTTCAGAATGCTTACTGAAGATGAACCTTCATTGGCAGTTGCCAGGTCGGGATAGCCATCTCCGTTAAAATCACCCGCAGTAACTGAAAAAGGTCTGGCAACAGTTGTATAATGAGCAGCTGCCATAAAAGTTCCGTTGCCCAAACCCAATAGGACACTGACGCAAGACCAACCCTGACTGGAGACCACCAGATCGGCTTTTCCATCCCGGTTAAAATCGTCAACGGCCACGGATCTTGGTTGGTCTCCTACCGCACAACTGGCAGAAGCAACAAATGTTCCGTCACCCACCCCCTTCAAAACACTTACATTATTTGACCCATAATTGACAATGGCCAGGTCAGCTATTCCGTCGCCGGTAAAATCTCCGGCTGCTACAGCGTAGGGTATGTTTCCTGCCGGAAAATCCCCTGCCGGGGTAAAACTTCCGTTTCCATTTCCCAACAATACCGTGACGTTTGATCCTTGATTTGCGGTTGCCATATCCGGCTTCCCATCCCCGTTAAAATCGCATACGACCACGGAACGGGGAGCACTACCCGTACCACCATCTGTTCTGGAGTAAACAAAATTAAGAACCGGCGAATAGGTAACAGTAAAAACAGGGACAGAACAAGCGGTCGAATACGCAACCTGGCCGTTCACCGTAACAGAAACAGGAACCACCGATCCGGCACCTGCAGGTACCGTAATCGAAAGGGAGGTGGAAGTGGATGCCTTTACCGTCGCTTTAACTGCACCAATATAAACAATATTGTTGGCTGAAGTTGCGCTGAAACCGGTTCCGGTCAGGGTAACCAGCGTGCCGGTCGGTCCGCTTGCCGGAGCAAATGAAATAATTCTGAGTGCCTGAACCGTTTTGAAGGTAACTTCGTTGCCATAGATGGTGCCGGCAGTGTTGGTTGCAAAAGCCCTGACAAAATAGGTTGTATTGGGGGTCAGACCTGTCATCAGGGCGTTGAAAGCGCCGTTTTTAACAGCAGTTCCCTTATCGGTTTTGCTGTTTGCCAGGGTGGGTGAACCGGAGGTATTCCAACACACCCCGTGCGCTGTCGGATTGGTTACGCCGAGGTTAACAATATTCCCACTGCCGACAGCCGAAGAAGAAGAAATACCGGTGACGGTCTGGGTGGCAATGCTTAAAAACGCATATTGCAAAATGGTTATCGTATTATCGTTTGAATTAGTTGTGGCCAGGTCGGCCATTCCATCTCCGTCAAAATCACCGGCAGAGATGGAACTGGGATTTTTACCAGCCGTCAGGTTGACAGCAGGGGCAAAACTACCGGTTCCATTCCCCAGCAACAAGCTCACATCATTCGATATATTATTGGCCACAGCCAGGTCGGCTCTTCCATCTCCGTTGAAATCACCCACACACACCGATACCGGGTTCGTTCCTACTGCATAATTCACTGCAGACCCAAAATTGCCTGAACCGGTGCCCGGAAAAACAGAGACTGTATTTGAACCGGCATTCACCACAGCCAGATCGGAATTCCCATCTTTGTTAAAATCGCCTGCGGTGACCGAAATAGGATTCACACCTGCCGCATAACTTACCGGCGATGCAAATGTGCCATTGCCGTTTCCTGTCAGGATGTTTACATTACCCGAATTATTCTCTGCAACCGCGAGATCAACCTGTCCATCCTTGTTGAAATCGCCCGTCGATATTGATACCGGATTGGTTCCAGCGTTAAAATGAAGGGCTGTGGCAAATCCCCCGGTTCCGTTTCCCATTAAAACACTGATGTTATGGGAGAAAATGTTTGCGGTAACCAGATCAGCCCGTTGATCTCCGTTGAAATCGTCTGCCACGATAAAAAGAGGTCCTGACGCTGTCGGAAACTGTACGGCAGGGGCAAACCCTCCTGTTCCGTTTCCCAATAAAACGGAAACATTGTTTGCGCTCATGTTCGCACAAGCCAGATCGGCCTTGCCATCTCCGTTAAAATCACTTACTACTACTGACCGGGGAGCGTCGCCTGCAGCATAATTCACGGCGGAAGAGAAACTCCCGCTTCCGTCTCCGAGGAAAACACCCAGATTGTCGGAACCGGAATTTGCGACAACCAGGTCCGTTTTCCCATCCCCGTTGAAATCGCCGGCAACGGTGAAGGCCGGAACAGTTCCTCCTGACGTTGTATCTGTTTTTCTGTAAACCAAACCGGGAGGTGTTGCAGAGGTTACATTGAAAGTTGGCGTTGGACAAGTTGTGGAAAATGCCATTGCCCCGTTCAGGACCACCGAAACGGGCACCACCGAACCGGCACCCGGAGGTACGGTAAGGGTGAGGGAAGTAGTTGAAGAGGCACTTACAATGGCCTTTACTGCTCCAAAATAAACAATATTGTCAGAAGGAACGGAGCTGAAACCGGTACCTGTCAGGGTTACCGTTGTGCCCACCGGACCGGATACCGGGGTAAACGAAGTGATTTTAAAGGGTAGCGTGGTAAATGTTACTTCTTCGCCGTAATAAGTACCTTCCGAATTGGTGGCATATGCACGCACATGATAAAGGGTATTGGGGGTCAAACGGATCATGGAGCAGGTAAAAGTTCCAAGGGCCGGACTTGTTCCTGTATCAACCTTATTATCTGCAATGGTGGGGGTTCCGGTGGTATTCCAGCACACCCCTGTTGAAGTAATACCAAGGAAACCCGGATCGGTAATGGTTCCGTTTGCGGTAGCCATTGTCGAACCACTTCCGGTAACAGACTGGGTAGTAATGCCAATTGATGCATTCAGAAAAACCATCGCTTTGTCAGATCCGCTGTTTGAAGCAATCCAGTCGGCAATCCCGTCCCCGTTAAAATCAGCGGTGGCCACTGAGTTCAGGTCTGATTCTGCCGGGGAACCAGTTGTAACAGAAAAAGTCCCGTCCCCTTTTCCCAACAAGATGGACAGACTGTGTTCCACATTATTAAATACAGCGAGGTCGGCATTCCCGTCCCCGTTGAAATCGCCAATGGTTAATTTGTTGGGATTGGTTCCCAATGAAAAATTGACAGGTCCGGTAAAACCTCCTGTTCCGTCACCCATTAAGATGCTTACATTCTTTGAACTGGAATTCGCAACAGCCAGGTCTACTATCCCATCCCGGTTGAAATCGCCTGCCGTTACTGAAACCGGCAAGGTTCCGGCCTGATAAACCGATGAAACTTCAAAACCTCCATTCCCGTCACCTGTTAAAATACTTATGTTGTGTGAACCCCAATTCGCCGTAGCCAGATCTGTCTTCTCATCCCGGTTAAAATCACCTGTGCAGATCGAAAAAGGATTTGTCCCTGTCTGAAAATTGACTGCATTCTCAAAACTGCCGGTACCATCCCCCATCAAAACACTGATGTTGCCTGTACTTCCGTTTGCGGCAGCCAGATCTGATTTTCCATCCCCGTTAAAATCTCCCACAACAGCAGAAAAGGAATCCAATCCGATCGGATATTGCATTGCTGCACCAAAATTTCCGGCACCATCTCCCTTCATGATGGAAACCTTATCTGACCCATTATACGTCATTGCCAGATCAGTATTTCCATCCCCGTTAAAATCACCTGTGGTGATGAAAGCAGGAGCAGATTCCAACCCGTAATCCCCTGAAGCAACAAAACTTCCCGTCCCGTCACCTGTAAAAATCCGTATTCCGGAAGAAGTTGCCGCTACCCAATCTGATTTGCCATCGTTGTTGAAATCGCCGGTAGCAAGCGATAGAATGCCTGGAATAGCGAGGTTTGTCCGTTTGTAAACCAAACTCCGGACAGGTGAGTTGGTATAGGTAAACCATGGTGTGGAAGAGACAACAGAATAAGCAGTTCCCCTTTTCACGGTCACAGAAACCGGAACTACGGAACCTGCTCCTGCCGGAACGGTAACGGTCAGTGAAGCGGAAGTTGCCGCTCTTACGGAGGCTCTTACAGTACCAAAATAGACTATATTTTCGGTTGGAACCGAACTGAATCCGTTACCGGAAATGGTTACAGTTGTGCCGGGTGGACCGGTTACGGGAGAAAAAGCATCAATTTTCAGCGGGGGATGCGGCGGCGTGCTGAATTTAACCAATTCGCTGTAACTGGTTCCAGCTGAATTGACGGCGAAGGTCCGCGCATGATAGTTATTATTGTACATCAGTTGGTTCAGCTCAATGGCAAAGTCACCGGTTACCGATCTCGGGCCAAAATCGATGACATGATCCGAGGTGGTGGGCGTGCCGGTCAGACCCCAGCAAAAGCCGTACGAGCTTGCCTCCTTTAGTATGCCAAGGTCGGGGATATCGCCATCCAGCATGGCGGTAAACAGGGAAATGTCGGTGACCGTCAGGGTGAGGCTGATGGCGGCATTCAGCAAAATGCTTACGGTATTTGCGTCAAAATTGGCAGCCGCCAGGTCGGCTTTTCCATCCCTGTTAAAATCGCCGGAAATAATTGAAGTGGAAATACTTTCAAGAGGAACTGACACCAGAGTGGCAAAAGAACCGTCACCGTTGTTCAAAAATATATCCATGCTGAATGAATATGCGTACACATTGGAGGTAGCCAGATCGATATTCCCGTCTCCGTTGAAATCGCCGGTAGTGATGGAATGGGCTTTCCCGGCCGGCAAACTACCGGATGTGGTAAAAGTCCCGTTTCCGGAACCCAACAACACACTGACCGTCATTGAGATTTCATTCGCAACCGCCAGATCGGATTTTCCATCCCTGTTAAAATCTCCGATGGTTACTTTTTGGGGAATGTTCCCGACTGCCAGGCTGAATGAAGGGTTAAAAGTACCGTCCCCACTTCCTAACCAGGTGCTTACCGTGTTGTTGCCGTTGGTGGTAACCAGATCGGCTTTCCCGTCTCCGTTGAAATCTCCGACATCCACGGAGGTACTCTTGTAACCTAAATAGAAATCGGATTTGGCTGAAAAAGTACCGTCACCCAAGCCCATCAATACACTGACACTATAATTCACGAAGTTGGCGGTTACCAGATCAGCGAACCCATCACCGTTGAAATCTCCGGTTTTGATTGCCCTTGGGTTCTGTATCACCGGATAAGAAACAGAGGCCGAAAATGTTCCGTCACCCTGCCCCAGCAGCACGCTGATGTTGTTTGAAGTGTAGTTGGCAGTCGCCAGATCGGGTTTTCCATCCCCGTTAAAATCGCCGACAGTCACCGACTGCGGAGAGTTTCCGGTGGCATAACTCACCGGTGTTCCGAATCCGCCTGTACCATCACCTGCTAAAATACTCACAGTATTTGCTCCCTGGTTGGTGGTAACCAGGTCGGGATATCCATCCCCGTTAAAATCGCCGGTGGCCACATCGGAAGGATTCGTCCCGGTCAATATATGGCTTTGCTCATAAACCAGATTGAGACGGGGTGAATTGGTCAGGGTAAAAGTAGGCGTGGCACAGTTGACTGACCAGGCTGTTTTGCCTTTTACAGTTACCGAAAGCGGCACTACTGATCCGGCTCCCAAGGGTACGGTTACCGTAACGGAAGTGGTGGTGGAAGCGATCACCGTTGCCCGTATATCTCCAAAAAACACCCTGTTCTCAGATGGAATGGCACTGAAACCCGTACCGGTAATCACAACTGTGGAACCAGTTTTGCCGGTAACCGGTGAAAACGAGTGGATTACCGGTCTGTCGGAAGACGGATTATCGTTGTACGTGTACAGAGCGGCTATTTCGTCGGTGGATAATGCATGCCGGAACATTCTCAGGTCGTCAATTTTACCTTTGTAAAATACTGTACTGTTGTATACCGAACCAATCCTGTAATTCCGGGTGTTTACATGATTGATGGTTCCGGCCGTTACAAGTGAAGATTTGTATACCCCGTTTACATAAAGTTTTATGGTGCCTCCCTGCCTGGTAACGGTATAAAATGACCAGACATTTACAGCCGGGGTAAAGGCAAGTCCTCCGCCATAGGTACTGGTATTATCAGAAAAACAGCCAAAATAGTCTCCGCTGTTGCCGACCCTGAATTGGTTAGCAGGTACGGTGTATTCTTCTTTAGAAATGACATATCCGGTGTTCGCTGCATCGGGGCGCGCCCAATAGGAAATAGAGAAATCCCCTGTGCCCACACTGGTGTTGCAGGGTATGTCGATAAAACCCGTGAGCCCATTGAACTCCATGGCTCCGGCCGTATTGCCATACCGGTCGGTAGTGGCCGTTACACCTCCCGAAATCGTCCCGGAATAGTGATTTTCACCAACATCTGTTGCATTCCCGTTAAGCGGGAAACTGAACCATGTATCGGTGGGAACAGTGGTTTGTGCCATGGCTGAAATACTCCATATAAGGCATAGAAGGAGAGCTTTAAATTTCATTTTTGGGTATTACAGAATTTGTAAAAACGTTCAGGATATATGATTCCGCCAGTTATCGTTCAGTATTTTCATCGTAATTTTAACTGTTTTGACCCTAATAAAGTAAGCATTATTTAAGAAAGTTATTAACAATTTTCTGTGGTGCCCCATCAACGGTCATAAACGCAAAGGTAAGTGCTGTCCAGGACCCGTCAAGGGCATGTGAATGCCTTCTCCACCGCACATAACCATCCCTCAGGCACCCTTGACAGAACCTGATCCAGCCCATGAAAAAGCGTTTAAGAGCCCTTTGATGGATCGCTCCGATGATGGTGTCATGCTGCATATTTTCTCTTTTTTTCGTGTTTCTCCCGATGTTCCAGCGGGGAGCATAATCCGAGCCGGTGGATCAGCCAGTGCCGGTTGTACTTCTGGATAAATTGACCGATAATCTGACGGGCTTCCTCCAGTGATTCAAATTCATACAAATCCAGAGCCTGTTCTGGAAAAAACGCTCAAGAAAACCAGTCATCGGCGGAATAAATTGACCACCCCCCGAAGGCATCAAAATGGCCTGAGGCAAAGCCATTTTTTAGCTCACAGCGGACATACTGTCCACCAGATCAAAAACTCCGCCGGAAGGTGTCAATTTAAGCGATTTGTCCACCCTATCGCTAAAAAACAACACATCTTATTCATTCCCTTCATTCTTCAGCTCTATCCTGAGAAATTCACCTCTCCAAAACAATAATAATCATTCACTGCAGGCAAAAAAGAAAAAAGGCGAGAGTTTAAATATTACATTCATAAAGACATAAATATCTTAAAATGCTATATTTAATAAATATGTGATACTGAATAAAGTTTTTGCTTCAGAACAAGAGAAAAAGTGGGGATGTGCATACGGCCAAATTCACACACAGCGGAAGAAATATTTCTGCACTTCATAAAACCAAGTGCCCGAAACATTAAAAACATTGGGCTTTTTAGGATTTAACCTGGCGCTTTGGGTTTAAAGACAAAGTGTCTTGCCAACTAGAGAAATTCTCAAATGTTGCACCTATGTTGCACCCAACAAAAAAAGAGAGTCAGGAAAAAGATCCTAACTCTCTCATTTACAAAATGTCGGGGTACCAGGATTCGAACCTGGGACCCCCTGCTCCCAAAGCAGGTGCGCTACCGGACTGCGCTACACCCCGAAAATGTTGTTGTGTGGGCTGAACTGCGGGTTATTCAGACTCCTGGCACGATCCGGGGCCGCTTTCCCGGGTGGCGGAGAAAGGGGGATTCGAACCCCCGGTACAGTTTCCCGTACGGCAGTTTAGCAAACTGCTGGTATAAGCCACTCACCCATCTCTCCTTTTACAATCTTCCCTGATTTTACTCCGGAAGATGCAGACGCTACCCTGCATAAATGTGGCTGCAAATATAAAGGATATTTCTCCTTTTCAAAATATTTCCCACCCGATTTTTCCTATTCAGGAGGGGATGCCCCTGTAAATGGGGAGCTCCCGGGTAAGCGCCGCCCAAATCGCCGATCATTTTGTGGGGCCCGTGGGATAACGGCAAAGGAAAATCGCTTATTTTTGCAATCAGCCGGACACACTGGGAAATAATGTATGGTTTGGGCGGTATTCGATTTATTTTTAATTGAAGGAGAAATGAAAGAGTTTAAAATTGCCGTGATCGGGCTGGGTTACGTGGGACTTCCCCTGGCCCGCCTGTTTGCCACCAAATATCCCGTGGTGGGGTTTGATATCAACCAGAACAGGGTGAAGGAGCTCATGGCTGGGAACGATGCCACCCTGGAGGTGGAACCGGCGGTCCTGAAGTCCGTCCTTATACCGCATAATCCCGTCACCGCTTCTGTCAAAACAGGGGAGAACGGGGGGGCTGCCGGACTTTTCTGCACCTCTACCCTGGATGAGATACGTGCCTGTAACATTTTTGTGGTCACGGTGCCCACACCTGTTGACAAGAATAACCGTCCTGACCTGACGCCCCTGGTGAAGGCCAGTGAGACGGTAGGCAGGGTGATCACTCCCGGAAGCATCGTGATCTATGAATCCACGGTCTATCCCGGGGCCACCGAGGAGGATTGTATTCCTGTGGTGGAAAGGGTATCGGGACTGAAATTCAATCGGGATTTTTACGCCGGTTACTCTCCCGAGCGGATCAATCCCGGCGACAAGGAGCATACGGTGGAGAAGATCAAAAAGGTGACTTCCGGCTCCACGCCTGAGGTGGGGGAGATGGTTGATGAGTTGTACCGCTCGGTGATCGTGGCGGGGACCCATCTGGCGCCCACGATCAGGGTGGCTGAGGCCGCCAAGGTGATTGAGAACTCACAGCGCGACATCAACATCGCCTTTGTGAATGAGCTGGCCAAGATTTTCAACCGGATGGGCATCGATACCCATGCGGTTCTGGAGGCTGCCGGCACCAAGTGGAATTTTCTGCCCTTCAAGCCGGGACTGGTCGGGGGTCACTGCATCGGCGTGGATCCCTATTATCTGGCCCAGAAATCGCAGGAGTACGGCTATCATCCCGAGATCATCCTGGCCGGGAGGCGTCTGAATGACGGCATGGGGCAATATGTGGCTTCCGAAGTGGTCAAGCTGATGATCCGCAAGGGAACTCCGGTCAAGGGAGCCAAAGCCCTGATGCTGGGGGTCACCTTCAAGGAGAATTGTCCAGATATTAGGAACACCCGTGCGGTCGATATATACCACGAATTAACCGAGTATGGGATGGAGGTGACGGTTTTTGACCCTTGGGCAGCGCCTGCCGAGGTCATGCATGAGTACGGCATCACGTCCTTCATGGAGCTTCCCCGGAATAACGGCTTCCAGGCCATTATTCTGGCGGTGGCTCACCAGGCCTTTTTGCAGCTGGAGCTTGGGCATCTCAAACGAGACGATACGGTGATCTACGATGTGAAAGGGATTCTTGACCTTTCGCAGGTCGATGGCCGGTTATGACAATTACTGATTTAACACAATAATATGGGGACTCTCTTATCACGACCACCTGATTCCAAAACCAAAGAACCGCCGCAATGGTATGCCATTTATGTGAACAGCAGGGCCGAGAAAAAGGTAGAAGCCGAGCTCACCGCCAAGGGAGTGGAAAGTTTTCTTCCACTGAAGAAAACTTTGCGTAAGTGGAGTGACCGCAAAAAATGGGTGGACCTTCCCCTGATTCCAGGCTATTGTTTTGTGAAGATCGCCCTGCAGGACAACCTGAGGGTTTTGCAAACGACCCATGTGGTGGGCTTCGTCAGGTTCGAGGGAAGGCCGGCACGTATCCAGGAAAAGCAGATCGAATTTCTGAAACGCATGTTGAAGCAGTCTGATTATGACTGGGAGATCACCCATGAGGAGTTCATGCCCGGGCAGACGGTGGAAATCATTGCCGGGCCTTTTATCGGCCTGGAAGCCGAACTGATCTCCATTAAGGGGAAAAAGAGGGTAGGTGTGCGTATTGAGCAGATCAACAATACCCTTTTTGTGGACATCCCCATGGCCGACCTGGTAATCAGGAGCTGAGGGGAAGCCGGGAAAGGGCCGGGAGTTGAGACAGCCCCTGCTCCTCACTCCTAAAGTGGTTTCTGTTAAACAAAAGTGACTCCATACGGCCATGAATCTGCCCTTAAGTGTTAAATTTGCGGTTCAGCTAAAGTTTGAAGAATGAAAAATTTTGCACTGATCGGCGCAGCGGGGTATATCGCACCGCGTCATATGAAGGCCATTAAGGAGACTGGGAATAACCTGGTATGTGCCCTCGATCCTTACGACGGCATCGGAATCATGGACAGCTTTTTCCCTCAGGCCGATTTTTTCACGGAACCGGAGCGTTTCGACCGTCATTTAGATAAGTTACGGCGCAAGGGTGAAAAAAAGATCGATTTCGTGAGCATCTGTTCCCCCAATTATCTGCACGATGCCCATATCCGCATGGCCTTACGCAGCGACGCCGATGCGATATGTGAAAAACCACTGGTTCTGAACCCCTGGAACCTCGATGCCCTCAGGGAGATTGAAGCGGAAACCGGACGGAAAATCTATACCATCCTGCAGCTCAGGCTTCATCCGGCCATCATGGAACTCAGGGAGAAGGTGAAGAGTGGGATTGCACAAGGGAAGGTCTTTGACGTCGACTTGAAATATATCACCAGTAGGGGAAGGTGGTATTTCATCTCGTGGAAGGGGAATATCCAGAAGAGCGGCGGTGTGGCCACCAATATCGGGGTTCATTTCTTTGATATGCTGGGATGGATCTTTGGGGAGTTCAAAGGGGTGGAACTGACCGTGAGCCAGCCCGAAAAGGCAGGAGGCAAACTCTGGTTCGAACATGCCAACGTTAACTGGTTTCTGAGTGTTGATGAGCGTGACCTGCCGGAAGAAGCCGTGAAACAGGGAAAACGCACCTTTCGGAAAATCAGCGTGGAAGGGTCAGAACTGGAATTCAGCGAAGGCTTCACCGACCTGCATACCCATTCTTATCGTCATATACTTGAAGGGAACGGCTTCGGGCTGGAAGACACGCGTAAAAGCATAGAGATCGTCAGCCAGATCAGGAGAATGAGTGCCGGTGGCCGGTAAACGGGTGTTCTGATCCTCCGGTATCCAAGTCCTCCGGCTTTACACTCCTTTATTTTCCCGTCACGGTTTTCCCCAGCAACACCATTGCCAGGTTGGCAGCGGCCTGGCCATTTTCAAAATCGGTGGTCAGACGGCTATGTCCGATATACTCATTGTAAAGCCAGGGGTCACCCACCGCGAGAACATAACCTTTACCATAGCTGGTTTCCGCGATGAAGACGGAACCATCGTCATTTTTCAGCACCGGTCTGGCTTTTCCTGTCAGGGTTATGGGAGCCACTTCCTTCATGTAGATTTTTTGGACCCCGTTGAAAAGCGGATGGTCAGGCAGGTTGCTCTCTGCTCCCATTTCCCAGTTGCGGCCTGTCACCGGATTCAGGGTTTCAGGGTGAAAGGTAAAACCGAATATTGCGGCGAGCTTGTTGAAGTGGGTGAATTCAGCATTGGGGCCATCGTTGGCCATCAACAGCAAGACTCCTCCTTTCTTCACCCATCGGGCGATATTTTTTGTGTCACCGGGGGTGACATAGTTCGGAGAAGGGTTTTCACGCGTGGTATCGGGATCAACGATGATGTAAACGTCAGCATTTTTGAGGGCTTTCCGGGTGGGCGGTCCTGACTGGGTGGCCAAACGGGCCCCTTTCTCCGTAAAAAACTCTCCCAATTGTGAAAAACCACTGTCGAGGGTATCTTCCCAGGTATAATGAAAGATTTTTCCGGTTTTGGCATGGATCTCATGGTTGAACCAATTGTCGAGGAGCACGGAAGGCTGGCTCCGCAAAAGCCACGGAAGCATCAGTAAGGTAAATATCAGGAAACCCCGGGTTATAACCGATCTCATGGTGTTGAAATTTATGATTTTACCCCAAAGGTAGAATTTTCCCCGAAAAGGGAGACCCGGGAAATGGAGGTGAGAGGTAATTAAATGCCTGGAAATGAAAAACCGCGTGATTATTTGATAATCACGCGGTTTTTTGGTGCCCAGGACAAGACTCGAACTTGCACACCCTCACGAATACTAGTCCCTGAAACTAGCGCGTCTACCGATTCCGCCACCTGGGCATTCTGAAGTGAGAACGGATTACTTTTGCTGGTGGAAAACCTTCAAAAGCGGTGCAAATATATAAATTTCCCGATTAAAAGTCGGGCAGTGCCGATATTTTTATCATTTTTATGACTTCAAAACGAACCGGAACAGAATCATAATTATGGAAAAGCAGAAAACGGTGGTCCTGCCGCGGATCATGGTCTTACCCTTTGTATTGATCACCTCCTGTTTTGCCTTGTGGGGTTTTGCCAATGACATTACCAATCCGATGGTGAAGGCCTTCTCCAGGATTCTGATGATGAATAATTTTGAGGGATCCCTGGTGCAATTTGCTTTTTACGGCGGTTATTTTGCGATGGCTTTTCCGGCGGCCTTGTTCATTAAGCGGTTTTCTTACAAGGCGGGGATACTGGCCGGACTGGCGCTGTATGCTGCCGGGGCGCTGTTGTTCATCCCTGCCAGTCATGCCATGATCTTCTGGCCGTTTTTGCTGGCCTATTTTGTGCTGACCTGCGGGTTGTCGTTTCTGGAGACCAGCGCCAATCCCTATATCCTCTCTATGGGGCCGCAGGAGACAGCCACCCGGCGGCTTAATCTGGCGCAGGCTTTCAACCCCATGGGGAGTCTTCTGGGGATGTTCACGGCCCAGCAATTCATCCTGGCCAAACTTAATCCGGCTACCGCGGTGGAACGTGCGGCCATGGATCCCGAAGCCCTGCAGTCCGTCACTGCTTCTGACCTGTTGATCATCCGTAATCCCTATGTGGTCATTGCCCTGGTGATCCTGGCCGTTCTGGTGGTCATCGCCATGGTGAAGCTCCCCCGTAATGAGGACGGGGACCACGACATCCATTTTATGGTAACGGTACGAAGGCTGCTGAAGCACCGAAGATACTACGAGGGGGTCATCGCCCAGTTTTTTTATGTGGGGGTTCAGATTATGGTGTGGACCTTTATTATCCACTATGCCGTCAATGAGCTGGGGATGTCGGAGACCAGGGCCCAGGGGTACAATATTGCCGCCATGGTCATTTTCGTAACCAGTCGCTTTATCTCCACCTTCCTGCTTAAATATGTGTCTCCCGGCCGGCTTCTGATGCTTCTGGCCATAGGGGGGATGGTCACGACCCTGGGAGCCATCTTCCTGAAAGGAATGGCAGGCCTCTATTCCCTGGTGGCTATTTCGGCCTGCATGTCACTGATGTTCCCCACCATATATGGAATCGCCCTTCAGGGGGTAGGCAGCGATGCCAAGATTGGGGCTGCCGGACTGATCATGGCCATCCTTGGGGGATCGGTACTTCCTCCCCTGATGGGCTCGGTGATCGACCTGGGGAGCCTGGGTGGTTTTTCGGCTACCCGGGCCTCCTTTTTTCTTCCCTTCCTCTGCTTTGTGGTCATCACCATTTATGGTTATCGCGTCTTTACCATTCACAGCCACTCAGCAGACTATTTCCGGGAGGTCACCCGGAAGGCGTGACCAAAGCCCCGCCAACCCTGCGTAACCCGAACTGTGTCCTGTGTCCGGGGATGCCGGTCGGGGAATATCATTGCCGCTGTCGGAGGATGCGGCCCCGTGGTCATTGAAACTTCTTGCGGCAGAGCCGGCGGGGAATCCGATTCCGTCAAGGCATTCTTTAGTATCGCTAACCCCGTCGGCAGAGCCGCGGGGTTAGCGAACACCAGAATTCAATCCCTGCTCACTTCACACAATAACTCGGGCGGTGACTACTGGATATGCAGGTGCTCCTGGTCGGTGATCTTCTCGCAGTAATGGCACTTCAGGGCAAGGGGAGCCTTGGTAATAACCGTGAATTTGGTGGTGATATTTTCGTTATTGGTGATGCATTTGGGATTGACGCACCTGACGATTCCCTGGATCTGTGAGGGAATTTCCACCACTTTCTTCTCGGTGACGACATAGTCGCGAATGATGTTCAGCTTGGCATGTGGGGCAATCAGGGCAATCTTGTTGATTTCATCATCCTCAAAGCATTTTCCACTCACTTTAATGATGGCCTTGCTTCCCAGTTTTTCACTTTCCAGGTTGGTGCCGAAAGTGATCTGGTTTTCAATTTTGTCGAGCCCCAGGATGGTGATGACCTTGAAGAGGTTCCGGGCGGGGATATGGTCAATGACCGTGCCGTTTTTGATGGCGCTGACCTTCAGTTTTTTCTTGTAATTATCTTCCATGGATATGATTACTTAAGGTTTAAGGTGTGGGCAATGATGGCCTCGCGGGTGAAAACCCCGTTAAGCGCCTGCTCGAAATAATAGGCCTTTTCGCTTTTGTCGACGTCGGTATGGATTTCGTTGACCCGGGGCAGGGGATGGAGCACCCTGACGTTGGGCTTGGTGTTTTTCAGCATCTTCTCCCTGAGGATATATACGTTTTTCACCTTCTCATACTCGATGGGGTCAGAGAAACGCTCTTTCTGGACCCGTGTCATGTAAATGATGTCGGCAGCGGTGATGATATCGGTGAATTCCCGGTGTTCGTAATACTTGATCCCTTTTTCGTGCAGGTGCATCTTATACTCTTCGGGCATCAGCAGTTCATCGGGAGCAATAAAGTTGAAAACGGGATTATCAAACACCGACATGGCCATCAGCAGGGAGTGGACGGTTCGTCCATATTTGAGGTCTCCCACCATAAAGATGTTGAGGTTGTCGAGGGTTCCCTGCGTTTTCAGAATGGAATACATGTCGAGGAGGGTCTGGGTGGGGTGCTGGTTGGCGCCGTCGCCGGCGTTGATCACGGGGACTTCCGAGACTTCGGCGGCATAGCGGGCTGCCCCTTCCAGGGGATGTCGCATGACGATCAGATCGGCATAGTTGGAAACCATTCTGATGGTGTCATGGAGAGACTCTCCCTTGGTGACGCTGGAACTGCCGGAATCGGCAAATCCGATAATGCGGCCTCCCAAACGGGAGATGGCTGTTTCGAAGCTGAGGCGTGTACGTGTCGAGGGCTCAAAAAAAAGCGACGCCACAACCTTCCCCTTCAGTAACTCCTGGTTGGGTTCCTTCTCAAAATCAGCCGCCAGGTCCATGATCCTGAGGTACTCCTCCTTGGTGTAATCGGTGATGGAAATCAGGTCTTTCTTCATAGGTCTCTTATGATTTATTTAAGATGTTGTTAAAACTTGGTGCAGGTGGCAAAAAAAAACCAGCACTCCTGGTAGGGATGCTGGTTTTTCCTCTTTGACGGGAGAAATTCCGGATAGTGGACTGATGGTCAAGCTTCTCCGGAAAGCTGTGCAACCCGCCCGGAAACGGATTTCCCGGCAGGCTGAGGTTGAAGCCTGAGACTGGAAAAATCCCCGCTGCTGGTGCATTTCTCATAGTGCAAAAATAGTCACCCCGGGATTTCGATGAACAGTTGAGGATGGGAATTTTTATTTAGTTATCAACATCGGGGACGGGGGTGACCTTCACCCCATATATGGAGGAGAGCATACTGTTCACCCTGACGGCTTCCGATTTTCGGACCGAAAGGGTAATCTCACATCTTTCGGTGAGCTGCATATCGTCGGGTGTGAGGTTTTCGTTTTTGAGGATTTGCATCACACTGTTCATTTCGGCATATGAGAATTTAAGCAGAAAGGTAGTTTTGACCAGGCGGGTTTCGGGGGTGCTGTTTCGGATAGCGTCGGCGGCAGCCTCCCGGTAAGCATTGATCAGTCCGCTCGTTCCCAGAAGGGTGCCCCCGAAATAGCGTACCACCACGCACAGGACATCGGTGAGGTCGTGGCTGGTGAGTTGTCCCAGGATCGGTTTTCCCGCGGTTGAGGAGGGCTCACCGTCATCGTTGGCCCTGAAACGGATCTCTTCCTTTCCGAGCCGCCAGGCATAACAGTGATGACGGGCGTTGTAATGCTCCTTTTTGATATTTTGCAGGATTTCACGGATTTCCTCTTCCCGGGAAACCGGGTAGAGAAAGGAGAGAAAGCGGCTTCCCTTGTCCTTGAAAAAGCCTTCGGCAGGGGCGGTGACCGTGATATAGGTGTCGCTGGCCAACCCGGCTACATCTTGAGTTTTTTCTCAATCTCGTCAACATAAACCCTGAAGTTCTTGTCTGTTTCTTTAAGGTTGTTGACGGTTTTGCAGGCATGGAGGACAGTGGCGTGGTCTTTGTTGCCGATTTGTGCTCCGATGCTGGCCAGGGAGTATTTGGTCATGTTCTTGGAAAAGTACATGGTGATCTGGCGGGCCTGGACGATCTCGCGCTTGCGGGTTTTGGCCTGCAGAGAGTCGACGGGAATATTAAAGTAGTCGCAAACTACCTTGGAGATGTATTCGATGGAGAGCTCCCTTTTTGAGTTTTTTACCAGTTTGTTGACCAGTTTACTGGCCAGTTCCAGGGTGATCTCCTTTTTGTTGAGCATCGACTGGGCGAGCAGGGAGACCAAAGCCCCCTCGAGTTCTCTGATGTTGTTGGTAATATGGGATGCAATATACTCCATTACCTCGATACTCAGGACAATACCGTCTTTGTAGGCTTTTTTTCTGAGGATTTCCATACGGGTTTCGAAGTCGGGAACGGTCAGGTCGGCCGTCAGTCCCCACTTGAAGCGTGAAAGAAGGCGTTGTTCCATCCCCTTAAGTTCGATGGGAGGCTTGTCGGAGGTGAGTATCAGCTGTCTTCCGGTTTGGTGAAGATGGTTGAATATGTGAAAGAAGGTTTCCTGGGTCTTCTCTTTGCCGGCGAATTCATGGACATCATCAAGGATGAGGATGTCTATCATTTGGTAAAAATTCAGGAAGTCGTTTCTGTTGTTGTTGCGCGTTGATTCGGTAAATTGGGTCTGGAACTTGTTGGCATTGACATAAAGGACCACCTTGTCGGGAAAGCGTTCCTTGGCTTCGATGCCGATGGCCTGGGCCAGGTGGGTCTTTCCCAATCCTGAGGACCCGAATATCATCAGGGGATTGAAGGCGGTTCCTCCGGGATTTTGCGCAACGGCGTAACCGGCACTGCGCGCCAGCCGGTTGCACTCTCCTTCAACAAAATTCTCAAAGGTATTCTCGGGTTTCAGCTGAGGGTCGATCTGCAGCTTCTGAATTCCCGGAATGATGAACGGATTTTTTATGGCTGACTTTTCTTCGCTGCTGATAGGAATCGTGAGGGGGTTGTTCTGAATCCGGTTGTTGTTATTGGTGGGGTATTTCACCGTGTAGGGGGTCTCTGCCTGGTTGTTCCCCATGACCACGTTGTATTCAAGCTTCGCTCCTGTTCCCAGAACCATACGGAGGGTCTTGCGGAGAATGTCAATAAACTGTTCTTCGAGATATTCATAGAAAAATGCGCTGGGCACCTGTATGGTCAATATCTTTTCCTCCAACCTGACCGGAACGATCGGTTCAAACCATGTCTTAAAACTGCCTGCCGGAACATTGTCCCTTATAATACGCAGACAATTATCCCATGCAGCCCAATGCTCATTATTCATAATAGGATAGCAGGATTATCTTATTTAACAAAACAAATTACCCAAAAATCATTTCCGAAACAAAATTTGTGAAAAAAAAGTAATAAAAAAATAGTTTCATGCTTGATTTTTACGAAAAGTGTATATGGGTTTATCTATCAATGCCTTAAAAACATAAAAATATACATGTGTTGTAACATGCTTATAATCAGTTATGTTGTAATAAACTTTTGATTAGTAATCAGATATCAGGTCGGGGGCGGTAGGGTCACCGGGTGAATAGTGTTGCTGTTATTCACCGGAGGCTGCTTATTTCTTCAAAAGACGGAGAGCTTTATCAAGACGTATGCTTTTGCCGTCCCTGAAAGCGACGATGGTGGCATCGGGAAAACTGCGCTGGGCGATGACCATTATTTTTTCAGCCTCGTCATAGTTCCTATAATTTCCTGCCAGGTACGTGTAGGTTCCATTTTCTTCTCCGACCTGTACGTCATCGAATTCCGCGAAAAGGGGCGATTCCGCAGAGAGGGGCTCTCCGGTGGTGAGGAGGTGCACCTTAAACAGGATGTTGTTCCCTTCCTGTTGTGCGGCGCCTGGGGTGACGTAAACCTCCTTTCCCATGTTAATGGCTGAAAAGTGGAGATACCGCTTGGGGTTGGTGCGGATGTCGGATAACAGCTGTTCCAGGTTGGCGGTCAGTCCGGTGAGGTTGTTATAGAGCTGGTCGTCGTTCAGCAGCAGACCTGCGCTGCTTTGGTCGGAATTGGCTTTTCCCAGGATTCCCTCCAGGGAGTTTACGGCAGCCGATATGTCGGACAGGACCGGACCCAGGGGTTGGGCTGCCAGGGTGTCGGAGAACTGGGAGAGTTTTGAAACGATGTTGGTAAACCTTTCGGAGTTGTCGTTCAGTGCCCCGCTGAAACCCTCCATGTTACGGATCAGTCCGCTGACATTCCCTTTTTCATCTGACATCAGCTCCTGAAGGTCGGCCGATGTCTTTTCCAGGTTGTAGATGGTGCGGTTAATGTTGGCAAAACTTTCTGAGAGGTTTTCGCGGGCGTCTTCGTTGAAGATAACGGTGAGGACGGTGATGGCTGAATCGAGGGTCGACAGGAGTTCTTCTGCCTTATTTTTCAGGGGAAGCACCTGGAGACTCACCTGTTCCTTCAGGTCACTTTCGATTTCTCCGGGAATGGTATCTCCAGTGGCATAAAAGGCTTTTTCATCGCTGAAGTTGAGTTTCACCGAACGGGTGCCCATGATGTCACTGCTGACGATGCGGGCTACCGAGTTGAGGGGAATCCTGAAATTTTTGTCGAGCATAAAGGTGACCACCAAATCTCCGCTATGGTCTTCGGCAAATTTGATCTTTTTTACATTTCCCACCCGGTACCCGTTAAAAGTCACGGGACTCGACTCGAGCAAACCGTCGATTCTTTCGTAACGCGTGTGGTAGTACTCCACTGGTTTGAAAAAGTCATGACCTTTCAGGTAACTCAACCCCCATACCAGGGCGGTCAGAGAAAATACCATCAGAATACCCAGTCTGGCATATTTCGAAATCTTCATCACCGCATATTTTGGTGTAAAGGTATTCAAAACCGGGGAAAAGAGGTTCAGGGAAGCTCACTTTTCGACAGAGGCCGGGGCACCCCATTTTCAAAAATGACGACAAAAGCCTGGGGGAATTTCCCCGAAAGGCGTTTTTTTTCAGCTATGGCTTTGGACAGAGTGTCGTATTTCCCCGAGTAGTACTTATAGAAGGGGGCGATCCTGACTTTATAGATATTTTTCTCGCCCCTGAAGTTGGCCGGGGTAGGGGCCACTTCTTTGCCCACGGCGCCCACTTGTACGGCATACCAGGTGGCTGGGCTGTTGCTGCTCCCCTCTTTTTTTCCGGCTTTCACCAAGGCAGAAGAGGCGTTCCCTGCTGCCGGGATGGGAGTGTGGTTTTCCTTCGGTGCTGGTGGGGGAGTTCCTTGGGCGCTGTTTCCCTCTTTGGGGGTTTCAGTTTCTGTCCTCCCCGTCTTGGGGGTATCATGCTCTTCCTCCCCCGCCATGGTAAACTGGCTTTTGCTGTCGATCTCCTTCTTATAGGCGCTGAAGGCCTGGAAAAGCGATGTGGCTACCTTGGATTTTCCGGTCTCCGAGGTGAGGAATTTCCTTTCCGTGGGGTTACTTATGAAGCCTATTTCCACCAGCACCCCGGGCATGGTGATTTGTCTGAGGACCAGAAAACCCGCCTGCTTGACGCCACGGTCGGGGAGTTTCAGGGTGCCGGTGAACTTATCCTGGATGTGGGCTGCCAGGGAAATGCTCTGGGATTGGTATTCCGACTGCATGTTTTCAAACATGATGTACGATTCGGTCTCATTGGGGTTGAACCCTTCGTAATTGGTAGAGTAATCCTCTTCGAGGAGAATGACCGAGTTTTCCTTTTTAGCCACTTCGAGGTTATCCTGGCTGCGGTGGAGTCCCAGGGTGAAGGTTTCAGTTCCTCTTACCGAGGTTTGGGAGACCCAGTTGGCGTGTAAGGAGATAAACAAGTCGGCTTTGTTTTTAACGGCCACCGAGGCCCGGGTGTGGAGGGGAATGAAAACATCCTTTGACCGGGTATAGATCACGTTGACCCCGGGATAGGCATTGCTGATCATCTTTCCCAGACGGAGGCTGACATCGAGGACAATGTCCTTTTCCCTGATCCCTGCAGAAACGGCTCCCGGGTCGTTGCCCCCGTGTCCGGGGTCTATCACAACTGTTTTCAGTTCCCTGCCCCCATTCAGGGTTTGCGCTCCTGCTGTTGTGGCAAACCATAAAAGGCATAAAAACATTATGCTGATTCTTCTGGTATCTGTTGGTCTCACTTTTCCCTGTTTTTATTCCTGATAACGGCAAAATTAGAATTATTAGTATAATTTCACGTTTGGCGGCTCAGATATAATAGCCTTATTTATATTTTTGCACACCACGGGCCGCGCCGGTAGCGGGAAATTCCGGATGGTATTGAAGAGACTTCTTATTACATATTTGCTGGCCCTGGCATCCCTTATGTCGGTTGGCCGGGTACTCCCGGATACTCTGTCGCAGCAGCGCAGAAGCGGAGAGGTGCGTCCTGACACAGCATTGAGGCTGATGATGGTCCAAGACCGCTGGGTTTCCCCGGTGAAGGAATCGTTGCGTTCTGACGATACCCTGCGGCTTCTGCCCTCCGGAGCCGGGTTTGCGGCCCCCGCCGATTCCGTGGCCGCCGATTCCCTGGCCGCCGACAGCACCGAAAAGGTGGTCCTGGAGGCTCCCATTGATTATGTGGCCACTGATTCCATCATCGTCGCCTTTGACGGACAAAAGGTTTACCTCTACGGCGATGCCAAAATCAATTACATGGACATAGAGCTGACGGCCTATCATATGATCCTGGACCTGGAAACCAAGGAGATATATGCCGAGGGAAGGGTCGACTCCACAGGAACCCTGGTGGGAAAACCGATCTTTCAGGAGGGGAGTGACAAGTTTGAATCCCGCACCCTGCGCTATAATTTCCAAACCCAGAAGGGCATCATTGCCGATGTGGTGACCCAACAGGGCGAGGGGTTTGTGCACAGCGCCCTTACCAAAAAGATCTCGCGTGATGAGTTCGTCCTCAAGCAGGGAAAATACACCACTTGTGATGCCGAACATCCCCACTTTTGGGTTCATCTCTCCAAAGCCAAGGTGATCTCCAACAAAAAAATCATCACCGGTCCGGCTTATATGGTTCTGGAAGATTTTCCCATCTATTTCCCCGTGCTTCCCTTTGGGTATTTCCCCAACTCGCCGAAGTATTCCTCGGGAATTCTGGTTCCCTCCTACGGGGAAGAGGGTAACAGGGGTTTTTTCCTGCGTGAAGGGGGATATTACTGGGCGGCGAATGAATATTTTGATGTTTCGGCCAGGGGGGATCTTTACTCACGGGGTTCCTGGGCGACCAAGCTGCACACCAATTACCGGATGCGCTACCGTTTCAGCGGAGGTTTCGATTTCAGGTATGCTGTCAATGTTTACGGTGAAAAGGGACTCGACACCTATACCCGGTCGCCGCAATTCCAGGTCACCTGGTCGCACAGCCAGGATGCCAAGGCCAATCCCAACCGCTCTTTCAGCGCAAATGTCAACTTCTCAACCAGCGGTTACGACAAGCAAAATTCCCTGTCGGCCGAGAGTTACCTGCGCACCCAGAAATCGTCAAGCATCTCCTATACCAAACGGTGGGAAAATTCACCCTTCAGTATGTCGGCCAACATGCGCCATTCCCAGAACTCCACCGATTCATCGCTCACCCTCTCGATGCCTGAGCTCACCTTTAACATGTCCAAGATCTATCCCCTGAAATTCAAAAACCGGAAAGGGTCAGCCAAATGGTATGAACAGTTCGGCTTCAGCTATTCTGCCAACATGCGCAATACCATTACGGCCAAGGAAAAGGATATCCTGAAAAAGAACTTTCTGACCGACTGGCAGAATGGTATTCAGCACAACCTGCCCATCTCGTTGCCGAGCTTCAATCTCTTCAAGCACATCAATATGAGCCCGAGTTTCAGCTACAGTGAAAAGTGGTATTTCAGCCATGTGGAGAAGAGTTATCAACCTGACCAGACCTTTTATGACCGTAACGGAAGGCCGACGCATATAAAGACTGACACCATCACGGGATTGAAGCGCAACTATCAGTATTCCTATAGTTTGAGTGCCTCTACCAATATCTACGGGATGTTCGTTCCCCGGAATCCCAAATCACGGGTCAAAGGGATCAGGCATAAGCTTTCTCCGTCGGTCAGTTTCAGCTACAATCCCGATTTCGGAAATCCCAAATTCGGGTTCTGGAAGCAGGTGCAGACCGATTCTACGGGAAGGATGGAATACTATACCATTTTTGACGGGGGTATCTACGGTTATGCCGGGCGGGGTGCCGCCGGGAATGTCTCCTTTTCTCTCAACAATAATCTGGAGATGAAGGTGCAGGATTTGAAGGACACCACGGGAACCAATCCCTTCAAAAAGGTAAAGCTGATCGACAATCTGAGTCTGGCCACTTCTTATAATCTGATCGCCGACTCCATGAACCTGCAACCCATCAGCATCAGAGGAAGGACGACTGTGCAGGGGGTGGGGATCAATTTCGGCACCACGATCGATCCTTACATGACCGATAAGAACGGGATAAAGATCAACCGGTATGCCTGGAATTACAACAAGGGGCTGGCCAAACTGGGCCGGCTGACCAATGCCAACCTCTCCTTCGGTTTGCAATTCAGCTCCAAGAAGGGAGAAAAGGAGTCGGAGAAGGCCAGGGATGCCATTGAGAATCAGCAGGAGCTCCCCGGGGCATTCAGCGATTATATGGATTTCAATATTCCCTGGGAATTCGGGTTTGACTATACCTTCAATTATTCCCGGTTTAACCCCAACGAAAAGGGGAGGTTCACCCAAACGGTCAACGTGAGGGGAAGCCTGAACATGACGAAAAACTGGCGGCTTAACATGAACACCAACTACGATATCATGGCCAGGGCCTTTTCCTTCACCAATTTCAGCGTACACCGCGATTTGCACTGTTGGGAGATGTCCCTCAACTTTGTGCCTTTCGGAAGGATGAAGAGTTACAGCTTTACCCTGAATGCCCGGTCATCGATGCTGAGGGACCTGAAGGTTTCCAAACAGAGGAGTTTTTATGACAACTTCTGACCTGGTTGACTGCACCGGAGAAATCACCCTATATATGGTTCACGCAAAGTCGTTTTGTGGTGTTTTTTTCGAAAGCCGTTATCCTGAGCGGTGTTATCCTGTGGCGCAGTTTGATGGTCATCATGGGAATTCTATTCGGATTGTTGCCCTTTCAATTTTATTGTGTTTGCTGAAATTGTCGATGAACCTGTCTGAATATCAATGAGTCGGAATGTGTGCTGGGCTCGATTAACCAAATTCTCATTGTATCGTAAATACTACCACACCTCGAACAACTCACGGGTAACCATAAAGAGTCAAGGTTATCTTCAACTTCTAACCACGTTTTGTTTTTGTAAGTAATGCTGTCAAGGATTGAAGAGGGCTTAATAAAGGTATCATCATGATAGTCGTTATATTTGAGGTAATGCTCAAAATTTCAGTGTCGCCACCTAACACTGCCAGTTGATTTGACAAAACGCTGCCACCGTTTTTCATTCATTTGATTTTCAATGTTTAATAAAGTTGGATTTTCCAGTAAGACCGGCATGATTTTTTCAGATTTGGAAACCATCTTTTTCACACCATCGGGGAATACGAGTCCGGGAAGCTGCCCGCCTGTTTTTAAATCGGTTCGATACCGGTTTGAAAACAAAAAAGCGCCAGGAACTCTCTCCTGACGCTTTACAAACAACCATCGGTACAAAACTTCGCCCATGGTCGCTGCCCGCCTTAATGGATTATTGCCCGTAATCTTTCTGCAGCTGTTTTCCCTGATACTCACGATAGCTTGGTCCTTTTATCCGGACCACGATGGAGTGATGAAAAATACGGTCCAGGATGGCTTTGGTTGTGATGGGGTCTCCCAGGTAATCCGCCCAATCCGGCTCTTCCACATTGGAGGTAAAGATCAACGACCGGCGTTGTTTGTAGCGCTCGTCGATCACCTTGAAAAGCAGGTGGGCTTCACGCGTCACCTCCAGTTCCAGGCGGTCATGCCCCATCTCATCGACCACCAGTAGTTCCGGATTGACATACTTCTGGATGCGTTTTACCAGCGTCTTTTCATACACACCGGTATTGAGGTCACTAATCATATCGGCACAAGTGGTGTAAAACACCTTAAACCCTTTCTCACATCCTTTCATGGCCAGGCTCCTGGCAAGATGCGATTTTCCGGTTCCCACATCCCCCACGAAAAGGACTGAATCCTTACGCCGGATAAAATCCATCTGTGACAGATCCATGACCAGCTTCTTTCTCAGATTCGGCTGAAAGTCAAAGTCAAAGTCCTGCAGCAGCTGATACGGCTGGGGAATCCGGCTGTTCTTGAGCCGGTATCTGATGCTGCGCTCCCGGCGGTGGTCGGCTTCGTTCCGGATCATTCCCTCGAGGAACTCATAAAAACCGATATTGGCCTTATGGGCTTTTTCAATGTCCGATTCATAATGCGTTGGCAATCTCTTTAAGCCAAGATAGTTGCAGTTTTCAATAAACTTTTCTGACACTTTACTCTTCATAACCCGGATTATTTTTGGAGAACAAACGGTATTCATTTTTCTTTTCCGCATGGGAATCCAGGAAGTTTTCTATGGCACCGGATTCATACACCTTGTGTTTGAGTGCGCGGGCTACGGCCAGGATAATATCCTGCTGGTGGTAGTTTACCTTCAGGGACAATATCCTGCGCAGATGAGTCCGGTACGAGGAAGGCTTATGTTTGCTGATTTCTTCGATATACCGGGTCATGACCTCTCCCATGGCTTCCAGTCGTAGTTTTACCTCTTCCAGCCTGGGTGATGCATTCTGCCGCTGTGGCAGTGCCACCCGACCGACATATTTGCCGGCAGTGTTTTTTGCCGGCAGGGGGTGCCGGATGATCTCACTGCCACCGGGTCCGTAAATGGTTACCTGATCCTGGCTCTCCCTGACCAGACATGTCTGATGCATATACTGAGCCGGAACGGCATAATAAAAACCACTCCACTCCACACACGACTCATTGTTTACCACCCGGTAACCGGTCAGGGAAGTGTCATAGTGACTCTCAGGCAGGGGCTGCAAAAAGGGATACTCCTTTTGGAACAATGCCAGGGGTGTTTCCCCGGTGGTGCGGTGAACCCGCAAGTCATTCACTTCCTGTAACCATTGCAGCAGCTGATCCTTCAGATCCTTCACATTACAGAATGTGCGTCCGTTCAAAAAGCTTTGTTCCAGGTAGTAAAAAGGCCTCTCAATGCGCAGGTTTTCACGGGGTTTTCCGGGGGTGATCGTAAGCGGCTTGAAACGGTAGTGCGAAGCAAACTCCAGGAACCTGCGGTTAAAAACCGGCTTGCCCTGTTCCCACCGGTCCACGCAGGCCTTCTGGTTATCGCTCTTTACCTGGCGCACCACCCCGTCAAAATAGATGAAGGTATTCACCAGGCACCTCAGAAGGGTGGTTTGTGTTTTGTCTTCCACCACATCGATGTACTGCCGCCGGGAGTAGTTCAAAATGAAACTGAAGAAAGTCACCTTCTCCTTAGTTCCGGAGTCCGTAAAATAGACGGAGTAATCGCTCCAGTCGTGTGAACCCCGCTGGCCGGGTGATGTCTCCACATAAACGACCGGTTCACCGGCTTGTTTTCCCCGCACTGAGGCCACATATTCCCCCAGGATGGTTCTCCCGCCATCATAGCCCTTCTCCCGGATTTTCTCCAGCACCCGCTGCGAGGTGATGGGCGGGTCCGTATAAGTGTCCAGAAGTTCTGCTATGTACTCCTTGTATGGATCCATTTTGGAGGGTTTCACAACTGTTTCCCGTGGTATGGCCTGGCCCGTCTCCCGCTTCTTGTTGTTATCCCTGAGTATCCGTTGTACCCGCTCGCGGCTGATGCCCAACTCGCGCGATAACCACCGGATGGTCCATCCCCGGGTATGCAACGTTACCACTGAGTTCTCTAATGATTCATCCTGCATCTTTCCATGTTTTAAAATGAATAATCTTTTGAACCTTACCCGCTCCTTTTTTCAACCGATCGATCTTTTCTTCCAAAATCCCGGTTTCCGTTTCTCCAAGCTGGCCTGTCATATGTTGTCCGCACAGGCTGATAAAGATGTTCTGCTGGATATGGAGCAGTTCCACGCTTTTCAAAAGCCGGTTGCCATGATGGCTTAAACGGATGTCGAAGATCTCTTCACCAGATCCCGTTTGCTCGATCACCTCCATGGGATGCGTCAGCACATACTGCTGCTCCTTTCGGCTACCAGAGGAAAGATACTTTTCTACCAGTACTGCACTGTCTCGGCTTGTCAGGTGCCACTCTGTGATGCAGTGCATCACTTCCTGCTGGTTGCCACGTGGCAACCGCACCAGGGACCTTGCCTGGGAGTTGGTGATCACCCCCATGCGCAAGGCATCCTGAAGCCCTGGATCCAGTTTTTCTATCAGCGCCAGCCGGCGGCACACCCAGCTGCGGCTATAGCCTGTAAGCCGGGAGATGGCTGCCTGATCCAGCAGGTGGTCCTGCTTGAGACTGTGAATCACCATGGCTTCATCATAATCCAGCAGGGAGCGTCCGCTGCGGTTATAGCTCAGCATGGCTGCCTTACCCTCCGGTAAGGAGATATCCAGGATTCTTGCCTCCAGAGACTCCCATCCTAAATCCTGGGCGACTGCGTAGCGTTTAAAGCCATCCAGAATCTGGAATCGATCATCAAGGGGACGTACCACGATGGGATTCAGCTGGCCTGAGCGCTCCAGCGACTGGCGTACACGGGCAAGATCTTTGGGCCGGGTGATACGCAGAGACAAGAGCGTTGTATCCAGATCTTCAAGCTTAATTTTCCTATGGGTGCTCACACCAGTCATTTTTCCCGCCAAAATAGAAACCGGCCGGGCCCCGTGCAATGTGGTCCGTCTTTACAATTAACCAGATTGCGGTACCAGAACCTTCGCAAAGCCGCTATGGGCGCGGATTTCCACGATTAACGCGTCCGTCTTTACAATCTTTTCCCCCGGACGCATTTTGTAGGGCAGGATCTCGTATAACCCGCGACTGGCAAGGTTTTCAGCGATTAACGCGTCCGTCTTTACAATCTTTTGAAAACGGCTTTCAAATGCAATTTGTGAGGCTTTTTTATTGCGTAAAAGTTGCTTTTTACGGTTGGTTTCTTCGTAAAGGGGATGAGTTTGTCGATACTGCTGCTGATATTGGTGATCAGGACGGTGCTTTCGCCAGTGTGCCTTTTGTTTTTTACGCCGATCATGATACTCGGGAAAGTTCTCCAACTTCTCCCGTTCCCATCGGTTCTTACGGGCCTGCTGGCAAGGCTGGCTGCCACAATAGCTTTGATGGCTTTTGATCCGGGGATTCTTGCGGGTGCGTTTGCCGCAATGCCGACAGTAAAAATATCCTGGCATAACAATTTTTGCTGAAGATTTATATCATGCCAAGCTAATTGTCTTTTAATGAATGTGTTACTCTTTTTTGATCAAACAACTCAATTTATTATACTCTTAATGGTAGTGGTTAAGACTGGCAAGTGGCAGTGTTTCAGACCGGCGCCGAAGGATGAGATGCAGCCAAGCATTGAAGCGGCTAAAAAAATAGCAAAGCTGGTTGGTACAACCGTAGGTTATTTATTGGGGGAAACTGACGAGGAAAATATTCTGAAAGATCCCGAGATGCTTAAACGCCTTAACGAGATTGAAAAAATGGAAGAGGCCGACAAAGGGCATATCCTCTCTGTGGTTGACGGGTTTATTAAATCCATTAAGATTAAAAATATTGCTGCATTGTAAAAAAAGGGTCTGTAAATTGAACTCTGTCCGGTCTTTTTTTTCTTCCATTTCAAATGTATCTTTTTTTCTCAAAGATTCAACTCTTAAAAGCTTTTTTGAACAGGATCAGGGTTCTGTCAAGGGCGGCGACTTTAGGAGCCGTTTATATACCCTTGACAGGTTTCTGAGCCTGTCTACCTTTGCTTTTCAGAGTTGAAGATTAAAGGCTGATTTCCATTCTGTCACCAAATTTTATACTCAACTGCTGTACTGTAATTGCCCAATTCTGAAGAGGCTGGGTCCACTTTTTAGAGATGTTACCGGTGGCCAGGTATATTAGCTTCAGAAGTGCCATGTCATTGGGAAAGACGCCTTTGGTTTTGGTAACTTTCCTGATCTGCCGGTGAAATCCTTCAACGGCATTGGTCGTATAAATCAATCTGCGGATCTGATCATCATACTGAAAATAGGTGGAGAGTTTTTCCCAGTTATTGTTCCATGACCGAATGACAACCGGATATTTTTTACCCCAGGTCTCTTCCAGATTTAACAGCTCAGTTTCTGCCTGGCTCTTGTTTGGAGCCTGGTAGATTTTTTTCAGGTCACTCATGAAAACCTTCTGGTCCTTGGAAGCCACATACTTAATGGAATTGCGAACCTGGTGGATAATGCAGGATTGCACCTCTGCCTGGGGAAAAACGCTCAGGATCGCCTCTGAGAAGCCGGAAAGGTTATCAATGCTGGCAATCAGGATATCTTTTACCCCACGGGCTTTAAGATCGGTCAGAACACTTAGCCAGAAGTTAGCGCCTTCTGTTTCTGAGATGTACATCCTGCATTCCCGCAACGCCTAACAGGCCTTGCCTAGAAATAGTTGCCTAAAT